>JANWZA010000060.1 GCA_025054775.1 Microscillaceae bacterium
TGGCTCAGAAGGAGAGTGAGTAGATTATTCAGGCGTGCCACAACTTTTTCTAAAAAAGTCATTTATCACTGGTATCATCTTAAATTAAAATGATAGTCTGGGCTAACCTAAATAATCTATCATACATTTGAAAACAATAACAAATTTTGGCAGGTGAGGTAAAGGTAGCTAAGTTTTCTTTGGCAACTACCGAACTTTACAAAGATGCACAAGGACAAAAGCAGTCGCATACAGAATGGTACACCGTTTTGGCGTGGCGTAGTTTAGCGGATTTGGCAGAGAAATATCTGCACAAGGGTAGCCTTGCCTACATAGAAGACAAGCTCAAAACACGCGCTTACCAAGCAAAGAAGAGGGTAAAACTGTTATGTTACAGAAATAATTGCCCAAGAAATCACACTTTTGGATAAAAAAGAGCCTTAGCTTTTCTCCAAATGGAGAAAGGGTAAAATATTTTCGTAAAAAAGCATTAAAAAAAGTATATTTCTTTGTTTATTCAAATACTTTTCGTAATTTCGGGACAGTCGTATTATTCAAGAACTTTTAGGACAAACAGTTCTCAAAACAACTGAAAGATACACTCACGTCAGTAACAGAACTATTCAAAGGGGGCAAAGCCCCTTAGATAATCTAAGGAATGCGAAAAACGCGAACTAAAGTTCGCATAAATAATATATGTTGGCAGTAACCACAAAAACAACCTAAAAATGAAAAAAGCAATACTAACATTGACATTCTTGTTATCTTTCTTGATTACGAAAACAGTAGATTATTTGAAGCCAAAGCCGCATATAGATATCAAATAAGCGGAATAAGAGAAAATATCAAGTCAGGAATTGTTAAAATGAATGGTGGCGCAGGACAAACTTACTACATTGGCATCAAAAACCCTGATAGTATGTATGGTATTTCGGTAGCGATTAACGTAGTTGCGATTGTATTAGAAGAAGAATGGGGAACAAGAGAGGTAAGGAAAGCAAATATAAAATCGAGAGAAGTAATGTTCTTAAAAGACTAAATCGTTTATGAAAAAAAGAGTGGCTACTGCCAACATAGGCTTGACGAAACGGGGGTGATGTGCTAATTTTTAGTGAAATGCTTTTTATTTACTTTTGTGCTTATGTGAAGTGTGGTGCTGTTCAATCCCTGCCTTCGCCAAGCCCACGACCGTTGATGGCAATTACACTTAATCAACAAAGCAGGATTAATATTTAACTAAATACACAGAATTATGAATTTATCTATTAAAAACATTGCAGCTTTTCTATTAATTATACCGGATCAATGGCATTAGGTAGTATGTATTCAGGAATCACCTGAAAGACCTAATTCTATACTTTCGCTGGCTTTGGCTACATAGTTGATACCACGCGGGTCGCTTACATATTTCCAATTTTGTTTGCAAAAATTCCAAATAGCACACACTTGGTTCAGATTATAATCACCAGGATATTTTTGGGCTAATTTTACCGCAAATTTACGGGTAGTAGGATTATTCAAATCCATCGCATGGCGAATAATCTCTATTTCTCTTTGTGCAATAATATTTTGAAGTACTTTTTCTCTTTTTGCAATAATATTTTGAAGTACTTTTTGAGAA
>JANWZA010000042.1 GCA_025054775.1 Microscillaceae bacterium
CCAAACTGACGAATTGCCGCTTCTTTTTGCTTATCTGTCCATCCTTCAAACTTATGGTTAGTGAAGTTAAGCAAAAATCGTTCTTGAACAGGTTTAATTTCAGAGGTTGACTCAATAGTTGGAATTTCTGCGAGTTTTTGAGTGATCTTACTATAGTAACTTGTTAGATTTTTAAGCATTTTATCGTAAGATGATGGCGTTTTAGTATATCCTGCATGATTTAGGTCATTTCTCAAATTGCTAAGACTCGAACTTACTTTGGCTATTTCTTTAGAGTTTGGGATGCGGTCTATTTTATCTAACAATTCATCTTCTTTGGGTTTATCTTTTAATTTGTAACTCCATTTCTGTCTTTCTTTACCTTGACCTGTAAAACTCAAATAACCCGAAATTACCTCTCTTATGTCTTTTCTTATGTCTTTATCCTCATAATTCTCACCTATACTTTTTGCCACAAATGAGGTTACATATTCATGCAAAAAAGTCGCTGCTTGCTGAATTTTACCTTTGTGTATGCAATACTCAACTGCATGCAGCTGATTTTCTAATGTGTTTTTCTTGTAATTAGACATTACCCCCTTTATTTCATCAAAGAGCGGCGTAAAAGCAGGGATAAAATCTTGGCTTATACTTTCAATTTGATGGGCTACATCAGCAAAATTACCTTCAATTAGTTTTTTAGAGCGGCATACCTCAATGTATTCTGTGAATTCTTTAAGTTTTTTAGCAATACTGCGAGTAATGCTTGCATTGGCATCTTTGTCTTTCGTTTCTGCAAGCATAGGTTTGATTTGAGTTTGCGCTAAATGCGCTAAACTTGCCAAATATTTTGCATTTCCATTTTTAATAAAATCATACGTGGCTAGCGTCCATTCTTGAAGGGTATGAAAAGAAGTAATATCAATAATAGGGTTATTTTCTCGCGATTTTTCAAACTCACCGTAGTAAATTCCTATTACTTCTATGTTTTTAAGCATCTTGCTATATGGCAGCAAAATGACTAAAAGCATGGGCATGTATCTGAATGCATGCGTAATATCTATTATTAGTTGGCTATTTTCGGGTATATTCTGGTAGATAGTTGTAAAAATATTCCATATCTCTGCTGTATTTTGGGCTTCTATAATATCAACAGGTTCAGGGGATATATTTAGAGATTCGAACTCTTGAACCAGTGCAGTATAGTGTTTTTCTTTAGCCTTGGATGTAGTAAAAATAAGTACTTCATCTATCTTTACGTTGTTTACTTTTGAAACTAGCTCAAGGATAGCCTTCTGAACAAATTTAGTAGGTTGTGCAGATTGATTTTGATAGGTATAGGTGGTAGAGTCATAATTTCCTGTACCTAATGTAGAGATAAAAATGGTCTTCTTGATCATGGCATGAAATTACAAAATTTTTGTAGAAAACAAGATAAAAATGCAGTAGGTTTATCTATTTTTGTAGTATGATAACGTTGAATAACGTAGGTTTTGCTTTTGGTAATCGTTTTTTGTATAGGAATGTAAGTTTTCAAATTCATGCAGGGGATAAAATTGGATTGATTGGCGCAAATGG
>JANWZA010000054.1 GCA_025054775.1 Microscillaceae bacterium
GCCAATCACGGTAGAAAGAATTCCTTGCGACAGGTCGGCACGAATTTTTTGCAAAAATTGCTTGGAGTTAGGATTAGAGTAATTAGCATTGCTTACAGGATAATTTCCTAAACTTATTCCAAAAGTGTATAGGTTGCCATCGGTGTCAAAATCAATAAAATAGCATTGGTCAGCTTGGTTTGTACCTATGTAAGTAGTTTGCACATGAGAGCCGTTAGCGGTAAAGCGTGCAATAAAACCATCTTCTACTCCTAAAAAATTCTGCCTAAATGCGCCTGGTTGTGTGGGTAAATTGTTGCTATTAGTCATTCCACAGATATAAATATCTCCTGTGGGGCCTTCCTTGAGGTTGTAGATGGCTTCATATCCATTTCCTCCATAGTAAGTACTCCAAATGAGAGCAGAGAGGTTAGTATTAAGTTTAGAGATTACGCCATCGTGAGTACCTGTAATGCTATTTTTGAAGGCATTGAGCAAAGGGTAATTACTAGAGGCAGTAATTGTAGCTACGTAAATATTTCCTTGGGTATCTACATAAATATCACCTCTAAAGTTATCTCCATAATTGTAAATAACTGAAAAATTGTCTTCGGTCAAGCCATCATTAGCACTACCTCCCAAATAGGTAGAACCTACTAGACCGTTACCATTGAAGTTAAATTTAGTTACAAATAAATCCGTACCATTATTAAATGTAATTCCACCGATAGGTGCGGTATTGCCTGCTCCTCCTCGAAAGGTATTTTGGAAGGCATTTTGGCGTGGAAAGTTAGTAGAACCTGTTGTACCAAAAACCACTAGTTGATCGTTAGCATCAGTAACCAGACTATGGGGTACATCCGCATCGTTTCCACCTAAAAAAGTACTGTAAATTAGATTTCTACCATCACTACTAAATTTCATGATTACTACATCAATATTTCCTGAAAAACCTACCTGAAAAGCTCCTGTGGTAGCAGGAAAGCGCCCTCCGAATACAATACCTCCCAAGTAAAAGTTTTCAGCCTTGTCGTAGGTTGCTGTAAAGCCCCAGTTATCATCTCTGGATCCAGAGTAGGTAGAAAAAATAAGTTCAGGGTCTATGGTAAGGGTTTGTTTTTTGTCATATTGTCCTATACTAAAAGTAATAGTTTGGTCTTTCAGCTGAAAAGCCGAAGGTATTTCAAGGATTTTACCGCTAATGTTTTGAAAAGTATGAGGCTTTTTCTCTACAATTTTCATTAAAGGTGTTTCTATGAGCAAGTGCCCATTTTCTAAGGATATTTTGCTTACATGGTTATATTTCAAGCGAATTTGGTCGGGATTAGCTTGTGGGTGTAAAATAAATTCATATTTCAAGTTGTGGTAATGTTCAAAGATGCGAAGGTCAATATTAGGGTAAATATCTTTGTAAATCAATTCGCTAAAAGCAGGTAAGTCAGTTGCCCATTCATTAGGATTATCTCCTAAAAAAAAGTTATATTTTTCTGGGTGAGGTTTTTGAGGTATTAAAATGGTATTATGATTAGCTCCCACGATTTCTATTTCAAAGCTACAGGCTTGAATACTATCTGTAAATTTCTTGTTCTTATCACGATTGTAGTGGCGTTCACGCAAAGCATTAACATCGTAAAAACTATATTGTAAAGCATTTTTTTTCAAAAATAGATAGCCCGAAGGAATAGAAGCTCTGTAGATCACCGAGGCATCCCATTGATTTTGATTAGGAATAAAGCGTATTTGTGAGGCAAGCTCTTGGGCATGAGCCAGGGGTACTGCTTGCTTTTGGGCTTTCGTAGTGTGGGTTAGAATAACTAATAGCCCTAAGAGATAGAATAACTGAAGGTTTCTCATATTCTGAGTAGCTAAATGTAACGAATCTACTTACAAAAATACGCTTTTTTTAGGAATTTATTACATGCTTGCGTCCGAAAAGTAAAAGAGATAACACATAAAAGTTTTTAAGGCTTCTTAGTGTTATCTCTCTGTACGATTTTTAAGTGTTGTTTAAGCTAACACTTCTTCAAAGTTCCATTTTTGAGCAAGAGTATAGGTATACTTTACAAAACTTTGTGCGGTTGTTTCATAGAGCGAGTTACCTAAGCTATTACCTTGCTCGTCAAGGTTTTGGTCGGTTTCATGCGACTCTAACAAGCGAGGAGAAATAACACTGAACTTATTACTAAAGCTAATTACCTTGTTTAATACTGTGGTAATATCTAAACAAGGAATTCTACCGCCACGCCCCGCAGAGACCCCTACCAAAGCAAAGATTTTATTGTCTAACAGGTAGCTAAAATCTTTGCTTGCAATTTGGTGAAAAAGGTTAATTACTTCAGCGTTCGTACTCCAGTTGTATTCGGGTAATACCCAAATAATGACTTGTGCTTTATGCCATTTTTCTATCAACTCCGCTTGAAAGGTAGTAAGTTTCTCTTTTTGAATAGAACCCCGTCCTACATTAGGTATATCATAATTTTCAAAATCTACGATTTGTGTGGTAGCATTTTCTTGTTGGCAAAGTTGTTGTAAGTACCGAGCTACGCGTAGGCTGTTGCTATTTTTGCGGGATGAAGTAGAAATAATAAGTGTTGGTAACATATCTGTTCTTAAAAAAGTAAAGGTATTTAGATTTCAAAACGTTAAATTTTATCAAATTGTTTTTCTAGATTTCACAGAAATTGAAACCTTGCTTACTTTGATACAAACAAGGTTTCATATGAAGACTATGTTTTACCTACTAATAATATTCATTTCTACGCGTCGGTTGCGTTGTCTGCCTTCGGGAGTAGCATTTGTATCGATAGGACGCGTTTCCCCGAACCCTTTGGCTTCTATGCGGTGCGGTTCTATACCCTTATTTATAAGGTATTGACGTACAGCATTAGCACGATTGTTAGAGAGTATCATATTAGCCTCTTCTTCTCCCTCACTATCGGTATGTCCTTCTAAGTTGATATAAGAGTTTGGATATTTTTTTAGCAAAGCAACCAACTCATCTAAGATAGGAAAGGAAACGGGCTTTATTTCTGCTTTGGCAGTCTCGAACAGCACACGGCTAGCTTTTTCTAAAATTACTTTCTCTTCTTGCTTAATTACTTCAGGGCAGCCCCTATTTGTTCTCGGACCAGGGGTTTCAGGGCAGAGGTCGTCTTTGTCAAATGTGCCATCTTTATCGCGGTCTTCCTCACGAGCTTTTTCAGGACAACCTCTGTTGTACTTTGGACCAGGAACATCGGGGCAGAGGTCGTCTTTATCAGGAATGCCATCTCCGTCGGTATCAGGGCAACCCTTGAACAGGGGTATTCCTGGAATGTCAGGGCATTCATCTAAGTAATCATAGATGCCGTCGCCATCTCTATCAGGAGGGCAACCGAACTCATCAACTTGTATTCCTCTAGGTGTGTTAGGGCATTTATCGCGTACGTTGGGAACTCCGTCTTGGTCGGAGTCCTCTTTGTAAACACCAGGTACAGTAATGTTACGGTTATTAGTCGGTTTTTTGTCTTTATCTTTTTGAGCGATTGCGGTAAGAGATACGCTAATAAGTACTATACCTATCACGAGATAGAAAATTGGTTTGAACATTCGCTTAACTTTTATTAGGTTAAACATAGTTTACAAAACTACAAAGTAGTTATTAGTCAAATAAGCACACCACATTAATACGTAAAAGAAGGAAAAAAAGAAACTCTTTTTGGCAAAAAAAGTATTTTTTTGTTACTAAAATAATTTTTGGGTAATTAGGGCAATCATTTTTTGAATAGCTTGGCCTCGGTGGCTTATTAGGTTTTTAGTTTGTTTATCCATTTCTGCAAAGGTTTGCATGTAGCCTTGAGGTACAAAAATTGGATCATAACCGAAGCCGTTTATTCCTCTTGGTGTATCTATAATAGTCCCTTTTACTTCTCCTTCAAATTGCCAAAGTGTACCTTCCTGTATTAAGGAAATAACACACACAAATCGTGCATTTCTGTTGCTGTGCTGATGTAAGTTTTTTAATAAAAGTGTAATATTTTTTTTATCATCCTTAGGCAAACCTGCATAATAGGCAGAGTGTACGCCAGGGGCACCGTCAAGGGCTTCTACTTCCAGGCCTGAGTCATCGGCAAAGCAAGCAATTTGGTAATTTTGCCATACATACATAGCTTTTTGTGCCGAATTGCCTGCAATTGTATCGTTAGTTTCAGGCAGCTCCTCGTGGCAGCCAATGTCATTTAGCCCAATTATGTGAAAATGGTTAGCTAAAAGGGCTCGCATTTCAGCAATTTTGCCTGCATTGTGCGAAGCGAAGCAAAGTGTAGGTAACTGGTTAGCCATAAGCTAGAAAGTTGCAAATTGAGCAGACTCAAAAACCCTTTGGTTTTCTAATTGTTTTCTACTCTACATATTTCAAATCGTTGTAATTTAATAATATAGCTTATTAAGTTTTGCAAAATTATGAAAAAAGTTAGATTTCAGATAGGGATAGAATGTGAAATGCCACGAGGTTTTATTAAGGGAATTAAACTGAAAATTGTATTTTGTAAGTATGAAACTACATTATCATTCATTACTTTGAACTCCCAACCTTAACACAATTTGTAGGCTTTCAACTTGACATAACCATAAATCTTGTTTTTATTTGAATGTAAGTATTGTTCGTTTGTTATTTATTTTTTTCTTGAAACATATCAACTTGACTCACTTCTTTTTTGTTATTTTGATTTGCCAAAGGTATTTCTGCTTGGTTTTGCTCAGCTTTGAATGTAATACTTCTTACAGGGTATCGCGTAAGGATATTTCCTGCTACATTTTTACCTTTAATCTCAATATTAGCAAAATTATACTCAAAAACTTTATTTTTAGCTGTGCAACTAGGGCTTAATTTTATGGTAACAATATCACACACGGCTTCAGGTTTAGCACTGATATACAAGAGCTTAGAATTGTCTGTGCCTTTGGTGACATCATATTCCCGGTCGCGAATATAGCCTTCTAGCTTAAATTTTTTTACCATAGTATTTCCCTCTTCGCCATCCCGATAAATTGCCTGAAATACCCAGTCTTTGGTTTGCTTATCTAATACACCTACGTACAAAATGTCTTTACCTACGAAAACTTTTTCTGCAATTTTCTTAACGATATATTTGCCATCTGCCTTAAAAACGATAATATCGTCGATATCTGAACAGTTGCATACAAACTCATCTTTTTTCAAGCCATATCCAATAAAGCCCTCTTCGCGATTTACGTATAATTTTTGGTTATTTGCCACAACTTCAGTGGCTTCAATGGTTTCAAAAGTGGTAATTTGTGTTTTCCGTTCTCTTCCTTTGCCATATTTTTTTAATAAATCTTTGAAGTATTGGATGGCGTATTTGGTCAAATTAGCTAAATGGGTTTCCACTTCGGCTAACTCCTCTTGTATTTTTTGTATAGCCTCATCAGCCTTGAAGGCATCATACCTAGAAATGCGTTTAATCCGAATTTCAGTGAGTTTCAAAATATCCTCTTGCGTAATTTTGCGGTAGAAATTTTTTTTGTAAGGTTCTAACCCTGCGTCAATAGTTTGTAAAACGGCTTCAAAAGTTTCGCACTCCTCAATATTGCGGTAGATGCGATTTTCAATAAAAATTTTCTCTAATGAACTATGCAACAATTTTTCTAGTAGTTCGTGCTTGCGTATTTTGAGTTCTTGTTCTAATAAATTAACTGTATTTTGGGTATTGATTTTGAGCAGTTCGTGGACATCAATGAATTGCGGCTTTTTGTCAATAATGACACAAGCATTAGGGGAGATGCTTAATTCACAAAGTGTGAAAGCGTACAAGGCATTGATGGTGGTTTTGGCATCAGCTCCTGGGGCGAGTTCTAGCAAAATAGCTACCTCTTTGGCAGTATTGTCAGTTACTTTTTTTATTTTGATTTTGCCTGCTTCAATAGCTTTAAGAATACTCTCAATTAAGACGGTAGTAGTAACTGAAAAAGGTACATCTTTGATAATGAGGTGCTTGCGGTCAAACTCCTCTATCTTTGCTCTAATTCTTACTTTGCCTCCTTTTTTGCCTGCTTTGTATTGCGAAGCGTCAATCAGCCCGCCTGTGGGAAAGTCAGGAATAAGCAAAATTTCTTTGCCTTTCAAAATATTTATGGAAGCCTCAATCAGTTCGCAAAAGTTATGTGGTAAAATTTTGGTAGAAAGTCCCACGGCAATACCTTCTGCCCCTTGCGCCAAGAGTAAAGGGAATTTGACAGGGAGTGTAATAGGTTCTTTTTTTCTGCCATCATAAGAGAGTTGCCATTGGGTAGTTTGTGGATTGAAAACCACTTCAAGGGCAAATTTAGAAAGGCGTGCCTCGATGTAACGAGGTGCAGCGGCGGAGTCTCCTGTTCGGATATCCCCCCAGTTTCCTTGTGTATCAATAAGTAAATCTTTTTGCCCTAAATTTACCAAAGCCTCTCCGATAGAGGCATCCCCATGTGGGTGAAACTGCATGGCTTGCCCAATGATATTCGCTGCTTTGTGGTATCGTCCATCGTCCATTTCTTTCATGGCATGCAAAATTCGCCTTTGTACAGGCTTTAGCCCATCTTCTACGGCAGGCACGGCACGCTCTAAAATAACGTATGAGGCATAATCTAAAAACCAATCTTGGTAGAAATCGGCTACGCTTAAATGATTGTCTCTGGTTTGGTTCATAATTGAAAATATCTTTTATATATCCTTACACTTACAAAGGGCAGCTGTTATTGAAAATGTAACGGGTCTTGATGAGTTCTAATTTGTTTTTATTTTAGTTGGTTTCAGGTTTATGCTATTCTCAAATAGCTTGTTTTCTGCAAAGGTATAAAAATTTACAAAATATTGCAAAAATCACTCAAAATTTGAGCAAAGCTAAATTACTTTGGCTAACCTTATAGCTTTTTATTACAGTTTAAGTTTGGTATTGACTGCCCAAATGCGTTGGAAGTGAGAGGCAGACTCTGCAAAACAGGACTTTACGCAAAGCACCAAAGCATAAGTAAAGCTCTCTGAAGATACACCTTCTGTTCTTGAAGCAAGAGCAAAAAGTAAGAGAAAGTTTATAAAAAACATAAACACGAGAGATTTTGGCCTAGTAAATGATTGACTTTTAAGTCTAATAATTCTACTTTCTCAAAAACAACTCTACTTACTTGTAGTGCCTTACTTACAAGGTTCTTTGAATGCTACTAGCCCTTGCTTACGCTCATTTTTATTTTTTCCTTTTGTTTTTTCCACTTTTCTTTTAAGCGATAAAACCATACAAAGTAGGCATCAACTTCCAAAAGGCGAGAGTCGTTTTTAGCTTGTTGTAAGAAAAATAAGCCTACTAAGAGCAAGATTAAGTTAGGAGTCCACATTCCAGCAAGAATGGAAACGAAATTTTCTTTTGCCCATTTTTCTCCTGTCATTGTCAAGATATAATGTACTACAAAAAATGCTACTGAAATAATAATCGGCACTCCTAGGCCTCCCTTTTTAATAATTGCACCAAGGGGTGCACCAATTAAGAACATAAGCAGACAGCCAAGAGATTCAGCATATCGTTTATGGATTTGAATAGAATATTCATTAAAATCACTTCTTACGTGTGCAAGTTCTTGGACACGGCTTTGCGTAGCCACACGTACGTTGCGGGCTTGCATGACAGCACGCTCCAAAACCGTTTTTTCGGTACTAGCTATTTTATTTTCTTGCATTTGTACCTGTATATTATTAGGAGAGAAAGTGTGTATCTCCTCGGTGGCTAGCAATTTTTTATTGATTTTTAGTTTTACTGCCTCTTTGGGAGAACGTTCTTGTAATTTCTCTTCACTTCTAAACATAGCATTTTGTTTTTCATATTGCTCTTGTCTTTTTTTTATAAGTTCTACTATTTCACGTACAGCTTCCTTTTTACTATATTTTTGCTTGGCTTCTTGGTAATATTTGCGAATACTGTCGCTTTTAATCCATTCTTTGCCGTAGTACACATAATAAGACTGTACTGCAGAGAAATTAGCGTTTTCCAAACTTTCAGCTCTTTTTTGAATAGAGTCCAAATCGCTCCAAAGTTTTCTTGTGTTTTTCATTTGCCTGTTATGCAAAAAAAGCGATTGGTCAGTACGGCTTAAATCAAAAGAAGCGAGACTAAATACTAATTTGCTTTGCTTAAAGGAGTTGCGAACAAACCTATCACGAGAAGCCTGAGGAGTACTATAACTATAATCCTGCTGGTCGTTATAGCTATTGCCATTAAAAAGCTCTAATACAAGGTATCTTTCATTGAGAATAGTGTACATTTTGCCTGAGTCAGCTAAAATGACTTCCCGATTACCTGCATTTTGCGTATGATTGTAAATAATAATTCCTTTGAGCGTTTTTCCGTCTTTATATTTTTGTTTAATCTTGATGCTATATCCAGGAATACCGTTGTAGAAAACACCTTCCTTAATATCTAAAGTAGGTTTTTTTTGTTTTAAGTCATACAAAAGGCTGTAAGCCTGCAGATTAGCCCAAGGGACTACACGTTCTTGAAACCAAAATGAGAGGATAGTAAGTAAAAAACAGAACATGCCCACAGGCAATAACACACGTGGCAAAGAGATGCCTGCTCCTTTGAGGGCAGTAAGTTCGTAATGCTCCCCTAAGTTGCCAAAAGCCATGAGTGTTCCTACTAATACAGCCAAAGGTAATGCCTGCGGGGTAAGGGATAAAGCAAAGTAGCTCATCAATTCCGCAAATAATTGATAACTAATATCCTTGCCTACCAATTCCTTGAAATAATTAACTACCACTTGCAATAGTAAGATAAATAATACTACTGAAAAGGTAAGCAAAAAAATACCGATAAAATTACGAATGATAAAACTATCTACTTTTTTGAGCATAAATGAGCATAAATGTTTGATTTTGTATTCAAATCCATAAAATCTATAAACAATTTCAAAATTTCAGAGATGTTTATGATGCTAAATTGTACTAATTGAAGGTAGCGAAATTTAAATTTTATTGATTTTCTTCTTACGGAAGGCAGTTACCGTTTTTTGCAATATAAACGTATTAACCATAGTTGGAAATAATTTCTCTAACCAAGCAGTTAGACGGGTATAAAGAGGAAAAGTTACTACGGCTTTATTTTTAACAATGCCTCGTAGAATATACTTAACCGCTTTTTCTGTGGGTAAAATCGGAAAGGGGATAGTAGATTTAATCTTCTCTGTAGTGGTTTGGGCTTTGATAGCATTATCATACAATGCACTCTCTACAAATCCAGGGCAAATGGCTGTAACTCTAACTCCTAGGGCGAGTCCCTCAATACGAAGTGATTTAGAAAGTCCAAGTACAGCGTGCTTGGCAGTAGCGTAAGGCACAGCAAGCGGAAAAGGAATAAGGGCTGCCATAGAAGCCATATTGACTATGTGCCCAAAACCTTGTTGAACCATAAGGTCATAGGCTAATTTTGAACCGTTGATTACTCCGTGTAGATTTACATCTATTACTTTTTGCCATTCTGCAATGCTTAAATCTTGAGCTTCGCCTGCTATGCCAATACCTGCATTGTTGATAAGTATATCAATCCGATTGTGTGTGTGGTAAATTTGCTGTATTACCTGCTGAAATTGCTCATAGCTTCTTACGTCTAGAAAAATATGATTTACTTTGGGTAAAGGTTGCGAAGGTGCTTGTAAATCAGCATTATATACGATAGCTTTTTGCATAGCTAAGGTCCTGCAAAGGGCTTGCCCAATACCCGAACTCCCGCCTGTAACAAGGATAACTTTATTTTCAAAGAAACTCATAAGAACTTAAAATGAATTTGCTAATAAGCAAAGATAACCACAACTTGTTTTAATTTGAATTTTCTTTATATTTTTTTTCATTTTTAGCTTGTAAATTGTAAAAATTTTATATATTTGTTATGCAAGCATACTATTTTAAGAACTAGCTTTACTTTAGTTTGATTGTCTTACTCTAAACTTTTCACAAAAAACTATGAACAGCCCAGAAAAGCCCTTTCACCTTCACAGAGATTTGCTAAGTGATGAGTATCCTAACCTTCCAGTTAATCAGACACTCGATAATCAACAAGTCAATGTTTCAACTTCGGAGGTTTCTCAAGAAGATATGTTAGATGTTCTGCATAGTGCAGAATAGCTTTTTAAGTCTAATTCAATAAAAAAACAAAAACTCGTGCAGAGGTTATAACATAACCTCTGCCAAAGGTTCAGTAGTGATATAAAAGTGTATGATTGTAAAAAAACTACAAAGTTCTTATCAGAAGTTGAAATCTCAGATTCTGAATGTGAGACTCACATAATCATATATTTTTAATCACTACCCAATATTTTGCAATGCTTCGCTGATTTCACGTATAACAGCGATAGCTATCCAGATAAAAAATACTAAGAAAGCAATAGTAAAGTAAACCGTATTAGCTTTATAGTTAATAGCTACTGCCGAGGGTGCAAATTTTTCTACTACATTTATTGCATCAAAGGCTAAACGTTTTGTTATCAAAGCTTCTTTTTCAGTGGCAAGTATACTTTGTTGGTATAATCCACCTGCTTCCATACTCAAAGCATTTACAATATTTTGTGAGAGTAATTTATTAATTTGCCTTTTAAGCGTATCCATGTGGGCTATATCTTGGCGTACTTGTGCTAATATTTTCTCATCAGCTTGCCGAGTCATTTGATATTTTTTTTGAATAACGGGCAAATTTTTGATGTAGTTAGGGATAGCTTGGTTTAGTGTCTCTATCAATTGATTATCCGAAATCATGACTTCAATCACAAAAACTGAGTCTTTCTTATCAGGTAGATTAGGATTGTAATCTTCTCCTGTGATTCCATAAGCATTAAATCCTTTTATTTTCTCTGCCTCTTTGCGTTTTATTTGCAGTTTTTGAGCTAATATATCATAGTTCTCTTCTTTGCTAATTTCATCTAATTGCGTAGCGATGGCTTTTACTTCTTTATCGTCAGTAAAATTAGAATTAGCTATCATTCGTACCTTATAGAGGGGGGTAGCTAATTGAAAGTATAGCCAAGAGGTGAGTATCCCTAATGCTATTAGAATGAAAAGAACAACTAAATTTTTTCGTACAACTCGTATCAAGTAGGCGATGAGTTGTAGCAAATTTATCTCGTCATTTTGAATGATGGGAGTAGGGTTTATCGTGTTATTAGCCATACAGAAGACAAAAAGTGAATTTGAACGTTTAGTTTGTAGCAAAATTAGTAAAAAAACGTAAATCGCATTTTGCGAACTATTATTTGGAACGTAATGAGTCTCCTTGTATATCAAGAGGTGGGTATATTCAAAAAAATGCCTTCTGTATTTTGTGTGATTTCAAAAAAATGCAAGGGAGCTAGGTTTCGCCCATTACATTCTTGTCCTGTATGTAAGTCAACTGTAATGATGCCAAGGGCATACGATGGCTTGTTTTTCAGTAATTATTCCCTTACTCAAAGAAGTGCCCATGTGCGGGCATGCATCTTTAAAGGCAATAATCTGGTTGGTAGAAAGACGTACTAAGCAAATTTTTTTCTGTTGGATATGTCTTGCAACGGGTTGGTTGAGTGGTAGTTTTTGTATAGCATCGTGCCAAGAGGCAAAGATTTTTTCCATAAATGTAAGTTAAATATATTTTTTTGGTACTTATTTTGAAAAATCAAAGATAATGCTTTTTTTTTCCAAATAAACCTATTTACTTTGTAGCTTAAATTTTTAGTATTTACTTGTAACTATGCAAGATAAAAAAACTTATGCCAATTTATGGGAAAAGCCTATCAGGATTGGCACACGTGGTAGTAAATTAGCCCTTTGGCAGGCTAAGTTTATAGCAGAGAAGATAGAAGCACAAGGCGTACCTACCGAAATAATTACCATAGAAACCAAAGGCGATAAAATTCTTAATAAATCCCTAGCTAAAATAGGAAGCAAAGGCATCTTTACTGCCGAGATTGAAGATAAATTACGTGATGGAAGCATAGATATTGCCGTACATAGTGCCAAAGATGTGCAAGCAGATTTAGCTGAAGATTTAAAGATAATAGCTTTTTCTGAGCGTGAAAATCCTGCTGATGTTGTGGTCAGTTTTAATAAAAATACGAAGCTTACTCATTTTGATAACTCCTTTATTGTAGGAACCTCCTCCACTCGCCGTGTTGCTTTACTTCGGCACATGTATCCGAATATTCGCACTGCTGATGCACGTGGTAACTTGACTACCCGCATGAAAAAATTAGAAGAAGGCTACTATGATGCTCTTATTTTGGCATATGCAGGTGTATTACGTATGAATTACCACGAATATATTGTGCAGTATTTAGATATCAATACTTTTGTACCTGCGGTAGGGCAAGGGGCTATTTTAGTAGAAGCCTCTTGTGAATTGAATGAAGCACAAGCTCAGCAATTGCGTCAATGGCTTAACCATGAACCTACGGAGTGGTGTATTACCGCTGAGCGTGCTTTCTTGAAGGAGTTTCAGGGGGGGTGTAGCGTACCTGTATTTGGATATGCTAAATTAGAAAATGAGACCTTAACACTCACAGCAGGTGTTGTAAGTTTAGATGGGCAACGCATAGTAAAGCAAACAGCCCAAGCCCATTATCTGCAAGCCGAGAGATTAGGTATTGAAGTTGCGCAACAAGTAATAGCCCATGGTGGAAGAGAGGTTATTCAAAGCTTAAAAAAGCATACTTCATAAAAATAAAAAAATTAAGAAGTTAAGTGTTTATCTTCAAAGGAACAGGAGAACTACTACCGTTACCTAAACTGAAGGTTGTCAGGTAACGGATAAAGAGTTAGAGAAACAACTACCAAATTTCAATCAATTTATCTTTAGGGCGCCGCATCTTATCACCTTCTTTTACATTGAAGGCTTTGAAAAAAGCTTCCATGTTAGAGATAGGTCCAATGGCACGATAATAGCCTGGGGAGTGTGGGTCTGTTTTAATAAGATTAAGAATTGCCTCATCACGAGCTTTGGTACGCCATGCTGTAGCCCAGCCGATAAAAAAGCGTTGTTCGGCTGTAAAGCCGTCAATAGGTTTAGGTTTGCCTTTTTTAGCCCAGGCTTTCTCCAAAGCGGCATAAGCAATGGCTAATCCACCAAGGTCAGCAATATTTTCACCTAAGGTAAGTTTACCATTTACTTTTACGGTGTCTAGTACGGTATAGTTATTAAACTGCTCTACGAGCATACCTGTAAGAGCCTCAAATTTGGTACGGTCTTCTTTTGTCCACCAATTTTTTAGATTTCCTTCAGCATCGTATTGACTACCTTGGTCATCAAAACCGTGTGAAAGTTCATGCCCAATAACTGCTCCGATAGCTCCGTAGTTTATGGCATCGTCTAAATCAGGGTCGAAGAAGGGAGGCTGTAAAATTCCTGCAGGGAAGACGATTTCATTGTTCAAGGGAGAGTAATAAGCATTGACAGTGGGAGGGGTCATTCCCCAAAGGGTTCTATCTACGGGCTTACCCCAACGATCCATCATTTCTTTCCTACTAACTTCACGTATGCGAAGCAGATTACCGTAGAAATCATTTCGTTTGATTTCTAGCCCCATGACTTTGTAGTCTTTCCATTTGTCAGGGTAGCCAATTTTGGGTACAATTGCTTGCAATTTAGCAAGGGCTTTTTGTTTGGTCTCCTCGCTCATCCAGGGGCGTGATTTAATGCGGTCTGCCATAGCTTGTTTTAAGTTTTCAATCATTTCTGCCATACGTTGCTTGGCTTCAGGCTTAAAGGCTCGTTCTACGTACATTTGTCCGAGGGCATCTCCGAGGCTGTTATCTACCAACCGCATCATTCTTCGCCAGCGCGGTTGCATTACCTGAATACCTGCTAAAATACCGCTATTAAATCTGAAATTTTCAGCTACGAAGGCATGGCTTAAATAGGGAGCCATACTAGAGACCACTTTCCATTTAGAATACGAAATCCAGTCTTGCAGTGAAAAGTCTCCTAAGGCACGGTCAAGCATAGCAACGGTTTCAGGGGCGGCTACAATTACAGAGTCTAATTCTTTGAAATCCAGTGCATTGATAAAATTATCCCAGTTGATATTGAAGGTCATTTGTTTC
This sequence comes from Microscillaceae bacterium, assembly GCA_025054775.1. Lineage (GTDB taxonomy): Bacteria > Bacteroidota > Bacteroidia > Cytophagales > Microscillaceae > JANWZA01. The sequence goes on from JANWZA010000054.1 coordinate 14,063, forward strand.
AAATCGTCAATACTCTTTTTATTGTAGCGCTTTTGTGGGTTGCGGTTTTCTACAGGAGTACGTGCTGCTTCGGCGAGGCGTTTTTCTATACTATAAATACGTTCTGCATTCTTTTTAGCGCTTTCGGAGTTTATACCAATTAGTTCTAACATTTTAGCAATATGTTGCAAATATTCCTCGCGGATTTTAACAAAGCGAGGTGTTTCTTCTAAGTAATAAGAGCGATTAGGTAGACCTATTCCACTAACACCCAAATAAACGGCATATTTTCGGCTGTTTTTCGCATCAGGGCTAATGCCTAAGCCAAGGGGGGTGGAGATTCCCATTTTGGCGTGGGTTGCCCATGTCATTACAATCTCATCTTTGCTTTTTAAGTTGTCAAGGCGTGCAAGTTCAGGCTCTATTGGTTTTTTTCCTAATTGCTCAATAGTAAGACTATCCATGGCACTTGCGTACAAGTCCCCTACTAGTTGAATAGGACTGCCTGCAGGGGCTTTTTCAGCCTTTTTCAAGGCATCATTTAAGATTTCAAGTAAAATTTTCCGATTCCTCTCTTCTATTTCATTGAAAACCCCCCAACGCGATTCAGAGGCAGGAATTTCTGTTTTTTTCATCCAGCCTCCGTTTACAAACATGTAGAAATCGTCTTGCGGGCGAACAGACTTGTCAAAATTACTCAAGTCTAATCCTTTTTTTTGGGCAAAAGTAGGCACGAATAATAGCCCAGAGCAAAGATAGCAGAGAAGTTGTAGCCAAATTGTTGGTTGTCTCATGGTTTGGGTTATTGATTAGAATTGTACAAATTGAGGTGAATAAAGTGGAAACTTAATTTTTAAGTTTAATTTAGATTGCAAATATACACTTCAAGAGCAATCACTGGGTTAGTTTACTTTGGTCTCAACTCACGATTTTTTTAAGTTTTTTTGAAAAGTACACTAATTTAGAATTTTGTCTTATATTTGTAATCAATACCGACCCTGTGCTGTGTGTTTGGATTTCTACCAATTTAATTTTTTGAATAAAAGATAAATACATAAACTGATATAATGTATAAACTAAACAATTCGTTCATAGGGCTTCAGCTATACAACCTAACGCGAAAGTACCAGCTATTCGTATTATTTGGAGTAGTCGTGGGTGTACTCGTGCTTTCTAATATTACTTTTAGCTATGTGGCTGACTGGCTTGATTTAGTACCTGAATTAAAAGCTAGAGTGGATATTTCCAAACTTTCTGAAGATGCTAAAAATGCTGTAGAAAAGGATATCAAAGACGAGGAGATTCAGTCTATTACCCAAGAAGCTGCCCCAGAGATTTGGTTAAGTTTGTTAGGTTTGGTACTAGGAACGCTTATTATCGTAATCTCTATTGCTTCTCAAAGTACCCCTAAACTGATTGACCTTTACATTCAAGACCGTACCAGCATTCTATTTGTATGGTTTTTGGTAGTGGGTCAGATACATATTTTATACTTACGATACTTTGCCCACTATGCTTATGGCAACAGGGAAATGTATCACTTTATCAAAAAGTCAGTATTCCTTAATACATACATTTTATTGCCTTTGGCTTTGGCAATGTCAATTCCTTATGTGCTTTACATTTTGCGTTATACCAAAACGCGCAACGTTATTGAAAAAATATACCAAGGTAATCTAGAGCGTATAGCCCTTATCCAGTTGCATTCTAAACTAGGTTCTTTCAGTAACAGTAAGCTCGTGCAACTGTTTCAGTATGAGATGTTTGAAGCATTAAACCAATTAGATGACCTACTTACGTATGTAACCTTCAAAGAACCCAAGGGAGATATTTTGCATAAAATTAGCCTTTCAATACAAACTTATATCTCCTCCAAGAAGAATTTTGCAGAAGAATTTTTTAAGATATCACCTAAAATTAGAGGAGATATCTCATTCAAAACCATGACTAATCAATTTGAAGAGATGGAACGTACACGAACCTTTTATGAACAAAAAGGATTTCGCATGCTGGGCAATGCATATCTCAATTTGATTGAAGCGAACTATTTTGATTTAGCCTCTCTTTGTGTCTCTGAATTAGCCAGTTGTGGTAAAGCCGCTATTGATGCCGAAGACTATCCCCTAGTATCCGCTGTATTGGTTCGTTTTAATACTTTCCTACGTTTTGGTATTAAACACGGTCTAAGACACGGAGAAGCCCGTAATTTGTATAATTCCATTTTCCATTACAGCGATTTCTTAACATATGTGGTACGTACTAAAAATCAAGAAATTATACGAAATGGTTGTAAATATCTTAACATCTATGTGCGTGAAATTTACAGGCACAGCCAGCAAAAAGAACCCTCTTTTATCTTTTTGGTAGATGTATTTACGTGGGAAATGAAAAAAATCTTAATACAATTAGAAAGTGATGGATTACCTCTTGAATTTCAAGAAGAAATGTTGGGCTTGTTTATGCAAATAGATAACTTGTCTGATGGCGATCTCTCCCAGGCAAAAAAATACAACGATGGTGTACGCATGTTACAGGTAGCTCTTTCATTGTACTATATTCGTAAAAAGCAATATAGCTTAGCAAAAGTTATTATAGAAGATATCGCTAACGATGCCAAATACATGGGTGAGAAAGCCATCCGTAATGCCGTTGAAGCCACTTGCCATCGCTTACGTATTTCAAGCCCTACCTTTTGGGAAGATACCGATAGAGGAAACTCTAATTTGTATTTTTCACCTGACAAAGAGTATATTCCTGCATTTTTAGATATTTTTGAAAAGAAACTACTTGAAGTTACAGCAGAAAAGAATATATAATTTTTTGTTATTACTCTTCCACTCATAAACTTAGCAGTTACCATGAAAAAGCAATATGTTTTACTACTATTAGCTTTATTAGGAGTGTTGGGTGCCTGCACGCGTATTGATGCAGGATATGTAGGACTTGTGGTAAAGTTGTATGGTTCTGAACGTGGTGTACAAGATGTAGCCGAAGTTACAGGATTTGTATGGTATAATCCCCTCACAACTACTGTGTATCAGTTTCCTGTGTACGTGCAGAATGTAGTTTATACACAAGACAAGACTGAAGGAAGCCCTGAAAACGAGGAATTTAAGGTTACAACAAAAGATGGCTTAGTGGTTTCTTTTGATGTTTCTATGAACTATCGCGTAAACCCTAATAAAGTAGCCCAAATCTTTGTCAAGTATCGTAAACCCTTAGAAGAATTAAATAAAACGATTATGCGTAATTACCTGCGCGATGCCTACAATTTAGTTTCAGGGAACTATACCGCTGAGCAGTTGTATGAAAATAAAAATAAGTTTCAAGAGGACTCTGAGGAAGCTATTCGTAAAGTGCTGGAACGCGAGGGCTTTATTGTAGAGCAGGTGGTACTTTTGAACGAACTTCGCTTACCTAAAGCGGTAGTAGATAACATTAATGCTAAAATCAACGCACGGCAAATTGCCCTTAAAAAGGAGCAGGAAGTAGCTCAAGAACGAGCCGAAGCCCAAAAAGCCATAGAACGCGCCAAAGGGATTGCCGAGTCTATTCGTATTCAAGCCGAAGCCCAGGCTAGTGCTAATAGAATCCTTGCTGAATCACTTACTCCTAACCTAATTGAATACGAAAAAGTAAAAAAATGGGACGGAAAGAACCCCCAGATGGTTACAGGTTCAAGTGGTGCCGCGGTATTTTTGGGAGGAAAATAAGTCATTTGTTTTAGCTTAAAGTCATAATTTATTACAAGTAAATTACTTACATGTTCTTGTTTTTAATTGATTGAATAGCTATTTTTTGGGTGGCACATTCTACTTTTACTAAAATACGCTTTTATTTTTTCCTTCGCGATGTACTCTGGTTAGCTCTAACCGCCTTCGGCGGTCCGCAAGTACATTTAGCTTTGTTTATTGATCTATTAGTAAGGAGGCGAGGCTATATCAAAGAAGAGGAGTTTTTGGAATTGAATGCCTTGTGCCAAATTTTGCCTGGACCTAGTTCATCTCAAACTTTGGTAGCCATTGGTTACAAAATAGGAGGTACATATTTGGCTTTTCTTACCTTATTTGTTTGGATTTTTCCCGCTATTACCTTTATGACTATGGCGGCAGTATTGTTCTCTTTTTTCCAACGTAATCAAATTTCATTGGAGTTCATGCGGTTTGTGCCACCTATTGCCTTAGGGCTAGTACTTGCTTCTGCAATTATTATTACATATAAGACGGTGCGCACCAAAACGGGCTTAATCCTCATGCTTTTAGCTGCCGTAAGTGCATATTATTTTCGCTCTGCATGGGTATTTCCCCTGACGGTAATCATAAGTGGAATAGCTACTACCTATAAATTTCAAAAGCAACCCAAACAACCACATAGTCCTCTTAAAATTCGGTGGAAATATTTTTATCTTTTTATCGGCTTTTTGGTAGTTTCTGCTATTGTAGGAAATCTCATCAAGTCCAAACCTATTCTCATTTTTGAAAATTTCTATCGGAATGGTAGTCTTATCTTTGGGGGAGGGCAAGTACTTACTCCCGTGCTTTTTACTGAATTTGTGCAACAAAAGCAATATCTTACTACTGACGAGTTTCTCTCAGGTTTTGCCATTGCTCAATGCCTGCCTGGACCTGTATTCGCTTTTGTTGCATTTATTGGGGCTTTATCTCTAAGAAAATTAGGGGTAGGGGGGGAGATTTTAGGCGGCTTCCTTGCGAGTGCAGGTATATTTCTGCCAGGTACTTTTCTTATCTTTTTTGTAATTCACTTTTGGAATCAAATTAAGACCTATCGCTTTGTGCGGGCTTCCTTAGAGGGAATTTTAGCTGCAAGTGCGGGGCTAGTGGTAGGTAATGCGGGTATTCTTTTAGAGCCTGTTCTTGTGGCTCAAAAGTGGCTACATATCTCTCTGATTATCAGCACCTTTGTTGCTATGCAAATGCGGTGGTTTTCACCGCCTGTGCTCATTCTTTTAGCAATCTTGTTAGGAGTAATATTTTGATGGGTTTATTTAGAATTACCAAGCGACTTACCCTAGCAAACTCTGAAAGATAAAACAACAAGGTTGAGCATTCTATACTAAATTACCCAAAGTTTTAGCTTTTTGTAAGCTACAAACTATTTGTAAATCAAACATTTAACTTTTCTAACTTTGAAAGTTTACAAAATTATCTCTCACATAAATTAGCAAAATAGCTTATGATTTGAGAGCTGTTATCTGCTCCTCTAACCTAAATACTACTTCTTTCAAGTTTTGGATGCTATGGATACTATCCTGACACATAGGAAGTTGCCTGCTGATATATGCTACGAACTTCCAAATCTCTAATACCTCTTCTTGGGCTACCTCATAAGGGGCATAAATTACATTAGTAGATTTGAGTAAAAAAGTACCCCGTTCTGCTATACGATTATACACCTTCTTAAATACAATTCCTTCACTTTTTAACACTACGATACAGGGTTGTCCATCTTTTACATCTTTAGTTTGTTCTAGTTTTTCTGCAATAATAATACTGCCGCTGGGGATAGGTAGCATAGAGTCCCCTTGTATTTGAAAAGCACGATACAACCTTCCTTTGGTCAAGAAGGGTAAGTTATACTTGGGCAGTTTTTCTATATAGTTCAAATCGGCAAAACCTGCCGTATAACCTGCTGCCGCTTTCTCTGCTACCAAAGGAATCTCCTCTCTATTTTTTTGAGTAATAATCGTGGAATTGATGCGTAAATTTTTAGCTGAAGCGTAATGATGGATTTGTTTCTTATATTCCATTTGTTCTAGATCTGTCTTCTCTAAGTCAGTATTAACAAGATTTTCCAAAGATAAGCCAAAATAGTTAGCTATTTTGTTCAAAGTAGCTATGCTAGGTTCTGCTCTTCCGTCTTCGTACGAACTGATAACACTTCTTGTAACATTGAGGCGTTGGGCTAATTCTTCTTGGCTTTGTTTGCCATTTTTCTGACGAAGGTAACGTAAGTTCTTGCTTAAAAACATATACTTTGCGAGTTTATTTATACAACTTTCGCAAAAGTATGTATTATTGAGCAATTAAGCAAATTTTTAGACTTATTTTTTGCTTTTTTTTTAATTTTTTACACAAAAAATGCGTTTTGAGTTTTTTTTTAGCTTATTTGTATATTTTTGTCAAAAAGTAGCAAATAGTGAAGTCGTTTAGGATTGTAAAAGGTGTCCAATTCAAAGGTTTGTTTTTAGAGGTCTAATCTAAAATAGCCTTTTATGGAAATCTTAATCAAAGATAGTATTCATAAATACTTACATAGAATGAATAAAAATGAGTCCTAAGCAACTTAACTTAAAAATAACATTTATTTAATCAAAAAATAACATTTTTCGTTTGCAAGGTTAAATTCTTTCGCATTACATTTGTAAAAATAAAAAAATATTAAACTATAATGTTCTAAACTGCTCAAATTTAATCAGGGCAGTAATATAAAATTCTATTACTTTCAAACAGAATTCTATTTTGAGATGGACTCCAAAAAGAATTTTCTCGTTTTATTTCTTGTTCTATTTCGTTTCCATATACTTACTGCCCAAAGCCCGACTGATACAACAAGTCTGTTGTTAGATTTTCCAATACTAGATTTGCCCTATCAAAACTATGCAAGCCGTACCACAGGCAATTTTTTGGCAGGCTATGCTAATCCGAGTATGCCTCAATCGTTAGCAGTTTCTAGTAATTTTTATAGTGCCGTTCATTATGGCATAGGTAAAGCCATCAAAGTTAAAAATCAAGCATTGCAGTCTCTGCTTACGATTACAGCAGTCTCTGTATTTGATATACTTTCTCTTTCTATTCCTCCTGGAGTAGCTTGGTTGCACGAGGAGTATCACCGAGCCGTACTAACACGTCGTAAGATAAATAGCTATAATGATGTGAACAAGTTTCCTATTGGGCAAAGTGTAATCAATGTGAGTAATTTGAGAGACGAGGATTTAACACGACTTTATGATAATCATCGAAAGGATTTTATTCGTTTACAGGCGGCGGGTATAGAAGGGCAATATCAGCAAATTCAGGTTTTACAAAGAGATAATTTTTTCTTTAATTCTGATTTAATGCACGTACCCTTGTATTGGTTTAGCACAATAAATAGTATAGTTTATGTAAACGACTCAGGAAAAGGAGATTATTTTGATAAAGTAATAGATGAAGCTAATGCCAAAGAAACGGATATTCGCGAACGTGATTTCACAGGACCTGATTTTACGGCTTGGGTAGAAGCCCTGTTTAATCCACAAAAAGTGTATGCTGACCGAGGTACACACCCAACAGGTATAGGTATCAATCGTTATATCAAACCTTCGCAACTTACAGACGAGGAGCGCAATTATTTGCAAAACCAAGGGGCTTTGCAATGGCTTAATATCCTATCTCCGCACTTGTTTGGTTTCACTAAAATAAAGTTAAGAACTTCGGGAAAGGGTAATTATTATGGTAATTTTGCTATACGGCACTTGCTTACTTCTTTTGGGCATAACGTAGGGTTTGATATTTTTTACCAAAGTCCTAAAATAAACCTGTTGTTCACTTTGCATCGCTACAAAAACTTTAATCAAGGTTTTTGGGGAGTAGAAACTCACCTTATAGACAAACTTTTACTTAACGACCGTCTACGCCTCAATACAAGAGCTATGCTTTGGGTACAACCTAAAAATCAAGCTTTTAGGACAACAGAAGGAAATTTGGGAGGATTGCTTGGACTAAAAGCTATGTACCAAGTGGGTAAAGTATTTCCTTATCTCTCTTTGGAAGCAAAAACACAAGGCTGGGTTATGGGGAATGTCTTTTTAGAAGAGAATGTTTCCGTAAATGCAGGTTTGCAATGGCGAATAAAGTAAAAGCTATAAATGGGAAAATTTTGATTTGTAACTTATTGACTTACGAAATCAACTTTTTACAAAACGCTTAATATTCGTAAACTCTAGGAAGTAGTTAAAAAGTAACTAGGTTTATTTTTGAGGTAGATTGCAAAAGAATACCTATTACCCCAAAACAAAGCAATTTTTGTATTTTAAGAGAAATAAATTTTTGAAAATCAGTGAATTATATCAAAAAAAGAAACCATTCAGGGTGTTATATGTTTTTGTTTTTTTCCTAGCAAAGCTATTGTTGGAGTCAATTTTCGTACTTAATAGTTAAGTGTCTGTAAATCAGCAGGCACTGTACGTGAAACACCTTGCTCTATCATAGTTACCCCATAAAGTACATCTGCCATGAGCATAGTTCGTTTGTTATGTGTAACGATTAAAAATTGAGATTGCTTTGAAAAATTTTTGATAATATTGTTGAATTTGTCTGTATTAGCATCATCAAGTGGGGCATCTACTTCATCAAAGATACAGAAAGGAGCAGGTTTGAGTAGGTAAAGTGCAAAAAGTAACGAAATAGCTGTTAAGGCTTTTTCCCCTCCTGAGAGTTGATTGATACTCAAAGGGCGTTTGCCCTTAGGCTTGGCAATGATTTCAACTTCACTTTCTAATGGATTTTTCTCGTCTGAAAGTAGCAAATCGCAACTATCTTGTTCTGAAAACAAAGAACGAAAAACTTGGATAAAATTACTACGGATAGCTTGAAATGCTGTCATAAACGATTGGGTAGCATGCTGTTCCATTTCTTGAATGGTTTTGAGCAGTGTATTTTTTGAGCCAAGCAAATCATTTTTTTGTTCTTGAATAAAGTCGTAGCGTTGTTTCATTTCATTATAGGCTTCCATTGCCATGGGGTTGATTGTGCCAACACGTTCAATTTTTTCCTTCAGGTCATCAATTTGTATTTTCAATTCCTTTTCAGAAAGTGGGCTATCGTATTCAGGCTTATTCTCTTTGAGCCAAGTAGTAACATTGATGTTAAACTCTGCCGAAAGTCGCTCTTGTACAGAGGTGAGTGCGAGTTGGCTTTCATGCAGTTTTTCATTTAGTTGGTTAAGCACAAAATCCAAATTTTCTTTGGATTTTTGCTTTTCTTTTATCTCTCTTTCTATTTCTACGATATTTCCTTTGGCTTTATAGTAGTCAAGTTCGGCTTTTTTTAGTTCAGCTTCAAGTGTATTTGTTTGGTTTTTTAGTTGTGCTATTTGGTCGTTGTCGAACAAGTTATTTTGGTTTAGGGTTTCAATTTCGGTGAGAAGTTTTTTTAATTCAACCTCATTATTTTCTACCTTTTTTTGTAGATTTTCCTTTGTTTGCGTCTTAAAATTTATTTCCTGCCAAAGTGTATTGAGTTTGTTTTGTTGCTGAAAAAAAGCCATATTTTGTTGGGTATATTGCGAAATTAGATTTGTAAGTACTTCATTTTCAGCTTGTAGTATGTCTTGTTGTGTTTCAATATAATTTTGGTTTGTTTGTAGGTTCTCTTGTAGGGTTTTAATTTGTGGTATCAATTCCTGTAATTCATACTGCCATTCATTGAGGTCGGCTTGTAAATCTTCTTTTTGTAGAGAGGAGTTAGAGAGTAATTTTTGAATTTGCTCTTTTTTAGTTTTCAGAGCAATCAGCTGCTCGTTAAGGTAGTTAATTTCTTTTTGTGTGTCTTCAATAGCTTTTTTAAGCGAACTTTGCTTAGTTTGGATCAACTGCTCTTGAATTTGGGCTAATTGACTTTGGATTTGCTTATATTGTGTTTCTAAATTTTCTATTTCAGTAGTTAATTTTTCAAGATGTTTAGCTCTGCCGATACGCTTGCCCTCAAAGGCTCCTACCGAGCCTCCAGAAAGGCTTACTTTTTTCTTGATAATGCTTCCGTCTTTGGTGATAAAGGTTTTGTCATGGTGTTTTAGTTCTTTTATATCGCTTTGATTTTCAACGATATATACATCTGCAAGTAGTTGTTCAATTAATTTGCTATATTTTTTTTCTGTTTCTACTACTGAAAGTGCGGCGATAGCTTTTAGTTCTCCGTTAGTAGGCATTGAGCCATTAGGCTGAATATTATCCAAGACGAAAAAATGAGCCTTGCCTTTCAAATCTTGTCGTAAAAAATGGATAGCTTTATATGCCTCTAATTCAGTTTCTACCACGTAATAATTGATGAAAGGTTCAAGATAATTTTCAATTGCTATGCGATACTCTTCTTGGCATGTTAAGACATCGGATAGGAGTTGAGCATTATTACTCCATTCTGTATTTTTTTTCAAAAATTTCAAGGCTTCGGGAAAGCCTTCCATGTTGTCAATCAAGGATTTAGTAAGTAGATATTCGTTCTTTTTAGCATCAATCAATCGGTTTAAGTCTACTAAATTATTGCGTAAATGTTCAATTTCCTGTTCAAATTCCGTAATTCGTTGTGCCTTTTGTTCTTCTTCTTTCTGCAAAAAAGTATGTTTTTGGCGTACCTGTTCTAGTTCACTTAGTATTTCCTGTAAATCTTTTTCATATCTTGAAACTTCGCTTACTTGTTGCGAATTTGCTTGCAATAATTTTTCTAATTGTAGCCTTGTGTTTAGAATTTGGCTATGTTTAACTTCGTACTGCTTATTAAGTTGAAAAGAGTAATGTTGTAACTTTTCAGTTTCTTGACGTTTTTGTTTGAGGATTTGCTCAATTTCACTAATTTTAGTGCGATGCCATTCAATTTGTTGTTTTAGTTCCTGTAAATTTTTTTCTTGTTGCTCAAAATTTTGTTGTGCGATTTGGGCTTGTTCTTTTAGGGTTTCAAGTTGTGTGCATAGGTCTTGAATAGCTCGGCTATCTTGTGAAATTTGTTGTTTGAAATTATTTATTTTTTCGTTATTAAAATGCAAGCGTTCTGTTTTTAGTTTGTTTTCGTTTTCCAGTTGCCGTAGTTGGGTAAGATGTTGGGTATATTCTTTTTGTTTTTGGGTAAAAAGTTGTTCTGCTTTTTCAGCTATATTTTTTTGGTTTTCAAGTTGTTGCTCTAGGTTTTGTAGTTGCGTATGTAATTGTTTTCGCCTCTCGGTTTCAGTTTTTATTTTTTCAGCTAATTGTGTGTATTCGGTTTGTTGGTTGTGTATGGCTTTTTTAGCATATTGTAGACTGACGGTTTTGTATTCGTTTTTAAGTGAGAAGTATTTTTCGGTTTGTTTGGCTTGTTTTTCTAGAGTTTTAAGGTTTTTTTCTATCTCTGCAAGCAAATCTTCTATCCTTGCAAGGTCAGTATCTACTTCAGCAAGGCGGTTAAGTGCCTCTTTTTTGCGTGTTTTGAATTTAGAAATTCCTGCAGCTTTTTCAAATAATCCTCTACGCGAGCCGTCTTTATCGCTTAAAATTTCATCAATCATTTTGAGTTCAATGATGGCATAACTATCTGCTCCGATGCCTGTATCCAAAAAGAGGTTGGTAATATCTTTCAAACGGCATGGCACGTGGTTTAGCAGGTATTCGCTCTCTCCTGTGCGGTAGTAACGCCGAGTAATAGTTACTTGCGTGTATTCAGGAGGGAGAATTTGTTTGTGGTTTTCAAAGGTGAGCGAAACTTCTGCCATTTGAGCAGGTCTGCGAGTCTGGGTACCATTGAAAATCACACTTTCCATTTTGTCAGAGCGTAAAGTTTTGATTTTCTGCTCACCCAATACCCAACGAATAGCGTCTACTATGTTAGACTTTCCGCAACCATTCGGTCCAACAATTGCCGTAACGCCCTCGTGGAATTCAATTTCTGTTTTATCGCCAAAACTTTTGAATCCTTTAATTTCTAATTTCTTTAATCGCATGTTATGCCTAATGAGTGTAAGTGCTATTTGTATTTGGAGGGATTTTTTTTGGTTAAAGTAGCTTACAAAATTATGGTTTTTGGCTGAAAAGACTTATTAAAAACTGCTTAAAATAAGCCAAAAAGCCTCTTCTTTTTGCAGAACACTTTGCTAACCAACTACTTGTAATCAATCTGTAATTGTAATCAATCTGTAACTTTTTAGTCTTCAAAGTTGTTAATAAAATAATACATTTATTTTTTGTTGCGAGCTTTCAGAGAGTAGAAACTTCTTTGGCTATTGGCAGGTTTAGTAACTAACTCTATGCGTTAGGGATTGAAAGGTAAGCCTGAGAAGTTTTAGTGCGAGATACCGAAGCATAAGCGAAGCCCTGTAAAGTCCACCTTATAGCTTTAAGCAATGTGAAAATTCTACAAAGAACCTCTAAAAGTGATTCTTAGCAAGTTCTACTGACTTTAATCCAAAAAATACCATTTTTTCAACTTTTTTTATTGTTAAGTTTATGAAATTGAGCTTATTACAAGACAAAAAAACTACACTTTTTCTGATATTAGGAGGTATTTTTTTTACTAATGCCATGATTGGTGAAACACTGGGTATGAAAATCGTTTCTTTGGATATTTTATTAGGCTTATCAAAAGAGACTACTGGAAATAGACTCAATTTTACCACAGGTGTATTAATTTGGCCTATCGTATTTGTAACTACTGATATTGTAAACGAGTATTTTGGTAAGCGCGGGGTGCGGTTGCTTACGTTTTTTAGTCTTATACTTATGGTTTATACCTTTGTTTTGTTAGCTATTTTTGTGCGAATGCCTCCTGCTCCCTTCTGGATAGATTTGCACGCAAGAGAAGCCGCTATAAAGCCTTTTAACATTAACTACGCTTTTGCACACATATTTCAGCAGGCTCCAGGCATTATTATTGGTTCGCTGACTGCCTTCGTGGTAGGGCAGTTATTAGATAGTCATATTTTTCATGCTATTCGCAGAGTTACGGGGGCAAAATATATTTGGTTACGTGCCACAGGTTCTACCATTATTTCGCAAATGATAGATAGCGTATTGGTCTTATTAATTGCCTTTTATTTTTTAGGCTCTCCTGCCTGGACCTTGGAGCAGGTATTCTCTACTGCAGCTATTACGTATGCTTACAAACTGTTGGTAGCTATTGCTCTCACTCCTGTTTTATACCTTACGCATTACTGGATAGATAGTTATTTAGGTATTACCCCGCATCAAATCACCGAAGAGGCTATGCAGGAAGTGTAGGTAATAATGGAGTAGAACAAATCCACTTACAAGCGAGGTTGCCTCTTTGGACTGTAGGGCAAAATCAGTAGAAACTTTGTAATTATGGTTAATGCTCAAAATTTTCTATCGTAAGGCTTTCTAAATGCCCTGAAATTTTAGCTTTTTTTATTCCCTGTTGCAAGCCTTGTTTATCCCTAACACGATAGAAACAAATATATTTCTTTCAGCAAAGTTGGTATTGTAGTAATCTTGTACTTCAATGTGCATTAAAACTATTGTTCGTTGCTTTTATGTAGTGAGCAATCAAGAGTAAAAGTAAAAGGGGAAGAGGTCAAAACAGGGATATGATTGGCTTATTTTTTATCTTTTCTGCATAATTTCCTCAATTTCTTCTGCTTCAATAGGAATATTTTGCATAAGGTCAAGATTACCATCTTTGGTAATAAGAATATCGTTTTCTAAACGAATACCTAATCCTTCCTCTCGGATGTAGATTCCTGGTTCACAAGTAAATACCATACCTGGCTCTAACTTTCGGTAAAAACTTCCTACATCGTGTACATCCAGGCCTAAATAATGCGAGGTGCCGTGCATAAAATATTTTTTATAGGCTGGTTTTTTTTTGTCTTGTTTGTTCACCTCGTTCATAGTGAGTAAGCCTAAATCTACTAGTTCTTTGGTTACGATTTCCCCTACGGCTTTGTGATATTCTACAATGGTATTACCCACTTTTAGCAACTCTTTGGCTTGACGCATCACACGCAAAACAGCATCATACACAGCGCGCTGGCGTGAATTGAACTTTCCATTTACAGGAATAGTACGGCTCATATCTGCATTATAGTTAGCGTATTCTGCTCCAATATCTATCAGAAGTAAATCGCCATCTTTGCAAGGCTGATTGTTCTGCGTATAATGCAAAATACAAGCATTCGCTCCTGAGGCAATAATCGGGGTATAACCTGAGCCACGTGAGCGATTACGTATAAATTCATAAATAAACTCGGCTTCTATCTCATACTCCATCATACCTGGTTTAAGCGTTTTTAGCACCCTTCGGAAGCCTAGTTCAGTAATGTGGCAGGCAGTTTGCAAGAGTTCAATCTCCCAAGGACTTTTTACAGCCCGGAGTTGGTGCATGATAGGAGCGAGCCTTTCGTATTTATGCAAGGGGTAGCGTTCTTTACAATACTTGATAAATCGTGCATCTCGTGTTTCTACCTCTACCACGGCGCGGGTGTGTTCGTTGGTATTCAAGTATACGTATTCAGCTTCGCTCATCAACGTATGGAAAATTCTAGGAAATTCGTACAACCAGTGTACTGCTTTAATTCCTGAAATTGAATAGGCTTTCTCTTTGGTAAGTTTCTCACCTTCCCAAATAGCAATTTCTTCATTAGTTTCGGTCAAGAATAGGAGTTCTCTCATATCTTCATCTTGGGCATCGGGAAAAAGCAGTAGAATGGTCTGCTCTTGGTCAATACCTGAAAGATAGAAAATATCACTATTTTGGCGAAAGGGCATAGTGCCATCGGCATTAGTGGGCATAATATCATTAGCATTTAATACTGCCAAACTTTTAGGTTTAAGGTACTGAACGAACCGATTGCGGTTATGGATAAATAATTCTTTAGGAATGAGCGAATATCTCATATTTTTTGTTATATTTGTGAAATAGTGATTTTTATATCTCCTATATAAGGACCTAAATATGGTATTTGCAAAATTAGGCAAATAATCTACAAACCTACAAAACAATGAAAATATTTTTTGCCCTTGGAGTGTATAGTTTAGGGTTAGTAGTGCAAATGGGATATGCCCAAAACCGATACTGGATTTGTTTCAAAGACAAAGGTAATTTGCCCGTAGAGCAGGCTTGGGTATCAGAACAGACACTTGCTAATCGCCAAATGCTCGGATTAGAGATATATCAAGAAACTGATGTGCCACTTTATCAGCCTTATCTTAAAGCTTTACAATCTCTTAATATTCAGCCCATTTTTCATTCTAAATGGCTTAATGCCGTCTCGGCTTATCTTACTCCAGAACAGCAAAAGCAAGCCGAACAAATGCCTTTTGTAAAAGAAATTGTACCTATCACAACGCGTTTTTTACCTACTAAAATGCCTAAAAACTTGGGCATAGAATACACTACAGCACTTATGCAGGTACAAGCCGAGCAGTTGAAAAAGGCGAATTTAGCTGCAAGACACGTCAAAATCGGTATTATTGATGTAGGTTTTGAAGGAGCGCATAAAGAAATGCGTTTGAAGCATGTGTTCAGAGAACAACGGCTTATCCAAACACGAGATTTCCTTTTGCCAAACAATAAATATTTCTTTATAGGAGAAACTCCCGAAGATGACCATGGACGCGACGTTTGGACCTTGATTGCAGGCTATAACGAAGAGGAAGGAACTTATTTTGGTATGGCAACGAAAGCCGAATTTTATCTGGCAAGAACTGACCATGGCATTTTAGAGAGCCGTGTTGAAGAGGATAACTGGATTGCCGCCGTAGAGTGGTTAGATAGTCTGGGGGTAAGGTTGGTAAATACTTCTTTGGGCTACACTAACGGCTTTGATGATAAAAATGAAAACTATACCCCTGCTGACATGAATGGCAAAACAAGTAAAGTAAGCCAATTTGCACAAATAGCCGCTGACCAAAAAGGTATGATACTTGTGGTTGCCGCAGGAAACGAGGGCGATAACCCTAAATGGAGAGTTGTCTCTACTCCTGGAGATTGCGAAGGGGTAATCTCTGTTGGAGCCACTAAGCACAATGAACGTACCAAAGTATCTTATAGTAGTATCGGTCCCGAGTTTTTAGATTATCTTAAGCCTAATGTTTCTTGTTTTTCCTTTAATGGTACATCTTTTTCTGCACCAATTATTACAGGGCTAATTGGTTGCTTATTAGAAAAAAATCCTAAACTTACGCAAAAACAAGTACGGCACATCGTAGAAAAAGCGGGACATCTTTACCCCTATGGTAATAATTACCTGGGCTACGGAGTGCCGCAAGCAGGTTTCGCCTTGGAATTAGTTGAAAACATAAACAAGGAAAAACACAATCACCTTTACCTCAAAGCCTCAGGAAATTGGTTTGTGCTTTCAGAAATGTATTTAAAGCAAATATTCAAAGGGCGAGTAATACAAGATAAAGACTGGGTAATTTTCTTTCACAAACGCAACCCATGGAGTGTAATCAAACAAGGAAAGGTAAAAGTTGATGATGGACGCGTGCTTATCAAACGTGAAAAACATGCGCAGTATACTACTTTAGATGCAAACGGCAAAATTATTGAACTGATTTGGTTAGATTGAAAAAACCCTCAATTTTAGTTACGAAAAAGCAAAAGGCTTACAAGTAAAAATATTTTTTCATAAAAGTGGCTCAAAAGTTTGGTTTTGAGGCATAATTTAGTTACTTTTGTTCAGTATTATATTTCAAAATCATGCAAGAAAAACTATTTCCCACCAACAAATTCAAGTAATTTTTTATGAACAAAATCGTAATTCTTCCGTTCCTAACAGGATTGTTTCTGTTAATCTTTCAACCAACCCAAGCCCAAGAGGCAATGGTGCTAAACCCTAACGATACCAAATGTGTGGTGCGAGCCTATACAAAAATGGGTGGAGTTAGAGGTGATATAAAAACTGTAGTCATTAGTGTAGATAACGGACAGAAATACCGTTATGAGTATAACTATAAAAAACAAAGAGGCTACAATGGAGTAAAATGTAACTGGGAAGGTGATGTTATGAAAATTGCCAAAGAAGCCTGCCAAAAAGGACAAAGCCTAGAAAGCCACGGCTTCAAACCATATTATTAGATTACTCCAAAATGTCCACTTCTCGATTTGACTATTCCTGAAGATTAGTAACCCCAAAAAAAAATTCTTGGATAAGGCCGAGAAGTTTTTTTATTGAGTCTTTGCTGTTATGTAAACCTTTTCTAATTATTGTTCATTAGCAAACTTATTAAAACTTGAATAGCTAACCACCTTGCTAATCTGTTAGAATAATTAGATCTAGTATTTGCATGAAACCTCAAAATACTATGATAGCAAAACCTCCTAATCAAAAACAAATGGCAGAGGCTATTTGGAGAGAGTATGAACAACTATCAGAATGGGATAAGGAGATTATTCAAAAAAGAGAGATTAAAGGTATGCGAACTCTCTCTGAATGGTTGCAACTCATTCAGAAACTAGCCAAATTTGATGCTCAACTTGAGGAGTATCTTTCTTACTTTCCTAAAAAAGCAAAAGGTTGTTTGCAAAACTTTCTTGTAGGATTGATGTTTATCACCTTTTTTGCCTCTCTTGTGATGCTCAATCCTGCTCCTTTCATTTTTGCTTTGTTACTTTACCTGCTTAATGCAGGGTGTCGTAAAGCCACAGGACAAGAAAAACTAGAAAAAATTTATCAATTAGATTTGCCTAACTATCTGAAAAATTGCATTTATCCCTTTTTGCAAATTTTGCAAGAGGACGTGCAACCTGATAAACTAATTAGCTTGAAAGTAGATATGCGTTCTCCACTAGATAAGTTTTGGAGAAAAGTAAACAGTGTTTCAAAACGAAACGAAACAACTTATGAGTATACTTTTTTAGAAATAGAGGGTTCGTTGCAAGATAAAACTAAATTCTTTTTGCGGGCTTTTGCTCAAGTGAGGGAGCGAAGAAAATATCATTACAAAGGCGACAAATACAAAATGCGGCTTCGTATCATTATCCAAAGTACTTTTGTATTCTCTGCTGACAAATATCTATCCAAAATACACACCCTGTATACAGAAGAAAGTAAATTGCACAAGTTGCGTTTGCAAAAAATAAGCCTTGAACCCCCGACAATAGTTCCTGATGAACCCCGCCTAAGAGTCCGACAAGCAACGGGGAAGTATCTTGTGCATATAAAAAAGATAGAACCCCTTTACCAAACTAAAAACCCTATGAAAAACAATAGAGCCTTAGAATACTTTTACATAGAGGAATACTTTACTACACGATTCCCATTTTCACCTCAACTTTTGCTCGAGGGTTTTGCCAAAGCATATAGTTTGTTTGAGCTCAAGAAAAAATAAGAGATACTTCAATGAATAAGGATTGTGTTTTATTAGCCATAGAGTCTTCATGCGATGAGACCTCTGCAGCAGTACTCAAGAATGGTGAAATTTTATCTAATTTGATAGCCAACCAGCAAATCCATGCTCAATACGGGGGGGTAGTACCTGAATTAGCTTCCCGCGAACACCAAAAGAATATTGTACCTGTGGTGAGCGAGGCCTTAAAGAAGGCCCAAGTACAATTACATGATTTGAATGCAGTGGCTTTTACGCAAGGTCCTGGCTTAATGGGTTCGCTTTTGGTAGGCACGTCTTTCGCTAAGGGGCTTGCTTTGGCTTTGCATCTGCCTTTAATTGAAGTAAACCACCTGGAAGCGCATGTGTTGGCTCATTTTATCCCTGAATATTTGCCCGACGGTACACTAAAACCGCAACCTAAGTTACCTTTCTTGTGCCTTACTGTGAGTGGAGGGCATACCCAAATTGTATTAGTAAAAGATTACCTTTCTATGGAAATTATAGGTGAAACCCAAGACGATGCTGTGGGGGAAGCCTTTGATAAAACTGCTAAACTACTGGGCTTACCTTACCCGGGCGGTCCTTTGATTGACAAATATGCTCAACATGGCAACCCCCATGCCTTCACTTTTGCTAAAACTACAATGCCGAATTTGGATTTTTCGTTTAGTGGTATCAAAACAGCAATCCTGTACTTCCTACAAAGCCAAACTCAAAAAAATCCGCAATTCATTCAAGAGCATTTAGCTGATATTTGTGCAAGCATACAAAAAACTTTGGTAGATATGCTCATGGCTAAGCTCATTCAGGCAGCAGAGCAATCAAACATTAAGCAAATAGCTATTGCAGGAGGCGTAGCAGCGAACTCAGCTCTACGGCAAGCCCTCCAAAAAGAAGGACAGGCACGAGAGTGGCAAGTATTTATCCCTAAATTAGAATACTGTACTGACAATGCCGCCATGATCGCTATGGCTGCTTATTTCAAATATCAAAAAGGGTTGTTCGCTTCACAACGAACTAGCCCCTATGCTAGACTGCAATAAGCAAAAAGAAGCACTATCCTCTTACTAACACGTACCTTGTGATAATAGAGCTGGGAGGAGAGCTAGTTTCAGGAGACTTGGGCTGAGTTGAAGAAGATACCACTGAAATGCGCCAACCTTTTTGTAAAAATTCGTTCAATTTAGTTACTACCGTCTTATCATTTTCTTTAATTTTCTTATCACTAATGTACCCTGCCAAGGCATAAAGTCCTCTTAATTGCAAGCTCTCGCTTTTTCCGTCAGGGTAGGTGATGTGCATTTGCGAACTGCTACCATCTAAAAAATCCATGTATTCAATAGTAGTTATCATCATCACTTCTTGTTGAGCATATATATTAGCAGAGGCTAACACGCCCAATACAAGCAAAAAATAAGATGCTATAAAATACTTTTTCATAATTGTTTTACAATTTTGAAGCGTTATTGTCCTAAAAATTCAAGAATTAAAACACAAACAAAAGACCAAATGTTATACCTCTAAGGTAACTTTGTAAAAAAATAATACAGAGGCAAAGTTAGATTAAATTCTTAGAAAGTTTTTTCTTTGTGAAAAATTCGACCTAAAGAAAATATACCACAAACCAAAATTGATTATATTCAACAATACTAATCAAAAGTGATATGTTAATAATCAACAGTTAAACTTTAGTAATAAATACGAATATAATAACAACAAATAATCTACTTTTAACAGTAAACATTTATACTTTAACGCTAAATATTTATACTTTAATAGCAAATAATTAGTTTTTAATAGTAAATGTTAAGTTTTTAATAATAAATGTTTTTACTTTAATAATATATGTTTGTTTTTTAATAATAGATGTTTATTTTTTAATAACAAATACTATGTTTTTAATAATAAACGTATAACA
The DNA here is from genome assembly GCA_025054775.1 of Microscillaceae bacterium. Classification (GTDB taxonomy): domain Bacteria; phylum Bacteroidota; class Bacteroidia; order Cytophagales; family Microscillaceae; genus JANWZA01. The sequence continues at coordinate 33,994 of JANWZA010000054.1, forward strand.
TTTAATATTGAAGCTTTAGTGTTTGATAATAAAATATTAGTATTTAACAATAAATATTTAACATTAATTATTAAAACCCTAACATTAACCATTAAAAACTTAACATTAAGTATTAAAATTTTAACATTAAATGATAGAAAATTAAAATTAAACGCTAATACGTTAATATTGAACATTCAAATATTAATATTTATTACTTGTAATAAATTATTCACTACTCAAAATACTCATTATTATGAATATAGGTGATAAAATACGTTTACTTCACTCAAAAGAAGAGGGGATAATTACCAAAATACTTCCTAATAATATGTTTGAAGTAGAAATAGAAGAAGGTTTTGGTATTCTGTTACATAAATCGGAAATTGTAGCCATCTCCCCTGAAGAAGAACGTAGATTTGGCAATAAAACGACTTCATTTGTAAAATTCGGACAGCCTCAAGTAACAGCAAACCCTTTCGAACCCATACAAGAACCTAAACTAATGGCTCAAAGAGGGTTGTTTGTAGGTTTCTTACCTTTTAATGATAACTTACTTATTGTGCATTTTATTAACAATACCGATTTTGACCTATTGTTTAGTTTAGGTATAGAAAAAACCTATTCGTATAAAGGCATTATCGCAAGCATCATTGCTCCTAAAAGTGCTATGCGCGTGCACGAGGTAGAGCTTAAAGAGTTTGAAAACTGGGGTACGTTTGTATGGCAGTGCCTTTTTTTTAGTACCCATACTCACAAAATAAAATTACCTTTCACTAAAAAGCTACGGTTTAAGGCAAAGAGCTTCTTTAATCACCAAAAAGAACTTCCTATTTTGAGCAAAAAAGGATATGTTTTTCAATTAGACGAAAATGTTGAAACCGAACAAAAAAATATCGAACTTATAGAAGTAACAGATAAAGAAATAACACTTCAACCCTCACCTGAAACCCTATCAACAAAAAAAACCAAAACACAAAGCAAACAATTAACCTTAGAAGCTAAACATGAAATATCAGAAACTAAACATAAGACCTTAGAAATTAAACATAAAAGCTCAGAAATTAAACTTGATGCCCAAAAACTGCGCGAAGAGATGTTAGAAAAGAAGACTTGTGCCTCCCCCCACAAGGTTCTGTCATATATTAAGCCCCCGAAAAGAGAAATTGACTTACATATAGAAGCCCTAACAGATAGATACGACCAAATGAACAGCCAAGAGATGTTAGAGCTACAACTCAAAACCTTTGAACGTACCCTCCAAGAGGCTATCGCTGTTGGTATGCCTGAAATTATTTTCATTCACGGGGTAGGGAATGGCAAATTAAAACAAGAAATTCACAAACTACTTAAACAAAATAAAGAAATAAAAGGCTTTGAAGAGGCTCAAAGAGAAAAGTTCGGCTATGGTGCAACCTTAGTAAGAATAAAATAACTTGTAAGAAAAGCTATAAAATATAGTGATATTCTCAAAAGTTTTTCCTAACTTTGGGCAACGCAATTTGCTAATTATAAGCTAATGCCGTCTGCAATCAATCTCATTTTCAAAAAAATATGCAAACTAAAAGAGGGCTTTCTATTCTTGTGTTGTGGCTTTTTAGCCTGATTAGCTACGCTCAAATGAGTAAACTTTCTGATAACCCAGAAGAGTTTATTGCCCAAGTGCGTGACATGTTGCTTAAAGTGCAAAAGCCCGAAGTAACAATGATTGCTGAAGCCTTCCTATCAAACTGGAACGGAGGTAAAATCAACTCCACGCAAAAGGCACAAGTAATCAAAGTTGCTCAGAAAATGCAAAACAAACGTTGCACCCCAGCACGCGAGTTCGCTCAGTATTTCGCTACCATTAGCAACGCCCTAACCCACCTCACCACAGGCATCGGAGGCCTAGAACGTTACCTAACCGTCTGTGATAAAGTACTAGACAAGTACCAACAGCGTGAAATAATATTCTTTTTTGAGCGAATACACTATTTGTACGCCTATCGCTCTATTTATCATAATCGGTTCAATCGACTTAAGTTTTTTGAAGGTAGTTTTGAGCTAGACTTCTTAGACAAACCCATCGAGGAGGTCAAAATAGAAGCTGATAGCCTCAACCCTACCTCTCCCAGCATCAAAGTAGAGGGAGCAGTAGTAAAATTTAATAATATACACTTACACTTTGTAACCCCTCACGATAGCACGGGCATTCGCGGAGCTACAGGGACGTTCATCGTGTCAAGTAATATCTTTACAGGCAAAGGAGGCCGCTTTGATTGGACAAGCCTCGGCTGGGACGCCAACCAAGTCTACGTAGATTTGAATCACTACACCTTTGACGTTTCCAAGCCCTCTTTCAGTTCTAAAAATTCTACCCTCACTTACACCCCTTTCAACCTTCAAAACGTAAAAGGAGAGTTTAGTTTTTTGAGTAAAATTCGCAAAAATGCTGACGCCGCCGAATATCCACGCTTTACAGCAAACGAAAACATTATCGATATTCCTAACTTTGCACGCGATGTAAGCTACCACGGAGGATTCTCCCTAGAAGGAAAAAAGATTTACAGCACCTCAAAATCACCCGCCCCTTCAGTATTTACAGGTAAAAAGTTCGGAGAATTAGCTTTTAGAGTAATTTCCAAACGCTTCCTCATTGAGGAAAAATTAGTTACTGCAGACAAAGCACGCATGACTTTCTTCTTGACCACTAACAAAAAAGGACAACGCGACTCCCTCTTCCACTCCTCTGTAAAGTTCCGATATGTTAGAGATACCAGCGAAATGCAATTTATTCGCGATAGAAACAGCGCCGCAGGAAGTACACCCTTCATTAACACCTCTCACAAGTTCTTTATTGATGCCGATGTAGTACGTTACAACATCACCAAAGATAGCTTGGACATCTTCATGTTCAATGTAGATTACAAAGGTAAAGACAGTATCGCAGGGCTTCGCCCCGCCTTCTTTGAATCAGAAGACTTTTTTGACAAAGAGCGATTCAATAACATGATTGGCGTATCAGATTTCCACCCTATCAAACTCTTTACAAATTATGCTCGCAAAATCGGTAAGAACGAGTTTTTCACCCAAGAAATTGCCAGAGATTTTAAGCGAAATGAAGGCATCATTAAAGCAACAGCCAGCTCCTTAATGGCACAAGGCTACATAGATTATGACGAGCAAACAGGACTCATTCGCATGAACGAACGCATCTTCCAAGCAGACTCCTCAGATATCTTCCACAGTGCTGCAGAAAGAGTAAACTTCGTGAAAAATAAAGAAAAACAAGCCAAAAAAACAGGTACCACCGTAACCGAAAAAATCAGTCCCAAAGATGAACTCCTTTATGACTCATACGACCACGACTACTTCCTAGTCGAAAGCCGCACCAAAGGACGAGTCCCTAATGCAAGCATGAAACTACGACTTAGCGATGGAACCCCCGTCTTTGAAATGATAATACGTGGAATTACGCAAAAATTCCCAATTAGTGCCGAGCTAAACGTATATGTAAAACCTGACTCTACCAAACAAAAAATCACCATCTTCCCTAACAGAAGTATTTACATGGAAAAAGGAGAAATCACAGTAGGAAAAACACGCTTCATAGGACAAAACTTTTTCCTAAACTACAACGATTTCTCTCTTGAAATGCCCATCATTGATAAAATTATCTTCGTGGTAGAAGATACTACTGAAAAAAGAAAAGCAGACTACGGAGGAGAAATTAAATTTCAGGCAGGCTCACTCAACATCAATGACCCCCTAAACAAAGCAGGTAAGAAAAAAGGAATTATCCGAAAAAGTACCGAAGGACATGAAGACAATATCGGTAAATCCTACGAATCCTTTCCACGATTAGTACTTCCCGAAGGTGGAACAATGTATTTCTACAATGATTTTAGACAAAATTATGCCTATGATAGTACTCGCTCATATTTTGAAATCTATCCCGTAGATATGGATAGCCTAGACATAAAGCCTCCTTCATTCAAAGGTAAGTTCAAGTCTAATATCTTTCCAACCTTCGAGGACTTTCTTATGCCAATGCCGCTACCTGACCAAACCATGGGCTTTTTCCATACTCCCCCCAAAGAAGGCTATGATTTATATCCTAACCACCCAAAAGTGAAAAATGCCAAAGCAAAATTTACCACTAAACTGATTATGTCAAAGGAAGGATTGTATGCAGGTGCTGAAGTAGATTATTTAACTACTAAAATTAAATCCCCTAAAATATTTTTTATGCCTGACTCAGCAAGTGCCGACAATACTGAATTTGTTACCCGAAAAGGAAAAATTGGTGAGGCTGAATATGCCGAAGCAGAAGGTAAAATGGCACAACTGCGATGGAGTGTACGAAATGACAAACTCGTAATCAACAACAGTGCTGAAATGGATACCCTTATCAAATCTCGTTCTCGATTAGAGCCCCAAGTATTCGAGCAAAAATATCGTGAAAAATTATTTACACTTTACAAATCCTCAGGCAATCCAATTACCTTAAAAGGGGATTATATTCTCTCTGCAGAAGGTGAGTTTGGTAATGGTATCCTAGCAAGAAAAGACTTTACCGTCTCCTCTAATGCAGAAGCTTTAATGAGATTTGGAATTAGTAAATTTTCAGGTTCTAATGTAGAAAACTTGAAAATCAATTCAGCAGAGAGAGACCCATACAAAACGTATGACCAGTCTTTTTATATTGAGAATGAAGCCATACTAGATGGCATAAATATCGACTTTGACTTTGACCTAGAAAAAGGACAATCGCGTATCCTGCCTAATCCAGACCCCCTTTACCGTGAATTTGCCGCTCTCTCTTTCCCTTATGCTAAATATAAAACTACTATTAAAGATGCTCTGTGGGATTTGAACAAGCAAATTATTACCCTTACAGGTGATACAACCTCTCGATTTACCTCTACCAAATTCGGGCAAGGAGCATTAACTAACAAAGACCTTGATTTTAGAGCAGAAAAAGGAGTATATGATATTAAAAAGCTAAGACTTGACCTAGAAGGCGTACCATATATAAACTCTGCCGATGCACGTATTATTCCCGACAAAGGCAAAGTAACTATTTTGAAAGATGCTGAAATGCAGGAACTTAAAAAAGCACGCCTTCAAATTGATACTTTAAATCGTTACCACAACTTGTTTGATGGAAATATCAAAATCAATGCCCGCGTTACCGATGAATATGACGACTTTGATGCCTTCGAAGGTGATGCTACCTATCAGTTCGTAAATGTAAAAAAAGATACTTTTAACATTAAATTTGACCGCTTCCGCTTCGTTTCAGATGAGGAGAGTACAGGCAAACGCAAACGAAGAGGTAGAGGAGGCAAAAAATATACTGTTTCTCAGGGAACAGTAAAAGAAGAAGATAAGTTTTACATTACTACTCGTATTCTTTACAAAGGGCAAGTAAAAATGTTTGCTAATAGACGTAACCTTGCCCTTGACGGTGCAATTAAACTAGACCTACAATCCGTAGATAACATCAACGACTGGATCCCTTACAAGAGTGATAGAGGAGACTCCGTATCGTTGGAAGTTGCTGAAAAGCAGAATGTAGGGGATAAAATCGTATCTTCAGGTTTGCATTTTAGCCAACAACTCTCCCTATATGGTTCATTCTTAAACCCTAAACGTGATGTGAATGACCAAGATATTATCTTAGCAAGTGGTATCTTGGATTATACCCCCTCACTTAACGAGTTCAAAATAGAACCTAAGGCAAAACGTGAAGGGAAGTCTTTTGTAGGAAATCAACTTATTCTTGACGACTCCAAAGGAAGTATTTACGTGGAAGGTAAACTCAATTTGTTGGATAATCTTACAAAACAATATCTCACACACGCGGGAACAGCCCGTGTAAGTCTTAAAGATACATTAGCAGAGTTTGAATTAGTGAAAATATGTAATTTTCAGATGCCTGCCAAAGCTGCTGAAGCTATGCAAAAAGCTATCCTAGCTAAAGCCCCTGAAAAACCTTTTCGTATAACAAAAGATGATCAACTTACTACAAAGTTAGCCGAAATCGTAGGAGATAAACCTATCTACAAATACTTAGAAGAGTCAATATTAAAGCCTGTGAATGTATTGGAAATTTCTAGTGAACTCAAAAAGCCACTCGTATTTAGCAAAATAAACATGAAATGGTCTGAAGCTTATAAAACCTTACACAGTGTAGGCAAGTTAAGACTCTTGGGCGTAAATGGAAAAGTAGTAAATGAAGAGTTTTTTGGTTTCGTAGAAATTCGTAAAGCTACCACAGGAGATGGCTTTTCCATTTACCTTGAAATAGATCCTGACCTTTGGTATTATTTTGAAGTTGATGAAAGCAAGTTTCAGGCGCTCTCTTCTGATGCTAATTTTAATAACTTGTTTTTAAGCAAAAATACTTCGCTTGCCTCAGAAGACAAGAAAGAAGCATTTATCAACAAATTTAGAGCTTTGTATGGAGGTGTCTTGGGTGAGAGAACTGAAAAACCTGCCGAAAATGAAAGAAAACTAGACGAGGAGAACAAAGACAAAGAGAAAGAAACTGAAAAAGATAAGGAAAAAGAGAAAGCCAAAGAAAACGATAAGAAAAAAGACAAAGAGAAGAAAGAAAAGAAAGAAAAAGAAGAGGAAAAGGAAGGATTTTAGAATTTTAGAAAGAATTTCAAAAAGTAAATCAGCCACTACTTTATAGCAAGTGGCTGATTTATTTTTTTGGTTTTTAGTTAGCTACGTTTGGTAAATTTTTACAAAAAAGAATACATTGGCATAATTGTTGAAATTGTAATAAATGCTATTAATTTTGGTGTCATTTTTGTTTTGGGCAATTAGCCTTATTTTAAGGCTAACATGCCTTTCTTTATTTTTGTATATTTAGCTTAATCTCAAAACAAAATAATTACATAAAAGTTATAACTAAAAAACAAAAAATTTCAGGTTGATGCTTTTTTGGGGCGTATGTCTCTAAAATCTATTTATGATAAACTTACCCCTATGGAAATTGACCGCATAGTAGAAATGGCATGGGAAGACCGTACCCCCTTTGATGCAATAAAATCTCAATTTGGCTTGCGCGAGCAAGAGGTAATAGCTCTCATGCGACGTGAACTTAAACCTCATTCTTGGAAACTTTGGCGTGAGCGTGTTAAAAAAATAAGCTACAAGCATGCAAAAAAACGTCCCAAAGATATTATTCGGTTTAAGTGTAGTTTGCAAAGAGCCATTACACATAACAAAATTAGCAAAAGATAAATATTAAAACCCTAGCGCCAAGAGTTCAGCCAAGATGATATACCTTTGAACCGACGGAATATCTTTGATAGTGAGTACACCCCACGCCAGCGGTGCTTTGCGATATGATCGTATTATCATATTTCCTAAACTACTTTCCACTATTACTTGCGAACCATTGTATTTTACTTGTCCAAGCTCAACATTTTTAGTTAGGACTTTCAAGTTACCATTCTCTAACTTCTTGATTTCAAATGGATTACGATCATTATCCTCTTGGGCATAAATCTTAATTTTATCTCCTTTGTATTTTACTTTCCACAAGAATTTCCCTTCTGCTGTGTGTAGCTTGAAGCCCTCTTCTTTGTACTTTACCTCACATACTATATCCCCTTTAGTGTTGCTATATTGAGTTTTATTATCTTTTTTCGCTTGTCCTGTCAAGACTTCACTTTCAAATTCTAAAATGTTCTCTTGCGGAGCTAGCTCAATACTTACAATTTTTCGTTTTCCATTATCAGCATATACCCTAATTTTTTGATTACTGATTTTACTAACCTTTGCCAATAGATCTTGTTCTTTTTGTATGGTTTCCTGTACTTCTTTTTCGCTTGAGCGACAGTAGGTAAGCAGTAAAATACAAGAGGTAAGTTTTAAGAATAATGTAGCTAGGCTTATGATAAATTTTGACGTAAAATATTTATATAACATAATTCTTGAATAGCAAGTGCGTGAAAGCTTTAATTAGGCTTGTTTTGAAAAAATTTTGTAAGCTAATGCAAAAATAATAGATTTTGCGAATATATAATACCTTAAATCGTAAAACCATTGATTTTCAAGGCTAACTTTTTGTAAAAAGCCTAGCTTTTATCAAAGCTACTTTTAATTAGGTATAAATCTTAAAAAAAAATGAAAAAAATTATACAACAAAGACAACCGTTTTCGCATTTTTTTCGTGCTTTGAAATAGAAAGAACAAGATAATAAATCTAATCAAAGCACCGCATTGCAACGCTTCTGCTAAACGCAAAACCCACGAGTGGGGAAGGTGTAGCTACACAGACAAGGCAAGAGT
>JANWZA010000018.1 GCA_025054775.1 Microscillaceae bacterium
TACATATACAATCCAAAGCGGAAGCGTTTATGGTTGAAGGATAGAATAGTCTTTTTCGTCATTTTTTAGCACGATTAAGAAGGAAAACTAAATGTTATTCTAAAGTTGTTTACATGCTAGTCTATTCAGTTAAACTTTTAATGTTTAAATAGAATAATGATTTATCTATACTATTTTAACAATTCCCCTAATTATTTCTCAACTTATTTTCAAAATCATTCTGCTTTCACTAACTCATTTCATTTTTCATGTATGTACAGAACGCAATTTCTCGTAAAAAAGCCATGCATAGCACCATCACGTAAATCAACATAAGAAATAGCTTTATCAAGACATTTCTAACCAAAAAAGAATTTATGTTGTAACTAATCGGAGTTCAAAATTTCCTTTCCTTTCTTTGAAGGCTTGTTTTTGGATAGAAAAACTAGCATAGCAGATGCTTTTTTTGAAATTTCATTGCAAGCATAGAGGTCAGGTAAGGCTCTTTGTTGTTGTGGTTGGTTAGGTAGGTATTGAGCATAAAAGTTTTTTTATGAAAAAAAAACTATTTGTAAACCTTCTTGAAGATTAGCCGAAATTACAAATGTAGAAACAAGCCATTAAATTACTTACAACTTGCTAAATTTGCAAGCCATTTTTTCAAAAATATTCAATTTCAAGACATATCGTATTAAACTTGTATGAAAATTATGAAATTTGGGGGAACCTCGGTGGGTAAACCCGAAATGATGCGACGCGTAGCCCAGCTGATTACCCGAGATAACCAGCCTAAAATGGTAGTCCTTTCAGCACTTTCAGGTACTACTAATGCGTTAATAGCTATTAGCCAAGACTTGTATGAACATAAAAAACAATCCGCTGCTGAAAAAATTGACAAATTATACCAACACTACCAACAATTTGTTGAGCTATTATATCAAAATGAAAAGTATAAAAAAGAGGCTCAAACTAAGGTTCGTGAGCAATTTAATCAAATTCATACTTTGGCAGCTACCAAAAAATTCACAAGCGTAGAGGAACGCATCATGCTAGCACAAGGCGAATTGCTATCTACCCAAATGTTTGCTCTTTTATGCCAAGAGTTGGGCATTAAAAGCTTACTTATTCCTGCTTTGGAATTTATGCGAATAGATGCTGACGGTGAACCTGATTTAACTTTTATTGAACAAAATTTGCGTAAGATATTAGCAAGTTATGAGCCTTTTCCTATCTATATTACCCAAGGTTATATCTGTAAAAATAGCAATGATGAAATTGATAACTTAAAACGAGGTGGAAGCGACTATACGGCTTCGCTTCTAGGGGCGGCACTCCGAAGCCCAGCCATTGAAATTTGGACAGACATAAACGGAATGCACAACAACGACCCACGCATAGTGAAAAAAACTTTTCCTATTGCTGAACTCTCATTTGAAGAAGCAGCTGAGTTGGCTTATTTTGGGGCAAAAATTTTGCACCCAACCTGTATCATTCCTGCTCAAAAATACAATATCCCTGTTTGGTTGCTCAATACTATGCAACCTGAAGCCCAAGGAACAGTTATCAAAAATTTACCTAACTCCTCTAACAAACCCGATATTAGAGCTATTGCGGCTAAAGACGGCATCACGGCTATCAATATTAAATCCAGTCGTATGCTTTTAGCGTATGGTTTCTTGCGAAAAATATTTGAAGTTTTTGAGAAATACAAAACTCCAATTGACATGATTACTACCTCTGAAGTAGCCGTTTCGCTTACGATTGATAACCCTGCTTACCTTTCTGAAATTACTTTAGAACTTAAAAAATTCGGACAAGTGCAAATAGACAAACAACAGACTATCATTTGCGTAGTGGGCAATTTCAAGGCAGAAAAAAGCGGCGTGGTGGCCAAAGTATTACAAAGCCTCAAAGAAATTCCTTTGCGGATGGTATCATATGGAGGAAGTGACCACAATATTTCTATTTTATTGGATACCCAATATAAAGCCATTGCTCTGAATACCTTAAATGAAAGTCTTTTTGAATGGAAGTGAGTAATTTTCACTAAAAAATGATACCTTTGAGCTGCTGAAATTAAAAAAAGGAAATACATGAAAAACGAACTCTCAGGATTTGGCACTGCTCTTTTATTTATCATTGCAGGTATTTTTTTTATGGTAGTAGCACTTTTTACTTCATCTTTGCTACGTCCTGCTCGCCCTAATGTAGAAAAATTAGCCACTTACGAGTGCGGTGAAGACATACAAGGCTATGCTTGGGGAAGGTTCAATGTAAGATTTTATTTGGTAGCTCTTATTTTTATTCTATTTGAGGTAGAACTCATTTTTCTTTTTCCTTGGGCTGTGGTATTTGGGCAAAAAGCCTTGCTTAAAGCCAGCCCCACTTGGGGTAGAATAGCTTTGATAGAAATGACCATATTCACATTTTTGCTTGTTTTAGGCTTGGCGTATGTATGGGCAAAAGGTTATTTGAGTTGGGTAAAACCACAACCCAAAACCGAACCTTTTGAAAGCCCAGTACCACAACAATTGTATGACAAAATAAACGAAAAATATGTAAAAAAACTAGGCTAGTAGATAGATCGTAAAAACTCTCACTAAACGATAGACCTCTCGGAATAATATTATGCAAACAAAACAAAAAACTTGCAAAGACTCGCTTGTTACGATGACCGAAATGGTGTTACCTAATGACACCAATGCACTCAATAACTTAATGGGTGGGCGACTTATGTACCTCATGGATATTGCCGCTGCTATTGCCGCTCAAAAACACTCCAAAAGAGTAGTCGTTACGGCTTCGGTAGATAACATTTCATTCAAAGAACCTATTGTTCTAGGAGACGTGCTTACGATAAAGGCATTTGTTACTCGTAGTTTTAACTCGTCTATGGAAGTATATTTAGAGGTAGAGGTGGAGAATATACTTATGGGCAAAAAAGTGCAAACTAATAAAGCCTTTTTCACTTTCGTAGCCGTTGACCAAACAGGTAAGCCTATCCCCGTACCCGAAGTAGTGCCTGAAACCGATTTTGAAAAAGAACTTTATGCAGGAGCTTTACGACGCAGACAGTTACGCTTGGTATTAGCCAACCGAATGAAACCCGACGAAGCTACCGAATTGAAATCTTTGTTTATGATGTAATCTTATGCTAAAAATTGGTGCAGTTAAAAATTAATACTATCCCCTTACCTTATGATTGCTGTACGGTTAGGCTTATTTTCAGTTTTGCGGGGTTCTACTTTTTTCTCTTCTTTTCTCTCAGGATTAGATATGGTATCGGCAGTGGGTAGATTGGTTTCATTCTGCTCTTCCTCTTCTAATTCAACGTTTTTTTCAGGTACTTTCAAAATGGTATCTTTGGGCAAAGCTAACTTCTGATTAGGCTTTTTAGTGGCTCTATCACTTAAATAAAGAATGATAGTTGTACCTCTTGGAGGCATGGTAGTACCAGGCATAATAGATTGTGCTTTCACTTTACCTCGGCCTTTGAAACTTACCTTAAAGCCCTTATTTTCAAGCAAATAGATAGCATCTCTTAAAGACATCCCTTTAACACTTGGTACTAAATTAGGCTTAAACTCTTTTTTTTGCCACTTTACCATGTATTGTTGTGAATAAGGACTTGCCCATTCTAAGCCACTTTCGGCATAGTTAGGAATTCCTAAGGAGAGGGCAATTTGCTTCAAATCGTCAATATGCCCTACTTCGTCAGCAGGCATATTTGCCTGAAATTGAGCTAATTTTTGAGCGTTGGGGGTGAGTTCTCTGATATCAATATCCATGGTGAAGAGAGCATCGGCAATTTCACGAAAAACAGGAGCCGAAACATCTCCTCCTGATTGATTGAAGTTTTTGGGGTTATCTATTACTACTATGCAGGTGTATTTAGGTCTATCAGCAGGAAAGAAGCCCACAAAGGAAGTGCGATAACTCTTGATATATTTCCCATTACGGATTTTTTGCGACGTTCCTGTTTTTCCTGCAATTTTATACTTATCAGTACGAATAGAGCGTGCCGTACCACGTTCTACTACTCCTATGAGCATTTGTTTTACCTTATGAAGCGTGGAGTCAGAGCAAAGTTTTTCTACGCGTGCCATAGGGGAGTATTGTTGCAAAATTTGGTCAGCTTTGCGTACACTTGTAACGATGAGGGGTTGCATCATTTTACCATTATTAGCAATGCCGTTATAAAACATAGCAATTTGTAAAGGAGTAACCCTTGACTCGTAACCGATGGAAGTCCAAGGCAAAGTGATACCACTCCATGTAGGATCTGTTGGCTTTTTGATGTATGGCACAGCTTCTCCCTGAATTTGAAAACCTATGGGTTTAGTAAATCCAAATTTATCCAAATAATCTATAAATTTTTGGGGCTTTTTGCCGAAATGAGCGGTAATTAGTTTAGAAATACCGATGCTTGACGAAACCTCGAAGGCTTTTTGAATGGTAATTTTCCCAAAACCTCCTGCCACGGGGTCATTCAAAGTGCGGTCATAATAACGGTAAGATCCGCCGCCTGTTTCTATGGAGTCGGTAAGTTTTAATCGGGTACTATCCTCAAAAAGAGCCACCATAGAAGGCAATTTGAAAGTAGAGCCTGGATCTGTACTTCCTTGGTCTCCAATGGCATAGTTATAGATTTCGGAGTAGTTACCATCTTTCAATCTTCCAAGATTTGCCATTGCTCTTACGTAGCCTGTTTCAACTTCTAACACGATAGCACACCCATAATCGGCTTCGTTAGCTAGTAATCCTTTCTTGAGGGCATTGTGGGCAATTTCTTGGATATTAATATCCAAAGTGGTATAAACATCAAAACCTTCTTCAGGCTTAATTTGGGAAGTGTTGGTAATAGGTTTCCAGTCACCTCCTGTAATTTTTTGATATAATGCTTCACCGTTTACGCCTGCCAAGTCTTTGTTATAGCTTAATTCTATTCCTACGGTACCTTGGTCATTTTCATTGATGTAGCCGATAGTTCTTGCGGCGAGTTCTTTGAAAGGGTAGGTACGCTCTTCTACTTTTTCAAACATTACGCCTCCTTTGAGTTGCCCTTCCTTGAAGATAGGAAACTGGCTAATTTCTTTTTTATCTCTATATGTGATAAGTTTGTTAGTTAGGGTAATATATCGTTTACCTGCTTTGCGTGCATCGGTAATGCGTTTTTCGAAATATTCGGCAGTTTTGTCAGGGAATTTTTGGGCTAATTTTTGGGCTAATGGCTTAATACCTGCATTAAATACGCTATCTTCGGCAATGGTGGGGTCAAATGAGAGTTTGTAGAGTGGGATAGAGGTAGCTAAAAGTGTGCCATCAGCAGCGTAAATATTTCCGCGAGTAGCTTTTTTTATGCGATACTGTAGGCCAAATTCTTTGGCTAAGTTATACCATTTTTCGCCATCAATTAGCTGAATATAGAGAATACGTGCTACGATTGCTACCGAAAAAGCCATAATTAGCAAAAAAACAATTTGTACACGTACCAAAATTTCTTGTTTTACGCTATTCATCGCTTTGGCTTATTTTTGAGAGCTTAATTTTTCTTTTTTTTCTTTGGAGGCAAAAGTTTGCAGTTGTTCTGCAATGAATTGCTTGAGCAAATCAATGGCGATGTTTATTATTTTCTTTTGTAAAAAGGCTAAAAAGCTATCCTTGTTTTCTTTCTTATATTGTTGGATTTGTGTTTTAAGTTGAGCCACTTCTTGGGTAAGTTTTTGCTCTTGGGGGGATAAATCTCTTGTGTTTTTGGGTTTAAGCAAGGTATTTTTAGCAACAGCCCACGCTGTAAATACCACTAATAAGCCAACGCTACCTATTGTGGCATATTTTTTGACAATCTGTATGTCTTGCTTAATTGCTTGCTCGTAGTTTTGAATGACCTGCTCTAATCGTTGCCGTCTTTGCTTTTTGGTTTCTACCATAGTGAATTCATTATTAAAATTTTTAATGCAAAAGTACTCAATTTTATGTTCTAGGCTGGCTTTGAGCTAGGCTCGCAGTTTTTCTCTACATATTTCTTTTCACTTCACACTTTCTATGGGCGAGTGTAAAAAGTTAGTCATCATCTAAAAGATTTTTGCTAAATAAGAACTTGGAAACAAAACGTGTAATAACTTTTACTAATCGTATCAAGAGTTTAATGACAACTTTTTGCAAAACGAAATAAGTAAGGATAAGAAATGAAATGAAACCTGCCAAAATAAAGAAACCTGCAAAAGCACTCCCTGTGAGGTGATTAAGATAAAAAATTAGCCCTAATAGCAAAAAAATAATTGCTAACAAAGCCAAAAAACCTAAAATAGTAAACTGCACCACCAAAAAAATAATTTTGGTGGCAGTATCTTGTATATCCATCTTAGCTAATTCAGCACGGGCTTGCAAGTAAATAGTTAGATTCTTATAAAAATTTTTCATAATATAGCGGAAAAATGGTTGGCGAATAGACAAAATCAAATTAGATGTTAATCATAGAGTCTCGCCTACGCATTTTGCCCGCAGGTATACCAAACATCATTTTGAAGCGACGGCAGAAATAAGCTGTATCTTTATAGCCCACTTCTTGTCCAATTTCTCGAATGCTTTTCTTAGAGGTTCGCAAAAGATGTACAGCGGCTTCCATGCGTTGGTATTCAATATAATCCTGTGGATTGATGCCTGTAAGCATTTTGAAGTATTGCCCTACATAGTCCTCTGAAACATTTGCCACACTTGCTAATACCTTGTTAGACAAATCTCCTCCCAAATATTCCTTAATGTAGTTAAAAATATCAATCAATCGTGGATCTTTGAAGTAAGTGCTATTAGTAGCTAATTGTTCGGTGAATAAGTTATTTCTTAAAATGTAGCGTATTACCTCTATCACGATTTGCTCCATTTTTGCCTTAATGAGGCGTTCCTTTCCTACAAAATTACTCAAATCTTCTACTACTACCTCTTTTATCATGCGCGAAAGTCCAGGATTATCGCTAATGATAAAAGGTGGAATATCCAGAGAAGCAAAGAAGTTGATAGAGTCAAATACTTTGGATTCAAAAGCGACAAAACTAAACGAATTGGGTAGCCTACCAATAGAAGCTACATCTGAATTTACTTCAAAATATCGTTCTGTATTGCTAAAGAACTCTTCATTATTGATATGCTTTGCCTGTTCGGAGGCTCCATAGTGCAAGATAGCAGCTTTACCACCAGGTACAAACAGCATGTCTCCTTTTTCTACCTTCTGCGTACCGTCCTGAAACGAAAGCTCGCCATCATGCAAAAGATAAATAAAGTTCTCTACGTTGTATTGATTAGTTACTACAATCGGTTGAATAATTTTGATACTTTTAGACTTCACGAAACGAATATTGAGTGAGTCAATAATCTTGTTGTAATCGTCCATAGATTGAGAAGATTTAGTTATTGAACTGTTTTTTCGTGTTTTAGATTGAGGCATGTTATGTATATTGGTTTTATCCAATGAAATATTGCCTTTTATAGGTTTCTACAAAGATAATACTTTGTTTTATCATAAAAAAATAAAAACGAAAAAAAGCTATGATTATTCACTTATGTTTTGGCCTTGTAACCCTCTTTGAGCAAATAAGCTAAAATTTTCTCTCTGGTATCTCCTTGGATTAGGATTTCTTGGTTCTTCACTGTTCCGCCCACACCACATAAATTTTTTAACTTTCTAGCTAAGTGTTCCAAATCAGCTTGCGTACCTACGAAGCCTGTAACAAGGGTTACTTGCTTGCCGTGGCGTGCTTTTTTATCTAACACAACACGTAGATTTTGCAAATTATTCGGAAGAGTCGGAGTTTCTATTTGCTCTTCAGCGGAGAATACAAAGTCTGGATTAGTGGAATAAACTATTCTATTCTCTTCCTTTGGGATAGGGGTTCGTTTTTTTGCCATAGAGGATAAAAAGAATAAGAATTTGCAAGTTGCATTGCAAAGATATAAAAATTGTATAAGATTTTGACTAAGGCTGTGCTTCAGGGGAAGTATGAGCAATTAAATAATTTAGTGTGTTTAGTGAAGCTCTAAGAGCTACAAAATGATGTAAGAAAAGCCCTAAACGTAAAAGATTGAAAATCAAAATTAAGTTTTCAGAATTTGGAAAAAAAATCCTAATTTCAAGCAAAATTCAAAATATTTTGACATTTTTGCATACAATTTAGAAAAAAAGCAATCACCTTTGTAGTTTTCTTAATATCTCAATTCTCTTTTATTCATTTGTTTTTCACCTAAATACTTGCTTAACTATGCAATTACAAGACAAAACAGCCTTTGTAAAAAAAATCCAGGACCTAGTTGCTGAAAAAAATATGCTTCAGCATCCTTTCTATCGTAAATGGAATGATGGCAAACTCACCAAAACCGAATTACAAGAATATGCTAAGCAATATTCGCACTTTATGGAGCATTTTCCTCGCTTTTTGAGTGCTATCCACTCTAACTGCGAAAATAAGGAAGTGCGTAGAACTTTATTAGCTAATTTGGCTGATGAAGAGGGCTTTAAGACAAGCACTGCCAACCACCCCGAACTTTGGGAAAATTTTGCCACTGGGTTAGGCTTGAGCCATGAAGAGTACAAGAATGTCAGCCTTTTACCTGAAACTAAAAATTTAGTAAATGGCTTCTATCAGTTTGCTAAATCAGAGAATTATTTGGCAGGCATTGCTGCAATGTATGCCTACGAGTCGCAAATTCCTTCAATAGCTGTTAAAAAAATTGAAGGGCTGAAAGCTTTTTATGGTATCCAAGAACCTAAAACGTTGGAGTTTTTTGAGGTTCATGCTGAAGCAGATGTTTACCACTCAAAAGAAGAACTGGATATTCTGACCGAAAACGCTACTACCGCAGAGAGCCAGCAAGCTGTTTTAGAGGCAGTAAAAACCTCTACTGAATTGTTGTGGAAATTTTTAGATGGTATTTATGAAACCTATTGCCAGAACTAATTTTGGGTTTTTGAAGCAACCTGTAAGCCTATAAGGTTCTCAAAAAAAGTACCTTATAGGTTCTCTGCTATAAACCTGATTACACCACATCCCACACTCTCTCATGGAAGATTTTGAAGAACTAGGAATGGCTTGGTTTAGAAGACAAGAGAAAGGAATTATTACACCTACCGAACAAAAAAAAGAAACTCCGGATGGCTTATGGCACAAGTGTGATAGTTGCAAACACATCATGCTAATGCGTGAGCATAAACAGAACGCTTACACTTGTCTTAATTGTGGATACCATGCGCGCATTGGTTCGGCAGAGTATTTTGAGTTACTTTTTGATGACCAACAATTTACAGAACTTGATCCGAATATAAGCTCGGCTAATCCACTCAATTTTGAGGACACGAAGCCGTACCTCAAACGTATTCAACAAGCTCAGGAGACCTCTAAGCTCAAAGACGCTTTGCGTTCAGCATATGGCACTTTACAAGGTATCCCCATTACCATTGCCTGTATGGATTTTGCCTTCATTGGAGGCTCTATGGGTTCGGTAGTAGGTGAAAAAATTGCTCGTGCAGTTGATTATTCTATAAAACATAAAACGCCTTTCTTATGTATTTCGCGTAGCGGAGGGGCAAGAATGATGGAAGCAGGATTCTCGCTTATGCAAATGGCTAAAACTGCCGCTAAATTAGCTCTTTTGGCTGATGCAAAATTGCCCTATATCTCTTTACTTACCGATCCTACTACAGGCGGAGTTTCTGCTTCCTATGGTATGTTAGGTGATTTGAACATCGCCGAACCTAATGCCTTAATTGGTTTTGCAGGCCCTCGCGTAATTCGTGAAACTATTGGAAAGGATTTGCCCAAAGGATTTCAAACAGCAGAGTATCTTCTAGAACACGGCTTTTTAGACTTTATTGTGCATAGAAAAGAATTAAAAAAGACTTTAGCCAGAGTGCTTAAAATGTTGTTGTAAGACAATCTACTAAGCTATTGACTCATTCGGAACCATGACCTATACCGTGCAACAAGGTGATTCGCTATTTGCTATTGCCCGTAAATTCAATACTACGGTAGAGCATATTCGCGCCCTAAATAATTTAACCTCTAACAACATTCAAATCGGACAGGTGCTAAAAGTGGCTAATACACCTACTATTACACCAGCAACTACCCAACAATTACAGACTACCCCTACTTCTCCTACCCCTACTTCTACTACTACGCAAATGGTGAGGTACGTAGTGCAAGCAGGAGATACCTTAGCTACCATTGCTCGCCAATTTGGAACTACTATAGAAGCTATACAACGTACTAATCAGTTAGTTAATGATAGGCTACAAGTAGGGCAATTGCTAAATATTAGTGTGCAAATAAATCCGAAATCTACTGTTCAACAGCAAGTAGCTAATCCCACCTCTGACCCACCTACGCAGCAAACACCTCAATCTACTCCTACTGGTACAATTTCCTTACATAGGATAAATACAGCAGGTAGTAATCCGCAGGTAGGTATTCAAGCAATTATAGAAGCCCGTAAGATTTTTCAAATCCAAGTAGAAGATGGAAGGCAACTTTTAGCCCACGGGCTAAAAGGTATGGTGGGCAGGCACCAAGTAAACAACCCAGAGGATTTGCAAGCCGTTCAAACACGATTAGTGCAATTAGGCATGTTACCTGCTAATCATACCGAAGCCCCACAGCAAATTTTTGAACGATTCGGGAAAATACCAATTACCTCTAACTACATTCCACAAACCATTGCCGCTATTGAACGACTGCAAAGAGAACAAGTAAGCTATTGGACCGCAAGCCCCTCTCGCGCTGCCCTCATTGGTACAAGTAGTTTTACGCCAGGAGTAGTAGCTAACCATGATGCCACCTTCCGCATCCTAAGAGATTTTGCTCGTTACCACGTCATTTTCCCACACCCACAGGATAACTCACCTGTCAGAGTGCAATTTCATAATTTTATCAGAAGTGATTTTACAGCAGATGTAAATGGTATTTCATTCCTAGGTATATCCAAGCCTGAAATTCCAATAGATGTTATGCTTCGTTTAGGATTGGATAGCCGCTCTGCCAAAGCACTACTTTATGTCTCTAAAAATGAAGGTAATTTTGATGCCGTAAATAGCTTTGATAAAGCTATCTTCTCGTGGGGGTTTATCCAGTTTGCAGGTGGAAATCGCGGATTAGCACCACTTATGATGCTTATTAAGCAAAAAGCTCCTAGAGTTTTTGAAAATTTTTTCCAACGCTTCGGCATTGATATAGAACTCAATAGCAACACACGTAATCTAGATTTTGTAGTAACTAATCCTTTCGCCCAAGATGGTAAATTTATTGTCAAAGGAATTGAAGCCGAAAAATTACTTCGCGAGGATAAAGTATTGACAAGTGTTTTTATCAGAGCAGGGCATTACTTACCTATCATTACCTTACAATTGGAAGCTGCTATCAACGACTATGTGCGTCCTGCATTGAATAATCGGCTTAATATCACCGTAGGAAGTACTCAAATGAATAATTTACTTTTGAGTGATTATATTAAATCAGAACTCGGCATTACGCTCGTGCTGGATTTGTCTATCAGTAAAGGCGTTACAGGAGGACGTAATTTATTGATACAAGCTATACAACAAGTAGCTACTAATCATGCACTTACCTCGCCTGAAGCCTTGCGAAATATAGATGAAAAAGTATTAGCTGAGCAAATTCTAACAAATGGCAAAGCGGCTAACGATACCACTATCATAAAACGAGTCACTAATTTACTAAACAGTGGCATGAGTACAAGCAAGAATTAGCTACTAAAAAATAGAGATTAAAATATATTCGCTTATTTTCTCACAGATATTCACCTAAAAACATGAAAAATTAAAACAAATGCAAGGACTCGTTATGCGAACCACTGGCTCTTGGTATGATGTTTTAGCTGAAAATCAGGAGATTATCAAGTGCCGTTTGAGAGGTAAAACTAAATTACAAGACCTTAAAGTTACCAACCCAATTGCCGTAGGTGATGTAGTAACTTTTGAACCCGAACCTTATAATCCTAAGCAAGGAGTAATTACTGCTATAGCTCCACGCGAAAATTATATTATCCGCCAATCAGTACATAAAAAAGGACATGGGCATATCATTGCTGCTAATATTGACCAAGCCGTCCTAATGGTTACTTTGGCTATGCCACGCACTTCTTTGGGCTTTATTGACCGATTCTTAGTAAGTGCAGAGGCTTTTCGTATACCTACCGTATTGGTTTTCAATAAGTTAGATTTACTTGACGAAGAATTATTAAATTATCAGCAATTACTCAAAAACTTGTATGAGTCTTTAGGTTATCCCTGTATTTTTACCTCCGTACTTACCAAACAAGGTATAGAACAATTTGAACAAATGCTTACAGGCAAAAAAACCTTGCTCTCAGGGCATTCAGGAGTAGGCAAATCTTCTCTTATCAATGCGATTGCTCCGCATCTCAACCTCAAAACGCGTGAGGTTTCTACCTTTGCTAATAAAGGTGTACATACCACTACTTTTGCTACCATGTACCAACTTCAAACTAATACTTTTTTGATTGATACGCCCGGTATCAAAGAATTGGGGCTAATAGATATGGAGCAGTGGGAAATTAGTCATTATTTTCCAGAAATGCGCAAACTGCTTAATCAATGTCGTTATCATAACTGTTTGCACCTCAACGAACCACAATGCAGAGTATTAGAAGCCGTAGAGCAGGGCAATATTGCTTTGAGCCGTTACGAGAGTTATTTGAGTATGCTACAAAATGAAGATAGTTATAGATAAAAAATTATAATGCAAGAAACCTTAAACATTAACCAGTGATGTAAAATGTATGATACCGTAAAATAACTACGAAATTTTATCAAAACTTGAACTGCTAATTCTGTTTTATGAGTATTATACATTCTGAACCACACTGCTCAGTTTTTTCAAAATGAATAGCACTCAATGAAATGATTGTATTTTTTGTATTTTTGCATCATAAATTTTTTCGCAATTTTATTATCTGACTTAATTGATGTAAACATCAAAATCATACAATATTGATATGAACATCAAAATCATGCAATTTGGATTGCCTATTACCCTCTTTATCTTCGGATTTTTAGAGAGTACTTTCGCTCAAAATGACTTTTTGAGCAAAACTGAATTAGCCAAACAAAAAGAATTTCTCGACCTAAAAGAAGCCTTAAAAAAACCTGCAAAGGTATTTAAGTTAAGTTTGTGGGATATGCAACTCACTGAAGTTCCCACTACTATCGGTAAATTGACTAATATCCAGCAACTTCGTATTAGCCATAACCAGCTCAAAAATTTACCCAGCACTTTTGCTCAACTCACCAAAGTACAACGCTTAAATATGGAACATAATAGTTTTAGTGAATTTCCTAAAGAGTTATTTGCTCTCAAAAATCTAGAACGGTTGGATATGCACAAAAATAAACTTACAGCTATTCCTAATGAAATTGCTCAGCTTACACAACTAGAAGAGCTAGATTTGCATGCCAATCAAATTAGTAATTTGCCTATTGAAGCCCTTGCTCAACTTAATAAATTAACTTATTTGAACATTGCTGAAAATCCCATTCCTAAAGAACAAGTTATAGAACTACAAAAGCGACTACCTAATACTAAAATCAACTTTTAGAGCAGGTTTTAGAGTCAGGGTTACAGGCTCAAATTAGAATTGTAAGTTAATATTTCTCTGAGTTTCTGTATGATACGAATTGTTACACTATATCTACACTATAATCATAGTAAGTACAATTTTGCAAGAAATTTCAAGATAATTTGGAAAAAATCGTAACTTGTTAAATCATATCAAATTCAAACGCCTTTGCCCAAAATACTATAATAATGAAATTTACTGCCCGACAAATTGCCACAATGCTTTGCGGCGAAATTAAAGGAAACCCTGATGTCCAGGTACATACTTTGGCTAAAATTCAAGAAGGAACAGAAGGGAGTATCAGCTTTTTGGCTAATCCCAAATACGAACCCTACATCTATGATACACAAGCAAGTGTAGTAATCGTGAACAAGGATTTTTCCCCCCAAAGGGAAATCAAAACTACACTAATCTTGGTAGAAGATGCTTATTCAGCTTTCAGTAAATTATTAGAAGAGTACGAAAAACTTCTACTTATGGCAAAACGTGGTATAGAACAACCTTGCTTCATTGCTGAGGGAGTTACCATACATGAGACATGCTATGTAGGAAGTTTTGCCTATATCGGCAAAGGTACGAGTATTGGTACAAATACCAAGATTTATCCGCAAGTATACATTGGTGAAAAAGTACAAATTGGCAACAACTGCATTATTTACGCAGGAGCAAAAATCTTTGATAATTGTGTTATCGGTAATAATTGTATCATTCATGCAGGAGCTGTGGTAGGAAGTCCAGGCTTTGGCTTTGCACCCCAAGCAGATGGCTCTTACAAGAACGTACCTCAATTAGGGAATGTAGTCATAGAAGATGACGTAAGTATTGGCGCAAACACTACTATTGACCGCGCTACAATAGGCTCCACGCTCATTAAGCAAGGAGCTAAACTGGACAATTTAATTCAAATCGGGCATAATGTAGAAGTAGGAAGGCATACCGTTATTGCCGCTCAGACAGGCATTGCAGGCTCTTCCAAAGTGGGAGATTATTGTGCAATTGGGGGACAGGTTGGCCTAGCAGGACATTTGGAAATCGCCAATCGTGTGCAAATTGGAGCTAAGTCAGGTATCAATAGTAGTGTAACAGAAGAGGGCAAACAAATTCAAGGTTACCCTGCTTTTGAATACAATGGCTTTCTCCGCTCTTCGGTTATTTTCAGAAATCTCCCCGAGTTAAAACGAAAAATAGATGAATTAGCTAAAAAAATCATACTTTTGCAGAATGAAAAATAAAAAATAGTGCTAAAAATCACTTACAAACAAGTATAAGTGTTAAATTGATGTACCCAAGAAGGGGGTGCAAGTACCCAAAATAAATAGACAAGCGAACAGAACATGATGAACATAAAACAACAAACCATTCAAAAAGCTGTTACTATTTCTGGTGTGGGGCTACACACAGGCGTACCTGCTAACATGACTTTCGTTCCTGCAAAACCTAATCACGGTATCAAGTTTCAACGGATAGATTTGCCTGGACAACCCACCGTTGACGCTGATGCCGATCTTGTGGTAGATGTTTCACGTGGAACAAGTATTGAGCAGAGTGGCGCCAGAGTCAACACCGTAGAGCATACCCTAGCTGCTTTGGTTGGTTTAGAAATTGACAACGTACTCATTCAAATAGACGGTCCCGAGCCTCCTATTATGGATGGCAGTTCAATCGAATTTGTAAAAGTACTTGAAAGTGCAGGAATTGAAGAGCAGAATGCCCTGCGAAATTATTATGAAGTAACGGAGAGTATTTTTTATAGAGACAAAGCCCGTGAGGTAGAAATTGCTGCCCTACCTTTGAATGACTATCGGCTTACAGTCATGATAGACTATAATTCTCCTGTGTTAGGTAGCCAACATGCCACGCTAACAGATATAAAGTTTTTTGCTCGCGATATTGCCTCGTGCCGTACTTTCTGCTTTCTGCACGAATTAGAAATGCTACATAAAGCAGGGTTAATAAAAGGAGGTGACCTTAATAATGCTATTGTAATCGTGGATAGAGTAGTAAAAGATGATGAATTAGAGTACTTAGCTGCTCTTTTCAACAAGCCCAAAGTAGAGGTACGAAAAGAGGGCATCTTGAATAATGTAGAACTTCGATATAAGAACGAACCTGCAAGGCATAAATTGTTAGATTTGGTAGGTGATTTAGCTCTCACAGGTAGGCCACTCAAAGCACAAATATTAGCAGCTCGCCCTGGGCATGCAGCTAATGTTGCTTTTGCCAAAAAAATTAAAGAACAAATGCGACTTTCAGAAAAAAACAAAATCCCTACTTACGACCCGCGACTCCCTGCTTTAATGGACGCAGCTAAAATTGCTTCTATTTTGCCACATCGCTATCCGTTTCTGCTACTAGATAAAGTAATTCATTTAGACGAGACTTCAGTGGTGGGCGTTAAAAATGTAACTCTTAATGAACCTTTTTTCCAAGGACATTTTCCTAATAATCCTGTTTTTCCAGGAGTTTTGCAGATAGAAGCCATGGCACAAACAGGAGGAATTTTGGTTTTAAGTACCGTACCTGACCCTGAAAATTACTGGACGTATTTTTTAGGAATAGAAAAATGCCGTTTCAAAAAAATGGTGGTGCCTGGAGATACAATAGTCTTTCGCTGTGAATTGATAGCCCCTATCAAGCGAGGTGTAGCTATAATGAAAGGGGAGGCTTATGTAGCAGGAAATTTAGTATGTGAAGCCGTAATGTCAGCAAGTATTGTACGAAAAAAATGAGAAATATATCTAATCTAGCGTTTGTTCACCCTAAAGCCCAAATTGGAGATAACGTAACCATAGAACCTTTTTCCACAATCTATGAAAATACTGAAATCGGCGATGGTACGTGGATTGGTTCTAATGTAACTATTTTTCAAGGAGCGCGTATTGGTAAAAATTGCAAAATCTTTCCCGGAGCTGTTATTTCAGCTATTCCCCAGGATCTCAAGTTTAAGGGTGAGGAGACTACAGCAATTATCGGGGATAATACCGTTATTCGGGAGTGTGCCACTATCAATCGAGGAACAGTGGAGAAGTATAAAACCGAAGTAGGAAAAAATTGTCTTATTATGGCTTACGTACACGCTGCTCACGATTGTATTATCGGCGATAATTGCATCATTGCTAATGCCGTACAACTAGCAGGACATGTAATTATAGAAGACTACGCTTTGATAGGTGGTGCAAGTGCGGTACATCAATTTGTACGCATTGGAGCACATAGCATGGTCGGAGGAGGATCTTTGGTACGCAAGGATATACCTCCTTACATCCGTGCTGCTCGTGAGCCCTTATGTTATGTGGGTGTTAATACAGTTGGGCTGAGAAGAAGAGGCTTTACTAATGAACAAATCTTTCAAATTCAGGAAATATATCGTGTGGTATTTTTAAGTGGCTTAAACCAAACAAGAGCCGCCGAGACTGTAGAAAATAGCATTGCTCCAAGTCCAGAACGTGATATCATTCTTTCGTTCATTAGATCCTCTGAAAGAGGAATAGTAAAAAGCCCTAATACTTTGAATAATTTGAACGAAGATAGTGATTAAAATAACCGTTTTTAGCCATTAGCTCAAAAATTGCATTAGAGATAAAAGGGCAAGTTAAGAGTTTGCTATAAAGCACCGAAGCATTAGCGAAGCCCTATAAAGTCTACCTCTTTTTCTTTTTACTTTATAAAAAGAAAAAGAAACACCTTATAATTACTTTTTTGACTCTATTTTTAGTATGCTCAACGGAAAAAAAGTGGTGGTAGTGATGCCTGCCTATAATGCCGCTTTGACCTTGGAAAAAACCTACCAAGAAATTCCGTTCCATATCGTAGACGAGGTAATTTTGGTAGATGACTTTTCAAAGGATAATACAATAGAAATAGCTCAAAAATTAGGTATACAACACATAATACGGCACGAAAAAAACAAGGGATATGGAGGCAACCAAAAAACGTGTTATGCCAAAGCTCTTGAAATTGGAGCAGATATTGTCGTAATGCTTCACCCTGATTATCAGTATACACCTCTGCTTCTAGAAGCAATGGTATCGCCCATAGCGTATGGTGTATATGACGTGATGCTCGGCTCACGCATTTTGGGTAAAGGAGCTCTGCGCGGAGGTATGCCCTTATATAAGTATGTTGCTAATCGCCTACTTACATTTTTTGAGAACATAATGCTAAATCAAAAATTAAGCGAGTATCATACAGGTTATCGTGCTTTTAGCCGCAAGGTGTTAGAAAAATTACCCCTGCATCACAATTCTGATGATTTTGTGTTTGATAACGAAATGCTAGGGCAGATAATTTATGCTAATTTTGAGATTGGAGAAGTGAGTTGCCCTACTAAGTATTTTAAGGAAGCAAGTAGCATCAACTTTAAGCGAAGCATAAAGTATGGCTTAGGTGTACTACGTGTATGCTTTTGTTTTAGGCTACAAAAATGGGGCTTAGCAAAATTTAAGATTTTTGAGGATATTCAGCCAGAAAGAAAGTAGTTGAAAAAATGAAAAAGGAGAGTGTTAATCAAAGCTAAATGGATACAGTTACTTAATTTCAAATCCTGCATGTAATGTTGTACTTGTTTTTCCTACATATATAGCAGTTATTTTGAGAGGCAAGTATAAATAAAATTAACATCTTTTTTCTTATTGAGAAAGTATGGTGAAGGGATACGGCAAAAAGATTTGATCTTGTACTATACCAAAACTTCACTTTAAGAAGCTAAAAGAAAATTTTTGAATGGGCTAGGTTTTTATTTTCTTGTGCAGTATGGAAAAAAACAAAATCATTATAGAAACTCATGATATTGGCAAAACCTACATCATGGGAAGTGAAATTATACACGCACTCAAATCTATAAGCATTACCGTTCACAAGGGCGAGTATGTTGCTTTTATGGGGCCGTCAGGTTCAGGCAAATCTACTTTAATGAATATTATAGGTTGTTTAGATACTCCTTCTAAAGGGAGATACATTTTGAATAATAAAGATGTGAGCGATATGAATGAAAACGAGTTAGCTGAAATTCGTAATAAAGAAATTGGTTTCGTATTTCAAACATTTAATTTGCTGCCACGTAATACCTCTTTGGAAAATGTAGCTCTGCCCTTGATCTACGCAGGATATAGCAAGAGCCAACGTATTGAAATGGCTATGAATGCCCTTAAAAGCGTAGGACTCGAAAACCGCGCCAAGCATAAACCCAACGAACTTTCAGGCGGGCAACGCCAACGCGTAGCTATTGCGAGAGCTTTAGTAAACAACCCAAGTATTATCTTAGCTGATGAACCCACAGGAAATTTAGATACCAAAACCTCTTACGAAATTATGGATTTGTTTCACGAATTGCACCAAAAAGGAAATACTATTATTTTGGTTACCCACGAAGAGGATATTTCACGCTATGCACACCGCATAGTTCGCCTGCGTGATGGCTTAATAGAAACTGATTCTGCGAATGAAAATATTATCAAGCCCAAAAAAGTGAGTGAGGTAGTAGAATAATTTAGCCACCTACGATGCGCCCTTTGAGATAGACTGCTCGCTGCTGAAGCGTTTTACGTTCAAATTTTTCGGCAGTAAGGTCGCAAAAATCGGCAAAAAAGTAGTAATCCTCACGTATTTTAGAGGCAAACTGTGGAGGAATACTATAACGCGTTTGTAAGTATTTTTCTATATTTTGCATACAAATTTCTAAAATTTTGTCACCTTTACTGCTTAAATTTAGTTGATAGTAAATAGAAGCTAAGTAAGGCATAGCAAAATCATAGGGAATAATCTCATTAGGGAAGAGATCATAGCACTGATCTGCTACGGCGAGAGCTAAAAATTTTTGTCCGTTTTCAATAAGCATACCTGCAATTTGACTAAACCGATAGCGATAGTTAAATAAAATCCGTACTTTGGCGGAGTCCTTGACGGCGGTTTTGTCAATTCCTTTCCAATCCATATTTTCTTTCAGATTGCGGTAGCTTTTATCCCAATGTACTTTGTCAAATCTGCCACTTTGCGTGGTAGAGAGCTTGTCAGCAAAGCCTTCTAAATAAATATAATCGTTGTAAGGTTGTACTGCGAGGCGGTCAATGGTAGTGGCAAAATAGATAGGTCGGAAGGCTAAATTGCTGGAAATCAAGTCATTTAAGGCTAAATCTTGACGATAGAGATGTTCACGAAAATATTTAAGTCTAATCTTAAAATCATCTTTTATGAGCAAGTGCCATTGTTTGGCTTCAATTTGTAATCCTTGGATTTGGTCAGTAAGAGCGAGTTTATTAGTTACAACTTGCATATCTTTGTTCAAATCTTGCACAATTTCATCAAAATCTACTTTGATACCGATTTCCTTATTTGCTAAATACAGAACTTCAGTTAAAGGGCTTTTATAATGCTGTATTTGAATTTTGAACCGAAGGCGTTGCTCTTGGGG
This sequence comes from Microscillaceae bacterium, assembly GCA_025054775.1. Taxonomy (GTDB): domain Bacteria; phylum Bacteroidota; class Bacteroidia; order Cytophagales; family Microscillaceae; genus JANWZA01. The sequence goes on from JANWZA010000018.1 coordinate 20,033, forward strand.
CAGTAAATTTTGAAGGTAATGTATGTAACGGGCTTTTTGTAAAAAACTTAGATTTACTACCGTAACATCGCGACGTATGCCCAAAACGTGTTGCACGTAAAGTATGGCAAAGGTGTCGGTATCACCGTTAGTAATTAAAATAGCTTTCTCCTCACAGCTATTAAGCATATTTTTTGCGAAACTTACGAAAAAATCCTCGTATAAATTTGGTTTCAAGAAATGTTTTGCCCGAAGAGTATCGCCCATAATCATAAAATTGAGGTACGTACTCATGTATTCATTAGCTAATTTGAGCCTCACGCTGCCTACGGGAGTATGATAATATGGGTTTTGCCTAAGCAATTTTTCATAGGTTTGAATAGCTAATTCGGCATTTTTTAGCCCATTTACTAGTTTTATTTCGGGTATATCTTTTAACTGAAAAAATTTATCGTATTCATTTTCAGTAGGTTGAAATTCAGAGTGTGGAAATAACAATCCTTCGGATTGAAAACTATATGCTCTTGCTAATGATTCCAAATATTTATCAGGCAGGCTATTTTCTTGGGAAAGTAGTTTTATCACATCCTCTGCCCACGCAGGATAACCATAAAAAAAATGTTTTTCGTATTCTTTTGCCGTGAAATCTTCTACGAAGCGTGGAATATCCTTATCCTTTCGTAGAGGCATTTTCACAAAGAGCCACTTCTGCTCTCTCACACTCCATAAAAGTTGCTTATTTTCAGGTACTCGGCTTATGTTCTGATAGCTTAACGTATAAACCCACCAGCCGTCTTTATCTTTGGCAAAGTACACTTGCGTACCTTTAGGTAACTCATCAGGATTGTAATTTTTGTAAAAATATTCGTAGACATTTTTATAGCTTGGGTACGCACTTTTCAAATAATACAAGTAGCCTTGTGCGAAAAGTGGGCTTAAAATAAGTAAAAAAATGAAAGCAAGTAAGTGTTTTTTCATGTTTTTTTAGTTTTGTAAAGAGGCAAGAAGGAAATTTTTTTTTCAAATTATGCCTATTTTCAAATACAAAAGTACCTAAAAAGTACAAAGTTTCAAATTAAGCCTCTTGTTTTATACTTGTAATCATTCTATGCGTTATATTTTTATTTTTCACTGCTATCTTTTCGCTGAGTTCAAAGTTTGCTATAAAGATCTCATCTCCCAATTGGTTGGAACTTTCAGTTTGATTTCGCATACCATACATTAAATTCCATTCTAAAATGTGTGCAAAGGAGAATAAACCTCTTACATACTTGCAATCATCATAAGTT
>JANWZA010000062.1 GCA_025054775.1 Microscillaceae bacterium
TTCTACTGTAAAACGAAAACTGCAGTCTTTATTTAAATCGTTGTTTGCCTTTAGCTATACCATCTTTACAAAATTTTGTTGATTTGCATTTGGGACATCGTTCCATAGTTTCAGGGTTGTAGTAATTTTTTTGCAAAAAAATCTATATAAAATTAACAATACCAAATTTAATTCTGATGCGGATACAATTTACTAAGCGAAGGCAGAAGCTTTTGTGGCTATGTGAACTTTATGAGAACCAAGTTTTGGCTTGGTGGGCACTATTACAAGTTGAATTTAAAACATGGAGTACATAACTTATTTCTTTATTATCTTCTAAAACTGAATGAGATTAGAATAATGAGACTAAGGGTCGGTTTTGGCCTACCATAAATGTTCAGCAGAAATCATTGCATAAAATCAAAATTCAGTATACTTCAAGCCCAACCGAACAGTAAAAAACCGCTGCGTGCCTCTCCTCATTGGAGGATTTAATCACTTTGGAGGATTTAATCACTGCTCCAACCCAAAAAATAGAACTATTGTAACAACACAAAAAAGGGTTATTACAGGGATTATTTCCACAAATAAATGAATGACACAAACGAATAAGTTTCAAAACGAATAACGTGTATCTTCTGCCTGTCTCTACTAGAATGGGATGTAAAAGATTTTCCAATCAATTGTTATAGGGTAGCTTAACTATAATTTTTCTAGTAAAATAGCTTTAAGAGCGGTATGATATTCCTGAAAAGTGGGTAAATTGTTATGACCTCCTCCAATGATTGGTATTAGGCGGGTGTGAATAGGCATAGCTTCGGCTAATTCAATGCTTGCTTTGAAGGGAATAATTTTGTCTTGTGTACCATGAATAATGCGAATAGGGCAACGTACGTATTTTATCCACTTAAACGTTTTGATAGGATAACGGAGTATCCAGGCAATAGGTAGGAAGGGTAAGTATTGCGAGGTAAGTTTGCTAAAACTAAAATAAGGTGCATCTAAAATAAGCAAGCGCGGATTGTTCATAGAAGCTAATTTAGTAGCAAAGCCAGAGCCGATAGAACGACCATAAATAATTATATCTTTCTCATCATATTTCTTTTTTAGTTCATCATACACGAATTGCGCATCTTCTTTAAGGGCTTTTTCACTGCGTTTGCCCGTACTTTTGCCAAATCCTCGGTAATCAAACATAAATACTTCGAAGCCGTGGACGGTAAAATGTTTGGCATATTTGCCCCAGCCCTTGATGCTGCGCGTGTTGCCGTGAAAATACAACACTAATCCGCGTGGATTGTCTACCTTAAAATGTACTGCATTGATACGCACTCCACGCTTAATGTCAAAAAAATATTCCTCAAAAGGTATATCATACTTAAATTCAAAATCGTGGGGCAGTCGCTCGGGGTGAAAAATAAATTTCTCTTGAATAAAATACATAACTAAATTGATAATCAAATAAATTATTATTCCTATAACAACCCAAGTTATGATATTCATAAATCAAAATAGGTATGCGTTAGCTTAAAATTTCTATTTGATTGAAGAGTAAAAAAGCTAGCCGAAGCGTGAGCAATCGCTCGTTTTTAGGTATTTTTTTACTAACTATGAGTGATATTTTGTAGAAGGTTTGGGTGCGTGGTCTTTGCACAAAGTTATAAAATTTCCAGTGATTGGGAGTAGTTTCTAAACTGATTTTTTGCCCAAACTCCCAAAAGGTTGGATTGCTTTTATGGGTTTGTTTTTTGTTTTCTTGTATCCAAATTGCTATATCATATTTTGATTTGTAATTTTTAAGTCTTACTTCGGTAGTAGTTTCTTGGCTAACATCAAAATAAATAGGAATTGGGAGTGCTAAAGCAAACTTCTTTTGGATATATTTTTGCAGAGGTTCATGAAAAACCCAAAAAGCCTTTAATCGCTCATTGTCAGTTATGATTAGATCTTTCAATATATCGGCTTGTTTGTTTTGTAGTATTTGGCTAAATTGTAAATTATCAAAGTAGGCGAGGGCAAAGCGTTTTTTCCCTTTTTGGAGGTCAAGAGGTAGGGCGAGATATTGTTTTTGAGTCATTTCTTTTTGCTGTTCAGGTGTGAAATTTGCCCAGGTATTTTGTTGGTTTTTTGTGGTTAAAATCCAGATTTCTGTGTTCAAGTTTTTGAGAAAAAGAGCATAATCTTGTATTGCCACAAAGTGTAAATGCCAAAGCGTATCTATGCCGAGTTGGGCTAATGGTGGTGGATTGAGAGTATGAAAAAGTGCCTTTTGCCAAGTTTTATTTACTAAAAGTGCTGAGTCAGCTAAGCATACAATATGTCCTATTTGTCTGAAACTTCCCCAAGTTTTAAGTGGTGGCTCTACGGGTTGGCAAGCCACATAAATAACTAATATCCAAACAATAAAATAACCAGGTTTCATACTAAAAAAATATTTTTTCACCTTTACCGATTTTTAGGCTTGGAAAGATGAAAAAAGACTAATCTCTAATTCTTTATTTCTAGGGGTGCATAAGGTTTTAGGAGATCAAATCTGATTTCGTTCCAAAGTTTAAGCAATTCGGCATATTCTTGGCTAAAAAATTGGTTAAATCTTTCTAATGTTTTTTGGCAAAAGAGTTCGGTGTGTTTTATCAAAAATAGTTGTTCTTGGGTGGGCTCGTCCCACGAGCCAAGTAAGCTAGATAGAGTTCCGTTTACTTTAGCATTTACATTTTCTGCATTACGGAGTATGCCCTGTACGTTAGTTTTGCCCACTACCAATTCAGTTATTTTTGTAATGCTATCTTGTACGGCTTTGAGTTGATTTTTCAGTTTTTTGCTTGTCTCGTCTTCTTTCTCCTCGTTTATCTTTTTCTGAATAAACTCAATATTTGTTTTAATTTCATTCAACCTATCCATTGCCTCAGTGATAACGCTCACGGTATTTTGTAGCTTTTTTACTGCATTTAATTTGCTTTGCATAGCTTCAAGGCTAATGTCTATGCGTGGGTCGAGCAGTACATTAAGCATAGTAGAATCTCGGTCTGTGCCATAGATGTAGCGAATTTTGTATTTACCTGGTAGTACGAATCCCATGGCGGGCTCTGGGTCGTCGGGTTTAGGTTTAGGGGCAGTAGAGGGCATACGAACCGATTTTTGGTCAAAATTCCAATAAATGCGGTTTATGCCTATGCTTGGTTTTACTTGCAAGGTACGGATAAGTTGATTATTTTTATCCAAAATTTCTATTTTTACTTGCAAGGTGTCGGTTGGTGTACTTTTGTTTGCTTCTGTATTAGTTGGATTTGTTGCGTTGTTAGCTATGGTATTGCTTGTATTTGTTGAATTAGTAGTATTTTTTTTAGACTTTATTTGTCCTATGCTAAATGTGAGCATAGCTCCACGGGGGCGATTCTGCCCCAGAAATTCACTGTTGCCTGCAAAGCGAATTCCTGCGGCTTCTTTATACTCTACCATATATGCATCAGGTGGATTGAAAGCTACAATAGGTTTGCTAAACAAATCACTTTGTTGAGCAAGTTGGCGAAGTGGGCGAATATCATCAAGTACCCAAATAGCTCTTCCGAAGGTGCCGATAACCAAGTCGTGTTCGCGTGGGTGGATTTGCATTTCTGTTACAGGTACAGCAGGAAAGCCATTTTTCCATTGTGTCCAAGTTTTGCCATAGTCAATGCTGATATATAAGCCGAACTCAGTTCCCAAGAAGAGCAAGTTAGGTTGAACTAAATCCTGTATAATGCTTAGGCAAAAGCCATAGATTTGCGAATTGTCGGCAATACGCGTCCAAGTTTTGCCGTAGTCCGTAGTACGGAAGGCATAGGCTTCCCAGTTATTTCTGCGGTGGTCATCAAATACGACAAAGGCTTCTGCGGCATTATGGTGCGAAGCATGGATTTGTGGTATCCACGTATTTTCAGGTACTCCTTTAATATTTTTGATAACGTTTGTCCATGTTTTGCCACCATCTTGGGTAAGTTGTAAATTGCCGTCGTCAGTGCCTACCCAAATTACTTCCTGTTTCAAAGGGCTTGGGGCAATGCTAATAATCGTGCAATGATTTTCGGCAGCTGTAACATCGAAAGTAAGCCCCCCACTTTCGTCTTGTTTTTGCTTTTCTTTGTTGTTAGTGGTCAGGTCAGGAGAAATGATTTGCCAACTATCGCCACGGTTGGTGCTTTTGTGTAAGAATTGACTGCCATAATAAATCGTTTTTTTGTCAAAAGGGCAATGAGCAATTGCGGCGTTCCAATTGAAGCGAAGTTTCAAATTAGGTTGCTCAACTACGGGCTTAATAGATTTAGAATTGCCTGTAGTTAAGTTGATACGTGCTAAATTGCCCCCTTGCGACATGGCATAGCACGCGTTTTTATCGCTTTGGTCAGGCACTACATCGAAGCCATCACCGAAGTAAAGTTCTTGCCAATGGTAGTTGCGTATGCCACCATTTTGCCATACATAAGCAGGGCCTCGCCAAGAGCCGTTATCTTGCAAACCGCCATAAATATTGTAAGGGATTTCATTATCTACTTTAATATGGTAGAACTGCCCCAAAGGTAAGTTTCCTATGTGCTGCCACGTATTACCTCTATCGCGTGAAATGGCTAACCCGCCGTCATTACCTTCAATAATGTAGTGTGGGTTTTGGGGGTGAATCCACCATGCGTGATGGTCAGGGTGAATACTCGTGGCCCCACCATAAGGTAAGATTACCTTGAATGTTTTTCCTCCATCCTCTGAAACTGAAACCGAAGAGTAAAGATTGTAAATGCGATTTTCATTTTGTGGGTCTACGTAAATTTCAGCATAGTAGAAAGGTCTATCTCCAATATGTTGGTCTGTAATTTTTTTCCATTTTACCCCACCGTCTTCCGATTTGTAGAGGGCGTTTTTTTTGCTTTCAATCAAAGCATATACAATTTTAGGGTTGCTTAGAGCAAAGGCAAGTCCCATTCTGCCAAGTTCGCCTGAGGGTAGTCCGTCAGTTTCGGTGCGTTTTGTCCAAGTTTTGCCTGCATCCAGGGTAACATACATCCCTGAGCCAGCTCCTCCTGACTTGAAAGTCCAGGCTTGTCTTCTAAACTCCCACATACCTACAATTAATTTGTCAGGGTTGGACGGATCCACTACCATTTCACCTACGCCTGTGCGTTCGTTCACGTATAAGATTTTTTGCCACGTTTTGCCTCCGTCTGTGGTTTTGAACACACCGCGTTCAGGGGAGTCTCCCCAGGCCGATCCTTGCACGCCTACAAATATCACCTCAGGGTTGTGTTTGTGAATAATTATGCGGTGAATATTGCGTGAGTTTTCTAAGCCTAAATGTTGCCAAGTCTTACCGCCGTCAAGCGATTTGTAAATGCCATTTCCTGAATTTTGGCTGTTGCGTGGGTTGCCTTCGCCTGTTCCTACCCAAATGATGTCAGGGTTTTGTTGATTGATGGCTATCGCACCGATAGCTTGCACTTTTTGTTCATCAAAAATCGGTGTCCAGCTAATTCCTCCATTCTCCGATTTCCACACTCCTCCTGAAGCTGTACCTACATAAATAATGTTAGGATTGCTATGCACCGCATCAATAGCAGTAACGCGCCCACTCATACCTGCAGGACCGATACTACGAATTTTAAGATTTTTTAATTTTTCAAGGTCAAGTTTTTGGGCTAATGCTTTAGTAATATTGTTTAAGAATAGCTCTAACAACAAATTGAGGGAGATGAGAACTGCAAAGGGAGAGAGTTTCATAGTTCGGTTATTTTTGCGGTTAAGCGAGTATTTTTTTGCAATGCTAAGCAAAGATATGTAAAAAGACTTGATTTTTTCAACATTGAAACAAGAAACGATTTTGCGACTTTTTTGGGATTGAATGCTATAAGTTATGTTGTTGGCGATAAAGTTCAAGCCACGTTGAATTGAGTTGCGTAAAACAATAATCTAAAATCTATTGATTTTCAAAGCAATTTTTTTAGGTAGAGTTATTAAGCAAGGTTTCATTTCAGGAAACGGAATTTGAAAATTTGCAATCTACCAAACTAAAAATCCATTACTTAGGAATTATTCAAAAACATCTTGTAAGTGTGTAATGATAGGTTGCTGATTTTCGTAATGAATAGCAATCACATCAAAGCGAATATCTTTGTGCCAATTTGTGGCAATGATATACTGCTCTGCAGCCTTGCGAATAGCTTGTATTTTTTTAGGGCTGATAGTTTGTTCAGGAAAGCCAAAGTTGGTACTTGTGCGAAGTCGCACTTCTATAAATATCAATAATTCATTTTTAAGGGCAATCAGGTCAATTTCTGCACGTTGGTATTGAAAGTTTTTAGCAAGAATTTGATAGCCATTATTTTGTAAGAACAAAGTTGCCAACCTTTCACCCTCTTGTCCTAGTTCTTGTGTTTTGCCCATAGGTCATTATTTTTTGAGTTGTAACCTAGTCCAAGTGTCGGTTCGTCCAAAAAGTGAAACCCCAATATACCCACGCACATCTAGGGTATTTTTGTCAGGCATTTTAATAATGCAGTTGTAAGTACTACCGCTTTCAGGGTCGTAAATTGTACCGTCCTCCCAAGTATTATTGCCTTTATAGACAAATCCTTTAAGCAGTACTAGCCCCATAAGAGGTTGATTTTGTTTTTCCTTGTCAGGGTTATTTTTGTCTACTTTGGGTTTTCCTGTATTAGGGTCAATAGGTTCTTTAAGCCATACAATTTTTCCTGCAAATTTTCCTGTCTTGGTTTCGTAGATATTGATACGGGCTTTGCCGTTGCTAGGAAGCCACAAGCCGACAATTGCTCTTCCATCATCTTGGGCGAAAGCAAAAAGGAAGCAGCTGAGCCAAAAAAAAGTAGGTAAAGCGAGAAAAGAAACGGTTTTTTTCATAGTTATCTCTTTGGTAGTTTGCTAATTTTTGAGCATAGGTTATGAATAAAAACCTAAAAAAAATAAATAGGTTTGATGTTTTTAGCTTACAACAAAATTTTATCAATAGCTATACCAAACGAAAAAAGCCCTTGTAATTTTTTAAAATGAAATGGTTAAGAAGTAGTTAATTATACACTTGCAAGGTCAAAGCAACCTCACAAGTGTGAATACATGGGGATACAAAGCTAAAACTTTAATCCTGGGTAGTAAGCGGTTTCGCCGAGTTCTTCTTCTATACGAAGGAGTTGATTGTATTTAGCAGTACGGTCTGAGCGTGAGGCGGAACCTGTTTTAATTTGTCCTGTGTTCATAGCTACAGCGAGGTCAGCAATTGTACTGTCCTCGGTTTCCCCTGAGCGGTGCGAGATAATGCTCTTGTAGTTATTTCTGCGAGCTAAGTTAATAGCGTTCATGGTTTCAGTCAAAGTACCAATTTGGTTCACTTTGATAAGGATGGCATTACCTATGCCTTGGTCAATGCCTTGTTGCAAGCGTGTAACATTGGTAACAAATAAATCATCGCCTACGAGTTGAATTTTATTGCCCAAGGCCTCAGTCAAGAGCTTCCAACCGTTCCAATCGTCTTCGTGCATACCATCCTCTATGGATATGATAGGATATTTACTTACCCATTCTTTCCAGTAATTTACCATATCCGCAGAGGTGAGCTTATCGCCAGTAGATTTCTTAAATTCGTATAAGCCTGTTTCTTCGTTATACATTTCGGAGCTTGCAGCGTCAAGAGCGATGTAGATATCCTCCCCAGGTCTATAACCTGCTTTTTCGATTGCTTGAAGCACTACTTCAATTGCTTCTGTATTAGATTTGAGGTTAGGAGCAAAGCCACCCTCATCGCCTACATTAGTAGCTAATCCTTTACTTTTAAGTACGCTTTTGAGGTGGTGAAATACTGTAGTTCCCATGCGTAGGGCTTCTGAAAAAGAATTAGCTTTTAGAGGCATAATCATAAACTCCTGATAATCAATGCCATTATCTGCATGAACTCCCCCGTTCAAAATGTTCATCATAGGCACAGGCAAGGTATTTGCCATTACACCCCCGAGGTAACGATAAAGGGATTGATTGAGCGATTGAGCCGCTGCTTTTGCAATAGCCATTGATACGCCTAAAATGGCATTTGCTCCAAGACGGGACTTGTTAGGAGTACCGTCAAGCTCTATCATGAGTTTGTCTAAAAGATTTTGGTCATAGACACTAAAACCTACTAGTTCATTAGCGATTATTTGATTTACATTTTCAACGGCTTTTTTTACACTTTTGCCCAAGTAGTTGTCTTTATCTCCGTCGCGTAGTTCTACAGCTTCATACTTACCTGTAGAAGCCCCCGAGGGTACAGCGGCGCGCCCCATGGCACCACTTTCTGTGTAGACATCAACCTCAATAGTAGGATTACCGCGAGAGTCTAAAATTTGACGCGCATGAATTTTGTCAATTAAACTCATAAAAATGGTTCGGATTAGGTTGTGAATTAGTAAATTGAAACAAACTTTAAATTGAAACAAACTTACATAAACGTATAATGGCAACAAAAGTAGAGTTTTTTTTTGAAACCTTAGGCTTTTATGGCAAAATATCCTAACAATAGTTCCTGTTCGGCAATGGGTCAGAAATTTAGGTAATAAACTTATTCAGTTACTATATCTTATGAAGATGCATAAAAGTGGGAATAAAAATTTTTAGCCTTGCTTGCCTAGCTACCTTTTCTGCTTTGATGCAACTACTCCATTTTTTCTACTATTTTTGCACAAAGAAAACGAAAGTTTACTGAAAAACTTACGTGTAAAGAGAATAATCGTTTTCTTTCAGTAAAATGATAAAAAACTGATAGTCAAGATGTTAAAAAAAGCCGCTTTGAAAATGCTCAATTATTTAGGCTACGAAGTTTCTAAGCGAGGCGTACCCCCTACCACAGGGTTGGAGTCTTCGTTTTTGGAAATTTACCAAAAATGTAAGCCTTATACTATGACTACCCTAGAGCGAATGTATGCTACTTATAAAGCTACCGAATATGTAGTTCTTAATCAAATTGCAGGCGACTTTGTAGAGTGTGGCGTATGGCGAGGTGGAAGTTGCATGATGATAGCTTACACGCTCCAATTTTTAGGTGAAACTAATCGTAAAATTTGGCTCTATGATACATTTGAAGGCATGCCTGTACCTTCTGAAAAGGACAAGAATTTTAGAAACCAATTAGCCAAATTTCAGTGGGCAAAGAGCCAAAGGCAAGGTCATAATGATTGGTGCTATGCTTCTTTAGAGGAGGTTGAAAAAAATTTGCGACAGACAAACTACCCTTTTCATTTGTTCAAATTAGTAAAAGGAAAGGTAGAAGATACTATTCCACAAATTACACCTGACCAAATTGCTCTCCTGCGTTTAGACACAGATTGGTATGAGTCTACTTATCATGAAATGAAATATCTTTATCCGCTTGTCAGTCATAAAGGTGTACTTATGGTTGATGACTATGGGCATTGGGAAGGGGCAAAACAAGCCATTGACCAATATTTTGCAGAAAATCAGGCATTTCCATTTCTCCATAGGATTGACTACACAGGTAGAGTGGCTATTAAGTGCTAATAATTTTTGCATAGTTAGTTCGCTTTTCATTTTGGTGGGTAATTTGCACTTTTAGCCCTACTAACTCTTTGGTAATCAGATTTTTTAGTTCGTTAGTAGGTTGTTCTAACAATGCCAAAGTACGGTTTCCTTGTGGTAACTTACACACTAAAACAGCTTTGTTTGGCTCACCTTGTGGGTTGCAAATTATGGTATAGGCTTCAATTTCGGCTTCTCCTGCATATGCTTGGGTAGGTTCGGGCAAAGTCTGTTGGTTAATTTGCATTTGTGCGTTTTTTAATATGATTTCTTGTTGTTCTTTGAAAGGCGTTTGTGGTGGTAAGAGGCTATAAATTCCTACGGCAATTTTAGTCATATACCAGCCTACGGAAGTAATCATTACTTTGGCATCGGGTTGATGCCTAATGGTTTGCACGGCTTCGGCTATGGCATGCAGGCTGTAATTATTGCCCGCTCCTCCAAAAAACGAAAGCCCTCCTGTGAGGCTCAAAGGACGTGCATCATTTTCAGAGATTTGTAATACATCCATAGCCATTTCAACGGCGATAGGAAAACAACTATAAAAATCAAAGTGAGTAATCTGTTCAGGTAAGAGTTGGGCTTGTTGTAAAGCAATTGGAATAGCTTGTTGCAAGGCTAAAGATTGATGAAAGTTGGGTCTTTGTAAAAAATCCCAAATATCGTTAAGCTGAGCCGAACCTTGCACGCACACGTAATGCCCTGTGGGTATGCCCAGTCTCTCGGCGTGTTGGAGGTTGGTAATCAGAATACTTGCCGCCATATCTACCTGAATATTAGCTACCATTCGTTTGGTATAAGGTAAAGCAATGTAGCGATTTTCCGTAGTAGGTTCTACAATTTCTTGAATAGAAAATGCTTTTTGCGTCCAAGCGTAAGGATTTTTTGCAGCAGTTTGAGCAAATTTTTCGTATATCTTGCCTATTTTTTCTTGGTGTTCTTCGAAGCTGCGGTTTTTAGCTTTTCGGTAAGCTGTTTCAAAAAGTGGGTAAGTGTGGGCAGGTAAAAACAAATCGTAATTTGCCTCAAAACTTGTAATACCGTCAGGATTTTCTTCGCTTATATAGTCAGGCTTTTGCATTTTAGGAAAATCTAATTTCATACCTTTTTGTAAAGCCTTTTTCATACCATACATACACTCAGCCCCCGCAATTAGTATGGCTTCTGCTTCACCTTTTTCTATAGCAAGGCAGGCTTTATTGACTAAATATTGAGGATTATTACCCCCTACGGCACTGTAAAATTTATTTTTTATTTCAATTTGTAATGCCTCAGCCAAGGCTTGAGGAGCATCGGCGTAGCTGTAAGAGAGTATATTGACAACATACACCGTATCGATCAAGCTACGAATGCTCGGATTCCCCGTATCTTGTATAGCTTGCTCAGCAGTACGTTGCATCATTGCCAAGGGGTGAAGCAAGGTTATATCCTCTTGCCAAAATTGTGTAAATTGACTTACACCTACAATTACGGGAATTTTTTTAGGGTGAGGCATATTTGAATAGAATATTTGTTAATATTTTTTTAGCCTTTTCAACTTTTCAAAAATACGCAACAGAATTCAAATATACAACTCAAATCAAGAATGATAAAAGGGTGATCTAAATTAGCACTTTTTTTGCTATCTATTCAAGTTAATTAGCTTACTAACTATTTATGAATAAAAAAGTTGCTTTCTGGTTGCTAATAGCTTGTTTTTCAAACTCTTGTTTATTAGCACAACCAACTCCAACCTTTAATAGCAAGCAATTTCTTACCAAAATTTACAGCCTCAAAGATAGTTTAGCAGTCGGAGTAAAAAAAGGTAAAAAGATTCTTCGCCAAAACATAATAGCTGTTTTACCCAAAGCCCGAAAAGCGGCTTTTACTGCTATGAGTTTTTTAATTCATTATAATATTAACAACCTACCTCAAGAGGTTCTTGATGATACGCTTTACGCTGAAAACGAAGAAAATCCCCTTTTTGCAGGGGTTTATGTGCGAAATTTGGGTAAAGAGTTTAATTCTGAATTTGATGATTATGCTCCCGTTTTAGCTAATAACGACTCCGTACTCGTGTTTACCTCACGTAGAAAAGGCGCTTCACAGAACAATATCAGTTGGTTAGATAATTCCTATTTTGAAGATATCTACATAAGCCGCAAAACTCCCAAAGGCTGGTCCGAACCACAACAATTTAGCCCTAATATCAATTCGGAGTACCATGATGCCTCATTATTCATTCCTAGCAGTGGCAAAGAGTTGTATATCTATCGTGATAAGAACCGAGGGGATATTTACGTAAGCCACTATGATAGCATAAAGCGCGAATGGGAAAAGCCAATAGCTCTCCCTAAACCTATCAATTCTCCTTATGCCGAGTACTCTTTATGCTTAACAGAGTCAGGAAATACGATTTATTTCGCAAGCGACAGACCAGGCGGATATGGTGGAATTGACCTCTACATGACTACCAAAGACGAGAAAGGGAAATGGAGCGAACCCATCAACCTGGGACCGAATGTAAATACGATGTTTGATGAGGACTCTCCTTTTTTAGCAGCAAATAATCGTTTGTTTTTCTCTTCCAAAGGGCATGATGCCTTAGGCGGATATGATATTTTTTATACTGAATTTGTAAATGGGGAGTGGGCAAAACCTAAATCTTTGGGAAAATTAGTAAATACAATTGATAACGAAGTTCATTTCGTTATCTCCAAAGACCAAAAGGTAGGATATTTTGCCTCTACACGTGCCACAGGCTTCGGTGGTGAGGATATTTATGAAGTTCGCTTCTTTCAGAAGAAGGCTAAACAAGAAGAAGTTATTGCAGAACTCAAACCTGAGGTCGGTTCTAAAATTATACTCAATATCTTTTTTGATTCTGAACAAACAAATATCCAACCTGAATACTTTTCTATTATTGAGCATCTTTGCAATTTTCTACGTGAATATCCATATGTAAAAATAGAAATTAGCGGACATACAGACAGCAGGGGAGTTCCTGAGCATAACAAAGTAATTTCCGAAAAACGAGCCAAAGCTGTAGTAGATGTCCTGATAGCACAAGGCGTTTCTCCTGATAGATTAAGTTTTGTAGGATATGGTGCAGACCGACCCATAGCTCCTAATACTACCGAAGCAGGTAGAGCGTTTAACCGTAGAATTGAATGTACGATTGTACAAGTGGAATGATTATGAATGTAGTAATTCTTTTGATAATGACTTACAGGTAATGCACAAACCTTTTACAGTTTTTGCAGTTTCGCTATATCATGGCAGAAGTTCGACTAATTTTAGGCGACCAACTGAATCCTAACCACTCTTGGTTCAAGCAAAAAAACGACCATGTGCTCTACGTTATGATGGAAGTTCTACAAGAAACTAATTACGTAAAGCACCATATCCAAAAAATAGTAGCCTTTTTTGTGGCAATGCGAAATTTTGCCTACAACCTGCGTACCCAAGGGCATAGAGTTCTATATCTACAATTAGACGATGAACAAAATTTACAAACAATTCCTGCCAATTTAGAGCAGATTTTTAAGCAATACCAAGCTACGAGTTTTGCTTACCAACTGCCTGACGAGTATCGTCTAGACCAACAACTCAAAGCCTTTACCCAAAGGCTATCTATTCCTACCCAAGTATATGACACTGAACACTTTTTGACCAAACGTGAGGAAGTAGCTCAAACTTTTGCAGGTAAAAAAACTTATCTTTTAGAAACTTTTTACCGAAAAATTCGCAAAAAATACCACCTCTTAATGCAAAATGAGAATGAACCGCTTACAGGAAAGTGGAATTATGATGCAGAAAATCGTAAGAAATATGATAAAAAAGTACCCATTCCTGCTCCACTTTTTTTTAAGCGAAATGTGCAAGATATTGTAGAAATGTTGCAAAAATACAAGGTAGAAACTATTGGAAAAATTGATGCACAAAACTTTATTTGGGCTTGCACACGTGCTGAAGCCGAAGCCTTGCTACATCATTTTGTGCAGAATAGTTTGCCTTACTTTGGCACTTATGAAGATGCTATGCACACTAACGAGCCGTTTTTATTTCATTCAAGGCTTTCTTTTGTAATGAATGTAAAACTATTGCACCCTTTGGAAATTGTGCAAACAGCTATTGAACATTGGCACAAAAATCAACACTTTATTACCATTGCTCAAATAGAAGGTTTTGTACGTCAAATTGTGGGTTGGCGCGAATATATGCGCGGCGTGTACTGGGCAAATATGCCTGACTATGCTCAACTAAATTTCTTTAACCATGCACGCCCTTTACCCTCGTGGTTTTGGACTGGTAACGTGAAAATGAATTGCTTAAACCAAGTTATCAATCAATCTTTAGAGAGAGCCTATGCCCATCATATTCAGCGTCTTATGGTAACAGGAAATTTTGCTCTTTTGATAGGGGCAAATCCTAACGAGGTAGATGCCTGGTATTTAGGCATTTATGCTGATGCAATTGAGTGGGTAGAAATCACTAACACACGTGGCATGAGCCAATACGCCGATGGTGGGTTAGTAGGTTCAAAACCTTATGTAGCTTCGGCAAATTATATGGATAAAATGTCCTCTTATTGCCAAACTTGCCCTTATGACAAAAAGAAAAAAATAGGTAAAAATTCCTGTCCTTTCAACAGCCTTTATTGGGATTTTTATGCCCGCAACGAACATTTGCTAGCCAAAAACCCAAGAACTGGTCTAGCATACCTCACTCTAAGCAAAATGGATAAAACCGAAAAAGAGGCCTTATTGAGACAAGCACAATTTTATTTGGATAGGATAGAGGAGTTATAGGAGTTTTAGCGAATTTGATACATACCTACTAAAGGAAAATGGTCAGAATAAGGCACTTGCGTAAGTGTTTGGAAATGGTGAATATATAACTTTTGTTCATCAAAGAACTGATTATCAATACGCAAAAAAAAGAGTTTGCCATTGTAGCTAAAGCCCCAACCCTTCCCTTTGGCTTCAAATGCATTTTGCAATCTGCTGCGTAATACATTGTAAGTGTAACTATATGGAACATCATTCAAATCAGCACAAACAATTACAGGGTAGGGGCTTTGCTCAATACAAGGCAGAATCTTTTCTATTTGTTTCGCCCTATTCACAAAACCATAGCGAAGTTTACGAGCAATTTCGCAAAAATTACTTTCTACTTGTTGCCAAAAAGCATATTTCTGAAAAATTTTTCTCTCGTCTATTGCCATTGATTGCAGGTGTAAATTGAAAATGCGTATCGTATCCTTACCTATTTTTACATCTGCATAAATGGCTTGAGGGTATTTTCGCTCTCCTATCACTATCTTTTGCCCTTGAATAATAGGATATTTGCTTAAAATAATTAAACCAAAATAATTCTCTTGGTTTTGCGAACTAAGCGTTGGATAAGAATAAAAATAGTATTGCCGTTTTTGAGCTAATTCACGCACTGTATTGAAAAGTTCCGAACTTTCTTGGTGATAAAATTCTTGCAAACATTTGATTTCGGCAGGGTGTTGAGCTACCCATTGAATAATTTTTTCGGCATATCCTAAATACTCTTGCTGAAGGTATTGATAACTATTAAACACGCGTACATTATAACTTAATACCGAAAAAACTGCAGAAGAGGTTGTGGTGTGTTGAAAGTTCCAAGCGAAAGTACGAAAAATGAAAACTTGCCCCATTGCCAAAACTAACCCTGAAATTAGGCTACATTTGGGCTTAATAAGTAGCCAATAGATAACAAAAAAAATATTCAACAATAATAAGATAGGCAAAGAGAGTGAAAAAAAGCCGATCAACCAATAGTGAATAGGTGAAATATAAACTAAACCATAATTACAAAGCGTAAGGACCGCTAACAAGATATTAGCCTTGAGACGTTTTTTTCGCCAAAATTGTACTAACAGAGTATAAACAATACGCTTGTAATTCATGAACTAAAAATCTTATCCCGCTTAATATTTTTGGTGTACCTCAAAGATATTACGCAAATATACATTTTTTAGGAGAAAATATAAAGGTTTTTTCATAAGTTCCTGCAAATACAACCTCTTTTTGTAATAATTTAATTCCACTATTTTGTGCCTCTGTTTCTAAAATGAATGAGGTAATAGCTCAAGGCAAGTTTTGGAATCGTCGCTATTATATTTTTGAAGCCCATCTTTTTTTCATAACTTTGCATTTGATTATGGCAAGCTTTCTTTGCTAAGAGGCTATTCTTTTGCTATTATGCTGAAAATCAATCGAAAAGATTTAACTACTGCCTTCCAAACCCTGCAAAAAAAGTTGGAAGGTGAATTTTATTTTGACGAGGTAATGCGTACTTTATACGCTACTGATGCCTCTGTATATCGTGAAATGCCCTTAGCAGTATGCTTACCTAAAAATGATACGGATATTCAAACGCTTATTCGTTTTGCCAATGAATACAACGTACCGCTAATTCCACGTAGTGCAGGAACTTCGTTAGCAGGGCAAGTAGTGGGCAAAGGCATTATTGTAGATATTTCCAAATATTTCAAAAAAATTTTTGAGGTTAATCCTGAACAGCGATATGTGCATTTGCAAGTGGGGGTTGTGAGAGATGAACTGAATTTATTTCTGAAAAACTATAATTTAGTTTTTGGTCCTGAAACTGCTACGGCAAATAGGGCTATCATAGGCGGAATGATAGGTAACAACTCTTGTGGGGCAAATTCTATTGTATATGGTAGCACTCGCGAACACGTTTTGGAACTAAAAGGGTTTTTGAGTAATGGGGAATATGTTACCTTCAAAGCTTTGAACGAAAATGAATTAGCAGAAAAATTACAAGCCCCGAGTTTGGAAGGAAAAATTTATAGAGAAATTTTTAATATATTACAAAACCCCGAAAATCAAGCTGAAATACGTAAAGAATTTCCCAAACCGAATATTCCTCGTCGTAATACAGGCTATGCTTTAGACCTCCTCTTAGAAACTGCTCCTTTTACCCAAGGCAAAGAAGCATTTAATATGTGCAAACTGATTACAGGCTCCGAAGGTACACTCTTTTTCATTACCGAAGCTAAACTCCGACTTTCAGAGCCCATTCCACCGCACCGCTGTTTGGTAGCTTGCCATTTTCAGAGTATTTATGAAAGTTTGCAAGGCAATTTAATTGCCCTACAATTTCAACCAACGGCTTGTGAATTGATTGACCATTTCATTTTGGAATGTACTAAAAATAATTTAGAACATCAAAAAAATCGTTTTTTTGTGCAAGGTGAACCGCAAGCCATCTTGATAGTAGAAATTGCTCGCCATACTGCTGAGGAGTGCGATAAAATTGCCCAAGAATTGATAAAAAGTTTGCAAGAACATCAACTAGGCTATGCTTTCCCTGTCATTCAGAGAGAGGACATGGGCAAGGTGTGGGCCTTGCGGAAGGCAGGTCTGGGGCTGTTAGCAAGTATGAAAGGAGATGCCAAACCCGCCGAAGTAATCGAAGACACTGCCGTTGCCGTAGAGGATTTGCCTGCTTATATTGCCGAAATGAATCAAATGTTACAAAGTTTGGATACGCAAACCGTACATTATGCCCACGCAGGTACAGGCGAAATTCACCTAAAACCTATCTTAAACCTAAAAACTGCCGAAGGACACCGAAAATTTAGAGAAATTGCTTACCAAACGGCAAAAATTGTGAAAAAATATCAAGGTTCGTTGAGTGGAGAACATGGCGACGGCAGACTTCGTGGTGAGTTTATTCCCTTCATGGTAGGCGAAAAAAACTATGCTTTGCTTAAAGAAGTAAAGCGAATTTTTGATGAAAAGGGTATTTTCAACCCTAATAAAATTGTAGATACGCCTAAAATGGACGAAAGCATGCGGCACGAACCGCATCACCAACATAAAGAGCGAAAAACTATTTTAGATTTTAGCTCCACAGGCGGTATTGAGCGGTTGGCAGAGCAATGTAGCGGCTCAGGTGATTGCCGAAAAACCGAACTCATCGGTGGCACGATGTGTCCGAGTTTTATGGCTACACGCAATGAAAAAGAAACTACCCGCGCAAGAGCAAATATTCTACGCGAGTTTTACACCCGCCAAGACAACCCTCATGAACAGCCCCCTCTCACAGAAGAGCAAGTGTTAGAAGTGTTAGATTTGTGTCTAAGTTGTAAAGGTTGCAAAGCCGAGTGTCCCTCAAATATTGATATGGCAAAAATGAAAGCCGAATTTTTACAAAGTTACTACGATAAAAAGCCCGTACCTTTTCGTACTCGCCTTATTGCAAGCTATACAAAAAGTAACCAACTTGCCAGTTTCGTACCCGCTTTGTATAACTTTGTGATAACTAATAAATGGACTAGCAGCCTTTTCAAGCGGATAGTAGGCTTTGCCCAAAAGCGAAGTTTGCCCACTTTGCAACGCACTACACTGCAAAAATGGTATCGTAAAAATGCTCGTAAACAATTGATTAATAAGCCCTTAAAAGGGAAGGTGTACCTCTTTGCTGATGAGTTTACTAATTTCAACGATACGCATATCGGTATACAAGCTATTCAACTGCTCAATGCTTTGGGCTACGAAGTAATTATTCCACAACACGTAGAAAGTGGGCGTACTTACCTTTCCAAAGGACTGGTACGCAAAGCCCAAACTATTGCCAAGCAAAACGTAGCACTTTTGCACTCACTCGTTTCTGCTGAAATGCCTCTTATTGGCATAGAACCTTCAGCTATTCTAACTTTCAGAGATGAGTACCTTGACCTCATGGATACACAACTTTTGAAAGAAAAAGCCCAACAATTAGCCCAGAATTGTCTTTTGATCGACGAATTTTTGGCAAAAGAAATAGACAAGGGAAATATAACATCCAGCCAATTTACACAAGAAAAACGATTGATAAAACTGCATGGGCATTGCCACCAAAAAGCCCTTGCCAGCCTCGTACCACTCAAAAAAGTATTGTCTTTGCCCACTAATTACGAAGTACATCTTATTCCTTCAGGCTGCTGTGGTATGGCAGGCAGTTTTGGCTATGAAAAAGAACATTACGAAATTTCAATGCAAATCGGTGAATTAGTACTTTTTCCTAAAATCCGTGAATCTGCCCCTGAGGTATTGATCTGTGCCAACGGCACAAGTTGCAGACACCAAATTAAGGACGGAACACATAAAACCGCTTTACACGTAGTAGAAATTTTGTGGCAGGCATTCAACAATAGAAATTAAAACTTTTGAATGCATACATTCTGAACTAAAATGTACTAATGACCAATTTGAGCTTTCCTTCACCTTTTTGCGAAAGCGGAAGGGATAGAGCGAATACCTAAAAAATCAATTTAAATAGCTATTCAAAGCTGGGCTAAATGGTTCCCTTATTATAGCAATTCTGACAAGTCAATTTCAAATTTTGCGTTCCAAGCTTTTTTTCCTACCTTTGCTCAATTTTGCAAAACTAATCCTGTAACCCTATGGCAAGCATAGAGCAAGATTTTGAGATACGAATAGACTACCACAAAAAAATAAAAGATGTATTCAGAGAAGTAAGCAAAGTAGTGGTAGGGCAAGATTATATGATAAACCGCTTGCTGATTGGCTTGTTTACACAAGGGCATATCCTTTTAGAAGGTGTACCAGGTTTAGCTAAAACGCTCACAATCAATACTTTAGCTAAAGTACTTGATCTCAAATTTCAGCGTATTCAGTTCACCCCTGATTTACTGCCTGCTGATTTGATAGGCACAATGATTTACAACCAACGCGAAAGTGAGTTTGAAGTAAAAAAAGGACCTATCTTTGCTAATATTATTTTAGCAGATGAAATTAACCGCTCTCCTGCTAAAGTGCAATCAGCTCTTTTGGAATGTATGCAAGAAAAGCAAGTTACCATAGGTGAAACTACCTTCCTATTAGATAAACCTTTTCTTGTGTTAGCTACGCAAAATCCGATAGAACACGAGGGAACTTACCCCCTCCCAGAAGCACAAGTAGATAGATTTATGATGAAAGTATATATCCAATATCTTTCCAAAGAATTAGAGTTGGAAATGATGCGAAGGATGACTAATATGAATTTTTATCCCGACATCAATGCGGTTTTGAATAAGTATGATATTTTTGCCATTCGTAACGAAATAAACAAAGTAACTATCTCCGAAACTTTAGAAAAATATATTATTGAATTGGTTTTTGCTACACGCTTCCCTCAAGAGTATGGTCTGAAAAACGAAGCGCATTACATTCAATATGGCGTTTCGCCAAGGGCAAGTATTCACCTCAATTTAGCCGCCAAAGCAATGGCATTTCTAGATGCAAGGAATTACGTTTTGCCCGAGGATATTAAGGAAGTAATGCCTGACGTGTTTAACCACCGAATAGTACTCAATTATGAAGCCGAAGCTGATGGTATAACCACTATGCAAATTATTCAAAATATTCTGAATAATGTTCCTATTAGCAAAGAATAATAGACTTGTTAGCTCAAATATGGCTTGCAAAAATTTTCCTGCTCATATTCAAAAATTAAAAAAAGTTTGCAAAATAAATAGAACAAAAATGCTAAAAAAATTGTAAATGTTGTAAATTACAAGCATGGAAAACTATATTGTTTCAGCTCGTAAGTACCGACCCTCCACTTTTGATACAGTAGTAGGCCAATCGCATGTTACCACTACGCTTAAAAATGCTATTCGTGAAAATCGTTTGGCACAAGCCTTTCTCTTTTGCGGCCCCAGAGGAGTAGGGAAAACTACTTGCGCTCGTATTTTAGCCAAAACTATTAATTGCCTCTCGCTCACAGCAGATGTGGAAGCCTGCGGCAAATGTGCCTCATGTATGGCTTTCCAAAATAATGCTTCTCTTAACATTTATGAACTAGATGCCGCTTCAAACAACAGTGTTGATGATATTCGTAACCTTGTAGAGCAGGTTCGCTTCCCACCACAAGTAGGTAAGCGAAAAGTCTATATCATTGACGAGGTGCATATGCTCTCCACAGGAGCTTTTAATGCCTTTCTTAAAACATTAGAAGAACCCCCAAGCTACATAATTTTTATTTTAGCTACTACCGAAAAACATAAAATTTTGCCCACCATCCTTTCACGTTGTCAAATTTTTGACTTCAAACGCATTGAACCACAAGATATTAGCCAACATCTCCAAAAAATCGCCCAAAAAGAAAATATTGAAGCCGAGCCGGAAGCCCTTGACCTTATTGCTCAAAAAGCCGACGGAGGCCTACGCGACGCTTTATCTATTTTTGATATGTTGGCTACTTTTTCTAATAATCGTATTACCTACCAAAATACGATTGAAAACCTACACATTTTAGATACCGATTATTATTTCCAAATGACCGATGCTCTATTACAACAAAACCATAGTCAAGCCTTATTACTTTTTGATAAAATCCTCAAAAAAGGTTTTGACGGGCATGTGTTTATCACAGGTTTAGCCGAGCATTTTCGTAATTTACTTGTATGCAAAGACGAAGCTACAATACAACTTCTAGAAACCTCACCAAGAGTAAAGCAACTTTTTGCTACACAAGCCAAGAAAACTAGTATGTCGTTTTTACTTTCGGCTCTTAACCTGGCTAATCAATGTGATTTGAACTACAAGAGTAGTAAAAATCCTAAACTACACGTAGAACTTACTTTGCTCAAAATTGCCTACCTTAATGCTGCTATCAGTGTTGCCAAAGGCGGAAGTGCTTTGCAAGAGATAGATGAGATTGAAAAAAAAAAGCCCGACACAAGTTGTGTAACTAATTCAACTCCTAAAAATGGACAGGAATTACACGAACCCGCCCCTACTGACTTTGCACCTAAAACTACGAGTATTAAACAAACTCCTAAAATAAGCTTTAATCTGCAAACTACTGAACCGCCTCAAACGCAACCTAATACGCAACAACAGCCCAAGTTTGATTTCAATTCGGATAATGTAAAAGATATTTTGCGAAGACTCAAACTCAAATTAGAACAGCAAAAAAACAGAGAGAAAGATAATAAACGATACGCTTCATTTCTCCAATTCTTGGAAAATACCCGCCTAAAAATCATTGAGCCTTACACCATAGTATTTGTCTATCTAGAAGATGAGCAACAAACCATTTTTCAAGAAATGCAAGAGGGATTACATAAACACTTTCAAGAAAGTTTTGGTATTCGGCAAATACAAGTTATTGCTCAAAAAGACGAGCCAAATCCCCAAGCTTCTAAAAAGACTTATACCTCTGCAGAAAAATTTGAAATTTTGTTGAAAAAGAATACAGCCCTACAACAACTCAAAGATGAATTAGGGTTAGAAATTATTTGATAAACTGACTGCTAATTTTTGAACTCTCCTCATCCTGCCTCAACTCAAAAGTATCCTCCTCTTTTAAGTGAGGTACAATAGACAATACTTTGGCTAATACCAAAAGTACCAAAGTACGTGATGCCACACGATAAGGAATATTTGCCAGTTCTGCAAATTGTTTTACGCTAATTCGCTTATTATCCGCTAAGTATTGCATTAAAATTCGTTCTTTTTCGCCGAAACGAAACCGAATATTTTTATTTTTGGCTTTACCCTTCAGTACCTCTTTCATTTCTTTACTGGCTTGTACCGATTTGTCTGCCAAGCGAATATATGCCCTAAAATTTTTTTTAGGTTTATACTCAACAAATGAGTAATATCCTTGGGTAGATTTGGGGATATGATAGATAAGCACCTCACGTTCAGTGGTTTTACTATCAATCGGTAGGCGTTCTAAATGATAGGGGAGTGGGGGAAAAGTATGTTTTTGAATTGCTTTTTCAATTAGGTACTCATCTTCGTCGGGGTTGCTTACACCTTCAATCCGTTTATCATCGTGGATACCCACCAGGAGAACCCCCCCGTTGGAGTTAGCAAAAGCTACCATTTCACGTACTAACTTTTCGGGATGGTTGGCTTTGAGTTTGAACTCCAACGTTTGCCCTTCGCCTTTGCGAACGAGCTTTTTTAGTTCTTGTAAGTCCATAAAAAGAGGTATTTTCTGTGATGTAAAGGTAGCAAATATTATGTAAAACTAACTAAAATGTAATTTTTTTTTTTTTTCAAAATCAACTCAAAATTTATTTCTTGAAAAAAAGCAACTTTTTTAAGGCATTATTTGTATTAAATCTAAATAAAAATATTATCTTTGCAGTCTCAAAAATATCCTAACTTTCCAAGTCTAAAAAAATCATGAAAAATTTAGCAGAACTTAAAGTGGGTGAGAAAGGCATTATTAAATCTTTTTTAGACGAAGTTATGTCGCTCAAATTATTAGAGATGGGTATTCTACCTGAAACGGAAGTTCAAGTGCGATATGCCGCCCCCTTAGGAGACCCTATTTGTATAGAAATCGTAGGTGCTAAACTCTCTCTTCGCTTGGCAGAGGCAAGTAAAATCGTAGTGCAAGGGCAGTAACTATAGCCCTTAAAGTGTAAAGTTATCTCTGTATGAAAATTGCATTAGTGGGAAACCCTAATTCAGGAAAATCCTCTCTCTTTAATCAACTGACAGGACTTCACCAAAAAATAGGTAATTTTGCAGGAGTAACAGTAGATAAAAAAACAGGAATTTGCAAAATTTCACCTACCCAAGCCGTAGAAATTTTAGATCTACCTGGGGCGTATAGCCTTTATCCAAGGTCTTTGGACGAGAGCATTGTAGCCGAAGTCCTGCTAAATCCATATAGCACAGACAAGCCGGATGCTGTTATCGTAGTAGCAGATGCTTCTAACTTAAAACGTAATCTATTGCTTTTCACCCAAGTACACGATTTGGGCATACCTACGCTTTTAGTGCTTAATATGTTAGATATTGCTCAAGAGAAAGGCATTTATATAGATACTGACAAATTAGCCCAAGCCCTTGATACACAAGTAGTTTCTGTAAATGCTCGCACAGGAGAAGGCATAGATAGCTTGAAACGAACTTTACACCAGTGGGTAAAAGAGAAGCCACAAAATAGAAACGAAATTACACCCATAATCAATAGTTATTTTCTTGCTCCTGAGGTAGTAAAAAATATTAAGCAAAAGTTTCAACTTTCGCAGGATTACATTGCCTTCTTATATGCTAATCAATACGAATCCCTACAATTTATTACTCCTGAGGCTAAAGAATTGATTGAAAGCATAAACCAACAATATCGGTTAGATACCTTAAAATCCCAAGCTCGTGAAACTTTGGCAAGGTATGAAATTTTAGAGGATATTTTACAGACTTGTATAAAAAAAGAACCCCTTTCCCGACCCAAAGGTAGCCTCTACATAACTGAGAAGTTGGACGTAATTTTTACGCATAAAATCTATGGCTATTTATCATTTTTTGCTATTCTTTTTCTTATTTTTCAAGCAATTTTTACCTGGGCAACCTACCCTATGAACCTGATAGATAGTTTTTTTGGCTTTCTGCAAACTTGGCTCAAAGATAACCTCCCCAAAGGTATTTTTACTGACCTTTTAGCAGAAGGAATTATGGCGGGTTTAGGGGGGATTTTTGTCTTCATTCCGCAAATTGCTATCCTATTCGGATTCATTGCTATTTTAGAGGAGACAGGCTACATGGCACGCGTAGCCTTTATCATGGATAAACCTATGCGAAAATTTGGGCTGAATGGTAAAAGTATTATTCCGCTTGTTTCAGGAGTGGCGTGTGCTATCCCTGCCATTATGGCTACTCGTACCATTGACAACTGGCGCGAACGGCTTTTAACCATTTTTGTTGTACCGCTTATGAGCTGTTCGGCACGTATTCCTGTATATGTTATTCTGATTGCTCTTGTCATACCTAATACATATCTGTTCGGTTTTATTCATTTGCAAGCCCTCGCTTTAATGGGTTTATATGTATTAGGTTTTATATTTGCTTTGGCATCTGCTTTTTTGTTAAAAACTTTTATACGTACAAATGAAAGTAGCTATCTTATTTTAGAATTACCAAGCTACAAACTCCCACATTGGGCAAATGTAGGGTATACTATCAAAGAAAAAGTACAAACCTTTGTGTGGGAGGCAGGTAAAATTATTTTGGCAATTTCCATTTTATTATGGGCCCTGGCTTCTAATGCTCCGCAGGGAGCTATGGAAAGAGCTGAAAAAGAAATAAAAGAAAAATACAAAGCATTGAGTAAGAAGGAACTAGACAATAAAATTGCGGCGCGTAAGTTAGAAGTTTCTTATATTGGCATCTTGGGCAAAAGTATAGAGCCTATTATTGCCCCTTTGGGCTATGATTGGAAAATTGGTATTGCTTTGCTCACTTCCTTTGCCGCAAGAGAAGTGTTTGTTGCTACTATTTCTACTATTTATAGCATCGGTACAGAAAGCGAAGACTTGGATACAATACAAAAACGCCTTCGAGCGGAGATAAATCCCAAAACTCAAAAACCTTTTTTTACTCCTGCCGTAGGCTTTTCGCTTATGGTTTTTTATGCCTTTGCTTTGCAATGCATGAGTACTGTGGGGGTAGTTTATCGTGAAACCAAAGGTTGGAAATGGACACTCGTGCAATTATTTTACCTTACAACTTTGGCCTATTGTACAAGTTTTGTAGTGTTCCAGCTCTTGAAATAAGGCAGTGGTTCACAACGCGTATAACGCGTACAATCAATTTTGTAGCTATTTCATTTTGCCACTCTAAATATTTTAGCTCCTTTCATAATCTTGGGCGAGTTTGGGTATTTCTTTTCCACGTTTTGTCAAGCCATATAAAATATGTATATTTGCAAATTGATAAGCAATAAAAACAATATGCAAATTGAGTTTCGCATTTTAGGGCTAATACTGACTGCTCTCTTATTAGCCTTTCAACAAAAAAGTAGTGGAAATATAATAGAGCGTGGATTAGGTGGGCTAATTGAAAATAGTGCCACAGCAGAGCAGGCATTAGCTTTGCACCGCTTTTTAGCCATAGGAAAAACATTCTGGATAAGAAACCCCGCTAATAATTTAGAAACTCCTGTAAAGATTATAGGCAGATTACCCAATACAGGCATAAATGATAAAATCATTATACGTATTTCACAAACAGCTTACCAAAAATTAAACTTAAAAGGTAAAAAATTTGCGATTGAAATCCTGAAACAAGCCTCTACTCAAAAAATTACCCATGAGGTAACTAAAGGTGAAAATATTAGCATAATCAGTAAAAAATACGGAATAAGCACCGAGAAAATCAAAAAATGGAATGACCTCAGTACAGACTCGCTATATTTAGGACAGAAACTTACTATTTACAAAATAATTAAAACAGATTAACAGGTATCCTTAATATTTTAATCCTTTTTTATGACCACAGAGCCTAATTCCAACCCAATAGATGCTACCAAAGTAGCTACGGATCCTGCTTTATTGCCGTATGCACACACTATAGGTAGTTTTGTTATTAAACCTACCGAAAGAGGAAAAATCAAAGGCAATGCTATGGCAGCAATGTATCAGCAAACTAATAAGCAGTTACAACAGGTATATGAGCAAATGAAGGCCTTAGCAGAGCAAGCCCGTCGTATTCAAAAACGTATAGAAATTTCTACCCAAATCTACGAGGCAGAGATGAACTTTGAACCTGTAGTAGGGCATACCTATTACTTGTATCTGCGTAAAAATGGCAAATATGTCCTTTCTATGATTGCTCCAGAAGAGTGGGGTAAAAATCCACCTTACGAATACATTTCCACAGCTATCTTGTTAGCAGACCATACGTGGGACGTATTAGCTTGGAACGAAAATAGTTTTTCTCAATCGTGATTAAATTATGCGAAAAAAAGTTAATCCCTTTTGACTAAACTTTGAAAAAAATTGCCTTAATGCAAAGCTAATTTTGAATAAGGCTGAAACGAAAAACTTGATTGTATTACTTGTACAAAAATTTCAAAAATAAAACAAATGCGCTTTTAGCCCCTCTAGCGGGCTAAACGAAAAGGCAGGAGCAGGTAAGCGAATAAGCCGTAAATGCTTAAAAACTTGCTTAAAAAAGCGATTTTGGGTACGAATAGCAGACAAGTCCCAATCTAATCCGATGTACCATTGCCTATAAGGAGTAAGTCCAATAGCTATGTTTTGTTCATCTCTGGCAAAAAGCATATTACTTGCTCCATAACCGATTGCAATGTGAAGCCATTTAGGAACATACCGATTATGTTTCCAAAATTTATCTAAATCTAACGAAAGCCAATAGGTTTGCCCGTTGTAGTCTTTGAGCCATTCTTGGTGTAAACCTCTGCCTAAAAGTTGTGGTCTTTGAGGTGCAAAGGGAGTTGGGGAAAACGAAAATTTAGGTTGTATTCTTACCTCGTTCCAAGCCAATTTCTGCCCCCAAAAACAAAGTGAACCTAGGATATTAGCTACAAAATCACTCACTGAAGCTCCATATTTAGGTGAGAACCCGTCAAAAATTTCAATCGGTGTCATAAGAGCTATACCCGCGAGAAGGCCCCAAAGTGAGGCTTTTCTCTTAGAAAGCCCTGCCCACGTAAAGGCTTCAGCAGAAATTTGGCTAATATGAAATGCACTATAAAAGTGCCCTATTTTGTCTACTTGTTTCCACTCGTGGCTGTCATCAAAAAAACGAAATTGTGAAGTGCTGTTTTTATCATACCATAGAAAATACAATCCCGTCATACTTATTACATAGCCGCTGCCTGCTATGTAAGTGAAGGTTTTAAGACGCTTACTATTCGTTCGGTTGGTTGAGGCTTTTTGTGTAAGGCTGTCAGTTTGGGCAAATATACTATTAAAACATAAGAAAACACTTATTAAGCAACTACATAAACATTTAAGAATAAAGAAAAAATACATAAATTTGGAGTGTAGGTTTAGATTAGGCAAAAATTGCTAAGAAAATTGTAAAGGATATTTTATTTTACAAAAAGTATATCAAACAGCAATTCAGATTACCTGTAGAAAAGTATTCAAAAAAACATAAATTTTTGATATTTTCCAAGGATAGTTTTTAATTTTGCCTTAAAAAACTCAATATCTATTTTCGGGAATAATCCTAAGTTAAACTTATTTTCCACCTTTTCAACCTTTTTGTCGTTTATGGCATCTTTAGCGTAGATGATCGTATGACCGTAAGAACACTCAAAGAGAATTTAAGGAAACTTTTGGTGTGTCGCTTCGTGTTTACAAAAATAATAATGCAGGTTCAGGAGCGCGCCTAGCAGAAGACGATGCTCGCCTTGGTGCCTTAGCAGATGAGTGAGAATCTCTAGCAGCCGAAGGCGGTTTAGAAATTACTAATGAAATGACCGTAGGTGAATTTGAAAAAGCCTTTCAAGCGAAATTTGATATTGCCGTGTAGGTAGCTAATGCTGATAATACCAAATTACTGAACAATGACACCAAATTAGTAGAAGCAAGAAATGCTTAATTAAAACCGTGCGTGCTTTTACAGCCTTCACCCGTAAAGTGAAGGCTATTTTTTTACCTATTTTCAAATTTTTATAATAGTTTATCAATAATTATACCAAAAAAATTTGCTTATTTCGAATAAAAATTGTATTCTTGCATATATTAAAATACTGCAGGGCTATGCTCTCAATAAAAAAATTCACCAAATTAAAAAGTTAAAAGATATAAGAGATATGGCACAAAAAGCAGGGCTTTCGCAAACACAAACCATTACACAAATACAAAAATTATCGCCTCAACAGATACAGTTTATTAAACTATTGCAAATCCCAACAGCAGAATTAGAGGCACGCATAGAAGAAGAACTTGCAAATAATCCTGCTTTAGAAGAAGTACGAGAAGATTACCGCAAGGACGAAAAAGAAGAAGCTAACGAAGAAAGAGAAATAGATAGCCTTAAGGAGGAAACCTACGATGAGTATGATAGTAGCTATGAAGATAGCTACGAAAGCTATGATAATAGCTACGATGATTACGATGGTGATAGTTCAGAAGATAGCAACTATACAGAAAATTATGATAATGTTGAGTATTATGATAACAGCCAAGACATCAATATAGATGACTATCTCAACGATGACTACACAGGCTATAAGATGTATGGCGATGGTAATGAAAGAGAGGAGGAAAAAGAAATACCTATTGCCACTTATGAAACGCTAAATGAAAAGTTAGAGACACAATTAGGATTTTTGGGCTTAACTGAAACCCAAAAGAAAATAGGAAAACACATCATTGGCATGCTTGATAATGATGGTTACCTTCGTAGAAGTATTGAATCCATCACCAATGATTTACTTTTTTACGAAAACATAGAAACTACTCCTGAAGAGGTAGAAAGTATTCTGAAAAAAATACACCATTTTGACCCACCCGGAATTGGAGCAAGAAATCTCAAAGAATGCTTGCTTATTCAACTTCGGAGAAAAGAGAATAATCCTTACAGCCGTATCGCAATTAAAGTATTGGAAAATTGTTTTGAGGAGTTTACTAAAAAGCACTATGATAAAATTCAGCGAAAGTTAGGGATCTCCTCTGAAGAGCTCAAAGGAGCAATAAAGTGTATCTTGAAACTAAACCCTAAACCCGGAGAGGCTTCAGGTAATGAATTAGTTAATTCACATTACATTATTCCTGATTTTATACTTACTAACAATAACGGAAAACTAGAACTTACGCTCAATGCTAAGAATGCCCCTGAGCTCAGAATCAATCAAACCTATGCCGAAATGTTAGATACTTATAGTAAAAGTAACAAAAAAGATAAAGCCATCAGAGAAACCATTACCTTTGTAAAGCAAAAACTAGATGCCGCCAAGTGGTTTATTGATGCTATCAAACAACGCCAACAAACATTGCTCAAAACCATGAATGCCATTATTGAATATCAATACGAATTTTTTTTAGAAGGAGATGAAAGTAAGTTCAAACCGATGATCCTCAAAGATATTGCAGATAAAATTGGCATGGATATTTCTACTATTTCGCGTGTGGCAAATAGTAAATCTATCCAAACTGAGTTCGGCATTTATCCGCTTAAATATTTTTTCTCCGAAGGTATTTCTACCGAGACAGGCGAAGATGTAAGTAGCCGAGAAGTAAAATCAATTTTGAAAGAACTAGTAGAGAACGAGGACAAAAGAAAGCCTCTTTCAGATGATAAACTGGAAAAGTTACTTAAAAGTAGGGGATATCAAATTGCACGTCGTACCGTAGCTAAATATCGTGAGCAATTAAATATTCCCGTAGCACGCCTACGCAAAAAACTTTGAAGTAAAAAGAAGTGTTATAGAAAGCAGAAAATCTTATTTTTTTAAGTTCTCACCTAAAACAATGTATTTTTATGTTTGATATAGTAAGCCTTATGGGCAAAGTGAAAGAAATGCAACAAAAGATGCAACAAGCCCAAGAGAATTTGGAACTCATAAAAGCTACTGCTGAAGCAGGGGCAGGCATGGTAAAGGCTACTGTCAATGGTAAAAAGCAAGTTATCCGAATTGAAATAGATAAAGATTTGCTTAAACCTGAGGACGCCGAAATGCTACAAGATTTAATAGTAGCTGCTGTGAACAAAGCCCTTATTGCAGTAGAGGACAAAGGACGCGAGGAAATTCGCAAAGCTACCGAAGGAGTCTTGCCTAATATTCCAGGCCTCAATTTGGATGATTTAATGAAAGCCTAACTCTATTTTTCATTTCATGTTTAGTGTTCAGGAAATTATACAAATTACGCAAGCTGAGCCGCTACACATCAGTACACCTAACACCCTCATAAAGCATTTACTTACAGACAGCCGCCAAGCATTTTTTCCTGAACACACGCTCTTTATTGCTCTAAAAGGTAGTAACCATAATGCACATACCTTTATTCCTTACTTAATAGAAAAAGGTATCACTAATTTCTTGGTTTCTGAAAATATTTTTTTGTCCTCTTTGCAAAGCCAGTCGCTAAATTTGCTCAAAGTTCCAAATACTTTGCAAGCACTTCAACAAATAGCCCAAGCCCATCGCCAAAAATTTGACTACCCTGTCATTGCTATTACAGGAAGCAATGGCAAAACTATCGTAAAAGAATGGTTAACCGAGTTGTTAAGCCCTTATTTCAATGTGGTCAAAAGCCCTAAAAGCTATAATTCTCAAGTGGGTGTGCCACTCTCAGTATGGCACATGACGCACAAACACAATCTAGCTATTTTTGAAGCAGGAATTTCTATGCCAAATGAAATGCAGAAACTTCAAGCAATACTTCAACCTGATATAGGAATTTTTACTAATATCGGCGAAGCACACGATGAGGGCTTTCTAAACAGAACACATAAAATTTATGAAAAATATACGCTTTTTCAGCATACGCCTATAGTTTTTTCGATAAATCAAGACCTACTAGCCCAAAAATTACCTAAACTTCATGCCAACTTTCAAGTCATTAGTCTTACTACCTCTGCTCAAAAAAAACACTATACAGAAGTAAAATTCTTGGATAAACAACAGTTTTTACATACTTTACAAATTCCTTTTTTGGATAAGGCTTCGGTAGAGAATGTGCTAACCTGCCTGTGTATATGGTTACATTTCGGCTTACCCGTGTCTGATTTTCAAGCTAAAATTGCCAACTTGCGGGCTTTGCCCATGCGTCTAGAAGCTAAACCTGCTCTTAATCAATGCCTTTTGGTAGATGATAGCTATAATAATGATTTAGCAGGCTTAAAAATTGCATTAGATTTCTTACAACATCAACCAAAAAAAAAGCGTGAGCCGATTTTTATTCTTTCTGATATGTTAGAAGCCAGTCATGAAAGTGAAGTGTTATATCAAAATATTGCTCAGTTATTACAGCAGTATGCTCCTTATCAATTGATTGCCATAGGAAAGGAATTTTCAAGACAAAGTATTTTCTTTCCAGAAAAAAGTATTTTTTTTGAAGATGTAAACACTTTCTTACAAAGTAAAATCTATAAAAACTTTGAAAACGCCCAAATTTTACTTAAAGGAGCACGTAAATTTGGCTTTGAGCGTATAGCTCAAGCCCTTACTAGCCAACAACATAGCACCGTTTTAGAGGTGAATCTAGAGGCTTTGGTGCATAATCTCAATTTCCACCGAAGTTTGCTCAAACCCGAAACCAAGATTATGGTTATGGTGAAAGCCTTCGCTTATGGTAGTGGTATTCGTGAGGTAGCCTCTTTACTACAATATCATTTAGTAGATTATTTGGCAGTTGCTTATGCTGATGAAGGGGTAGAGCTTCGGCAAAATGGTATTCATTTACCCATTGTGGTGTTGAATTCTCAAGAGAGTGATTTTGAAAATATACTCACCTACCAACTAGAACCTATCCTATATAGCCCGACAATATGGCAAAAGTGGTTACATTTTTTAGCCCGACATGCTGATCCTTCGCAAACTTATCGCTTGCATATAGAAATAGATACAGGTATGCGACGGCTCGGCTTTGACCAAACGCAATATGAATGGCTCTTAGATAGCCTTGCTCAACTTCCGACCTATGTCAAAGTGGCTTCTGTTTTTAGTCATTTAGCCTCTGCCGAAGACGAGGCAAGTGATGAATTTACAAGAAAACAAATTGCTGATTTTGAACAAATTACCAAAAGAATACAAGCAATTTTGCCTTATCCTTTCTTACGGCATATTGCCAACTCCGCAGGTATGGCGCGCTTTCCAGAAGCTCATTTGGATATGGTTCGTTTAGGAATTAGTTTGTATGGAATTGCCCCACACCCACATTTCAAGCCTTATTTACAACCTGTAACTACCTTAAAAACGGTAATTTCACAAATAAAATACCTGTCGCAAGGTGAGAGTATTGGCTACAATCAAAAAGGAAAAATGCTTAAAGACGGAAAAATTGGCGTTATAGCTATAGGATATGCTGACGGATTTAACCGAAAGTTGAGCAATGGTATAGGAAAAGTTTGGGTGAATGGGAAAACTGCCCCCGTAATCGGAAACATTTGCATGGATATGACTATGATTGACCTCACCGATATAGAAGCCCAAGAAGGCGACGAGGTAATTATCTTTGGAAAAAACTTTACTATTGATCACTTAGCTCAACAATTAGGCACTATTCCTTATGAAGTGCTTACAAGTATTCACCCAAGAGTCAAGCGTGTATTTTATATGCCGTAAGTAAGTTCTCCTGCTTACGTAAAAACTTGTGCCTTTATTCCAAATGATGTTTACCCTTCTTATAAGGGCAAATCAAAGTAAAATGTAACTCCTTTGCCTACTTCGCTTTCAGCTTGTATTTTACCATTTAGTTTTTGAACTACAAGATTATAGACAATATGCATACCCAAACCACTGCCTCCCCCTTCACGATTGGTAGTAAAAAATGGTTCGTAAATTTTAGCTAATACTTCAGGGGGCATGCCTATCCCATCGTCTCGATATTTCATAAGTAATCGATTGCCTTGCTTACGGGCTTCAATCCACATATTACCTTCTGTACGCCCTTTGAAAGCGTGAATAAGCGAGTTCATAATCAAATTAGTAAGAATTTGTGAAAAAACTCC
The DNA here is from genome assembly GCA_025054775.1 of Microscillaceae bacterium. GTDB lineage: Bacteria > Bacteroidota > Bacteroidia > Cytophagales > Microscillaceae > JANWZA01. The sequence goes on from JANWZA010000062.1 coordinate 32,940, forward strand.
TGCATAGCTATCAATCTCAATGTCTTCACAATCTAAATGTACTACGTAAGGTTTACCTTTGAGCTCGGGTTGTAAGGCAATCAGTGTTTCCTGCAAGTAACTTTTAAGGTTAAATACGCGTTTGGTTTCACTGGTTTGCTCTACAGCTACTCGTTTGAAACTTTGTACTAATTCGGCGGCACGACGCAAGTTGGTAAGTAATATTTGATTGCCTTCGCTCATAGTTTCTAAGTACTCCTCCAAGTCCTTGCGTTTCATAGCACCTGCAGCATATAGTTCTTTGAATTGCCGAGTCTTGGAGTCCATTCGTGAGGAGGCGGTAACGCATATTCCCACAGGTGTGTTGATTTCATGTGCTACTCCTGCCACTAAATTCCCTAATGCTGCCATTTTCTCTGCCTCTACTAACTGGTTTTGAGTAGCTTTAAGGGTATTTATAGCCTCATCTAATTGCTCGTAAGCTATAGCGTTATCTAAGGCAATGCCTGCATAAGAGGCTATAGTTTTCATTATATCCATATGAGAACTGGTATAGGCAGCCACTAATGAACTTTTGACCATCAGTAAACCAATTATTTGGTTTTCACTTTGCATAGGATAGTACATAGCCGAGTTGAAATCTACGCTAAGGCTATTCACATTTAGCCCATGTTGCAAAAAATCCTCACGCTCATCAATAATAAGCGACCTACCTTGTAAAATGCAAAATACGATTGGGTTGTCTTTCTCTTCAACAGAGAGCGTATAAGCAGGTAAAAACTTACCACGTTCTACGCTCATCTTGCAGTCAATTAGTTGTTTTTCAGGATAGTACTGTACCATGGCAAAGCCTTCTACGGGCATTAAATCCTTGATGTAGGTATGAATAGTTGTAAAGATTTCCTTAAAAGTGAGTGCTGAAGTAATATTTTGCCCAATACGGCTCAAAATCGTAATAGTTTCATTGGCTTTGCGGAGTTTCTTAGATTGCTCTTCTAAATGATTTTTTTGTAATAGGATTTCTTTATTCTGCCGTTCTACTTCTTCTGTTTTTTTGGCAAGTTCGGCAGCATGCATTTCAATTGCCTCTTTTTGTAAGAGAATTTCTTTATTTTGCCGATTGATTTGTTTATTTTGGCTCTCCATAATAAGAGCTTTGGCTTCTAGTTCGTTTTTAGCTTTTTCTAATTCCTCTTTTTGAGCCAAAATTTGACTGTTAAGTATTTGTAAGTCAGTTTTTTGAGCTTCTAACAATTTGTTTGCTCTACGGGCTTGTAAGAAACTTCGCACAGCTACTATAGCTAATACCGCTAAGATAAGCGAGGCTATAACAAAAAGCCAAATAGTGAATCTTTGAGAGCGGATCTGTTCATCGAGTGATTTCTTAATGATATCTGCTTTATTGAAAGTATTGTCCTCGCCTCGCAAATCAGCTGATTTATTAGAATATTCTAAAGCCTTTTCTAACTCATTTTTTTCGTAGTAGGCTTCGGCAATACCTTCGGCTAATTCAGCGGTGCGTTTTTTATCGCCTAATCGTTCATAAATTTGCATTGCCTCTGTATAGTGTTGGATAGCTCCATCAAGATAGTCGCGCTCTAAAAAAGTATAAGTTCTGTAAAAAAGCCCTGTCTCGGCTTTGCACATAGCAATTATCTCTGGTTTTTGTGTCTTTTCAGCTAATTGAATAGCTTTTTTGTAGTAGCTGAGAGTAGTTTCAAAATTATTCATTAAAAATTCATAACCACACCTACCTATGTTTAAGTTAGCGCGTATCATACCTAGTGTATAGTTTATGGCTTTAGCAGAGTCCAAAGTACGTTTGGCATATTCAAAACCTTGTTTTTTGTTATTTTGGGCTAAATCTTCTGTAAGTGTATTCATAAGGTCTATTTTCTGCTCCGAAAGAGGCATTTTAGGTAAGATAGCTTTAATGCTGTCGATTCGGTTGCAATTACATTGCCCAAAGAGCAGATTCGTAGATATGTTAGAGTGAATAGTAAGCCAAAAACAAAAAACAAAAAGGCGTTTCATGGCAGTTAGGCAAAAAAGCAGTGAATTGTCAAATAAGGTGCAATATAGCTAAAAAAAATAGTTAGGCAAATGTTTAGTAGGATTTTGATCTGCTCTTTGAAATCAAATTCTTCTTTGCATAGCCCCTGCCTGTAAAGTAATAAATCAACACCCTATTACTTCGCTGAGGTATGAATAAGTTAGCATAAAAAGGTATGAAGATAAAATTACACTCCCTAAATTGCAAAAATACAGAAAGTGTAATAAAAAATTCCTATTTATTTGTTTTGCAGCAAAATAACCATCAATCGTTAATTTTCTATGGTTAAGTCTGTATGTTTCGCGATTTCTGCGTTTGACAAAGAAGTTTGCAATAAATTTTTAGCAATTTCTCTTTTTTCTTCCAATTTGGCTGTATAACGTACACTATTTTCGATACGTCTGTTCTCTTGAAAATGGTCATACCTTTTCTTATCCTCCTCTGTTAAACTTTCATAATGTAGCTTTTCTTTTGCTTTGTCCAAGCCTTTTGCCTTAAAAGTATCTTTTACTCGCTATTTTTGAGAAAATAAACCCACTCGTCAAGGGTATCTTTGGCCACATTATTGAAATTATTTCTTTCAGAATGTAGTATTTTGGAAAAATATCCGATACTTTTTCAACCTTGAACTCCTGTTTTTGTAGCGTGGTAGGTAGTAAAATATCCTTTTCGTGCAAACCAATAAATTCGCCTTTGTATTCATAAACATAGTCTTTACCTTGCCCTAAACCGAAATAGACAATATTTATGGAATAAATTTTTTTTGATAGTTCCATACGGTTACCTTCTTTGATGTATTCTGTAACTAATTTAGACACACCAAAAAGCATGCGTTGAAAGTAATCAATTTCAGAATCATTTTGTATTTCTACTAACATCAACTCGTTATTTTGGCCTTTTACCAAAATATCCACTCGGTTATATTTGTCGTATTCGTCTTGTTTGTTGCCTTCGCTTTCTAAAATACTTTCTATCGTTACATCAAAACACAATAATTTGGACAAAAAGCCTTCTAAAATTTCAAAGTTGGCTTTGTGCCGAAGTAATTTTTTCAATGTCCAATCAAAGCGAATGAGTTTTCTTTGTATAGTTTTTGGGTTGTGGTAAGTGTTTACAAAATTACAAAAAAGTGGTGTTTTTTGTAATCATTGGGCTATATTTTCAAGTGTACATTTTTATTCAACTTTCCAAGGGTTAGCAGTTTTTGGAAAATTAGTAGAAAAAAATTGCGTTAGAATATTGTACGGGCTTACCCTTTCCATCTCTAACGCATTTCAACTCTGCAGAACTACAGATTTGTCCTTAAACTCATAAGGTTTGATTCCAAAAACCAGCTATTTGTCTAATCTGTGTTATCCGTGTGCTAATTTTGTTTGGTCTATTTTCAGACAAGGCTTAAACAGAGAACACAGATAACACAAATAGAACTGATAAACACTGATTTTTAGTATCCTATATCTACCTTACTTTGAAACAAATCAGTAAACTTACATAGTTACAAATACTTCACCTAGCCCACTACTTCGGCTTTTTGTTTTTTCCAATTTGCCAAACAAATGCCACCTGTAGTTTCGGTATGAATTACTGCCTCCAATTCGCGAAGGATAGCCTCTATATCACGCGCAGCAGTGAAAAAGTTTACAGACTCGTACTTTATAATACCGTCTTTGTTGATGATAAACGTACCACGCAAAGCTATTGGCGAACCTTCAAAAGCTAATTTGCCTTCTTCATCATAGAAATATTCACCTGCTAAAACACCATAATTAGCTGCAATAGTTTTGGTTTCATCAGCTACAAGTGGATAGGTTACCCCTTGAATACCATTCTCACTATGAGGGGTTTTAAGCCAAACTTTGTGTACTTCGGCACTATCTGTAGAGCAACCTACTACCACTGCACCCAAGTTTTCAAAATCGGCTAAACGCTCTTGAAATGCTAACACTTCCGAAGGGCATACCCCTGAAAAATCCTTGGGATAAAAGAAAAAAACTACATACTTTTGCCCAAGATACTGCTCCAAAGAAAAATCTTTTACAACATCTTTGCCGTTTACTACTGCCACTGCCTTGAAGGTAGGGGCTTTTTTGAGTACTAAGGTCATAAAATGATAAAATTAAGTTTGAAAATAATTTACCATAAATGCTATACTAGATAACGCAAAGATACATATTTTGTCTTTTTTATTGCTTGATTTTCTTAGTTAAGCCTAATATTTCAACCAAAATATGTATTTTTGTTTTATTCTAATCTCTAAAGTAGTATCTTATCATATGTCCGAACTTGAAGCCTACCTTTATCTTGGGCTAACGCATATTACCGATTTGAACGGCTATGACCACATTTTGTTCATTGTGGGCTTGTGCGTTGTTTATCAACTCAAAGATTGGAAAAAAATCTTGGTTTTGGTTACCGCCTTTACACTAGGGCATAGCCTTACCTTGGCGTTGGCTACACTCAATATTATTGCCTTAAATAGTAAGTTTGTAGAGGTTTTTATACCAATAACAATTATACTAACAAGTACTTACAACTTCTGGACACAAGGCGAACTAAATGCCAAAACGCAAGGTACGCGTTATGCCTTTGCCGCATTTTTTGGGCTAATCCATGGGTTGGGTTTTTCTAATTTCTTACGGTCTATGCTAAGCAGAAAGCAAAGCCTTTTTGATCCGTTATTAGCCTTTAATATTGGTTTGGAAATAGGGCAGTTAGCAATTGTAGTTATTTTTTTTACTTTGCAATATTTGATGGTCAATCTCTTAAGGCTGAAACAAAATCATTGGTTTACAGCTATTAATGGAATGGTAATTGTTCTTGCAGTGCAAATCTTATTCAAAAATATAGTAGTTTAGGTTCAAAAATAATGGTAGTTTAGGAGGTAAGTGCAGAGAAACTGCTGTGAAAATCAGTTCTTTAATAAACGAAAGTATGGTGCTGTAAAAAAAATTGCCCCCGTTTGCTTGAGGGCAAAAGTTTTATTCAAATGAATAAATGCGAAATTTATTGTTTTTTATACCTTTATTAAGTTTCTAGTTTTACCCTATTAGGTTCATTTTCACAAAATCCTGTACATCAAGCATACCTATAGGTTTTTGGTCTTTTACTACAATAATGTTGTCAATACTTTTTTGCTTAAATATTTTTACTGCCTCTTCTAACAACGCTTCAGGGTGGATAGTAATAGGTAATTGCTTTTTTACGAACTTATTCATTTTTTTGTTTAGTAAGGCTTTACCATTTTCGGCTAAATTCCTTCTCAAATCGCCGTCAGTAAAAATTCCTACCAAGTTCCCTTCGTCATCAACAATAGAAACAGCCCCTAATCCCGACTCTGTCATTTGGTGAAGTGCCTCAAAAACGGTGTCCTCTGTTTTTACTACGGGATTAAATTCACTAATTACTTCTTGCACACGCATAGTAATCAAGCGTGTATGTTCTACAAATTGGGCTGTACCTATGGCAGTAAGGCTGTTCTCGTTCAACTTTTTGAGAACATTCCAAGGCACGGTAATCGTATGCACACCTGCTAAAATGGCAGTTCTTACATGTTCAGCATGACGCACAGAAGAGAACATAACTTTGGTAGAATACCCATAATAATTAACGGCTTTTACGCACTGCTCTATCAATGCAATAGCATCGTGGCCTTGGTCTTGCAGGCGCCCTACCAAAGGGCAGACATAATCAGCACCTGCTTGCATAGCAAGGTAGGCTTGGTTAAGCGTATAGACCAAGTGAATGTTTACACGCATTCCCTTGTCTTTGAGTATTTTACACGCCTTAAGAGCAATATTAGATGCGGGAATTTTGAAAACAGTTTTTTCTTTTTCCAAACCTAAGGCTAAAATCCGCTCTGCCTCAGCGACAATCTCTTCAGCTGTATCGCCAAGTGCTTCTACTTGTAAGATAGGTACTAGTTTGGCAAGTTCTATAATCGCTCCGTCTATATCGGTAATGCCTTGACGGTGCATAAAAGTAGGAGTGGTAGTTAAACCCGTAAGAATACCCCAATCAAAGGCTTCTTTAATTTCTTTGAGGTCAGCAGAGTCTAAATATAATTCCATTAGTTTTGCTTGTATGGTTTCTGTTGTGCTAAACAATAGGTAAAGCTAATCCAAGTTAGTTAAAGCTAATCTAACTTAAATGGCAAAAATATTGAAAAAAGCTATAATTTCTATGTTTTTATCTTAATAATTCTTGAAAAAATGAAGAAAAGCGTGAATATCATATGGAATTGTTAAAATAGTATAGATAAATCACTTTAAACATTAAAAGTTTAACTAAATAGAGTAGCATGTAAACAACTTTAGAATAACATTTAGTTTTCCTTCTTAATCGTGCTAAAAAATGACGAAAAAGACTATTCTATCCTTCAACCATAAACGCTTCCGCTTTGGATTGTATATGTATACTCTGGCACAAATGCTTCTTATGCTTTCCAATAAGCCGTACAAACCCTCCCCCTTTATCTTTGGTTCAATCTTCTTCCAAAGTTTTTCACCAGTTCCAGTTCCCCTGGTACCAACTCCGCAATAAATGAATTTACGCCCATCTCTATCAACAGCAATCCATATCCAACAATAGTTTTTTTTGAACTAATATATGTATGCATCTCATCTATTTTAATAACTTCAATAGCATCATTACTCCGAAATTGTAAAACGAAATGCAGTCTTTATTTAAATCGTTGTTTGCCTTTAGTTATATCATCTTTACAAAATTTTGTTGATTTGCATTTGGGACATCGTTCCATAGTTTCAGGGTTTTAGTAATTTTTTTGCAAAAATAATAAATCTATACAAAATTAACAATATCTTATTTTCTTAACTTTAATTTACCAAGAAATTAAAACCTTTTAGCCTCTCGTAAGGGTGTATGCCATGTAAAAGAATACGTGAACGTGCTGCCAAATACCCTACAAGACTATTGTTGCAAATAATTGCACTAATCTACCGAATACATTAGAGGTTTGGTTGATATATAGAACCTAAATTCATACGACTAAAACGAGACCCAAGTGGAAAGGAAGATTCGGACTGAATAAAAAATATATGTTTACGTTCCTAAACCTATCCCCAACGGGTTGGTTTTCTTGGCATATTTAGCGGCGCACTGCCTTGAATTGTTCAACCTAAGTAATCTTGTACTAATATGCAATGGGAAGTATTAATAAACATTAGTAGAAAAAATACTGACATAAGAATTGAATAACATGCATTTTTTCATAAAAATAACAACATGTAGTTAAGGGTAAAACATAGGCTAAATTTTATTCCCTATGCGTTTTTTAGGTTGCTTATGTTGAATAATACTATTTTTTTATTCTTAACATGAGTATTTTTCGCTTATTTATTTTTGTATAATTGCCAAATAGTAAGAAAAAATTATATTTGCATCTAATAAGCTATATTTCACCGTCTTCTTTAGTCATGCCTTATCATTTATTTTATTTTCAGATGCCTAAATCCTTATTTAATAGTTCTCCAAAAATCAATTGGATTAGGGTAGCGTGTTTCCTATTTATTAGCTTACAATTTCAAGATATTTTTGCACAATCTCCCACCTCTACTTTTTCTTTAATCTATTTGGATAGCTTAAAAAAACAATTTGCCAAAGACCACTCTATCACAGTGTTAACAAATATGATTAACTACTTGAATTATTTTGTAAGCCAAGGTGCTGTGGAAATCAATGATGTAGAACAAAACTTACAAGAAATACATGAAATTGTTAATACAGGAAATAAATATAAAACCTTGAAACCGCTGATATTTCAAGGAATGGGCTATCTAGCTGCACATAAGGGTAAGAAAGAATTAGCAGTCCAATACTTTGAAGAAGGGGCTTCTTATTATGAAAGTAACCAAAAAACTCACGAACTAGCTGATTTTTTTCTCCAAATCGGAATTTTCTTTTATAATACCGAGCAGTTACAGGATGCCTTAGCTTACCTTAAAAGAGCGCGCAATGCACTTAAAGTAGAAGAGCTGAACTCCCCAATTCACCGAAATATCCTTAATACTGAAGGACTTACTTACAAAAAGCTAAAAAGTTATGAACGTGCTGAGCAGGCCTTTTATAAGGCCTTACAAATTTCTACCAAACTCAAAGATACGACTTGGATAGGGCTGGTTAGTGGTAATTTAGCAGTAGTGTATGTTGCCAAAGGAAATCTAAACGAGGCTCTCAAACTTTTGCGAACAGACGTAACTTATAGCTTAAAAGGTAAACTTTACATGAGTGCCTCTAACGCTTTGGCAGAAATGGGAAAAATATTCCTATCCCAAAGAGCATATCCACAAGCTGAAAATGCCTTAGATAGTGCCCTGTTCATTATCAATCAATTTGGACAAGGAGAACTGATAACAAATACCCTCAAAGGCAAAAAGAATATTTTTCAACTCCTATCCAAACTTAAAGAGCAACAAAAAGATTACCAACAAGCTCTCTCTTACAAAAAACGATTTATTGAAGTAAGCGACAGCCTCAATAATTTGAACAAACACAAAGAATTAGAAATTTTAATGGGACATTACCAATACCAAGATGCTCAAAAGGAACTCCAAGTTCTTATCAAAGAGAATACCCTCAAACAAACCTATATCTATTTCTCTTTTATCGTGTGGGTAGTTGTAATTATTACTGTTGCTATACTCCTTAACAAGAATAGACTTCTAAAAGAAAAACAACGCCAAATTGAAACCCAAAAAGCCTACCTTGAAAAAATGAATTTTACGAAAACTATGCTTCTCTCAGTAATCAGCCACGACTTTCGCAGTCCCTTAGCGGCTATTAAGAGCCTCATTGGACTCTTGCAAGATAATGCCATCTCTCCCCAAGAAGCTACTAATTATTATCCTTACATTACTGAAAAAATTGACGATACTCTCAACTTTTTGGAAAGCCTGCTTACTTGGACAAAAGGACAAATGGACGGAATGAAACTAAACCCTACCTGGATAGACCTCCATTTACTAACTCTAGAAACTATTAAATTCTTGCAGCAAAGCCTCCAAAATAAAAAAATTACTATCAATAATCGACTTAAAGCCCCCCTCCAAGTTTATGCTGACGAAGCTACCCTCAAAATCATTATCCGAAATTTACTTAACAATGCTATCAAATATAGCTATGAAAATACTACTATCACTATTGATTATGAAATACTAAACCAAGATTTCGTAAAAATTAGTATCCAAGACCAAGGTATCGGTATGAAACCCGAAACACTTTCCAAACTCTTTACTCAAAATCTACAAAGTGTTGAGGGAACAGCCCAAGAGAAAGGAAGCGGCTGGGGATTAATATTTTGCAAAGATTTTGTAGAAAAAAACGGCGGAGAAATCAATGTAATTAGTGAGCCTGGCAAAGGCAGCACTTTCTACTTTACTATACCTCTTAAACCATTGACCCTAAAAAGTGCTACCACTTAATCCCCTTCAATTACAAAATTCGCTTTAGCAAATCATTATCCATTTTGAGGTATTTGCAAACACTAAACCCTTGTGTGGATAACTTTTTCAGCCTATCTATATAACCTAATATCCGAGACTCACGCTCACTTTTTGACGTGGACGATGCCGTTTTAATAATCTTCATTATCAAAAGTGGCTGAGTGCATACCTCTTTACCTAATAGCCGTATCTGCCGTTGAATACTATGCGATAACTGTTCTAATAAATCTTGTTCTTTACGAATATGATACAACACGGCTAAAAAGACCTTAATTTCTAACAAAACAAAAGGAAATCTTTTAAGACTCACCGAATTTAATAAATTATTGATTTGTTTAGAAGCCTCTTCATACTTATTAGCATAATAAAACGATAAAGCTCTATACACAACATAAGTTACATACTGAGGAATATTTTGCACATCTGGCTCAAAGTCGTGAAAAAGCCCTTCATTTTCCTCTGACAAAGTGTGTTGTGTATTCAACCGAAGATGACGCTCTAACTTGGTAAGCAGAAAACGTGCAGGATAAATATAAAAATTGTAACTAGACATCAAACTGCTAATAGAATCATTCACTATATCAAAGTAATTTTCTGCCTTCCTATATAGTTTGTAATAGTTGTAATACTCCAACCGCAGGAACTCCAACACAATTCGTAAATGGTGATACGTACTATCTAAGGGATACATATTGAAATAACTTTCTACTTTCAGAAAAATATCTTCTATCGCCTCGTTATTCTCTTCGTTCTCTTGATCTTCAGTTTCGGCTTCTACAAACAGGCGATGGAATACATTTACACAACTTTGGTACACATATAACCGATGTGAACGATACATCTTACAGTTATAGTTAATCTCTTTTGTTAAAAGCGACAACTCTAATTTTCCCTGTTCGTCATTTGTAAAACTATAATATCCATATTTTTGAAAGTATTCTGCTAAAAGATTTTCTACTTTATCTACGGCAAGTGTGTAAGCCACATGTTTGTTATACAATTGTGAGTATTCAAAATATTCAGGTGTGTTAATGTGTAATTTTTTAAGCGTTTTATACACAATCATTAGCTCATTAGATAAATCATAATCTAATAATTCTTTTTCCATCTTTTTCAATGTGGCAATGGCGATTGTCCGTTTTTTAGTAAATATAATTTCATAAATATTTGCCACCTTTCGTAACAAATCTGTACGCGGACTTTCTATTTGTTCTAATAAGTATTCTTCTATCTTTTGGTTCAAACGTGAGCGTAGAGTATAATAAGCATTCGTATTAACGCTTAATTCTTGCATAATTTTAGTATCTGGCAACTGCTCTTTGTACATCAGTCTTAATAATTGTGCTGACTTTTCGGCATTGCTCTCCAAGAGTTGTTGATAAATTTTCTTATAATCGTTTTCACTTAATTGTTTGATTATGCTTTTCAGTTTTGCCATAATTGTGTAGTTTTTTTAGTACAAAGCAGTTACTCACTTAAAATATAGAGTACAATTTTTGTTATCATTTTTGCAAAATTATAAAAAAAAAGCGCGACGTAATAAAAGCCATAAAAAAAACTTTTCTGACTCCTAACTTTACGCGCAAAATACTTCATATCAGATAAAAAGATGTTCAAAACTAATCCCTTACTACTCTCACAAGCCGATACTTTCATTACTTCGCATTATATTTTTAACAACCATTCACCTACTAAATAAAAAAAACTCTTTACTTTTGCAAAAGAACATTACACTTTTTCTCCATTCGCATGAGCAGAGAACAACACAACTCCCACGCACAAAAGTTAAGCTTAGCAGGTCTATTAGTTACATTAGGTATTATATATGGCGACATTGGAACCTCTCCTCTCTATGTAATGAAAGCTATTGTAGGAGAGGAAAGTATTGACAAGATCTTAGTCTATGGCGGTATTTCCTGTGTTTTTTGGACTCTCACTTTGCAAACTACTATCAAATATGTTGTTCTTACCTTACGTGCCGATAACAACGGGGAAGGAGGTATTTTTTCACTTTACACCCTAATCCGTAGAAGGCGAATTGCCTTGTCAAAAAACCCTGCCGAAGCCCGCAAACGGCAACTCACACGTATTTCTGTGGTAGCTATGATTGGTGGCGCTGCCCTTTTAGCTGACGGCATCATTACTCCTCCTATCTCCGTATCCTCTGCTATTGAAGGTCTACGTATCCTTGATAAGGATATACCCACGGTAAGTATTGTAATTGCTATCATTTCTGCTATATTCCTCTTTCAGCAGTACGGTACGGCAGTGGTAGGTAGCTCCTTTGGACCTATCATGTTTATTTGGTTTACCATGCTAGCGGTATTAGGACTTAACCAGATTATTGCCTATCCCCAAGTTTTGCAAGCGCTTAATCCACTCTATGCTTATTTACTCATTACGCAAACCAAAGGAGGTTTTTGGTTGCTCGGGGCTGTCTTTCTTTGCACCACGGGTGCTGAAGCCTTATACTCCGATTTAGGACATTGTGGCAGGAGAAATATACGCATTAGTTGGATATACGTAAAAACGTGCCTTATCCTTAACTATTTTGGGCAAGGTGCCTGGCTTATGCAACACGTAGGACAAAAGTTAGGCAACGGTAATCCTTTCTACTTAATTATGCCTGCATGGTTTTTGTACATTGGCATTACTATCGCCACTCTAGCTGCCATCATTGCCAGCCAAGCCCTTATTACGGGTTCTTTTACTTTAGTGGGTGAAGCTATTCGCCTAAATATGTGGCCTAAAGTAAAACTCAATTATCCCTCTAATACTAAAGGGCAATTATACGTTCCCAGCATAAACTGGCTACTTATGTGGGGATGTATAGGAGTTGTACTCCTTTTCAAGGAGTCCTCTGCTATGGAAGCCGCCTATGGACTTGCTATCACTATTACCATGCTCATGACTACTATCCTTTTCACCTTTTACTTATGGCAACGCCTTAGAAACAAGATACTAATCTTTGTATTTCTAGCTATCTATCTTACAATTGAGGTCTCTTTTTTAGTTGCTAATTTAGTCAAATTTATGCACGGGGGATATGTAACCCTTTTTATTGGTGGTCTGATTGCGTTTGTTATGTGGATATGGTTGAAAGCTACTGAAATTAAAGCACGATTAACCGAATACGAGCCTTTGGAAAAACATATTCGCGATTTAGAACGACTCAGCAAGGATAAAGAAGTACCTCAATTTGCAACTAACCTCGTTTTTATGACAAGCGCCGAAAAACCCGAAGAGATTGACAAGAAAATTATTTATTCTATATTCCAAAAACAACCTAAAAGGGCAGATGTCTATTGGTTTATCCACGTAGATGTTGTGGATAAACCTTACAACATGGAATATCACGTAAAAACCTGGGCAAGAGACGATGTCTACAAAATTACTTTTAGACTCGGCTTTAGAGAAGAACAACGAATCAATTTATTTTTTAGAATCGTAGTTGAAGAACTAGTGAAAACAAAAGAAGTAAATATCTCCAGCCGTTACAAATCATTAGAAAACCGTACAGGAGACTTCCGCTTCGTAGTGATTGAACGCTTTTTGTCTTATGATAATGAACTCCCTTTTTTGGAACGATTCGTAATGAATTCTTATTTCTTTATTAAAGAATTCACACCCTCAGAAGAAAAGTGGTTTGGCTTAGATACCAGTTCAGTAGTGGTAGAAAAAGTGCCTCTTATTATTAGACCCGCTGACAATAGAGTGAGAGAAAGGTTAAAACGAATTCAAAACTTAGAAGTACACGAGGATTTTTAGTCTTTAGCATAACCCTTAAAACCAATACAACACCTATGAACCAAAAAAGTGGTATCTTTGATATGATAGGCCCTATAATGATTGGACCTTCCAGTTCCCATACTGCAGGTGTAGTTAAAATCGCTAATGTTGCCTATAAAATTCTCGGTGGACAACCCGACGAAGCTGTTATCACCTTTTACAACTCCTTTGCACGTACCTATGAAGGACACGGAAGCGATAAAGCAGTCCTAGGAGGGCTACTTGGATTCGCTACCGATGATGAGCGTATTAGAAACTCTCCACAAATAGCCCAAGAGCAAGGCATGAAATATACCTACAAGGCAGTTGGAAACGCATCTACCTTACACCCTAATACGATTAAATTAGAATTAACTAAAAACAACAAACGCATAGAAATCATAGGAGAAAGTAGAGGCGGAGGGCTTATTAACATCGCCTCCTATAACGGATTTAGAGCCGATTTTACCGCTCAACTACCTACGCTCATTATTGAAGCCCTTGATATTAAGGGAAGTATTGCTTTTATTGCACAAGTTTTAGCTCAAGATGATTGTAACATTGCTACCATGAACGTATCACGAAAAGCAAAACACGATATAGCCTGTCATTTTATAGAAATGGATACCGCTCTAGAAAATATAACTATTCAATACCTGCTCCATTTGAAATGGATACATAATATAATTTATCTTACTCCTATTACTTAAAATGTTTTTGTTTATTACATAAAATTAAGGTAATATACAAAAATACTTTTTCTTAATTACTTAAATTTAAAGTAATATATAAAAACAATTTTTATTATATAAGTAAAACTAAAGTAATATATAAAGACACTTTTTAACAACTCCTTAAAATAAAAAAAATATGTAAAAATACTTTTTATTAACTAAATAAAACTAAAGTAATATGTAAAAACACTTTTTTTTAATTACCTAAAAACAAAGTAATACATAAAAACATTTTAACTCAATTAAATACATTAAAAACAATATATAAAAAAACTTTTTATTAGTTACGCAAAGCTAAAGTATTATAGAAAAAAACTTTTTATTAGCTAGTAAAAATTAGGATAATATATAAAATTATTTTTTTTATTTATAACAACCAAAAAAAAGAAACAAATTAAATTAAACTTATAAGCTAACTAAAAAATATTATTAACTAAAACAATTTTTATTTACTTTCTAATTTTATGACTATTTGGCAAGCTATTATTTTAGCTATTGTAGAAGGAATTACAGAATTTTTACCTATTTCTTCTACAGGTCACATGATTATTGTATCGGCAATAATGAATTTACATTATAATGATTTTACAAAAGTATTTGAAATAAATATTCAATTTGGAGCCATCCTTTCTGTAATAGTGCTATATTATAAGAATTTTTTTCAAGATATAAAATTTTACTTAAAGTTATTTGTGGCTTTTTTGCCTGCTGCTATTGCGGGATTTATGTTAGGAAAATATATAGACCAACTTTTAGAGAGCGTGCCTGTAGTAGCATTTTCTTTGCTTATCGGTGGTGTGTTTTTGTTATTTATTGATAAAATTTTTAATAACCCTACTAAAGAAAACATAGAAATTCCTTACACAAAAGCCTTTGTTATTGGTCTGTTTCAGTGTATTGCACTTATTCCAGGCATAAGTCGTTCTGCAGCGAGTATTATTGGTGGTATGTCGCAAGGGTTAAATAGAAAACAAGCTGCTGAATTTTCATTTTTTCTTGCCGTTCCTACTATGTTTGCCGCTTCTGCTTACAAACTGCTTAAAAGTTATAAGAGTATAGATACTCAACATGTTTATTTATTACTAATTGGAAATGCGGTAGCTTTTATTGTTGCTATGTTAGCTATCAAATTTTTTATTAACTACCTTTCACGTTACGGATTTAAGCTGTTTGGTTACTATCGTATAACTTTAGGGCTTTTACTCCTTATTTTATTAGCCTTAAAAGTAAATTTACAGGTTTTATAAGCCTTTTGCATATGAAAAGAATAGTCCTTAAAGCAAATAAAATTAACAAATTTTTTTACGAACCGCACAAATTTCAAGTATTAAAGGAAATCGAATTTGAAGTATATAAGGGTGAATTTGTTTCGCTTATAGGTAAGTCAGGATGTGGCAAATCTACGCTTTTGTATGTGCTTTCTACGATGGATACAGACTACGAAGGGGAGTTATACATTAACCAAGAAAAACTTACAGGCAAAAGTCAAAATTTTTTAGCTAATTTTCGCAACCAACACATTGGATTTGTATTCCAATTTCATTATCTTTTACCTGAATTTACAGCGCTACAAAATGTCATGCTACCTGCTCTTAAATTAGGCAAATATTCTTTTAAAGAAATAGAAGAGCGCGCATATCAAAAATTAAAACTTTTAGGCATTCACAACCAAGCCCTTAAACCTTCTAATAAACTTTCAGGCGGACAACAACAACGCGTAGCTATCGCTCGTGCTCTTATTAACGAACCTACTATTATCATGGGTGATGAACCTACAGGAAACCTTGATTCTGTTAATACACAAAATGTTTTTGATATATTTAGAGAACTTACCCGTACTTACCACCAAACCATTATTACCGTTACACACGATAAAGAATTTGCACGCAACTCAGACCGCATTATTGAAATGAAAGACGGCACTATCCTAAATACAAATGCAAAACTATAAGTTGTTAAATCTATACCTAAAAAATTTGAATAATAAAATAAAAATAATATCTTTGTAAAAGAAATAAGAATATAAATTAATTTTATGCAAAACTTTCAAAATACATTTGAATTTGCCCAAGAATTAGACAAAAACGATGCACTTGCACCTTTGAGAGAGCAGTTTTACATTCCAAACAAAAACGGCAAGCCTGTTATTTATTTCTGCGGAAACTCTCTTGGCTTACAACCTAAAAACGTGAGAGAATACATAGAAGTAGAGTTACAGAAATGGCAAACGTTAGGAGTAGAAGCGCATTTTGCAGGTGAGCCACGTTGGTATGATTATCATAAATCACTTAAACCCGCCCTTTGTCATTTGCTAGGTTGCTTTCCTCACGAAGTTACAATAATGAATAATTTAACGGCTAACCTTCATATACTTTTTACTACCTTTTACCGACCTACGCCACAACGTTACAAAATTCTTATTGAAAGCCCCACGTTTCCTTCAGACTATTACGCAATAGAATCACAAATACAAAATGCAGGATTTGACCCAAAAAATGCACTCATAGAAGTATTTCCTGATATTAATTCTGAAACAATTAGTATAAAACACTTATTACAAACTATAGAACAACACAGAGAACAATTAGCAATAGTTTTTTTCGGAGCGGTAAACTACTATACAGGGCAATTTTTTGACCTACCTGCTATCGTGCAAAAGGCTCATGAAGTAGGAGCATATGCCGGATTTGATTTAGCACACGCTATAGGGAATGTACCACTTTACTTACACAAAATAGAAGCTGATTTTGCAACGTGGTGTAGCTACAAATACTTAAATTCAGGGGCAGGAGGAGTTTCAGGTATTTACATTCACGAAAAGTATGCTACAAATACTTCTTTACCACGTTTAGCAGGTTGGTTTGGATATGATGAAAATGAAAGATTCCTTATGAAAAAAGGTTTTAAGGCTATACCTACTGCCGATGGATGGTTGCAAAGTAATTTTCCTATTTTACAGATGGCTGTTCACCGTGCTTCGCTAAAAATTTTTGAGCAAATTACTATTGAACAATTACGCCAAAAAAGTATACAATTAACTAATTTTGCCGAATATGTTATTGAACAAGCTATACAAGCAAGTGAAAGAAAAGATATATATATTATTACACCTAAAAACCCTAATGAAAGAGGTTGCCAACTCTCTATAGCTATAGAACATAACGGAAAAACTATTTATAAGCAATTAAAAGAAAATAATATTATAGTAGATTGGAGAGAACCTAAAATAATTAGATTAGCACCTGTACCTTTGTACAATACTTTTCAAGAAGTATATTATTTTGGACAAGTATTAACAAGTATTTTGCAAAATAGTTTAGTAAGCGTATAAATACATAACTATTTTTTTTAACTAAAAAAATTTAAAGTAATATATAAAAATTTGTTAATAGCATTACTTAAAATAAATGCAATGCAAAAAAACTTGTTAGTAGTATTAACTAAAATGAGAATAATACTAAAAAAATTGTAAAGTATACTATATGATAAAAAAACAATATACAAAAAATTGTAAAAACTACTAAATAAAATAAAAATAATATGTAAAAACTTGTTAGTAGTATTACTAAAAGTAATAACAATGTATAAAAACTTGTTAATAGTATTATTAAAATCAAACGTAGTATACAAAAAAATGTTAGTAGTATTACTTAAAACAAAAGTAATGTAAAAAAAAATTTTAGTAATGTTAAAAAGCGTGTTTCAAGTTAAGAAATATTAGTTGTATATAAAACTATAAATAAAAAAAGTATATTTTTTAACTTAAACTTTTTAGAACTATGGAAAACACCTCTAAACCAAAGGGACAAGAAGATGCACTCGCATCTTTAGCTAAAAAGAAAAAAGCACATAAAATACTACCTGAATCGCAGTATGATATTTTAACAGTAGCAGAAAACGTATGCAAAAAATGGGAGAATACTCCTGAACTAACTCTACTTTGGGTAAAGCCCGAAGACTTAAAAAAAATGGTACAAGAATACCGCACTTTTTTAGAAAATAGAATAAAAGCAGGAAGTGGACGTAGCTTGCAAACGCAAACCTTAAAAAATTTAGATGCACAAATTAACAAAGCCGTAGAGGAGATTAAATTAGCAATACTAGTTAAGTTTGGAAAAGAAAAAGGTAAGGCTTATTACAGTGAGTTTGGCATCACCAAACAGGGTAACGGCTACAAACTGCCTACAGATAGAAATCTACGTTTGAATGCTTTACCTTTATTTGTAAAAGGCGTAAAAACTCATGGATTGAAGGTAGTAGGTTTTGATGATAGCTTTTTTGATAGTATAGTAGATATTTATACACAAGCTATCGAGGATACTCGCAAAACAGATAGTGCAGTTTCATTTAATGTAAGTAATAAAAATGATTTGCGTAAGCAAATAGAAGCGGTTTTAACTGCTTTATACACACTCATTAAAATCAATTACCCTAATACTTATGAAGGTGAATTACGAAACTGGGGATTTCAAAGAGAAAAATATTAGACAAATAAATTAAATACTATGCTTTTTAAGTTTACTTATTTTTACTCATTTTATCATGCAATATCTTCAAAGAACAATTTGGTATACTGCTAATCAAACTATAGAGGTTTTAGACCAACGTTATTTACCGCATCAAATAAATATTATAGAATTAAGTTCTACTGCTCAAGTAATAACTGCTATTAAGGACATGATAGTGCGAGGCGCCCCACTTATAGGTGCTACCGCTGCTTTTGGTGTATATTTTGCCTGCCAAGAAACACAACATCAAACAAATAAAGAAGAATACTTTAACCAACAAATAGAAAACTTAAAAAATTCTCGTCCTACAGCTGTTAATTTATTTTGGGCAATAAATAAACAACTTAATGCTATTAGCGTAACTAAAGATTGGTATACAAAAACAAAAATTGCATGGCAAACAGCTTTGCAAATAGTAGAAGATGATGTAAAAATATGTAAACAAATCGGAGAGCACGGCTTACTTCTTTTAGAGGAATTAGCACGCAAAAAAAAAGAAAAAAAAATAAATATTCTAACTCACTGCAATGCAGGAAGGTTAGGCTGTATTGAATGGGGAACAGCTACCGCACCCATTTATTTGGCTCATAAACAAGGTTTGCAAGTCCATGTTTGGGTAGATGAAACTCGCCCAAGAAATCAAGGAGCAAGCCTTACCGCATGGGAATTGCAACAAGCAGGTATTCCGCACACCGTAATTGCAGATAATACAGGAGGACATCTTATGCAACATCACCAAGTAGATATTTGTATTGTAGGTACAGATAGAGCCACTTGCCAAGGCGATATAGCAAATAAAATTGGAACATATCTTAAAGCCTTAGCCGCTAAAGATAATGGAATCCCTTTTTATGTAGCCTTGCCCTCTACTAGCATAGATTGGAATATTAAAAATGGACTAACTGAAATTCCTATAGAAGAAAGAACACCTGACGAAGTACGTTACATCACGGGCTGGAACGGCAAAAAAATAGAAAAAGTATTACTTACTCCTGCTGATAGTCCCGCCTTAAATATTGGGTTTGATGTAACGCCCGCAAGGTTAATTACAGGACTAATTACTGAACGCGGTATTTGCCAAGCTAACGAGGAAAGTATGCTTGCATTATTTCCTGAGGCGAAAAAGTAGGCCATAATTTTCTGTAAACAAAAATATTTTACAAAAGGATAAGAGAGTTTTACTTTTTATGAATAAATTTTTTTCTATTTATTTATTTTGTTACTTCTAAACAAAACTTTTTAGTTTGTAAAGTTGTTCAATCATCCTTAAAAGTTCTTGTTAACTAAAATTATGTAAGCATGAAAAAGTCGGATATTCATATTGATATAACTTTAGATGATAACTTTGTTTGTGAAAAGATTGTATGGAATGCCAGCGATAAGCCTGTCAAGGGTGCAGAAGAGGCAAAAGCTCTTTCCCTTGCAATTTGGGACAGAAGTGGCCTAGGGACAGCCAAAATAGACCTATGGACAAAGGATATGGAAGTACAAGAAATGAAACAATTTGTATTAGAAACCATAGCAGGTATGGCAGATACCATTCGCAAAGCCACTGGCGACGAACTAATGGCAGCAGAAATGGAAGAGCTGTGCCGCCATCAAACTAAACGCCTTGAACGTGAGTTAAGAGATATGATGTAATATCGTTGTAAAGCACAAAACAAAACCTGGGACGTATAAATTTCATTGACAACAAGCGTTCCTACAAACGGATATTACCCTTTACAAGTAAAAGTATTGTGATGCCGCGACAAGAGATTATAGATGCGTTGGTAAGAGAATTGCAACGTATTCACCAACAAGACCCAAACCAATTTTCTCCCTTAGATGAGTTAGCACCTTTTGAGATTTGCGGGGAAGATGAGGTAGAGAAATTAGAAAATTTAGCCATAGCAATTGAAACGTTTGAACGAAATAATTTACGTCATTTATCATAAATTAAAACAATAATGAGCAAAAAAGGACGAGTATTAGTAGCCATGAGCGGCGGGATAGATAGTTCCTTAGCTGCAGTGCTACTTCATGAACAAGGCTATGAGGTAATAGGCATGACCATGAAAACGTGGGATTATGCCTTGTCAGGAGGTAAGAAAAAAGAGACGGGTTGTTGTAGCTTAGACTCTATCAACGACGCGCGTGCAGTTGCCGTAGCATTAGGCTTTCCGCATTATATTTTAGATATCCGTAACGAATTTGGGGACTATGTAATAGACCACTTTACGAATGAATACTTAGCGGGGCGTACTCCCAACCCTTGCGTATTATGCAATACACACATCAAGTGGGATGCCCTGCTCCGCCGAGCTGATAAATTAGATTGCGAGTTTATTGCTACGGGGCATTATGCCAGGGTTCGTTTTGAAAATGGTAGATACATTATTTCCAAGGGGGTAGACCAAGAGAAAGACCAATCATATGCACTTTGGGGCGTTTCGCAACAAAGCTTAAGTCGTACTATTTTTCCGCTTGGGAATTTAACCAAAAAAGAAATTAGGGCAATGGCTAGTGAGCGTGGATTTGTGGAATTAGTAAACAAGCCTGAATCATATGAAATATGTTTCATTCCTGATAATGACTATCGTAGTTTTTTGAAGCGTAGAGTGCCAAGTTTGGAAGCTAGTGTGCGCGGTGGGGATTTTGTGTTAGAAGATGGTACAGTAGTAGGTAAGCATGAAGGGTATCCGTTTTATACGATTGGACAACGCAAAGGGCTAGGAATTGCCTTAGGTTATCCTGTATTTGTAATAGGTATAGACAAAGAGAATAACCGCGTTATTTTAGGACAAAGACACGAACTAGCGCGGAGTAACATGTCTGTAAGGCAATTGAATATGGTGAAATATCCAGACCTACAAGGCAAACCTGTGGAAACAATAACCAAAATTCGGTACAATGATGAGGGAACCCCTGCCCAAATTGTGCAAGAGGGCGATTTAATGAAAGTGCACTTTCATGAACCTGTATTTGCGATTGCTCCTGGCCAAGCGGCTGTTTTTTACGAAGGTGATGATGTGATAGGTGGTGGCTGGATTTACCAAAGTTGGAATTAGTAGGTTTAGTGAAAGTAAATCATTTGAAAATGAAAAATATACGTTTACACAAGCTTGTTCTTGGCTTTATATTCACATTCTTTTCCCTAAAGGTATTGGCTCAACTTTCTAACCCTTGTCTTGGGATAGTAATGAATTTAGAAAAAGGGCGTTTTGGTAAATTGACTTTGCCTATTACGGTAGAGATGTTCAAGCAAACGTATCCTTGTTTTAGTAAAGATGAGACTAATAACCTTAAAGCCTTTTGTGGTGGGGGATTGTACTACGATAATTTACGTATGGTGTACTTTCCACAAAGTAAGTATATTCAAATTAGTGAGGGCTTTAAGGGGAAAGTAGTGCCAGCAGTGCTAGGCTTGTCTGAAAAGCAAGTAGGGAATTTATTAGGTACACCCAAACGCAAAGAAAAAGTGCAAACTTTGGTAGGAGAGGTGCAAACGCACTGGTATTTTAAGAAAAGATATGGTTGTTATAGCCTCGTGTTTGAGAAAGATAAAGTAGTGAAAATCAATATACACTTTACTGATGTAGAAAATAGTCAAATTTGTGATTAAGCTCTCTATTTGCTAGAGTGCTTTTCTCTGCCTAATTTTGTAGCTGTTTTGTTTGTTATTTTTCAAACTTATTTTTGCATCTATGTCCTCACCAAATTCTCACCCTGAGCAGTGGACTGAAATAATTACCTCTCAAAGTAGTTGGTTTGATTTGCGTTTGAACGAATTGTGGCGTTACCGCGACTTGGTAATGCTATTTGTATGGCGTGATTTTGTTGCTCAATACAAACAAACGATTTTAGGACCGCTTTGGCACATTATTCAACCGTTGACAACTACGATTATTTTTACGATTGTATTTGGGAATATTGCTCAAATTCCTACCGATGGGCAACCTGCTTTCTTGTTTTATATGAGCGGTATTACGATTTGGAACTATTTTGCGGCTTGCCTAAACAAAACCTCCTCTACTTTTACAGATAATGCGGCTATTTTTGGAAAAGTTTATTTTCCACGTTTAACTGTACCTGTGGCAACGGTGATTTCAGGCTTGTTTTCTTTTGGTATCCAGTTAGGTATTTTTTTGGTATTTTACGCATATTTTGCTTGGGGGCTGGGTGTTCGGCTTCAGTTGAATGGATGGCTTTTGGCTATTCCTTATTTAGTTTTTTTAATGGCAGTACTTGGGCTGGGTTTGGGAATTATTGTTTCTGCACTAACAACTAAATATCGTGATTTGAAACATTTAGTAAGTTTTGGAGTGCAGTTGCTTATGTACGCTACGCCTGTTATTTACCCGCTTTCGGCACTTTCTGAGAAGTATCGGTATTATGTATTGCTCAATCCGATTTCGCCTGTGGTAGAGGGCTTTCGGTATGCCTTTTTTGGAGAAGGTATATTTAGTTTTTCGCTATTAGTTTATAGTACTATTTTTACGGCTATGGTTTTTTTGGTAGGTTTAGCATTGTTTCACAAAGTAGAAAAAACCTTTATGGACACGGTATAATTGGCTATTTTTGAGGTAATAAACCTCTCAAAGTGTAATTTTATTGCTCATATTTGCCAAAAAAACTAACTATGAAATTTGCAATTGTTGATGTTGAAACTACTGGTAGTAAATATACCGAAGATCGTATTATAGATATTGCCATTATCATTCACAACGGCAGGAGTATAGAGCAAACTTTTGAGAGTTTGGTAAATCCAGAGAGGCATATTCCTGAATTTATTACTCAACTCACGGGCATAAGTAACGAAATGGTAGCTTCGGCTCCAAAGTTTTATGAAATTGCCAAGCAAATTGTTACCCTTACTCGGAGTTGTGTATTCGTAGCCCACAACGTACATTTTGATTATGGCTTTGTAAAACAGGAATTCAAGCGTTTAGGCTACCAATTTGTGCGAAAAACGCTTTGTACGGTGCGACTTTCGCGCCAACTTTTCAAAGGGTTGCCGTCTTACAACTTGGACAGCTTGTCTAAATATTTTCAAATACAAAACCACAGCCGCCATAGGGCTATGGGTGATGCCCAAGTTGCTGCCTATATTTTTGAGCAACTTTGGGCAAAAAATACGACCATATTGCAAAAAAATATTTTGGATAATGAAATAAAAGCCCCTAACTTACCTCCTAAAATTAGTCAAGAACAATTTGAAAAACTACCTGAGGAAACAGGAATTTACTATTTCTATAACGAGCAGGGCAACATTATTTATATTGGTAAAAGTAAAAATATCAAAAAACGTGTTGCTTCGCATTTTGCCACGAATTTACAAGATAAAAAAAGTATTCCGTTCAAAAACCAAGTGGCAGATATTAGCTACGAACTTACAGGGAGCGAGTTAGTGGCACTTTTGTTAGAGTCTGACGAAATAAAAAAGCATACGCCTTTGTTCAATAAACAACAACGCAAAAGTAAATTTCAATATGGTATCTTCAGAAAGAAAAATCGTGAAGGTTATATTGAGTTGTTTATTGATAAAATAAACCACCAACCTACCAAAACACCGCTTATAATGTTGGATAGATATGAAACAGCTAAAAGGGTGTTAGAAAAAAAAGTGAGCGATTTTCAGTTGTGCCAGAGTTTGTGCAGTTTGTACACGAGCAAACAAGCCTGTTTTAACTATCACGTAAAGCTATGTGCGGGAGCTTGCCTCGGCAAGGAATCTCCTGAAAGCTACAACAAAAGGGCTTTGCAAGCCATTGATAGTTTTAACAAATATGCTCGTAAAAGTTTTTTAATTGTTGAGCAAGGCAGGAATGAACAAGAGAAAGCGATTATTTTGGTAGAAAAAGGACAATACAAAGGTTGGGGCTATATAGACAAGTGGGTAAGTATTCAAAACCTTGAAGAGGCATATAGCTACATCAAACGCTATGCCGATAACCGCGACACACAAAAAATTATTAGGACTTGGCTCAAAAACAAGAAAATAAAAATTGTTTATTTTGAATAAAACTGAAAAGTTACATTCAGCATAAAGAAGCTAAATGCACAAAAATCATTTTATTGTAGCTACAAGAAACGAAATAAAATACTGATTGAAATACCAACTTATTACCTCATGGCAGAACTTGAACAGCCCACCCAAAAAATTATTGATTGGTATAATATACAAAAAATTCTGTTTTTTGCTCGTCCTTACAAGAAATGGTTTTTCTTTTTGGTTATACTTACGATTACCTCGGCTGCTTTAGCTCCACTTCGTCCTTACCTAGTGCAATACACCATAGACCACTACGTATATGTAGGCGATTATTTGGGTTTGGCTCTTATGAGTGGTATTACCATTATTATTTTGTTATTGCAGTCTTATTTTCAGTATCTTTATACGTATCTCTCCTCGTGGGTGGGGCAAACGATTATTAAAGATATACGCATTACGCTTTATAGGCATATTCTTAACCTTCGGCTTCGCTTTTATGACAAAACACCCATAGGTAAGTTAGTTACCCGCAATATTTCTGATGTGGAAACCTTATCCAACGTATTTAGTGAAGGGCTTGCTGCTTTGGTAGGTGATGTTTTACAAATAGTTCTCATTTTGGCACTTATGTTTTATACGCATTGGCAACTTACGCTTGTTAGTCTTGCTTTGTTACCTTTGCTTATTATTAGTACTTATATTTTTAAGGAAAAAGTAAAAAAAGCCTTTGATGAAACACGTGCTGCAGTAGCTAATCTCAATGCTTTTGTACAAGAGCATATTACAGGTATGGCGATTGTACAAATCTTTGGAAGTGAAAAGAATGAATATCAAAAATTTCAAGAAATAAATCACGAACATCGAAGAGCGAATCTCAAAGCAGTCTTGTATTATTCTGTATATTTTCCTGTGGCAGAGGTAATTGGTGCAGGAGGTACAGGGTTACTGATTTGGTATGGAGCAAATGAAGTATTAGCCGAAGAGATTACGTTGGGTGTATTGATTGCGTTTATCATGTATATCTCACTCTTTTTCAGACCAATACGCATGATTGCCGATAGGTTTAACACCTTGCAAATGGGGATTGTGAGTATGGATAGAATAGTAAAACTTTTGGATAATGACGAGGTAACACCCAACGAAGGCAAGCTTAAACCTAACAACTTGAAAGGAAAAATACAATTTGAAAATGTATGGTTTGCTTACAATGACAAAGATTTTGTACTCAAAAATATTTCTTTTGAGGTAGAAGCAGGGCAAACGGTGGCTTTGGTGGGGGCTACAGGGGCAGGTAAGTCTTCGGTTATCAATCTTTTGAGCCGATTTTATGATATTCAACAAGGGCGTATTTTGATTGATAACCACGATATACGCCACTATGATTTGGCTTATCTCCGCAAGCATATTAGCGTGGTATTGCAAGATGTATTTTTATTTTCAGGTTCAGTGTTAGACAACATTACTTTGGGTAACGAGGAGATTTCCTTTGAAACCGTACTACACGCTGCCGAACTGGTGGGAGCGAGGGAATTTATAGAAAAATTACCTAACGGCTTTGATTACAACGTTATGGAGCGTGGGGCAACACTTTCGGTAGGGCAAAGGCAACTTATTTCCTTTGTGCGAGCTATGGTATATGAGCCCAAAATCTTGATACTTGACGAGGCTACCTCTTCCGTAGATACGGAAACTGAGGAACTTATACAACAAGCGATTGCCAAAATGATGAGAGGAAGAACGGCTATTGTGATTGCTCACAGGCTCTCCACTATTCAAAATGCGGATAAGATCATTGTTTTGGATAAAGGTGAAATCAAAGAAATAGGTTCCCATGACGAACTTTTAGCCCGCAACGGTTATTATTATCAACTTTATCAAATGCAGTATAAAGAAGTTGCGGCGAAAAACAGTAAGGTAATCTAATTTTTTGAAAAGTACCTTTTTATTCACCTTCCCTAAATTTTCTCAAATTAGAACCAAACAAAGTGGTATATTTTTTGGTAATCACATAATATAATTCTAAAAATAAAGCCAAAAACAAAAAAATAATATACTTCTGCTAATAAAAAGTCAATCTCTCCAAATTATTTTAGTCTTTGTAGAAATTATTAGCATATCTTTTGAGATAAATGTTAGCTTTTGTCTTTTCCTTGTCCGTTAGTTCGTAACATCTTTTACTCATGAAAATAAAAACACCTTCCTATGCCTCTTTTATTGGATTACTGGCTGGATTATACTTGTCAGTAGGTTATTGCCAAACTTTGCTTGATAGCTCACAACGCTATTTTGAGCCAAATATTAACGAAATTTTACAGCTACCTGTCGCTCCTCCAGAAGAGAGTAATGTAAGTTCAAATATTTCTACTGGAGCCTATCGTGAACATGCTTCTTTGACTACTATCACACAACAGCAATTAAAGTTGAGTGGTGCAAGAACGCTCTCAGAGGCACTCATGTTTTTCGTTCCCGGCTATTTTGCTGTAGAAGACCAAGATGATATTATTGCAGGTTTTCGTGGGTTAGCACCTGATAACAACTCCAAAGTATTACTTTTGTTCAACGGGCAGAATATGAACACTGAATTTTTTTGGGGACCGCCTGACGCTATTTTGAATAGCCCTAACTTAGAATATATTGAAAAAATAGAAGTTATTCGCGGACCAGGCTCGGTTACTTTGGGGCAGGGTGCCTTATTAGGAGTAATCAATATTGTAACCAAAGATGCCAAAGACAGCAAAAATTTACAACTACATACCCACGCACAAGCAGGAAATGATGGCTTTTGGGGAGTGGGTTTGCAAGTGAAAGCCCAATGGCAACAACTCAAATTCTTTTCGCACATTGCTCAAGTTAGTTACTTAGGGCAAGCTCTTCGCCCTGAAGGCTGGGTAATTTTGCAAGGCAACCAAGGTTGGGCAGGGGGTAAAGTGGCTGACATGGGACATAGACTGCGACGGATAGATAACTTGACAATGATTAACCAAATTCAATACAAAAATTGGGACGCACAAATACATAAAATAAAGCAAAAACGCGACCTCTATAATTTCTACCGAGACCGTGAGGTAATTTTACAAGATTTGACCGCCGTTAATATAAGCTATCAAAAACACCTAGGATTAACCACACGAAACACAACGAGTTTCTCGTTTATCAACGACGAGTATGGTTTACAATCACTTTCAGGTGTAGTAATGGGAGGTACTGCTGAGCAACGCTACGGCTTAAAAACACTTTTCAATGTAGATAACTTGCTTAAAAATAACAAAACTGCCATAGGTGCAGAAGTCCGACTTTTTGCTATGGGCTTACCTAATTCTATGGGTAATAATTTTATTGCCAATAAAATCGGGTCGTTCAACCCTGCAACTGCTAACCAAGAACTTACTATGGTTTACAGACGAAATATTGAACTCTTTAGCCTTTTCCTTGAAAATTTGTATGCTATTACTCCTCAAATAGACCTCTTTGCAGCAGTTCGTTTTGATAAGCACCCTTTCTGGGGGCAGAATCTCTCCCCCAGATTGGGGCTAATCTATAATCCTAACAAGCAAATTTATTTGCGGGCTTCTTACCAAGCAGGCTTCAGAGGAGCAGTGGGGCTACATTATTCAGGGGGATATCGGAACGACGGCTTTTTGCGCGCTGATAACTATTCTGCTGTTAATCAAAGTAACATACCCAATGCCCAAAACATAGACCTAATACGCCCCGAACGCATGAGCAATACAGAAATTGCAGTACGTTGGCAAATCAATGATAAAACTTTTGTTACAAGTACGCTCTTTTACAATACGATTAGCCAAATTATTGATGTAGGAGTATTTTACCAAGACCCAGCAGTGTTTAGAATGGTTAATATTGGAACTGATATCCCTGGAGACTGGAATGGCTATTGGTTTTTTAAGAATACCCCTGGTACTTTTTCACAAATAGGTGTTGAAACTATTGCACAATATGGCAACCAATGGGGAAATGTTACTCTAAGCCATGCTTTTGTAAAGGTACAAAGAGCTACTACTGAACAAAAAGAATTAGCCGAGAGAGCTAGCAGTATGTACTTGGCTAATCATGAAAATCGTTTGTATCACAAAGCCTACCCTGAGTCGGTTTGGCGTGGGTATATCTCACTTAAACCCCATTCTAAATGGCAGACGTATTTCAATATGCTGTATTATTCTGATTGGTATTCACCTATCGGTACGGTTGCCAGAGGGGGATTGCAACTTAATTGTGGGGTAGGTTTTCAACTTAATGACAAAGTAGAGTTTACACTCACTCTTAAAAATTTAACTGATAACCGAAATTTATACCCTATGAATAGCAATGCAGGTGGTCCCGATGTTTCTCCTGGTACAGCAGGCTGGGAAAGTAGAACTTTTTGGCTCACTTTAAGAGCGAAAACAAATTAAACCTCAAATGCAAATAATTCTAAAAAAATCTTATCTTTGCAAAGCTTTTTACCAATACCTTGGCAAATCATGTCCTCAAAAAGAAAAAAATATAAACCCAAAGATGATAAGCAATTACAGCAAAAAATTTACCGTGATAAACAAGATTTGATACTAAATTTATTGCGTGACAATTCTTTGACTTTTGCTGAGATTGCTGAAATTGCCGAAATTTCAGAGCTAGAAATTGAGAAAATTGCACAAAAATACATCCATAAAAAGATTTAACGACTTAAATCAATGGTACTTTTTGACCGCTTTATCATCAAAAAAGGCAAATTTTTTAACCTAATAGTAGGTATTTGGATAACTTTTTTCCTAATACCCATAGGAATTATTTTATATTTTGTTGCTCTTAACTATAATCTTTTTGGCTTATTTGGAAAATTGCCAAGTTTAGAAAATTTGGAGAATCCTAAAAATGAGTTAGCTTCTGAAATTTATACCTCTGACGGTGTACTTATGGGAAAGTACTATCGCGAGAACCGAACCCCTGTACAGTTTGAGGAGATTTCTCCTTATCTTATCAATGCGTTGATAGCTACCGAAGACATACGCTTTGAGCAACATTCAGGTATTGACCTTCGCGGATTGAGCCGTGCTATCTATGGCTTAATAACAGGCGACAATTCAGGAGGAGGGAGTACACTTTCGCAACAATTAGCTAAGAACTTGTTCAAACTACGAAAGGAGGGGGGATACAGGGGATACTTACATAAAGTTCCTATTCTAAAAACGATTGTTACAAAAACCAAAGAGTGGTTAGTAGCCGTCAAATTAGAGCGAAGTTATACCAAGAAAGAAATCATTACCCTTTACTTGAATACCGTAGAATTTGGAAGCAATGCGTTTGGTATCCAGACGGCAGCAAAAACTTTCTTTGACAAAGACCCCAGCCAACTCAATGTAGAGGAAGCAGCAGTATTGGTAGGTGTGTTGCAGGCGCCTACCAAATGGAGTCCTTTCTTGAATAAAAAGAATGCTATCTTTCGTAGAAACGTAGTATTAGAGCAGATGCACAAATATGGATTTTTGGGGAGTAGCCAATTGGCATATTACAAAAGTTTACCCCTTGTTACCAAACGTGGCGTAGAAGATGCTATTACAGGAATTGCCCCCTATTTACGTGCTGAGGCTCAAAAATTTTTATTAGAATGGGCAAAAGAAAATGGGCGCGATTTGTATGCCGACGGCTTACGCATTTTCACTACGATTGACTCACGTGTGCAAAAAATAGCCGAAGAGGCTATGATTGAACACATGAAATATCAGCAGAAATTGTTTTATGCCCATTGGCAGGGAATTGGTGAGCCATGGCGTGATGAATTTTTTAGAGTAATTCCTGATTTCATTGAAAACGAAGCTAAAAAAACACCACGCTATAAGGCTTTAGTAGAGGAGTATGGCAATGATACCAAAGCCATTGAAGCTGAAATGAATAAAAAAATTAGTATGCGAATTTTTACGTGGGAAGGAGAACGTGACACCCTTATGAGTCCTATGGACTCTATTAGGCACTACAAATGGTTTCTGCAAGCGGGCTTTATGGCAATGGAGCCGAAAACAGGGCATATCAAGGCTTGGGTAGGAGGTATTGACTTTAAGCATTTTCAATATGACCACGTAAAATTAGGTAAACGTCAACCAGGTTCTACTTTCAAGCCCATAGTGTATGTTGCGGCATTGGATAACGGCTATACACCTTGTAATTTATTCATTGATCAACCTGTAACCTTCAAGGGGGGAGCTGGTGGCAAGGATTATACTCCGCGAAATAGTTACGGAGGTTATACGTATGCTACTAAAACTATGCGGCAAGCTTTGGGTGAGTCTATCAATTCCATCACTGCCGCGATTACTAAACTGATTGGCGTAAAAACGATTGTGGATTATGCCCGAATGTTAGGCATTACTAGCCCCCTAGACCCAGTAGCTTCACTTTGCTTAGGTTCAAGTGATGTCTCCTTGTATGAATTAGTAGGGGCTTATGCTACTTTTGCTAATAAGGGCAGATATATTAAACCCATGTTTATCACACGGATAGAAGACTATAACGGTAGAGTAATTGCTGATTTTACCCCTGAAGTTAGTGAAGTGGTGAGTGAAGAGGTAGCTTATATGATGCTTGATATGCTTAAAGCAAGTACAGAACCTGGTGGTACTGCAGTGGCTTTAGCGAATTACGGATTGCTCACCAAAGACAATGAAATAGGTGCTAAAACAGGAACAACCCAAAATCAATCCGATGCATGGTTTATAGGAGTAACTCGCGACCTTGTAGCGGGTGTGTGGGTAGGTGGCGATAGCCGCAGTATTCATTACCGCGATATTTCCTTGGGACAGGGAGCCGTACTCGCTTTGCCTATGTATGGAAGGTTTATGCAAAAGATTTATGCAGATCCTTCTTTACCATACAAGCGATGTTTCTTTGACAAGCCTGAAGAACTTTCAGTAGAACTAAATTGTGGTGCAATGGCAGTAAGGCCGAAATGAAATTACCTATAAAAAAAATACTACGATATCCCCACTTCTGCATATACTTCACTAATTTCAGCGAGAGTATCTAAAATTTGGCTTAAATCCAAACTTTCTACCAATCGCATTCGGTAGGGCTTAAAGTTTTCTAGTCCTTTGAAATAATTAGCATAGTGCCTCCGCATTTCTAAAATACCGCTTCGTTCCCCTTTCCATTGAATAGATTTGAGCAAATGAGTTTTACAAATTTCCACTCTTTCAGTAAGGGTAGGTGGGGGGAGTAATTCTCCTGTACGATAGAAGTGTTTAATTTCTCTAAAAATCCAGGGATAGCCAATAGCCGCTCTGCCAATCATAATACCATCAACACCGTATTTTTTCTTGTATTCTACGGCTTTTTGTGGGCTGTCTATATCTCCGTTACCAAAAATAGGGATTCGAATACGTGGGTTTTCTTTAACCTTGGCAATCAAGGTCCAGTCGGCAGTACCTTTGTACATTTGTACGCGTGTTCGTCCATGAATAGTAAGGGCTTGAATACCTACATCTTGTAATCGTTCGGCTACTTCGGTTATATTTTTTGTGTTTTCGTCCCAACCGAGGCGCGTCTTTACGGTTACTGGCAAATGGGTAGCTTTTACCACAGCTTCAGTCATACGTACCATTTTAGGAATATCTTGTAAAAGTGCTGCTCCAGCTCCTCGGCAGGCTACGTTTTTCACAGGACAACCGTAATTTATATCAATTAAATCAGGATTGACTTGGGTAGCAATTTTAGCACAATTTGCCATAGTTTCTATATCAGAGCCGAAGAGTTGTATACCAATAGGGCGTTCATACTCAAAAATATCTAATTTTTGCTTGCTTTTTGCAGCATTTCTAATTAGTCCTTCTGAAGAAATGAATTCGGTGTACATCATATCTGCCCCTCCAATTTTGCATACTACACGGAAGGGTGGATCGCTTACGTCTTCCATAGGAGCTAAAAGCAAGGGAAAGTCCCCTAACTCAATATGTTTGCCAATCTTTACCATAGAGATTTTATTTTTTGCAAAATTATGAAAAATTAGCTAGCAGTTAAAATTATTTTTTTATGTGATTAAGTTAGTACTCTGATTTGTAGAGAGGGGCTCCTTTTATGACTTTAGGATTTGTTCAATATTCAAATTACTCCTCGAGCTTTAAGAGCTAAATATTGGTTTATTACTTCTACGGTTAAGTTTTGGGGTTTAGTAAGAATACTATAAATACCGAACTTTCGGAGTTCTTTTACAATCATTTTCTTTTCTAATACAAATTTTTCGGCTATGGCTTTTTGGTAAATCTCCTCTACGCTTTGGGGAGAGGCTTGCAAAAGTTGGCTAATTTCAGTATTTTCAAAAAAAACTACCACTAGAACGTGTTGCTTGGCTAATCCTTGCAAATGTTTGAGTTGGCGCTCCATAGCCGAGTAAGTTTCAAAATTGGTGTAAAGCATTAACAGACTGCGTCGTTTGATATGCTTTTTTACGGCAATGTAAATATGTTCAAAATCAGTTTCCTCAAAATCGGTTTGTTCTTTGTAAAGGGCTTCTAAAATTTGCCGCATGGCAGGTTTACCTCGTTGTGCGGGCAAAAAAGTATCTAATTGGGTGCTAAACGACATTAGCCCCGCTTTATCCGATTTGAGCATGGCAATATTGCTCATTACCAAAGTGGCATTGATAGCATAATCCAGTAAACTCAATTTTTCAAAAGGCATTTGCATTACTCTGCCTTTGTCAATAAGGCTATACACTTGTTGTGATTTTTCTTCTTGGTAATGATTGACCATGAGTTGGTTTTTTCGTGCCGTTGCTCGCCAGTTGATAGTCCGAATATCATCACCTTGTACATATTCTTTAATTTGTTCAAACTCAAAACTATTGCCTAACCGCCGCACTTTTTTGATTCCAACCTCGGTCAAGCGGTCAGAGATAGCCAAAAATTCATACTTCCGCATTTGCAAGTACGATGGATAAACCGGTACTGCATGTTGTTGGTTAAAAGTATATCTTCGCCTTACTAATCCAAAATTAGCCGAAACATACACATTAACTGCCCCAAAAACATATTCACCGCGTTCCACAGGGCGAAGTTGATAGCACAAATTATGGTTTTCTTGGGGTAAAAGCCAACGCTCAACCCAAAAATTACGGATTTGAAATTGGGCAGGAATTTCATCAATCACCCCAATATGTACCTTAAATGGGTAGCGATTTTGTATTTCAATCGTAATAGTATTTACATCTCCGTTAGATAACTTTTCGGCAAGTTGGCGTTGAGCGAAAATACCTTCCTCTGTGGCATAAAGTAGTATGCCGTCAAGCAAAAAAACACCTACTAAAACAAACAAAGCTATTTTGGTAACAGGAAATAACCAGTTTTGAGAAAAACTAATAATGAATAAAAAGCAAATACCCCCCAAAATATAAAAAAAACGAGGTGAAAGGTATAATGATTGAGAAGGCATTGGTTTAAGAATAGTAAAAAATAGAGACGCAACAATTTGGGCAAATGT
>JANWZA010000011.1 GCA_025054775.1 Microscillaceae bacterium
TTCTACTGTAAAACGAAAACTGCAGTCTTTATTTAAATCGTTGTTTGCCTTTAGCTATACCATCTTTACAAAATTTTGTTGATTTGCATTTGGGACATCGTTCCATAGTTTCAGGGTTGTAGTAATTTTTTTGCAAAAAAAGATCTATACAAAATTAACAATATCGATTTTTCAATACCTATTTCGCTTATCTTTCTGCTTTTATGTGGTAAAAGTGGTTATACTTGAGTTGTCTGATTTCTTTAACTTTCCAAAAGTGAGTAACTTTTGGAAAGTTTTTGAAAGTGAAGTAAAAGATACCAAACCTTAAATTAGAAGGAAGTTGGTTCAATTTTTTGAAATAATACTCTAATCCCTTGATTAGAAAGGCAGATCATCGTTGTCAGCAGATATGTCATTAGTTGGATAGCTTTCTTGGGTAGCAGTGGGAGCGGTATTACCAGCGGAATTACTATTCTCTTTTGAGCCTAATAAGGTAAGGGTTTGCCCTGTAACTTCTAAAGCAAAACGTTTTTCATTGTTCCTGTCCATGTATTCGCGAGTGCTAAGTTTTCCTTCCACATATACTTGTGTGCCTTTACGTACATACTTTTCTACAACGTCTGCAATATTTCCCCAAAAAGAGACTCTAAACCAGTCTGTCTTTTCTACTTGCTCGCCATTGGCTTTGGTATATTTTTCATTGACTGCCAGAGAAAAGTTAGCTACTTTTTTATTTTCAAAAATACGCACTTCGGGGTCTGCACCTACGTTGCCTATGAGAGTAATTTTACTCAAACTTGCCATAATGATTAAAGAGTTTGTAAGGGTGAGTAGATATTTTACGAATAAATTACTTATTTTACGAATAAATTACTAAAAATTTGTTCATACGGTTTTTTATTTTTTAGGCAGTATAAAAGATAGTATAATGTAGAGGGGTATAGTAATACCTCCAAAAAAGAAGGCTCCTATCAAAAATGCAATGCGTATCCAGGTAGGATCTATACCAAAATATTCTGCAATACCTGAGCATACACCTGAGATTTTTCTATCTCTGTTAGATCTTGCTAAACGTTTCTCTTCTTGGAGGGTAAAGAGTTGGTTAATCTCGTTGAGTGTATCCAGGCGTATACCAGCCAAAGAACTTTTATCGTTGTGTAACCAAGAGGGTTTTCTATCATTTGCCCATAGAGGTTTGGTAGTAGAAAAAGGGTTGGTGTTGGTAAGTCCTCCTAGTCCTTTGTTTAACTCTGCCGAAAGCTTATAAGCGAGTTCGTGGTTAGGATTCACTTGTAGGGTTCGCTTTACATAATGTTTTGCTTTATTAAGCAGTTCCTTATCACGTTTTTGCCTTGCTAAGTGTTTATAGGCGAGTGCCAAGCCATACAAGGCCTCTGCACTATTAGGCTTAAGGCTTACAGCTTGCTTAAACTCTTCAGCAGCACTTTGCCAGTCTTCGTAACGGCTATAGCCTAGTCCTCGCGTAAGATAGTCTTTATACTTATTCTCAATAAACGCTAAATCCTGAGGGGAGAGCCCTAAGTCCTCTGCAATTTTATGCATTTCGGCTTCGCTTAATGGGTTTTGGCTTCTCTCCTCTTGTATTTTAAGCACTTGTTGGATATAGGCTTTTATATTATTTTCTGATTCGCTCATATTAGGTATCGTAAAAAGTGGGCTTTATAGTATAAGACATCAAAACGAGGCTTTTAGTTACAAAATTAATAAAAAAAAGCCGTATATTTTACTTTACATTTGAAGCATAATTTGATTTACTTCTGCAAAGTTAGTTGCTATTGGGTGCTTTGGGTTGGCTTGTATATGTCCGTTACGGACTAATTGTATGGTTTGAAAGCCGCACAATTTGGCTGCATCTAGCTCTGCAACTACATCGGAGAGAAATAAGATTTGCGAGGCAGGTAGTTCCAAAATATTTTGGATATTTTTATAGGACTCGCTTGCCTTTTTTTGTCCAATATTAGTATCAAAATAATGCGAGAAGTAAGGGGTTAGGTCTCCAAAAATAGAAGTTCCAAAGAGCAATTTTTGAGCTTTAACTGAGCCTGAAGAGTAAATTCCTAAGCGAATCCCTGCTTTGTGCCATTGTGCTAGGTAGGTAGGTACTTCTTCATAGATATGTCCTTTAATTTCTCCTTTTTGGTAGCCGAGTTCCCATAAAATTCCTTGTAAAGTTTTTAAGGCGGTATGCTTGCGGTCTTGCCGTGTCCATTGCAGTAAAGTGTGCAGAGCGTCTTCTAAACGGAAGTTCGTGGTCAAATTCTGCTCCTGCTCTACGGTTCGTTGCACTTCTTGTAAGCAGGCTTGTACCAAACTATTTTGTTGGTTTTGCTCTAAAAACTTGGGTAAATTTTTTTCAAAATAAGGAAAAAGTACCTCATATACGAAACTTACCGAAGTAGTAGTACCTTCTATATCGGTCAAGATATATTGAATTGGCATAAGAAAATAGTTTTTGATATTGATTGCAGTAGTGCTACAAAGGTATAAAAATTATACTTGTATACCAAAGATAAACATGGGCACTTTTCAAACTCTTTGAAATAAAAAATTAGGTAGCAATTAGCCTAATTAGTTCAATTTTATTGTATTTTTGCCTCTTCTTTTGAACTTATTTTTCAAACTACATAGTTTGACTATGCGTATTCTTACAGGTATTCAGAGTTCGGGCAAGCCGCATTTAGGTAACTTACTTGGGGCAATTCTGCCGGCAGTAGAGCTTTCTAAGGACCCAAAAAACGAAGCCTTTTTTTTTTATTGCCGATTTGCATTCGCTCACTACAATAAAAGATGCCCAAGTTCGCCGAAATAGTACTCTTTCAGTAGCAGCTGCATGGTTAGCCTCAGGATTTGATGTAGAGAGAAATGTATTTTATCGGCAATCGCAAATTCCTGAAGTATGCGAACTTGCGTGGTATTTGAATTGCTTTACGCCCTACCCTATGTTAGCAAATGCTCATTCCTTTAAGGATAAATCCGGTAACTTGTCTGATGTAAATGCGGGCTTGTTTACCTATCCCGTACTTATGGCAGCCGATATTCTGCTTTATGACGCGCATCTTGTGCCTGTGGGTAAAGACCAAAAACAACATTTAGAAATCACTCGCGATATTGCTGAAGCCTTTAACCGTAAGTATGGAAATGTATTTGTAGTGCCTGAAGCTAAAATTGATGAAGAGGTAATGACTATTCCTGGTACTGACGGCAAAAAAATGAGCAAAAGCTATGAAAATACGATTGATATTTTTTTACCTGAAAAAGAACTTCGCAAACAAATAATGAGCATTATTTCGGATAGTACACCCTTGGAAGCTCCCAAAAATCCTGATACTTCGGTTGTTTTTCAGCTATATTCGCTTTTAGCTACCCCTGAACAAACCGCTCAAATGCGTGAGAAATATCTTGCTGGAGGTTATGGCTATGGGCAAGCCAAGCAAGCATTATATGAACTTATCTTAGAAAAATTTGCTACTCACCGTAACCTTTATCAAAGGTATATGCAAAATCCAAATGAACTAGAGCAAATTTTACAACAAGGTGAACAAAAAGCCCGCAAAATTGCCCAAGCAAAGATGCAAGTTATTAGAAAACTATTAGGCTTTGGGTGAGGCAAAGTCCTACGTTTTTCACAAATAACTTTTGCTTTTTCTTTTTTAGCTTATGAATAGCTTATGCAACGAAGGCGAAGCCCTATATTTTCATAAACAACCATTTACCTAATTCCTTGTAGGTAGGTTTTTTACCATACATTAGCACACCTACTCGATAAATGCGCGCCGCTAACCACGTGCAAAATACGAAACCTACCAAAAGGAGTAGCATAGAGAGAATAAGTTGCCATGTGGGTACGCCAAAGGGTAAACGAACCATCATAGTTACAGGTGAGGTGAGGGGAAAAAGTGAAAATATGAGGGCTAGTATTCCATCAGGCTCGCGCAGGACAGGTTGCACTACCACAATAGCAGCAATCATAGGCGTGGTAATTGGGAATGTAAATTGTTGAGCGTCAGTTACGTTATCAATAGCTGACCCTACTGCGGCAAATAAAGCACTGTAAATCAAATAACCAAACAAGAAATAAAATAGAAACACTCCCAAAATCAAAGATAAGTTCATATTGAACAAAGCTGCTAGCATCTTGTTGTCTGAAGTTTGCGTTTCTTTTGCAATCGCTTCTTTTCGCTCTTTGTTTATGGCTTCTAATTGCTGAGTGGTTGCTTTCGTATTATCTATTTTCAATATGCTAAACGTAGCTGTTGTGATACTAAACGTAAGTATAATCCATAAAAGAAACTGAGTGAGACCAATGGCAGCTATGCCTAAGATTTTACCCATCATTAGCTCAAAAGGCTTTACTGAAGAGATAATAACTTCAATAATGCGGTTACTTTTCTCTTCTATCACTCCTTGCAACACTTGCGAACCATACAAAAAAACAGCAAAGTAGACAATAAAAGCTCCTATAAGAGCAATAGCAGAAGCAACAATTGAACTGCTATCTTCTCCTTTAAGGGTTTCGGTATTCATTTTTATACTAATTTTAGCCTTTTCCAAATCTTGTGGTTTGATACCAATACGGCTTAACTTCTGCTCCTCTATGGCTTGTTTTACAGCATCTCTCAAAGCAAGTTCTACATCCACACTAATGCTCTTTTCAGAAAAGATTTTGATGT
Source organism: Microscillaceae bacterium (assembly GCA_025054775.1). Taxonomy (GTDB): domain Bacteria; phylum Bacteroidota; class Bacteroidia; order Cytophagales; family Microscillaceae; genus JANWZA01. Next base: position 4,674 of record JANWZA010000011.1, read on the forward strand.
TATTTACCTCTTTTACTTCATCAATATCTAATTTAGGAATGTAAAGCAAAGCATAATAACCTTCCTGAGGTAAGTTATTTTTTAAGGTTTGTATATTAACTTGGGGATAGACAAAGGTGATTTTAGGTTTATCTCTTAACTTATTGATAAACAAGCCATTATCATCTATGACTGCAATCTTTTTCTCATTTTCTACAGTGCTAGACAGCCAAACAGGGAGTATCATAATAGCTGCAAAAAACAGTGGCGTTAGGATTGTGGCTAGTAAAAAAGTTCGCTTACGTACTCTAACCAAATACTCTCTTTGGGCAATAAGAAATATTTTTCGCATCATAAATTTACAATTACGGGATTTATTTTTTGCAAATATACCAAAAAACTTTACACAAGTAATTGCAGTTTAATAAAATTACATAAGCATACGCAAGAAGTACACTATCTCACTTGCAAAACTATCCTATACATCTCTTATTTTAATTACTTGCCACAATTCCTACATAAAAAGTTTTGCGTGCCATCTTTATTCATGACTATTTTTACTACCTTTGTCCTAAGGCAATAAGAGCTAGTTTACTTTCATCGTTGCTTCGCAAATAGCAAAAAAGCGAAAAATCCATTGCTCATTTCAATAAACTACTCAATTTTAACCACCACCAAAAATTTCTACTAACTTTTTAGACGTAATTGACTCATATGATTAGATTAAATATTTGAAACATGCAATTCAAACCTAATCATTTTTTTAATTATACTAATACTTAGCAAAATTTTAGCCTCTGTGACTCACTTATATAAAAAATAATGCCTTAATGAAATACATTTACCCCTATTTACACGTTTTACTTTGTGAACTCAAACGTGAATAAGATTTTAATCATAGCTATTTTGTTCAGTAAACAACCTAGAAACAACTTATGAACAACTATTTTTTTAAAAAAAAATACTTTTTAACTTGGTTTTTGGTCCCTTTCTTTATTTTCATATCTCTTTGGAGCTTTGCTCAAGAGGAGATTATAGATAAAAAAGAAATCCTCTTATTAAACAGAGCCATAGAAATTTTGGCTACAGAAGGTGTAAATCAAATGTATAATTTTGATTTTGTACGTGCTGAGCAGCGGTTTCAATACCTTAAACAATTATATCCAGAACATCCCTTAGCATATTTTTTAATGGGCTTAGGGTACTGGTGGCGTATTATGGTAAATACGGATAACCAAGAGTATGACGACATATTTTTGGCCTATATGGACAGTAGCCTTACTTTTGCTCATAGGTTATACAATCAGAATAAGAACAATCCCGAAGCTTCATTTTTTCTTTCAGCAGCTTATGGCTTTAAGGGAAGACTCTATGCAGAACGCAAACAATGGACTAAAGCCGCCTTAGCAGGCAATAATGCCCTCGCTTATTTGAAACACGGCAAGCAATATAGCGATCTTAGCCCTGAATTCAAGTTCGGAGATGCTCTCTACAATTACTATTCGGTGTGGATACCTAAAAACTACCCTTCGCTTCGCCCTCTTATGCTTTTTTTCAAGAAGGGAAATAAGGAATTAGGTTTGCAACTTTTGCACGAAGTAGCTAACAACTCTTTCTACACTCGTACAGAAGCTCAATATTTTTTAATGCGAATCTATCATGTAGAAGAAGAAATGCCTGAAAAAGCCTTGCCTATTGCAGAATACTTAAGCCGTACTTTTCCAAACAATCCTTTTTTTCAGCGGTACTACGCAGCAATGTGTTTTTCACAGAGCCAATTTGCTGAAGCCGAAAGAGTAGCAAGGCATATTTTAGAAAAAATTGAAACAGGTACACGTTATTACGAGGAAGTTTCAGGTAGATACGCTTGTTATATCTTGGCATATATTTACAGATACCAAAAAAACGACCGTGCTAATGCCAAACTATATTACACCCGTGCTATGAACTATGCCGAACAGATAAAAGCATATGATTCAGGCTATTACCACTCCTCACTTATGAGCCTTGCTCGGATCGCTAAAGAAGAGAAAGACTTTGAAACAGCTAAACAGTTTTATGAAAAAGCTAAAAAATACGTAGAAAAAAAAGGAAATTACCGTAAAGAAATTGACGATTTTTTGAAGGAATATAAGAAAAATGCAAAAAACGCAAAAAAAGTTAGAAAGTAGTTTTAGAATTTGAAAATGGCACAAGCTTTTAACTTGTGCCAATATTTTTTATGCACTGCATGCCTCGCAATCGGAGTTGTTTATAGTACAGGCTTTCCAAGCGAGAGTTTCGGCTTGGGGAGGGCTTGTGATATGGCTTAGGGTCTCCTGCTCGGAAGAGAGGCTCTTATGGGTCTGCTCTTCTGTGCCTGAGGAGGCATCGGAGGGCTTGAGCGCCTGCTCGGCGAGGTCTCTATCTAAGGTGAACTTGATTGCCTCTGTAGCGGGACGTGTGCGTAGGTAATACATGCCCGTCTTAAGCCCTTTTTTCCAGGCATAGAAGTGCATGGAAGTGAGCTTAGCCTCTGTGGGCGCCTCCATGTAGATGTTCAGGCTTTGGCTTTGGCAGATGAAGGCGCCCCTGTCCGCTGCCATATCAATGATGTGCCTCTGCTTAATCTCCCAAGCGGTCTTATACAACTCCTTCAACTCTTGGGGAATTTCAGGGATGGGCTGTAGAGAGCCATCCGTCGCCTTGAGCTTGTTCTGCATGGTCTCGTTCCAAAGCCCCAGCGCCACGAGGTCTCGCATTAGATGCTTGTTCACCACGATAAACTCTCCCGAAAGCACTCTCCGCTTATAGATGTTAGAGGTGTAGGGTTCAAAGCTCTCATTATTACCTAAGATTTGTGAGGTGGTGGCAGTGGGCATGGGCGCTACTAGGAGCGAGTTACGGACTCCGTATCGCAGGATTTGCTTGCGTAAACCCTCCCAATCCCAGCGAGCAGAGGGCTGTACGCCCCACATATCAAACTGAAAGATGCCTTGCGAAATGGGGGAGCCTGCGTAGCTGGCGTAGGGGCCGTGTTTCTGAGCCAACTCCATAGAGGCGGTCAGAGCAGCGAAATAAATTGTCTCAAAAATATCTCTATTTAGTTGCCTTGCCTGCTGGCTGTCAAATGGGTAACGGAGCATCAAGAAGACGTCTGCTAGTCCCTGCACGCCTATACCGATAGGACGATGCTTGAGATTAGAGTGCTTAGCCTCGGGAATAGGGTAGTGGTTAATATCAATGATTTTATTCAAGTTGCGAGTAACCACTTTAGTAACCTCAAAAAGTTTTTGGTGGTCAAAGGTCCGGTTCTGAGTGTCCACGAAGCGAGGCAGGGAGAGGGAGGCTAGATTGCAGACGGCTACCTCTTCGGGGCTGGTGTATTCTATGATTTCAGTGCAGAGGTTAGAGGATTGGATAGTGCCTAAGTGCTGTTGGTTGGATTTGCGGTTAGCGTGGTCTTTATAGAGCATATAAGGAGTACCCGTCTCAATTTGGGTTCTTAGGATTTTGAACCAAAGTTCTTGGGCTTTCAGGGTTCTGCGTTGTCTGCCCTCCTGCTCATAACGGACATATAGCCTTTCAAACTCCTCGCCCCAGAGGTTGGCTAGTCCAGGGGCTTCGTTAGGGCAGAAGAGGCTCCAAGTTTGGTCAGCTTCTACGCGTTTCATGAAGAGGTCGGGGATCCAGAGGGCATAGAACAGATCTCTTGCTCGCAACTCTTCTTTGCCGTGATTCTTCTTTAGGTCAAGGAACTCAAATATATCGGCGTGCCAGGGCTCAAGGTAGATGGCGAAGGCTCCCTTACGTTTGCCACCGCCTTGATCAATATAACGTGCTGTGTCATTGAACACCTTGAGCATAGGGATGATGCCATTAGAGTAGCCGTTAGTGCCTTTGATGTAGGAGCCTGTGGCACGGACATTATGGATAGCTAAGCCAATGCCTCCTGCCGATTGGGAGATTTTCGCACAATTCTTCAGAGTGTCGTAGATACCATCAATGCTATCACTCTTCATAGTGAGCAGGAAGCAACTGCTCAGTTGAGGCTTGGGAGTACCCGCATTGAACAGCGTGGGGGTGGCATGGATAAACCACTTTTCGGAGAGCAGATCGTACGTCTCCAAGACAGCCTCTATATCGTTGCCGTGAATGCCCACAGCCACCCGCATGAGCATGTGCTGAGGACGCTCCACAACCCTGCCATTGATTTTCAGCAGATAGGAACGCTCTAGGGTCTTAAAGCCGAAGTAGTCGTAATGAAAGTCACGGTCATAAACGATATACGAGTCTAATCGATCGGCATGCCTTCTTACCACTTCGTAGGTCTCCTTTGAAATTAGCCCTGCCCTTTGCCCACTCTTGGCGTCTACGTAGTTATAGAGTTTCTTGATTGTCTTAAAGAAGGACTTTTCGGTGTTCTTCTGTAGATTGGAGATAGCGATACGTGCTGCTAGGACGGCATAGTCAGGATGCTTTACCGCCATAGTAGCTGCGATTTCAGCTGCTAGGTTGTCTAGTTCGGTAGTGGTTATGCCATCATAGATGCCATGAATAACCTTCTTAGCTACCTCTACTGGGTCTACATATCGCCTGTCTAGGCTATAAGATAGCTTTTCTATTCTCGCTGTAATCTTATCAAATTTTACAGGCTCGCGCCTGCCATCACGTTTAATGACTTGCATAGGTTGTAAGGAAATATTTGTAGTAAAAAAGTATTTGCAAAACTAAAAATTAGAAGTAGAAATATTGGAGTATGTTTTCTACTGGGAAAGGAAAACATTACCAAAGTTAAAAATAACAATAATCAAAGTTAGATTCATTTGCTCAATTTTTTTGTATTATTTGCTTGTTAAATGCCTTAGTTGAAAATTATTGGATTTGGAAAAGATTTATCAAGAATATCATTAGTACTGATAATCAATGAAATTAGCAGTATGATTTTGTTCTTTTTTTGAGCCGCACTTGTTTATAGTTATGCTTTTGTAAAAATATCGTATTTTTGTATAATTCTGACTTTTAGATATTTCAAATTGCAAAAGTTTATGCAAAATTTTTTGAAATCTTTTATTATTTTCCTTTCAATAGGCTTATTAAGCATATTTTTATGTATTAAGCAAACATTACCAGTTTTTGCTCAAAAAGAAACTAAGCCAACAGCGCTTTTTCAAATAGATAGCCTGCAAATTAGTTTACAAAAGAAAAGTGAAACTACGCATGAACTTCAAATTAAGGCACAAATTACAGAAGATATAGCTTCTACCAAAACAAGTCAGTCTAAAACTCCTGCAAAGCCCAAGAAAGTAAAAAAGACTACTTTCTATTATCTTGTCAATATTGGGGTGATTCTTTCATTTGTTGTGCTGTCAATCTTATTTATTGTGCTAATGTTACGTGTGGCAAAATATGTAGGTTACATTCCTGAAATGTCTGACTTGAAACGAGAAAAGCAAAGTGATAAAAATCGTATAGAACAGGAAGAGATTTTGCGGGAAGCAAACTATGATGCCTTGAAGGCGAGGACTCGTTTGGTGCGCATCCGACGTATGATAGTGATTTGTATAGCTTTTTTTCTTGAATTCAGCATACTACAAGAAATTTTTATCAGGTTAGTAGAATTAGTTATCAGTCATTGGAATACTGCTACTGATGCAGTAGCAGCTGTAGCTACTGGAAGCACGAATGTAGATCTTTCTAGTTCGTTTACTCTACAAATTGATTTGGCAGAGAATGTAATCAATCAAATGCTGGTGATTATACCATTTTTCTTTACTGCCTACCTAATAGATATGTTTCTTAGTTTCTTTGTGTGGTTCAATATCTTAGCTGCTTCTCCTGATGAAAGTTTGCCTCCTGGGGAGTCCAAAGTGCCACGTCTTATTCGTTTTCTTGTTTCAATAATTTTGTATGCTATTGCCTTAGTTGCTATTGCGGCAGTACTCTATCCACAAGCTCTTTTTGGAGTGATAGCAAGTTTAGGGGCATCGGGGGCAATTGGGGCATTTTTTGCTAAAGAGCCTGTAAAACGTGCCTTAATTGCTCTTTCACTCAATATCAACAAGCAATATAAACGAGGGGATTTAATAGAAATAAACGGCTTGAAAGGGCGCATAATTGATATAGGTTGGCGTGCCGTGAAACTTCGCACCGCAGAAGGAAATGAAATTATCATTCCTAATACTACCCTTTTGGAGTCAAACGTAATTGAGTATCCGTACCGAAGCATCAAATTTACGCTTTCACTTGACGCTAACATTTCTCCACAGAGCGTGAAAGAGAAGCTGTTGCGAAGCGTTCATAATTCTGATTTGATAATGAGCCAAATAAAGCCTAATATCAATCTAGTTGAACTTCAGGAGAATACAGCTACTTATTCAATAGAAGTTTTTACTAAGCATGATAACGAAGAAGCGGTGCGAGGCGAAATCTTGTCATCTATTTGGTACACTCTTCGTAGGGAGGGCTGGGTAAAACAGCCTGTAGAGTTTGAAATAGCTTACCCTGAAGCATTAGCAAGAGAACTTATAGATAATGCTGTAGTAACCGTAACCGATGACAATACAGGGGAAAGTAGAGTGGTAAAAATTTTTGCTCCTTTCTCTGATGAAGAGGTGCAAGAAATAGCTAAAAAAGCAAAGTTTTTACGATTTGGTTATCCAGAGCGAATAGTTGTTCAAGGAGATAATGATACAGATTTATATATAGTAGCTCAGGGTACGCTTCAAGTATTTCAAAGGCAATCCGATGGCACAAATCAGCCAATTATGGTAGAAGATAAAGAAGGTAAAAAAAAGCCCTTAGAACTTAAAGCAGGTAATTTTTTTGGAGAAATGAGTTTGCTTGGGGGAGAGCCTCGCTCAGCCACAGTGCGTGCTATGAATGACGTATTAGTTTGTCAAATTTCACAAGAAATTATTAAACCTGCTATTGAAAAGAATCCTGAAATTATCAAAGAACTTTCCGAAATTTTGGCAGAGCGTAAAATGGCAAATCTTAAAAATTCATCTGACTATAATCAATCCTTATCCAGAAAACAAAAAGAAGCCATACTTAAAACATTGATTAACGATATGTTTTCTATCTTCATTGGTAAAACTTCAAAAAGCCACAATTAAAAAATCAGATTAGTATTTATTCTCTGCCTTTTTGCCTAATCGTTTGGCGGCGAGGGCTGTGCTGTCCCCGTTCCACTAAAAGGGTCAAGCATAATATCGTTTTCTTCTGTGCTTATCAAAATTATTCTTTCCAACAAATGAATAGGCAACTTTTGAAGTCTGCAACTTTGTTTAGGAAAATTGCATAATTTAGGTAAGCCATTTAGGAATTTTATGCGAACAAATAGAGCCTGTGGGCTTGGTAACACGCACCATCTCCAAAATCCACGCTTTGCACCACTCTAAAGTATTCTTGTAAAGCCGAACTATCTTTATACGATTTCTAGCCTTTTTTGAGATTAAAAGGTGGGTCGGCAAAAGTCATATCTACCGAATTTCAGTAATTTGCTTTAGCAAATCCAAGCAATTCTCTTGATGTATTTTATTCAAAAATGGCTCTATCATTTCAAGGCAAGGTTTATTCAATCAATTTCCTAGCATAAGCGAAGTTTCATTCAAATAATGAGGCAGGCATAATCACAGAAAGAAAAGATGCTCGTTCTTTGAATGGTTTGATGCTTTTGCTTGTTAGGCATAGTGCGAAGTTAGTAAAAAAGCCTGCAAGTTGCAGGCTCGCTGTTCTTGTGATTTTTAGAGGTAGTTGTTAATTTTTTACTACTCATCGCTCAGTTCTTTCTGAAACAAGTCTAGCAAGTAATCTATCATTTCCTCTTCTAGTTCGGTTCTTTTCAATAGTTCTTCTTTGCCTAGGTCTAAGACACTTCTTGCGGTATCAAGTCCTATTCTACGCAACTCGTCTACTACCCAAGGTTCAATTTCATCGTCATCAAATTCGGTGAGGTCAATATCTACCTCACTTTCGTCCTCGTCTGTTTCTCTGAACACGTCAATTTCATAGCCTACTAATTTACTTGCTAATTTGATATTAGAACCATTTTTACCGATAGCTGCAGCCACTTGGTCAGGGCGTAAGAATACTGACACTCTCCCATTGCCCTCTACCTTGATACTTAAAATTTTTGCAGGGCTTAAAGCACGGGCAATAAAAAGTTCTAGATTTTCGGTATAACTAATTACATCAATGTTTTCGTTGTTTAGTTCACGTACAATGCTATGGATTCGCGAGCCTTTTACGCCCACGCAAGCACCTACGGGGTCTATGCGGTCGTCATCTGATTCTACAGCTACTTTAGCTCTTTCACCGGGTTCGCGTACGATTTTACGAATGGTGATAATTCCGTCTGCAATTTCAGGAATTTCTGCTTCAAAAAGTTTCTCTAAAAAAGTAGGAGAGGTACGTGAAAGGATGATGCGAGTACTGCTATTGTGCATTTCTACCTTGTGGACAACGGCTTTCACCATATCCCCTTTTTTGTACTTGTCGCCTGGAATTTGATGCCTTATGCGTTGTTTGCGGTCTTTTTCGCTGGGTAAACTTTCAGGGAGTATTAGTTCTATGCCTTCGTTATCTAGTAAGATATAATCACGTCCTACGATTTGGTCTACTCGGGCTACGACAATTTCCCCTTCACGTTCTTTATATTTTTCGTAGATGTGCTCTTTTTCAAGTTCTTTCACTTTTTGTATCATAGTTTGCCTTGCCATAAGCACGGCTCTGCGCCCAAACTCATTTAGGCTAATATCCTCGGCAAGTTCTTCTCCAATTTCAAAGTCGGGGTCTATTTTACGGGCTTCTGAAAGGCTTATTTTATCGCTGTGGTGGCTTTCGGGGGATCCATCAGCTACTACCTTACGCATGCGGCGCATTTCTAGGTCTCCGCTCTCAATGTTTACAATTACATCAAAGTTTTTATCCGTACCGTATTTTTTTCTTATCATAGTACGAAACACGTCTTCTAAAAGTCGTGCCATCTTTGTTCCATCAATGCCTTTAGCTTTGGCAAATTCAGCAAACGACTCTATAAACTTAGATTTGTCTGTTTCTGGGGTATTTCTCATTTTCTTATAGTTTGAATATGCTTAATATTTTGTAAGCTCAAATACAGAATTAGCCAATCAATACTTGTATCGTTTTTATATTTTCCAAAGGAATGGTTATTGGATTTTCAACATTAAATACTACTTTTTGGGCTTTGTTTTTAGCTGTTTGGTTTACTTGTTTTAGTGAAGCGACTTGCAAGCTCTTGTCATCCATCGCCTGAAACAAACCTTGTATTTCTTGCCCAGTATTTGTTAAAATTTTTACCTTTCTACCGATATGTTGTTTATATTGTCGTATATTTTGCAGAGGCCTGTCAGCCCCAGGAGAGGATACCTCTAATACATAGCTTTCCTTTATCCAGTCTTTTTCGTCTAAAATTTTTGAAAGTTGTGAGCTAATATTGGCACAAGTATCTATATCAATACCATTATCCCCATCAAGAATTACTACAATTTTGGTGTTTTTTTTGCCTTTCTTGATTTGTACTTCTATCAAAAAGTGTGCATCACTCAATAAAGCATTTACCAGATTACTAATTTTCTCCTTTAATTCTATCATAAAGTTAATGTAATGAATTTACAAAAATAGCAGTTTTATTCGGTTCAAGCAAATATTTTTTAGAAACCTTTTTGTAACTTTGCTATAAGATACAAAAACTAAACAAAGTAAAACTTCAGCATATTTAAATTAAGAGCACGAATAAACCTAATCAACAATACATTGCGTATTTAGCTAAAAAGTAAAGTTCTAAAAAGAGAGTAAAAATGGATGATATTTTTACTCATGTAAGGATTTTACGCCAAACTTGTTACTTTTCATTTGGATTTCGTATTAAAATAAAATACCAAACATGTCTAAGAGTAGTTTAATGAGTAGTTTATTTGATATTGACAAGAATATTACAAGAAATTTTAGGTATATGAAACCACTTGATTATCCTACTATTGCTAAGGCCTGCTTTTGGTGGGTTGCCTTTACTTTCTACTTATTTTGGGTATCCTCTTTGGGCACGGTTGAAGTAAAAGCACAACATCAAATTCCACCTTGTCAAGTGCGTGCACCAGGATTACCACATAGACCAATTCGTCCCGAAAACCTAACTGCTTTAGGGGATAAACTAATATTTAAAGGATTTAGGCTAGGGCGAGGTTTTGAACCTTTTGTGAGTAGCACATGCTCAGCAGATACTTTGAGAGATTTAGCAATAGGGGTTAATAGCAGTAATCCAAGTAGCTTTGTAGTGTTTAACCAAGGAGGTAATAACTACATTTATTTCTCTGCTGATGGACAATGTAGTGAACCTGGCTGTGATAATCCCTCTAACCTGCTTAGTAATTCTGATTTATGGCGTACTGATGGCACATACGCAGGGACGATTCGCATAAAACGTATCAATCCAGGAGCTTCTGCTACTTCAGGCATGGTGAGCCTGATTACAGTGGTAGGTAACAAGCTCTTCTTTAGAGCCAATGGGCAAGTACCTTCTGCAACAGGTGTGGAACTTTGGGTAAGCGATGGCACTTCGGCAGGTACTAATTTGGTGAAAGATATTCGGCCAGGTCCACCAGGCTCTGATCCACAACATCTTACAAGTGTATTCATAGGAACCAGCCACAAACTCTTCTTTACTGCAGACGACGGCACACATGGTAGAGAACTTTGGGTAAGTGATGGTACAGCAGCAGGCACTTTTATGGTTAAAGATATTCGCCCAGGGAGTAACTCTTCTAATCCTATTTATCTTATTGACAAAGGCGATGGTGTTTGTTATTTCGTAGCTGATGATGGCTCAGGGACTGCCTTGTGGCAAAGTGATGGTACTGCAACAGGCACTTCTAAAATTATTAATATTTCCATTGATACTACCGTAGGGATTATCAACTCAGGAGGTATCTTATACTTTGCCTCTACCGATGCTGCAGGCAAAGAACTTTGGCGAAGTAATGGACAAGCCGCAGGTACAACCCGTGTATGCGATATAAACCCTGGCCCAGGGAGCTCAAACCCAAGAAATTTCTCTGATGTGAATGGTATTTTATATTTTACTGCTGACAATGGTACAGATGGTGAAGAGTTATACCAAACTAACGGAATTAATTGTGCGGGAACTATCCGTGTAAAAGATATTAGACCAGGACCGCAAGGTTCGGATATCATAAATATTAAAGCTGTAAATAACCCGCAAAATCCAGGATCTACCCTTATTTATTTCTTTGCTGATAGTGATGGTACAGGACGTAGACTTTGGAAAACCGATGGTACAGAAGCAGGAACGGTACTGGTGTGGCCTCCTTTGTCAAATACACAAACTCTCAGTGAGGTAGGGGAAATCACCGATGTAAATAATGCAGTATATTTCAGAGCCAATTTGGGTTCTTCTCCATTGGGTGCCGATCTATATAGACTCAACCCTTGCAATACGGCCACTTTGACTTATCCCTCTACGATATGTGTAGGTTCTGGGAATGTTAATCCTACTCTCGTAGGACCCACGGGAGGAACTTTCTCTTCAAGTTCACCGAATTTAGTAATTAACAATGTTACAGGAGTAATCAACGCTAATGCGAGTATTATCGGAGGACCTTACACTGTTACTTACACTGTTACGGAGAATGGTTGTGTAATTACAGCACAATTTAGCGTAACTGTAGTAGGAGGTGTAAATACTGTTCGCAATGTCTCTACTTTGGCAGGAAATGGCACGCAGGGCTTTACTAACGGAGTCGGCACTGCTGCGACTTTTAACTTCAACCCTCTCTCTACACCTACGGGTAGTATAATTTTTGATGGTGCTATAGGATTAGCTTTTTCGCCTTCACAAGATACGCTCTATGTAGCAGATGAACTCAATAATGCTGTACGTAGAATAATTGTAAAACCTGGTCCGAACTATGGTCAAGTAACTACTTTAGCCGCAGGCTTCAATCGCCCTACTGGGGTAGCTACTGATGCACTGGGCTATATCTATGTAGCTGACAAAAATAATAACCAAATCAAGCGAGTAACTACCACAGGAGTAGTTACTACTATTGCAGGGCAAGTTGCAGGAGGCTACCAAGACGGACCTGCTGCTACTGCACTTTTCAATCAACCCTCTGATTTAGCAATAGATTTTATCGGAAATATCTACGTAGCAGATAAAGAAAACCATCGCATACGAAAAATTGCTCCCGATGGTACGGTAAGTACTATTGCTGGAAATAACTCAGCTACTTTTCAAGATGGCGTAGGCACGGCTGCAAGTTTCTTCTCGCCCACAGGCATTGATATTGATTTGCAAGGAAATCTCTACGTAGCAGATAGACGTAACCACAGAATTAGGAAAATTACTCCTGATGGTACAGTAACTACCATAGCAGGAGTAAGCGCAAGCGGACCTTTGGACGGACCCGTGAATACGGCACAACTCAACTTCCCCTCTGATGTAACCTTAGATTATTTGGGTAACATTTACATAGCAGACCGATCCAATAATCGCATTCGTTTATTAGCCAACGGACAAGTAACCACTTACGCAGGTGATGGAACTGGACCTTCAGGAGCAGGGACAAACTTTGCCGACGGACAAGCCAGTGCAGCTAAATTTGCCTACCCTAGTGGTATTATAAGTGATGTAAACGGTAGGATTTATGTAGGAGACAGAAATAACCACCGTGTACGCTTAATTACTACAAACAATAACCTTGGCACGATGGGGGTTATCAATGGAGCAAATTTTGTTTGCCGTGGCACAAGCGGAACACTCACTATTACAGGCTACCCTAACGAAGGTGTAAATACCCTTGCGTTAGCTACGTGGCAACAAAGCACAGACTTTGGGCAAACTTGGACCGATATACCAGGTACTGCTAACCAAGCAACATATAACTACACTAATATCCAGCAAACAACTATCTTTAGGGTAATGGTTGCCCAAGGTACGTGTACACCAACCCCTTCCAACTATGCTACTGTGGTAGTGAGCGAGCCTACTACTCCTACGGTAGCTAATCCGAATATAACTATTTGTGGTGCAGGTAATGTTACTATGACCGCTACAGGTGGAAGTAACGGTACTTATCGTTGGTATAGCGTACCCACGGGAGGCTCACCTATTAGCGGTTCTCCAACCACAGGTACTTATACTACTTTCGTATCAGCTAATACTACTTTTTATGTAGCCATCAATAATGGCAAGTGTGAAAGCCCACGAGTAGCTATTAATGTAACGGTTCTTCCACCAATTACTCCTGTTATTACTCTGCCTAGCCCCAATATAGCTTGTCCTGGCTCACCTGTACAATATACCGTAACCGCTTATCCTGGTGGAAGCTATAACTGGTCAATTCTTTCAGGAACAGGGACTATTACTGCAGGAGTAGGCACCCCTACTATTACCGTAGATTGGACTTCGGGAACTTCAGGTACAGTACAAGTAACAGTAACCGATGCTAACGGTTGTACTGCTACCGTGAATACAACAGCTAACCCAACTAATATTACTTCCCCACCTGCTACACCTGTTATCAACTTGCCAAATCCTAATAGTGTTTGTGCTAATTCAAACATTACATACTCCATCAATGCTTACCCACCAGGACATACCTACCTTTGGAGTATTCCTGCTAGTGAGGGAACTATAGTAGGCAGTGCCACTGGTACAAGCGTAGTAGTAAAGTGGAATAATGGTGCTTCAGGAGTAGTTACAATTCAAGTAACGGATACTGCCACAGGTTGTAAATCTACGGCGAGCAATACGGCAAATCCTACTACTGTTATACCTTCTCCTACACCTAATATTACTCCTAATAAGCCAAGTGCTTGTTTGAACGGCGAAGTAGTTTACACTACTCCTAATTCTTCTAATACTTTCACTTGGTCAATCATAGGGGGACAAGGAACCATCGTTTCAGGACAGGGTACCAACTCTATTACCGTACAATGGACAGGAGGCACCGTAGGTACGGTTCAATTAGTAGAGGCTAATCCTAACTGTTCGGTTACAGTTACCAATACTTTACCTATTAATACGCCTCCTACCACTTCCATAACACCCTCACTCACACAAGTTTGTTTGGGTAATAGTGTAAATTATACTGTACCTCCTATCGCGGGGGCTACCTATGCTTGGAGTATCTTAAATGGAACAGGAACTATTACAGGACAAGGTACAAATCAAATTACCGTACAATGGACAGGTGGCACAAGCGGCGTAGTGCAGGTTGTTGTTACGGATGCAAATAGTTGTAGCACTACTGCTTCTAATACATCAAATCCGACAATTCTCCAATCTATCCCCACTCCTAATATTGTTGTGCCTAATCCTAATACAGTTTGTGTAGGAGTACCTGTCACTTATTCTACTACTGCGACAGGTAATACCTTTACTTGGTCAATTCTTTCAGGTACAGGTAATATTATTTCAGGGCAGGGTACCAATCAAATTACGGTAATTTGGACTGCTCCAGGTACCGACGGGGTAGTGCAAGTACAAGAAACAAACTCTGCAGGTTGCTCTGCTACTGTAAATTCAAATGCGAACCCTACAACTATTCAGCCTGCGGGAGGTACACTTACACTCACTCAACCTAATCCGAACCAAGTGTGCCAAGGTAGTACCGTACTTTACAGTGTAAATGGTACAGGTACATTCAATTGGACTATATCAAGCAATGGAACGATTCTCTCAGGACAAGGTACTTACCAAATTGCAGTACGCTGGGATAGCGGTACGCAGGGAATAGTACAAGTGCAACAAACAGGTGGTTCGGGCTGCCCTGCTAATGCTAATAATTTGAGTAATCCTACGATTATCAATTCACCTGTGGCAAACAGTATTACCTTGCCAAATCCTAATGTAGTATGTGCAGGAGGTTCTCTAACTTATTCTGTACCTAATGCACCTAATCACACCTATAATTGGAGTATCATTAGTGGTGTAGGTACAATTACAGGGCAAGGTACTCACCAAATTTCAGTACAATGGTTAGCGGGTACGCAAGGAATAGTACAAGTAGTGGTTACAAATACTAGTACAGGTTGTTCTGCTACCATTAGCAACCAGAGCCAACCTACCACTATCAATCCAATACCAGTAGCTACTTTCTATTTACCAACTCCTAATAGTGTCTGCCTAGGAGGAAGCTTAAGCTACTCTGTAACCAATATTTCAGGTGCCACCTATCTGTGGTCTATTTTGAATGGTACAGGTACTATTACAGGGCAAGGTACAAATCAGATCTCTGTACTTTGGACGGCAGGCACAACAGGCGTAGTGCAAGTGGTAATTACAGCAAGCACAGGCTGCAGTACCACACTGAATAATGCAAATAATCCAAGTACACTTAACCCTTTACCTACACCTAACATTACAGCTTCTACATCAAGCGTATGTGTGGGTATCCCAATGACTTACTCTACACCTGCAAGTGCTAATAACTTTACTTGGTTAATCCTTACAGGAACAGGTACTATCACTGCAGGGCAAGGCACAAATCAAATTACAGTAATTTGGACTGTGGCAGGAACGGGTACAGTACAAGTGGTAGAAACAGGAGTAGGACCTAATTGCTCTGCAACAGCTAACAACTCCTCTTCTCCTACTACCATCACTAGTAGTCCTTCGCTTACACTTATTCAACCTAACCCGAATCAAGTTTGTCCAGGAGAAACAGCTACTTACAGCGTATCTCCCGCAGGAGTGTATAATTGGACTATCTCCAGTAATGGTACTATCCTTTCAGGGCAAGGTACAGAAAGCATTACCGTAAGATGGAATAGTGGCACGCAAGGTATTGTGCAAGTACAACAAACGGGGGGAGGTTGCCCTGCCAATGCCAACAATACGGCAAATCCTACTGTAATTCAAAGCCCTACCACAGCGTCTATTACTGTTCCTTCGCCCAATACTGTTTGTGTTGGTAATTCAGTTAATTATTCGCTACCTAATTTGGCTAATCATACCTACGTTTGGAGTATTTTGAGTGGAACAGGAACCATTACCGCAGGGGCAGGTACCAATCAAATTACCGTACAGTGGACAGGTGGCACAAGTGGGGTGGTGCAAGCAGTAGTTACCAATACTGCTACCACTTGTGCAGTTACCGTCAATAATAGTTCTCAACCTACTATTATCCACCCCGCTGTAAATCAGGTGCTTACTATTAATCCTACCTCTAATCAAGTGTGCAGAAATGGAACGGTTACTTACTCAGTGGGAAGTTTAGCAGGTGCTACATATAATTGGTCTATTTTGAACGGAACGGGTGACATTGTTGGTCAAGGTACAAATCAAATTACTGTACAATGGACAGGTGGCACAAGCGGCGTAGTGCAGGTAGTAATTACAGCAAGCACAGGCTGTTCACAAACGTTGAGCAACACGAATAATCCAACTACTATCCATCCTTTGCCCACACCTACCATTACTATACCTAATCCTAACTCGGTGTGTGCAGGCGTACCCGTTACCTATTCAGTACCAAGTAGTCCTAATTTATTTACTTGGACAATTACCTCTGGTACAGGAAGCATCATCTCTGGTCAGGGTACAAATAGCATACAAGTTGTATGGACGAATGCAGGATTAAGTACAGTTCAATTACAAGAAGTAAGTAGTGCAGGCTGTTCGGCTATAGTGAATACTAATTCTAATCCTACGCAGGTATTGCCTAATAATCCAACTTTAACTATCAATCAGCCAAATCCCAACCAAACCTGCCCTGGCGGAACGCTTACTTATTCAGTAACGCCTACAGGTACTTACACTTGGACAGTCTCAGGCAATGGTACTATTCTCTCAGGGCAAGGTACAAATACTATTTCGGTACGTTGGAATAGCGGTACGGTAGGTCAAGTGAGCGTACAGACTACAAGTACCTCAGGTTGCCCTGCCACAGGAAATAATTTTTCTAATCCTACTACTATTCTCTCACCTGCAGTAACACAAATTACTTTGCCCAATCCTAATTCGGTATGTGTGGGGCAAAGCGTAACATACGAAGTTCCTAATTTACCTAATCATACTTACGCTTGGTCTATTTTGAGCGGAACAGGAACTCCCACTACCTCAACCTCAAACCAATTTACCGTTCAATGGACGGGTGGTACAAGCGGCATTGTGCAAGTAGTGGTTACAAATACAGGTAACAGTTGTGCAATTACATTAAACAACAATGCCAATCCTACTATTATCAACACTATACCTAACACCACACTTACGCAACCCACTAACAACACGCTTTGTGTGAACAATACGGCTACCTACTCTGTAGGAACAGGCTTTGCTAATTATGTTTGGTCAATATCAGGAGCAGCGGGAACTATTAACGCAGGGCAAGGCACAAACCAAATTATTGTGCAATGGACAGGTACAGGTAATGGCATTGTTTCGGTAGTTGTAAGCAATACTGCGGGTTGCACCCAAACTTTGAGCAATTCAGCAAATCCGACTACTATTATCAATGCACCCGCCCCTGCTATTGTGGGAAGCGCAAATGCTTGCTATAATTCTATCGCAACATATAGTATTAATCCCATACCTGGAACAACTTATACCTGGAGTGTATCAGGTGGTGGGGCTGGCACGAGCATACTCTCAGGGCAAGGCACGAATAGCATTACAGTACGCTGGGGCAATGTAGGTACGGCAGGTCAAGTATCGGTTATACAAGCCCTTACAGGCACAACTTGTCAAGGAACTGCTACGCTGAATATCAACCTATTACCTGTTCCACAGCCCACCGTTTCGGCAGTAGTGCCTTCGCAAACTACGGTGTGTGTAAATCAAACAGCGTCGTATCAGTCGCCTAATGTAGCAGGACATACTTATTTGTGGGAAGTAACTAATGGTACTATTGCAAGCGGGCAAGGCACTAACGTTGTGAGTATCAATTGGACTACCGCAGGCACAGGCAAAGTAAAACTTACACAAACACACCCCAACGGTTGTGCCGTAGCCGATAGTTTGAGCATAACTATCCACGCCTTACCCGCAGCACCTACGGCAAATAACCGAACTACTTGTAACGGAGTAACCTCTATCAGTCTTATAGCTGAAGAACCCACAGCCGTAAGCTATCGTTGGTACACCGTTCCTAGCGGTGGTACACCCATCGGTACAGGGACAAATACAAATCCCTATGTAGCCACAGGGCTAAACCCAGGTATAAATACTTTCTACGTCTCTGCCGTAAATGCTAATAATTGTGAAGGTAGCCGTACTATGGTAACAGTAACGGTAAACAATACTAACTCAGAAGCTAATGTTACTCCTACTATTACGCCTGTCCAAACTTGCAATGCTAATAATACAGGTAGAATTCAACTAACAGTAACAGGAGGTAATCCACCTTATACTTTCGCTTGGTCTAATGGGGCTACTACCAAAGATATTGAAAACTTACAAGCGGGAAATTACACTATTACCATTACCGACGCAGGAGGTTGTACCACAGTAAGAACTTACAACGTACCTACGCAGCTGAAACAAATTACAGATGCTAAAATAGAGGTACTCTCAGGGCAACCTATCGTACAGGATACTATTACGATTTTCAGAGGTGAAAGTGTGCAACTCAAAGCCTCAGCTACTGATGCTGTAAGCTATTTATGGGAGCCCGTCGAACTTGCTGATGACGCAACCTCTGCAACACCGACTTTCACACCTGAATTTACTACCCGCATAAAAGTTACCATTACCAACGATAAAGGTTGTACAGCAGAGAAATTTATCAATATCAAAGTAGAACAATTCGAAATATTTATTCCTAACCTATTTACACCAAATAATGATGGAAAAAATGATCGCCTACGCGTACAAGGTACGAATATTCAAAAAATAGAATTTAAAGTCTTTAACCGACTAGGTGAAATCGTTTATCAAACTAATGATTTAGTAGAAGCTACTCAAATCGGTTGGGACGGAACCTACAATGGTAAAGAAGCAGAAAATGATAATTATGTGTGGTCTATTAAAGGAAACTTTATAAATGGACAGCCACTCAAATTCAGAGGAAAAACCTCTGGAAACGTAGTACTTATGAGATAGTTTGTTATTTTTGTACTCCCAACTTTTATTTCAAACGACTTATGATATTTCACCACAAAGGTATGCTTGTCAAATTATTATACATAACAAGCATGCTTTTTTCAACCTTTTTCTCACTTCAAGGGCAAGATGTTAATTCTTTTTCACTTTTTCATCTTGCTCCTTTTCAGACTAATCCAGCCCTGCTTGCCACTAGCAATCAAATGCAATTTCTATTTAACTACCGAAGTCAGTTCATTAATGCAGGGCAAGCCTTTGCTACCCCTATGGCTTCCGTTTCTATGCCTATCCTGAATAAAGCCAGAGGAAAGCGATATGGGGCAGTAGGCGCTTCTTTTTTAGGTGATAGGGCTGGAGCAAATGGTATTTTGCAAACCAACGGTGTGAGCCTTGCCGCCGCTTTGAACGTTGATGCTACCTACACACACCATTTTTCATTAGGTCTGCAAGGGGGATACTTCCAGCGAGCTATCAATGCAAACCAAATCCAAACCAGCGATATGTACGTACCTGGCTTGGGGGTAGTATCCAGTACCACCGAGCAGTTTGATAATCTTACACGCTCCTTTCCTATTTTCAATGCAGGGGCTTTATGGTATCATACAGGCTACGACACTGACTCTGCCGAAGTAGTGAAAGCTTATATCGGAGCAAATTTTCAAAGTCTAAATCAGCCCGATATTTCTTTTGTAGCTCAAAATTACGATAAACTTTCTTTGAATTATATCATTACAGGAGGCGTAAATTTGTTTCAAAGTCAAGTCTTTGGGGTTTCGCCTAACTTTCGTTGGGTACAGCAACGTGCTGCTAGTAAATTGAATATAGGGGCATTATTAAATTACAATATCCATGAAGAAATGGGCTTCCTTAAAACAGGAAATATCGGTTTGGGGGTCTGGTATAGTAATACAAGCAGTATGGTACTCGGTTTGCAAGTAGATCAACCAAGCTATGCAATCGCTTTTAGTTATGACTTAGGTACAAATAGTGCTATTAATTATCTAGGCGGAACAGCAATCGAACTAGCAATAGGAGTGAGACTAGGTAATAAAAAATTAAAGCGACCTGACAAACAACTACAAGAGAAAGAGCCTGAAAAAGAAGATAAGTTACCGCAGATTATAACCAAAGATACCATTAATACCGATGAAGCTACCTACATCGTGCAAGTGGTAAGGAAAGGAAAAGAAATTGTAAAAACAGACACTTTAGAACGCATACCTGTTGAAAGTACGGACGCTGAACCCTCAGAACAAGACCTAGAAATTTTTAAGCGTAAAGCTACTTTTTATTACACAAGTTACGATATTAACCGCTCTTCTGAAATACTATTGAATGAAATAGCTCGTGTCATGCGTAAGTTTCGCATTATCCATATTCAAGTAGAAGGACATGCCTGTAACATAGGTAAGAACGAAGAAGATAACAAAGCCCTCTCCTTAAAACGTGCCGAATCAATTAAAAACTTCTTAGTTAAAAAAGGCATCAACCCAAACAGAATTAGCACCGTAGGTTTTGGTACACAAATGCCTCTCTTACCTAACGATACAGAGTATGGCAGAATACAAAATCGCAGAGCAGAATTTAAGGTTACACTAAAAAAAGTAAGATAGTATTAAAAAACTAACTGATTTTATTTATCTTTTTAAGCAAATGCAAAAAAAGACTTATGATAACAAAGAACTATACCTGTTCAAATGTAATAGTGGGTGTCTAATGGTAAAAATAAAGGTGGAATCTCTACTTCTCATGAGGAAAGGTTAAATAACAATACAAGGCAATGACTTAGTCGTTTGGCTAATAATGCTTTATCTTTTTCTAAAAAGGTATTTGTTGCATTTACATTTCAAACTCTGGATACATCAATATAATCTAAATGTTATCAGTAAAAATTAATGCTACTTTGGTACCAGTGTACTTAAAAAGAACTTCCCTGTCTCTTATCTTTTGCTTTTAGCTTTCAATTCTTGGAATGTGGCGACAAACTTTTGCGTGGATAATTAAAGAAATCCAGTTAGAATTTCGCAACCCTAACCAATTTTATGCTCTTCTGCTATATGCATTTAGCTCTATCATAGTCATATACCTGAGTTTTCGTTTGCGTGGGCAAAGTATAGCACCTTTGGTTTGGCATACTTTATTTTGGATAATCATTTTATTTACTTCTTTTCAAGTAGTTATCAAAAGTTTCGCTCAAGAACGCCCTGAGCGTTTGGCATATTATTACACAATATGCAACCCACAAGTATTTATATTAGCCAAAATGTTTTACAATGCAGGGCTAATTCTTTCCATTTCTTTGCTAAGTTTAGGAATCTATACGCTGTTGTTCGGCAACCCTACCCAAGACAGCAAGCTATTTTCATTGAATGTCGTATTAGGTTCTATTAGCCTTTCCAATACACTCACCATGATTTCAGGTATTGCCTCTAAAACTAATAATGCAGGTACGCTTGTGGCAATATTAGGATTTCCTGTTGTTGTACCTATTTTTTTGATGTTGCTCAAAATTTCAAAAAATGCTCTTGACGGCTTAGAATGGGCTTTCAGCTACGACGAGATAGCCATACTTTTAGCAATTAATGCCATAGTAATTTCGCTTTCTTACATCCTATTTCCTTTCCTTTGGCGACGATAATGGCAAAAATAGATCAAATATTTTGTAGGTATAACCCATGGCTATTTTTGTATCAATTCTGAAGTAGATTAAAATTTTTTAGGAACTACGTTTTTGTTTCAAAGTAATTTTAGACCAACGTGCTAACCCTGCCACAGGTGGGTTATGTTTGTAAATAGTTACCTTTGCTTTTTCTGCTTTCGGAAATCGTTCAAAAATTTGTTGTATGATTTGATAGGCTAAATTCTCTAGTAGTTTTGCAGGTTTTTGCATAGCTTGAGCGGTTATCTGGTACAAATCTGCATAATTGATAGTTCCTTCTAGAGTGTCGGTTTGAGCAGCAAGGGTGAAATCAGTCCAAACTGTAATATCTACAGTAAATCGGTTACCTGTTTGATTTTCTTGGGGCATTACTCCATGGTAAGCATAAAATTCCATGCCTTCTATGCTGATAGTTTGGAGCATATTTTTGGTTTTGTTTGGTTTACAAGGTAAAAATATTTGTAGCTAATTTTTGGGTTTCTGACAAAGTTTTTTAATAGAAGAAAAGCACATTTGTAGGGGAAAATCAAAATTACAAGGCTCTTTATCAAGGTATTATACCTACTATTTATTAAATCTTTGTCAGAGGATAAAAAAAAGTGTAGTGTAAGTTTTTCTAGATTTCTAACATAACTAAAAAATTATCTACTTATGTTAATTATGAATGACTAAATTACTCATTTTCTGTTTTATCAAGATTATCTAACCAAGCCTCTGCTTGCTCACGAGAGGAGAAATAATGGGGTGAGTTAGATGCATTTGGGTCTATTTTGGAAGTAATTTGAGTAACTAAACGTGCCACTTTATCTTCGGGAAGAACAACAGCAGTATGAGCAGGTTTCGCATTTTGTAGCAAATACTCAGCGCGGCTAATAAGCTTTGAGGCAACTTCTTGGGGAACAACCGTGTATTTAGAGTTATCTTGCAATGCTGTAAAACCTGGTTTTAGTTTTTCTAAGGCTTGTTGTATTTCTGTCAAATAATTAGGTGCTACTGCTGCGTTTCTCCAAAAACGTTTGTGTGTAATGTAAAACCTATTCTTGTCTGTATCTATTTCTATTTCGTAATAGTCATTTTTGCTAATTTTTTTTCTCATGGCTGACATGTGTTTTTAGAATAGCCTACAATCAATGACTTGCAAATATAAGTATTTTTTTGCAAAAAATTCAAAAAAAAACAAAAAAATAATCCTAGCCGCTGTGAAGATAACATTATCTTAACTTTTTGGTAACTATTTAGGTTAGTGAAAAACTTATTATATTGATTACTAGTAAATTATTCTTAACAAAAACTGAAAAAAATGAGGTGGCATTTTAGAATATATGATAGTGGTAATTTCTAATAGTAAAACATAAAAAGAAGCATTCTGGTAAAGGTGTTTTTTTTGGAGAAATAAGTAGTTTTTCGGAATAATCGTCTGTTTCTAGCTCACAAGCAAGTATTTACGCCTTCCATCTGCTTATAAGCCTTACCGACTTGATGATTTTCCTGGCTAAACATCCGTATAAATACCCTTCATTCATGAGTATAATTAACTAAATATTCATCACATATTTTAGATTACAACTAAAACTTAATACATTTTTCTCCTTTTCAAAAGGAAGATAAAACTACGGAGAATAATTAGAAAATGATTCCAGAGGTTAGGAAAGAAGCCAAAATGCTTTTTCAAAATACGGTATCGATCTTTAAGTGAATTTTTGAGGTGCCTGCGCGAGAAACCACCTTGCAAATAAATACTTAAAATCATTTGTGTATTCACCACGCTACGTGCTCTTTTAAGGCATTGGATTACCCATTCAATATCGGCACTATATGGATAAGTTTGCCAATCATAGTTTGGAGCAATTGCACGCCTCACAATAAAAGACTGATGACACACCACCATGCCCATTTTCATGCTCTGCCAAGTAAGTGAAGCGGGGAGTTTGTGCGGTGTTACTTCACTACGCAAGCCTAAGGGTTTGCGGTTCAAATCATGAAACATCGCTTCACCATAATATACATCTGCCCAAGGTTTAGGCCTAAGGACTTTTGTAAGTGTCTGTTTATCATAAATCTCGTCGCCTGCATTTATAAACCATACGTATTCACCTGTGGCAAGAGCAAGCCCTTTGTTCATAGCATCATATAGGCCTTGGTCAGGTTCAGAAATTACTTGGGTAATGTATTTTTGGTAAGGATGTATAATTTCCAAAGTTCGGTCTGTTGAGCCACCATCAATAATAAGGTATTCTATGTTTGGGTAGGTTTGCTGAGCCACACTTTTGAGGGTAGCTTCAATATAATTTTCAGCATTAAAGGTAACAGTGATGATGCTAATCTTGGGTACATTCATAGCTTTATTGAGAGGGAAATAAAATAAAAACCAAGAGAATACTTCTAATGAAACAGAATTGTTTATTTTGCACCTATCTATTTAGGTGAAATGATAAAAATCAGTGGTCAGCATAACACAATACTATTGTTTTTCTCCTCTTTTGAGGAGCAACACACTCTGTCATATAAAATTAGCACACAAGTAACACGGATTAGGTAGATAAAACCCAATTTTTCAGACTAATCGTTACTAACTAAAAATAGCCAAATAATTAGCTTATTACATTATCCTTACATTGATAGTATTGGCATAATTTTTATCTTTATTGATTTTTTTATGTGTTGGTTTTCAATTACTTACAAACGCCAACCACCTGCTACTTCAAGGTGCGTACCTGTGATGTAATTACTTTGTGGAGAAAGCAAAAAATTGAGAGCATGGTTGAATTCGGCAAATGTTCCTACACGTCCCGAGGGGATTTCATGCAGAGGTTGGCTTAGGCTGTTTTCCAATACACCTGGTGAGAGCATATTTACCTGAACATTATAAGGGGCTAATTCCTTAGCAAGGGCCTTAGTAAGCAACCACACACCTGTCTTGGCAATAAGATATGGTGTAATGTTAGGTTGTGCTGTGAACTGCCCTACCATAGAAAAACCGATGTTTACAATTTTTCCCCTCTTTTTAGACTTCATGACTTGAATAGCCTCGCGGCAGCAATAAAATGTACTATGTAAGTTAGTATTTATGATGGATTGCCATTCAGTAGGACTAATTTCTTGGATATTTTTTTTGAGGTAGTTACCTACATTATTTACAAGCACATCTAACTCTCCGATTTCATTTTTTATACAATGAAACATAGCTTGTACTTGGGCGGGTTGGCTCAAATCGGCTTGTATACAGTGGGCTTTTTTGCCTTCTGTTTGTAGTTTTTCCTTTAGGGCGCGTGCTTCTTGGTAGCTTTGAGCATAGTGAATAATTACTTCGTAGCCTTGTTGAGCCAAATATTCAATCATAGCTTTGCCTAGCCCCCTTGCACTTCCTGTAACTAAGGCAAGCATAACTAATAAACAAGCGTTTCAAAGTGAACATCTAATTGAACTATATCTTGAAAATCTTTACCCTCTTGCATCAAATCCTCATTATCTTCAGGATAGTACCAATAGATCTGTAAAGGAGCTTTGAGGGAATAATTTTTTAATATCTTAAACATTTTGAGAATACTTTTAGACGTGCTACTATTGTAATATAAAAATTTGAAGTTGAATACCAAGGGCT
Source organism: Microscillaceae bacterium (assembly GCA_025054775.1). Lineage (GTDB taxonomy): Bacteria > Bacteroidota > Bacteroidia > Cytophagales > Microscillaceae > JANWZA01. Next base: position 29,979 of record JANWZA010000011.1, read on the forward strand.
CGCTATATGTCTCTGCAAATTCCTCTAACCAATTCAGAATAGGGCTGTAATACTCGTCTGTGTCTTCCATAAAAGATTCACCTCCAATTTCAAATACCATAAGGTTAAGATCAAAATTGACATAAGGAGTAGCAAACTCGCCTGTGCAATCCTCAATAACAAGACTTTGCATAAATTTTGTCGTAAAAAGTTTTAATTAAGGAATTAAAAAGTTGAAGTAGCATATGGATTTAAGATTTAGCAACAGAAACCGAGACTTGAAAAACTGCTCTTTCGGTATCCAAAGGTAGAATGTGATAGTCTAATTTATTTTTAGCTATCAGGGCTACCTGCACCAAGCCGATATTTGCTCCTGCCTTTCGGTTAATTTCAGTGGATTTTTCAAGTAACTGATTCTTGAACTTACGAAGTTCCTCTGTATTAAGATTGTTGATTTCTTCACATCGAGTTTTGAGCAGGTAAACTTGTTGTTGTGTTACTAAATTAGTTGTAGTAATTTCATAAGTGTCTTTGTATTCTTTTACTAAAACTAAACCAATAGCTTCGTTTTTATCAAAAATGGCTCTATCTGCAGAGTAGAGAGCAATATTTTGTGCCATCTCTGTAAAAATCGTATGTACTTTCCAGTGGGAAGGTTTGCTGCGGTCTAACTTTTTGCGTAAATATTGCGTGAGGCTTCCTACCAATGCGTTATTCAGCGTTCCTTGGTAATACAAGAGTATCTTTTCGCAATTTCTTGTATCTTTGTTATCTTTATTCCTAGTAATATAAAGGTGAATAGCGTTGTTCATTACTGGCATATGGTAGGTATAAGAAAAAATAGAATTTTCATGCATATATTACACGAAGGCACTGAAATGTAAACTGTTTTTTGTTTTTTTTTCAAAAAAATACATTTTTTCAAAGTCATGCAAAAATTATTTTTTGTAAGGCAAAGCTTGTGCTATGGTCAAATACTCGGGTTCTATTTTAATATTTTTGTCTAATTGTTCGTTCTCTTGTTCAAGAGTAGTATGTTCGTTTTCCAGAAGCGATAAAAGCCAATCCTTGTAGTAAATGAGTTCCCAGTTGCCATCATAGTCTTCTACGAGTGCAGTCATAGACTCTACCCAATCCCCTGAATTCATGTAAAGCAAGCCTCCTTCCATTTCTTTCATAGCGGGCTTATGAATATGCCCACAAACTATTCCATCGCATTGCTTAGTACGGGCAAATTCGGTAAGTTGTTTTTCATAAGCTGATATTTTATTAACAGCCGATTTCACCTTTCCTTTGATATATTGCGAAAAAGAGTATGGTTCTTTTCCACGCCAGCGTCGGTATTGGTTATAGAATTTGTTAAGCCAAAGCAAAAGATTATAGCCAGCAGAGCCTAATTTGGCTATCCATTTCATATGAGTGGTTACATTATCGAAAATATCACCGTGTACCACAAAAAGGCGTTTATCTTTACTTTCCAAAATGCAATCCTGCTGGATAAATAAATTACCCACTTGCAGTGGCATAAACTCTTCTAAAAACTCGTCATGATTGCCGCGCAAGTAGGTTACTCTGGTATTATACATTTCCATCATTCGCATGATTACTTTTACAAAGCGTGTATGGCGAGCTTTCCACTTACCTGATTTGCGGAGTTCCCAAGCATCTATCATATCACCATTCATGATTAAATGGTCGCAAGTATTTTTGAGTAGAAACTTTACAATTTCCTCTACTTTAGAACTTGCTGTGCCAAGGTGCAAGTCTGAAATGATAATGGTTCTATAATGCTTGTGCATATTTCGTAATACTTTGCGAATGATGGCTTTATAGTGTTGAATGCAATAAATAAAAAAGAGAAAAAGCTTTGCAAATATATAAATCTATAGAACTCCGTTACATTAACAGGTAGCTTCAAGCTAATTTTCTACAAAATACAAGAAAACCCTTCTTTTGATATCTTTGTAATTAGATGCCTGTTTAGAAGACAAATAATTTTGAGAACTTACAAAAACCTTTGAGCAATTTCTTTAAGAGTATCATCTATTTTGGTTTTATTACCTGCTTCTCCTATGGCTTTGAATTCCCAACTATTATCATCTTTACGTACCAACTTACCCAAAATCATAGCCACCTTTTTCTTAAACTGCTCTTCGGCAGAGAGATTAAAGGTGGCAAAAATTTCGGTAATATGGCGTGGGCTTTCTCCTTCAAAGATACGAATTTTAGAATAGGGGATTTGCCTAAAGTCATGCCCTTTATAGGAATTAAGGAAAAAAACAATTTGATGTATATTTGGCGACACTTGGCTCAATTTTACTTGTATAATTTCGTTGTCCAAATTATCGTCTCCGAATACGTCTCCTGTGCGGTCATCCCCACTATGCCTTACTGCTCCATCTTTAGATTTAAGGTTGTGGTAATATACAATGTCTACTAGTCTGTTTTGTTTGTCATACATAGCTACACTACCATCTAAATCCACGGTCTCTTTTTGGCTCACCAAGCCAAATAAGGATTTACGAGTTATGCAGCCCCAATTCAACCCTACATAAATATTCTCTAATTTTTTCCCTTGTTTCTCTAAGGTAACGGCATTACCTTTTTCTAATTCAATACCTTTACTTTTATCATCTATGGTATTCATTGGTGTAAAATTGTTTTTCTAAATGAAGTTTATACGTAAAGATAGTTTTTTTGAAAAAAATAGTACAGTTTGATACGGTTATTTTATGAATGCGAGGAGTGTCAATTCATAGTTTGGTAATTTTTGAAACTATTTTTTTTGCAAGAGATATTTTTTTTTCTAATTATTCAAATACTCTTGAATATCAAACTTTGGAAATTTTTATTACTTAATAGTTGCTCATAGTTTCCGATAGCAGCTACTTCTCCTTTATCCATTAGCATTACTTTGTCGCAGGCGGAGAGTAGAATAGGATCATCAGCCATACTTAAAATGATTAAGTTCCATCCATTAGACTTGTCTTGTAAGAAGGATAGAATTTTCATTTTTTCTCTTTTAGAAATGTGTTCAGAAAAGTCGTTAATAATTAATATTTTAGGTCTTGCTGCTACGCAACGTGCCAAGATTAATTTAGTAACTATGCCACTAGAAAGATGTTTTCCTGATGCTCCTACAATGGTATATAGCCCGTCAGGTAAGCTAGCGATATAGTCAGCAAGTCCTACGTTTTGAATTGCCCATACTACATCATTATATTGAATACTACCTCGCCCCATAGTAATGTTATCTAGGATAGTTCCATAAAAAATACCATCTTCTGAGAGGTCTTTACTGATGGCTTCGCGTAGGACATTTAGATTCAAATCTCTAATTGAGGCATGGTTAATAGTAACAATTCCTTCGTAATCTTCCAGTGCTCCTGCTAATACTTTTACTAAAGTATGTTTCCCTGAATTATTCGGACCGACAATACACAAACTTTCGCCGGGTAATACCTCAAAACTTACTCCTTTAAGTGAATATTCTTTGCTGTCAGGATATTTGTATTTTAGCCCTTTGACTTGAATATGTACTCCTTCTTTGTACTCATCAAGCAAAATTTTCAAACCCTCTTGTCTTTCAAGAGGCAGGTCAGTTACTTGTCCTAACTTATCTAGCCCTGTAAGCAAATCATACATTACATCAATACTCAAAATTAACTTTTCTACCGAACCTACTACTAGAATAATAACCACCTCTGAAGCTACGAACTGCCCCAAGGTAATTTGCCGCTCTACCACTAACACTGTACCTAAAACGAGCAAGCCTCCTGTAATAATAGTTTTGAACAAGAGCATATTGATAAACTGCGAAAGCAATATGCGGAAGTGTGATTTACGATAGTACAAATAGCTGTTCACATAGTCGTCCATTTTTTGAATGGGTAGGTTAGTATTTCCTGCCTGCTTAAACGAACTAATAGCTCGTGCTAATTCTTCTAACCAAAAAGCTATTTTATATTTGTATTTTGACTCCATGATGGAAGTCTTCAAGCCATTAGGGCCTGTTACATAAAAAATAGCAATCACAATTGCTAAAACAAATATACTGAAAATCAGAAAGAAGGGGTGGTATAAGGAGAGTAACAATAAGCCGAAAGTAATTTGAAGAATAGCACCTGTAATATCAATAAAAAATTTGGGCAACCCTTTTTGGACAGTAATTACGTCAAAAAAGCGGTTCATAAGCTCAGGGGGATAGATATGCTCAAAAGCTGAGTTTTTAATACGGGTGATGCGAAAGGCCAACTCAAAGGAAGCCTTAGCGAATATGCGTTGCTGTAAAATTTCAACCAAAGTGATTTGCATAATTTGTAGAGCGCCTGCCAAAACAATACCCAAAATAACCAGAGTAATCAGTACTACTACCGAGCTAAAAAACATCCCTCCTGAAATTTGGCTTATAGTGGCTTGTACGCCCAAAGGAAGTGAGAGACTTATAATTCCTACTACAATAGCATACATATAGACGTAGAAAATGTCTTTCTTTTCGTTGTTAAGTAATCTAAATAGTCGTTGTACTGGGTGGAGTTTCTTACGTTCTTCTTCTTTGCTGTAGTAGTCGGTTACTACGTAATCCAAAGGAAATACTGTTAGGAATATGACTTGTCCGTCCAAAAGAGGATTGGCTGAGTCTTCGTATACTACTAATGACTCAAAGAAGGCATCTTCACCCTTAAACTCCACTGAATCGCCACTAGAGAAGTCATAAAAGTGGATTTCATTTTTTTCATCAGTATAAATTACAATAGGAGTTATTTCATCTTGGCTATTTTTGCTAAAAACTAGAATAGGGTGATGTATATCTTGTAAAAATTTGCTAATTTTCTTTTGGTCTTTGGGGATATAGTTTCGTAAAATAGCGAGATTTATCTTTTCTCCTTTTTGTATAAGGTGGTCAATGAAGCGTCCTATTTCACGCTTACCGTACTCAATATGTTCTGCATATTTGTCTTTCAGGTCAAAATAGTTAAACTCACGGTCAGAGAGTTCGGCTAATTTGATAATAATTTTATCTATTTGTGCTGTATTCATAGATGCTTCAATGTATTGCCAAGGGAGTCGTTAAATGCATGCTTTTATATTACAAAGATAATCTATATTTTAGAAAAAACCTCAAAAGCTGATTTTATGTTTGAGAGGCTTTTTAGGATGTATGTTCAAATACCTTTATATTTTTCTTGCAAAATATTAGCCAAAAATAGATTATCGTAGGTTATTCATCAACTAGAAATAGGGTGAGTTCTTTTGGGCCGTGTGCTCCTAGGACTAGGGTTTTTTCAATATCCGCTGTTTGGCTGGGACCAGAAATAACACTTATCAAAGAAGGGAAAGAGGAGTAACTTTGTTGCAAATTATGCAAAGCAGAAGCCACATCGGGGGTTACTTGGGAAGTAAAAGCTACAACAATATGAATAGGTGGATAAATAGTAAGGCTACGAGTTTGGTGGCTACTTACCACAATGCTTCCTGTACGAGCAATAAGGCTTTCGCATAGAGTAATAGCTCCTTCTATCGCAGTAATTTCTGTAAGGTCGGGAATAAAAGTTATATTTATTAACTTTAATAATTCTTGTAAATAAGGCTCAACCACGTGAATCTGACGTAGTGAACGCTTTTGTAAATAGTGCTTTAGGTCTAAAAGAAATTGCTCTAAATTTTCACAAAAGAACAAATCAACTTTGGCTTTGCTGAATTCTTGGGCAAATTGTACCACCAAATCTTGCTCTTCAGAGGGCTGATAAATGGGTTGTGTAAAATCAGGTTTTGCCAACTTTTGGGCAGTCGGCTGTTGGAGAGCTTGTCGAACACGTGCTAAAATATTGTCTCTGGCACTCATTGAGTTTAGGTTGAGGCATTTTCATGCAGGCTAAATTAGCTATGACTTGCAAAAATAGTTATTTTGCCAAATATTAGCAATATAAACTACGTAGTTTGCTCTTTATATTTTGTATAGGAGCAGCGGATTTGCTTTTTCAGCATACAAGCGCGATAGAGTTTATCTTAGATGTAAATTTTTCAGATGATTAGGTATAATTAAGATTTTAAGTAAATGTAGTTTTAGAAGTAAAGTTAGCCTTAGAGTTTATGTTTTTTTATGTTTACTATTTCTCCTTACTAGTTGCATAAGCAAGTAATTAGCATCTTCATCTTGCATTTGTACTGCTTTTTGTAAATTTTTTAGAGCTAATTCTTCTTTGTTGAGAGCTAGATAACACTGCCCTAAATAACGATATACCTCGGGCAACTTGTGGCGCGAATGCCATAAATTTTTTTCAAATTCTTGGCAAGCTTTTTCATAGTCCTCTAATTCAAAAAAGGCTCTTCCTTTATAGAAATAACACTGTGTCAATGTATAGTCAATTTCAAGGGCTTTTTGGCAATATGCCAGGGTATGATAATAATCACCTAAATAGAAGTGAGCAATCCCACTATATGCCCATACAACCGCCGACTGCGGGTGTGTTTCCTTCAAGGTATCAAAATAAATTACAGCCTCTTCATATTTTTTTTGCTTGACAAGTTCAATGCCTTCTTTGTATCGCCTCAAATCGCGCATAACAGGGGTGATGTGCTTTCCTAATAAAAGTTGGGCGATAAGCACAAAAACAAAGATAAAGCTAAATAGAATTACTTCCATAAAGTGGAAAGCATTACAGAGTGAGTAAATCAATGGCAGTCAGCATGATTACAAATATACAAAAAGTTTATATCATATCCTAATTTATAGGAAATTCACAACAAAAAATTATCAATTAGTCTTACCTCGCCAACATAGCCTGCAATGCACAAGGCTGTTTGGTTAGGTTGGTAGGTTGTAAGGTTTTCAAGGGTATCCTTATGCACTATTTCAAAGTATTCTAATTTGATGTAGGGCTTATTTTCAAATGACTGAACAATTTGTGCTTTAATTTGTTTGATTTCAACACCCTCTAAAATCAATTCTTGAGCCAAAGATAAGGCTTGGTAAAAAGCGAGGGCTTGTTGGCGTTCGGTTTCGTTGAGCCGCATATTGCGCGAGGACATAGCCAAGCCATCAGTTTCGCGCACGGTTTGCCCTACTGCAATCTGTACAGGAAAAAATAAATCTTTGACTAATTGCCTAATAATTACTACTTGCTGCCAGTCTTTTTGCCCTAAAAAAATCATTGTAGGTTGAACTAAATGCAACAATTTAGAAATAACCACTGCTACCCCACTAAAATGTGAAGGACGAAATTTGCCTTCCATTACTTGCTCTAAAAAGCCGAAGTTAAATTGCAGGATTGTTTTCTCAGGATACATCATAGCCTCTGAAGGTGTAAAAACAGCATGACAGCCTACCGAAGCCAAAAGTGAAATATCCTTCTCAATAGTACGGGGATAGTTGGCTAAATCTTCTGCTCTATTAAACTGAATAGGATTAACAAAAATACTACAAACCGTGAAATCGCATTGCTCTAGGGATTGTTTCACGAGGCTCAAATGCCCCGCATGTAAGGCTCCCATAGTAGGTACGAAACCTATTCGCATTTTTTGCTCTCTTACCTTAGTTAAATGCTCTTTAAGTGAGGTTATGGTATCAAAAATGTACATATCTTTTCAAAAAAAGGTATTTTTTTTGCACAAACATACACAAAAAATTGAAAAGTCTTTTTTTTTTTGTAATTTTGCAAGCGTTTTGTCTTTTACGCTTTTTTTACAATTCAAACAACGTAATTTCTATGGGAAAAATACGAATTCTTTACGTAGCAAGCGAAATAGCTCCCTTCCTTCAAACCTCTTCCGTAGGTAGTTTTACCCGTCAAATTTCTGAAGCCATGCAAGAGCGTGGGATGGAAATCCGAATTTTAGCACCACGCTTTGGCACAATCAACGAAAGAAGAAACAAACTACACGAGGTTGTACGGCTTTCAGGAATAAACATTAGTATCGGAGATGACGAAAAACCACTTGTAATAAAAGTAGCTTCTATTCCCAACTCCAAATTACAAGTATATTTTATTGATAATGAAGATTATTTTAGCCGAAAGGCTGTTTTTTATGATGAGCAACAAAACTTTTTTCAAGATAACGATGAACGTGCTATCTTCTTTTGTAAAGGTGTGTTAGAAACGGTAAGAAAATTGGGATGGTCTCCTAATATTATTCACTGCCACGATTGGATGACAAGTATTATTCCACTTTATATTCGCTCTACCTATCACCACGATCCCGTATTCAGGAACACAAAAACTATCTTTTCCCTCTACAATACCGCCTTCCCACACCTCTTTTCTGCCAACCTGATAGAGAAGATAAAAACCAACGATATAACCTCTGAAATATTAGAACCGCTTACTTCTCTTGATTATGAAGGTTTTATCAAATTAGGACTCAAATATGCAGATCTAAGCATCTTATCTACTTGTTTGCACGAACAAGAAGACATGAAAACCCGTATCAACGCGTATGCCCAAATTCATAATCTAAATTATCTCTCATTAGAGCAGAATGAAAATCCGGCTGAGGTGCTTTACAATCTATACCATGAGCTTCAGAGCGTTCCTGTGGCTTAAAAACTGGTTAATGCTTAGCTTAGGAGCATGGGGCTTGTTAAATATTTTTGCTTGTGAACGTCCCAAAGAAATTGGGTTAAACTTACAGCCACAAGGAAAGGCAGGTGTATTTTTTACAGATACTTGCAAGCTACAACTATCTACTATAGTGTTTGATAGTGTAGCTACAGATCCAAGGCAGACCCCTGTCTTACTCGTAGGTAAATATGAAGACCCCGAGCTGGGTAAAATTACTGCTAGGTGCTTTTTTCAGCCAGTTTTTGTAGGAGCAAGTGTAGCTGCAGCTGAGGGTACGGTAGAATATGACTCGCTCTCACTTATCCTCGCAGTAGGAAGTGAGAGTAACTACGGTAACCTAAAAAGGACACAAAAAGCCTATATCTATCGGCTACAAGAAAGACCTGACGAGGATTTGAAATATCAATTTAATTCATTGCCCTATGACAATAGCAAACTTTTAGGTAAAATTGAGGCTAAACCCGAAGAGGTTATTAAACAAAGTCTATTGCGTATCAAACTAGATGATGACCTTGGGAGAGAATTTGCTTCATATGCACAGCAAAAGATTTCGCGCGAAACTTACTTAAACACCTTTAAGGGGTTAGCCATTGTAGAAGATGCCACAAATGACTGTGTGTGGGGCTTTTCAGCTTTGAGCTCCAGCTCTATTTTACGATTATATTACAAAATAGCAGGAGAAGGCATACAACGCACCTTGGATTTTAATATACAGATAGGTACACGTTTCAACCAAATTATTAGTGATAGAAGTAATACCGTTTTAGCTCCATTTACCCAAAACTATCAAATAATCCCTCCACAAAGCGTTGGTTTTAAGGCTTTTCAACAATATGAAACAGGACTAATTAACCGCATAGATTTTCCCTCAGTATTTAATCTTAAAAAATTAGGTAATACGTTAGCAATTAACAAAGCTGAGATTGTACTCCGCACTCAACCTAATAGTACCCAAAATTTTGCTGTACCTAATGCCGTAGCTCTGTATGAAACTAATGACTCTAACAGAATATTGTTTGTTACTAATGCAGAGGGGAGAAGAATTCCTAAAGTAATTCCCGTAGAAGGAACGCGAGCAGGCATACTTACTATTGACCCTGCCTCAGGTACCTTTTCTAACGCACGCCAAGAATATAGAATAGAAATTACTACTTATTTGCAACAATTATTGCGTGAAAATAGTACAAATAAAAGCATATTAGTTCTAGGAAGCCAAGGAAATCAATTGAAACGAGTCATTTTTAATGCTAATCCTAACGACCGTGCAGGTTCAAAAATTGAAATTACCTACACTTTATTTGATAAAAAATGATTTATAGTTTAACCTAAAACCATATTAACTTTTTCTACTTTTATGTGCGGAATTGTTGCTTATACAGGACATCGCGAAGCGTACCCTGTCATTATCAAAGGTTTGAAAAGGTTAGAATACAGAGGATACGATAGTGCAGGAGTAGCACTGCTTAACGGGGAAATTAGCATCTATAAAAAGAAAGGAAAAGTTGCCGATTTAGAAAAATTTATTGAACAAAACCTCCCACCTTACGCTACTATTGGAATCGGGCACACGCGCTGGGCTACACACGGCGAACCGAATGATATAAATGCACATCCCCACCTCTCTTCAGACCAAAATTTAGCAATTATACACAACGGAATTATTGAAAATTATTCAAGCCTCAAACAAGACCTCATACAACACGGGCACCAATTCCAAAGTGATACCGATACCGAAGTTTTAGTACATTTTATTGAATTTATACAAAAACAAGAAAATTGTAACTTGGAAGATGCAGTACGTTTAGCATTACAACGCGTAGTTGGTGCATATGCTATTGTAGTGCTTTCTAAACATGCCCCGCGAAAGTTGATTGCAGCACGCAAAGGGAGTCCTTTGGTAATAGGAGTAGGAAATGGTGAGTATTTCGTCGCCTCTGATGCTACCCCTATCATTGAATATACTAAAAAAGTGATTTATTTGGATGACAACGAAGTAGCAATTATTGAAGATAGTACGCTTAAAATTACCAACTTAAATGCAGTTCCCAAAACTCCTACCATTCAAAAACTTGACCTTGAATTGCAAGCCATAGAAAAAGGTGGATTTGACCACTTCATGCTCAAAGAAATTTACGAACAGCCTCGCTCAGTAGCTGATACGATGCGCGGTAGGATAAATATACACGAAGGTAGCCTGCATATGGCAGGCATTATTGACTATGCCAACCGCTTCATGCAAGCCGACAGAATTATCATTGCCGCTTGTGGCACTTCTTGGCATGCAGGACTGGTAGGAGAATATTTGATTGAAGAGCTAGCCCGAATACCTGTAGAAGTAGAATATGCTTCTGAATTTCGCTACCGAAATCCTATTATTAAAGCCAATGATATTTTAATTGCCATTTCGCAATCAGGAGAAACCGCCGATACCTTAGCCGCTATTGAAATTGCTAAACAAAAAGGAGCTTTTATTTTTGGTATATGTAACGTAGTAGGAGCTTCTATTCCAAGAGCTACCCATGCTGGTGCTTACTTACACGCAGGCCCTGAAATCGGTGTTGCAAGTACCAAAGCCTTTACAGCACAAATCACGGTACTTACCATGTTGGCACTACTTTTAGGATATAAAAAAGGAGTGCTAGCTCACAGCAAGTATCGCGAATACTTGGTAGAAATGGAGCAGATTCCTGCTAAAATTGAAAAAATTTTAGCCCTAAATGATAGAATTAAAGAAATAGCTTATATCTTTAAAGATGCTCAAAATTTCTTGTATTTAGGGCGGGGCTATAATTTCCCTGTAGCCCTAGAAGGTGCTTTGAAACTAAAAGAAATTTCTTATATCCATGCCGAGGGTTACCCTGCCGCAGAAATGAAACACGGACCTATTGCTTTGATAGATGACCAAATGCCCGTAGTATTTATTGCCACAGCGGATAGTAGTTACGAAAAAATAGTTTCTAATATTCAAGAGGTGAAAGCCCGTAAGGGGCGCGTAATAGCTATCGTAAGTGAAGGGGATACCGAAATTAAACGGATGGCTGAATTTACCATTGAAATTCCACAAACCTTAGAACCTTTAGTACCCTTGCTTTCGGTAGTACCTTTACAACTTTTAGCTTATCATATTGCCGTCATGCGTGGGTGCAACGTAGATCAGCCGCGAAATTTAGCTAAATCTGTTACCGTAGAATAACCTCAACCAAAGGAACACAAAAGTTCGGTGTTCCTTTTCTTATTGTACTTTCAGCAGTGGTTCAAATAGAGGATACGTGTGTATTTCATATTCAAAAACCAAATTAGCAGTTCAATTTTTAATAAAATTTCATAGCTTACTTTTTTACAGTATTGCATATTTTACACTACTACCTTTTTATTTTCATTATTTGCAAAGTAAATGATAAATGTAACTACCAAAACTTATTTGAAGTACTTATTTATTATTGCTTTTGAGAGATACACGCGAGGTGATTTTTTTAACTATTCTTGGAATTGAACATATAGCCAAATACCCCCCCGCATATACCACCAATAATATGGGCAAATTGTGAAATATTATCAGATTTGTAAATAGCATTGAATACTTCTTGCCCTAAATAAAGCAAAGCAATAAGAATGAAGGTAAGTGGAATAGTTTGGGCTTGGGCGTTGGCAAAGGAACTAAGCAAGATAAGCATAAACACGATGCCACTTGCCCCCAAAAGGCACGAATTGAAAAAAATAACCTGTAAAATGCCCGTAAGCAAAGCCGTAGCTAAAATCATACTTAATAAGCGGCGCGAGCCATACTTCTCTTCCATCATAGGACCAACTACCAAAATGAAAAGAAAGTTGTTAATCAGATGTTGCCAGTCAGCATGTCCTGCAATGTGCGAGAAGAGTGTAAAATAAGTGAATGGATTTGAAAAACTGGCACTAGAACAGATAGCAAAAAGTTGTTTTATTCCACTTAAAGTGCGTGTATTAGTAGCCGTAACATCTATTGAAGCAATAAACATTACCAAAACACAAATGAAAGTATAAGTTAAGATAACAGGCGAATTGTAACGAATACGCAACATAACTTTTAGGATTGTAACATAACTTTTAGGCTTGTATAAGCCATTGATTTATTAGGGCAAAGCTAATAGTTTTTTTCAAAAATTGTTGTGTTGGATAAATATTTTTTCAAATTCTGTGAGGGTAGTTCCTGCTTTGAGCCAAGGTTGGTACAAAAGGCGAATGGCTTGGCGGTCAAGTTGAGAAAAATTACTATTCCCCTTAAAATTAGGGTGCAAAATGCTCTCGGTATATTGTGAGGCATTGTTGAGTAGTCCGAGGGCTTGAGCAAAAGTTTTACATAGAAGGCGTTTTTGGTCTGTAAGTTTAGGTATTTGAGCAAAATCAAGATACATGGAACCGTGAGTAAGGTAACCTTCGGTATTGTTATAGACAATAAACCCTGCGGGTTGTGTATCACAAACCGTTAATAATTGTGGTGCGAATTGTTGAGCATAAACACAAGCGGGCATAAAGTAGATAGTAAAATTAGCCTCTTTAGGTTGCGGAGTATGGGCGATGGACAAATTTTTTTCTGAAATTTCTGTAATTTCTTTCGTCAAATTATGTATTTCTTGGGCAAAATATGAAGGTATTTTACCTTCAATGCAATAGTTAATTATACCTTTCCATTTCTTGACAATGCGTGGCTTTTTGAGGTCTTGGGGTAGGGGAAAAGCAACTTCTTTGAAATGGGCAAGTAGTCGTTGCTTTTCAGCAGAGAGCGTAGGCTTTTTAGGAGTGCGTTTCCAAAATTCGCGCTCCACCTCATCAGCAGTCATGCGTGGCTTTACCCAAGGTTGGTAAAGTAGTTTTACAAGCTGTCGGTCTATGGGGTCGTATTCAGTGGTTTCTGTCCAATTTTGTTGAAAAATACTATTAGGGTAGGTGTAAGAATCACGCATGAGTCCGAGTGCTTGGGTAAGTTCTTCGCGTAGTAGGTGCTTTCGTGCTTCTTGACTATCCAAATTAGGCAAATCTACGTACAGGGTAGCTTTGGTAATTACTCCTGCACCGTTGGTATGGGTGGTAAACAATCCTCTATTTGTTTTCACGAGATTTTCAGCATCTTTGTCATATTTTTGTACGTACATTTCGGCACTACCCAAATAGATTATCAAATTTGCTTGACTTTGAGCATTGACTTTGTAAATTTTAATTTCTTGCACAAGTTGGTTAAGTTCAGTGATAATGCGGTCAAGTTCACGCAAGAGCGTAAGATTTTGCTCACCATCAACAAAAATTTTGATGTCTTGTGTCCATTTTTTGATAAAACTTGTACTACTTCCAAACTCACTACCGAAGGCAATTTCTTTGAAATAAGCTATGACTTTTTCAGGAGGTATATCGCCTGTATCGTAATTTTGCACCTTGGACTGTTGCCCTTGGCAAGCGAAGGAGAGCATAGCTAACAAGTAAAAGACTCTTAGGTACTGCATACTTCTTGGTAAGCTAAACTTACTCAGTTAAATTTTTTACCTTATTAGCACGCTCTTGGGCTTGTTTTAATAAGTTTTCAGCCCGTTTTTCAGCTTCGGCAACAAGATTATCGGCACGAAGGTATGCCTCACGTTTGCCACGTTGAGCCACTTTTTCTGCAGCTAGTTTTGCCAAGAAGCCATTTTTTGCGGCCTCCTCTATGGCTTTTTGAGCGTTTATATCTGCTTCTTCTTTAATTTTTTGGGCTAAATTCCGTGCTTCTTGCACGATGGCTTCAGCTTGCTGGCGCGCTTGTGCCATAATTTCTTCAGCCTTTTGATTTGCATTCTCTTTCAATTCTTGCACTTGCTTATTTTCTTTCACCACTTCTTGTGCCTTTTCTACAACGGCTTGCTTAATCATTTCCTTTGCATTAGCCCCAAGCAAAGTGAGTGTTGGTTTACTATAAGTACCTGCTAATTTAAGGTTTAAGTTTATACGTTCAGTATTTTGATTGATTTGCCCTGTTAAGGCACTAAGCGTATTGCGGGCAACAGGGTTGAGTTGTTGCGCGGCAAGGTCTAGTTTGAGTACAAAGTCTAATGAACCGTCTAACCCATTGTTCCCACTTACATTTACTTTATGCTTACCAGTCTGAATATCAAAAGGTTGGTAAATAACTCGCCCCTGTTGGATTTGTGCTAACATTTTTACATCTTGCAGATTCAACTGCTCGAATTCTTGTATGCCTGTCAATTTTGCTAAGTTTTGGAGAATGGGTGAACCCTTAATAAGGGCTGAAAGAATTTGGATTGAACCCGCACCATTGAAAGTATTATCTAATTTGGGCATAAAATTTTGGTCTAATTCCCCACTAAATTTGAATAAAGTAGAAAAATCACCGCTAATTTCTTGAGCCAGGCGCGAAGTTTTTTGAGGCTCAGGGTTGAAGGTATTAAATATTTCAGCAATAGGTAGTTTATTTATGCCAAAATCAAACATAAATTTAGGGTGAAACAATTCACGCGGGTCATATAAACCTTTGAGTGTAAAGCCCCCACCTAATAGATTAAATTTGGTATCGTCTAATTGAATTATGCCGTTGCGTATAATAATTTTTCCTACCAGATTTTGAATAGTATATTTACCATAGAGTACTTTTTGCAAATTAGCGGCAAAAGTAAAATCAATATTTTTGGGAATTTCTAAGGGTGAGTTGCCTGTACTAGTTTGACTTGGAGCGTTGCTCACGGTAGTACTCGGAGTGGAACTAGTAGATTTACTTGTTTGATTTTCAGGAGTTTGAGGTATAAATTCGTTTACATCAAATTGTTCGCTGTTTAAGGTCATGCTACCTTTCAGAGTTTCGGCTTTGAGTACGTAAGCCATGTAATTACTCAAATCCCCTTTGAGTTGGATTTTACTTTTGCCCACGCTACCGTCAAAAGTGTTGAGTAAAATTTTCTCAGGTGTAAAATCGGCATGGGCTTGGGTAATGCCAAAACCTTGTGGAAAATCTTTGCTTGTATAGAGAAAATCCTTCACCTCTATGTAACCCTGAGTAGGTAATTGGTCGTATTTGCCTGCTAACGCTTTGGAGAGTTGCCCTTGTGTTTGCACATCAGCTAATAGTTGCCCTTTAAGTTGCATGTCAGGCAAAGGATAAATTTTAGTAATTTTTTCTAAAACTATCTTACCTTTTGCCTTTACATCATATTGAATATCAGCTAAATTTTTGAAAAAAGCTGTAGCTTCAAAGCGTTCTTTTTCTAAAAGCATAGTAAACTTTTGTACGCCTATTTCAGTGTCTTCGTATTTTCCTGTGGTATTTTTTGCTATGGCTTTAAGTTCTAACTCCTCTAAAGGCTCGGGAAAATACTTCGACTTGATATAGCCTTGGGTTAGATTCAAAACAGCATTCACTTGGGGAAGACTACTACCATCGTATCTGCCTTTTGCTTTCACGAGCAAATCTAACAAACCTTTGAGTTGCAATCCTTCCACAGGAAAAATTTGGCTTACTTCAGCTAGATTGAGTTTCCCTTCTATATCAGCCTCAACATTGGAAGGTGAGATTCCCTGCAAGAGAGCCTTTGCTTTGAATGGATTTTGCCCAAAGTTGGCTTGTAATTGTTTCAAATTAACAATGGTGTTCAATACTACACCATCTTTATTTTCAACTTCGGCATCAATTTGCACGTTTTTAACCGCAGTAGGCAAAGTAGGATACTGAAAAAAGCCATCTTTTACTTGTAATTTTAGCCCAAAGTTAGGTAATTTTTGGCTATTATACGTACCTTTTACAAAACCATTACAAGCCAAATTGCCACTGGTTTTCAGGTCTTTGAAGCTAGCTGTATAGATACCTGGCACCAAAGAGAGCAAATTCTTGAATTGGGTTTCTTTTACATTCCAACGTATATCGGTAATGATGTTAGTATCTTTGAGTTGGACAAAACCTTCAAATCCTAAAGCAAAGTCATTGATTTTGAGTAAGTTTTCCTTAAATGTATAAGTTTGTTTAGGCATATTTATGCCTAAGGTAGCATCAAATTGCAAAGTTTTTTCATTCAAATAACTTACGCCGTCATAGTTAGCTGTAAGCTTTTGTATTTGAGTACGTAGGTTCAAATCAAATTCATCTTGGGTAAAATTACCATTTCCTTCATGCGTAAGATTTTGTACTTTTACAAAAATATTACTTACTTTATCATCATACACAATCAATCCATTTTTAATTTGCCAATACCTAACTGAAGCCTTAAACTTGGTAGGGAGGGTGTCTGCTTTAGGTGCCTCTTTTTTTGTAGTATCAGGTTTCATGATGTCCCAGTTAGCTTTACCATTGGGCAATACTTTAGCAAAAATACGAGGCTGGTGAAGGTAAATGCCATTTACTTTTATCTCATTTTCAAACAAAATAGACCATACATTCAAACTTAGTTCAAATTTTTGAATAGAAGCCAAGGTATCTCCTTGAAAGGGAGCATGGTTAATAACACCAAAACTTTGCATACCTAAGGAGAGGTGTGGGAAGTGTGAAAAAAAACTCAAACTAAATTTGTCAGGGTTGTAAAAAACTTTAGCGTTGATGCGTTTAGCTATCTCGGTATCTACTATTTTTTGTATATCATCCTTGAAAAAATACGGAATAGCTACCATGATTAGCACCAAAAAGAGCAGGGAAAACAAGGCAATGTACAAAAAAATACGTAAGATCTTCATGATTTTTTAGGTTAGTAATATTCAAATCAAACTTTCGATAATATAACGAAAATTAGCAAAAAATGTGTACTTGAAATCCCACTAGATTTTTGCCAAGTTGCACCCACAAAGATATACCATTTTGGTATTTATGAATAATTAAATGAATAAATTAAGCAGAAATTTGTACGAAATAGCAACTATTTTTTAGGTTTTCGTAGAGGAGGGGGTGATTGGGAGTGTGTTTTTTCGTGTGGTTTGGCATCATTTTCAGAGTCTTGGTTAGTATTTTGAGCTATTTGAATTTTTTGGCTAAATACATTAGGTTGGCGAATATTCGCAAAACGGCTCACTGCTCCACCTGTCCCCGTGATATAGATAGTACCATAACCCAGAATGCGTCCACGCAAGGTTTGCACTACCTTTAGCCCTTCCACTTTGGAGAGCATAATAGTAAGCGAGGTACGTTTTAGGACTCCTGTTTCTATGATTACGCGTTGGTTAGTTAGTACAAAAAGCGAAGTTTTATGCAAAATATATTCAGCAAAAAATTTACCCAATCCTATCAAAATAATGCCATAACCTATCCAACTTAACCATTTTGCCACTTCCATAGACAGGTAGTTGGAATAGTAAAAAATGGCAATGTTCCAGGCTAAGCCCATACAAAAGATAGATATAGAAGGTACAAATAGTATCCAATGCAGAGAGGTTTGAAAGATAATTCGCTCTGACGGGGCGAGTTCTACACTTACGTTTTTTTTCCATTTCCACATAGCTCAGTTAGATTTGGGTGGAGGTAAGCTAATTAAGAGAAATATTTTACTATTAAACAAACTTCTCTTTTAACCTGTTTTTTGTGATTTTACAAAGATTAACGCAAAATTACAATAAGGGTTATGAAAATTATCCGCAATATAAACCTATTAGACTTTGAAAAGACCTATACCTATGCCGATTATTTGCTTTGGCAATTTGAGGAGCGTCTGAAATTGATTAAGGGCAAAATATTCAAAATGGCAGCCGTCCCGAGTATGCAGCATCAACGCATAGCCAGTCGATTGCATACCTACATTGGGCACTACCTGCTCAATCAGCCTTGTGAGTTGTTTTCTGCCCCGTTTGATGTGCGGTTGTTAGATAAAAAGAAATCTATTAAATCAAATAAAGAGATTTACACCGTGGTTCAGCCTGATTTGTGCGTGGTGTGCGATAAAGAAAAATTAGATGAACGCGGTTGCTTAGGTTCGCCTGATTAGATAATTGAAATTTTATCCTTAGGCAACTCCAAAAAGGAAATGAAAATCAAATACGAATTGTACGAAGAGGCAGGCATACAAGAATATTGGGCGGTAGTGCCATATGAGCAATTCGTTCACCAATTTGTATTAAATCAGAAGGGTAAATACGAACTGAAAGGCATTTTTGTAGAAGGTATTATCCAACCTCACCTATTTCCTGATTTGAGTATCGAGGTAGAGAAGATTTTTGAGGAGTAAGCTCCCAGAGCATAAAAATACTAGCAACAATACAAAAAACATTTTTTTTGAAAGTTCTACTACGTTTTTTTGCAATTTAATTGAAATTACGTATAATTGCTATTTCAAAGTACACATTATTGAAATAATCTCAAACACATATGCACATCTTTACCTTAGGAATTGAAGAAGAGTTTCAAACAATTGACCCTGTTACTCGCGAGTTGCGTTCACACATGTCTAAAATTGTAGAAGGAGGTAGGATAAGATTACAAGAACAAGTAAAAGCTGAAATGCACCAATCCGTAGTAGAAGTAGGTACGGTAGTGTGTAAAAATATCCAAGAGGCACGCCAAGAAGTACTCTCTTTACGACGAATGATTGTAGAATTGGCTTACAAAAACGACCTAAAAATTGCTGCCTCAGGGACGCACCCTTTTTCACGATGGGTAGATCAACCTATCACCCCTAATCCTCGGTACGAGGAGATAGTAAACGAACTACAAGATGCAGCACGTTCTAACCTTATTTTTGGTTTACACGTACACGTAGGGATTCCTACCCGCGAGGTAGGTATTCAAATCATGAATATTGGACGTTATTTTTTGCCTCATATCTTCGCCCTCTCTACCAACTCCCCTTTTTGGGAGGGACGAAACACAGGCTTCAAATCGTTCAGAACTAAAGTTTTTGATAAATTTCCACGTACAGGACTGCCTGAATCCTTCTCAAGTGCCGCTGAGTATGACGACTACATTAACCTGCTCATAAAAACAAATTGTATAGATAACGGCAAAAAAATTTGGTGGGACTTACGACTGCACCCTTTCTTCAATACTATCGAATTTAGAATTTGCGACGTGCAAATGCGTGTAGATGAAACTATTGCCTTAGCAGCTATCATGCAAGCCATTGTAGCCAAGCTCTACAAACTTATGAAAAGCAATTTAAGCTTTCGCTATTATAACAAACCTCTTATCAATGAAAACAAGTGGCGTGCAGCCCGCTATGGCATAGACGGAAAATTGATTGATTTCGGCAAACAAGAGGAAGTGCCGTGTAGAAACCTTATCCACGAACTAGTAGATTTTGTAGATGATGTACTTGATGAACTAGGAAGCCGTAAAGAGGTAGAATACATTTTTACCATGTTAGAAAATGGTACAGGAGCAGACCGACAACTAGCCGTTTATGAAAAAACAAAAGACCTCAAAAGTGTAGTAGATTATATTATCAGTGAAACTGAATATGGATTGTAGTTCATTATCAAAGATTTATATACAACCAAAGCAATTTAATTTGTTTTGGTTATTTTTTACTTCTTTTAGCTTGCAAGTTTATCATTTTTAGAACTGACAACAATCATATTTGCCTCTGATTTTTGTATTTCTTTTTCTACCCTGTTCCTATTACCTTTGACCCGTAAAACAAGTCTAGAAAAAGCAACGGGCTTGCAGGTTTTAAAGAAAGTCAATTCGTTCCATCTTAAAATACCCTTTAGAATTATGAAACGTATCCTAGTTCCAACCGATTTTTCCGTGTTTGCTCAGAATGCTCTTCATGTGGCGGCTCATATTGTTCGCAAAACAAATGGTGAAATATTTTTGCTCAATGTCAATGAGGTATCTTCACAAAATGCCCCATTAGCAGGTTTCTACATCGACAAGACAGTGGAAGAACAGTACCTCCAATTGCTCACAGCCAGCGTACAGCGTGCCTTAGATGAAATATTGAAAAGTCCTGAATTAGCTGACGTAAAAATTAACACCTTGATTGAAGTAGGCTCCTTGACAAGTAAAATCAATGAAGTTGCCCAAAGAATAGAAGCAGATTTGATTGTCATGGGGACGAAGGGCGCCTCAGGGTTAGAAGAAGTATTAGTCGGTTCTAATACAGAGCGTGTAGTTCGTACTGCCAGTGTACCCGTACTTACCATAAACCAAGCAGTAGAGAAAGGTGCCTTTCACAAAATTGCCTTTGCTACTACACTCAAATCTGACCAACTTGTGGGCTTTAAGCGATTGGCAGAGTTTCAAAAAATATTCAATTCCAAAGTATTTTTGCTCTACCTTAACAACCCCGCAGGTTTTAGCAATGACCAAGAAATGCAAGCACGCTATCAAGAACTGGTGAAAGAAAGTGGCTTAGAAAATACTGAATTAGTTACCTCCTCTACCCTCGATGAGCAACAAGCCATCATGCGTTTTGCCGATGAAATTGATGCCGATTTAATCGTAATGGCTACTCACCAACGCCAAGGCTTGTGGCATTTCTTGGTAGGAAGCCTCACCGAAGACGTAGTAAATCATTCGCACAAACCCGTGTTGAGCATTAGCATTAAGAAAGTAGAAAGTAAAGTATTGGCTTAGTTTCAATCTCAATATTCAAACAGGGAGAGCAATTTTTGCTCTCTTTGTTTTTTTCTCAAAACTGAAAATAGATAAAGGGCTGCACACTTTCAGTTTTGAGTTGGAGAACTAACTGTATAATAACAAGGAAAAAAGCAATTTTCCAATAAGTAGGGCTTTGGCAAAAGAAATCGTATAACAATTTTTTTTCCTTCTCAGGTAAGAGCGTCGCCCCAAAGCCTACCAACATCAGGACCACTAACAAACTACGCACTTGCAGGAAAGGTAGAAAATATCCCCACTCCATAGCTACAAAAATTTGCTTTATCATTATAAAAGCTGTAGTAAAATCATTTGCCCTAAAAAATATCCACAAAAAAGCTACATAATGAAACGTTAGCAAGCCACTAATCAATAAAAGAGGAGTTTGTGTAATGTATTTCGCCCAAGTTTGCCCACTTACCCACTTGTGTACTACCAAAGCAAGCCCATGCATGAGTCCCCAAAAAATAAATTTCCAACTTGCCCCATGCCAAAAGCCACCAATCAACATAGTAATGAGCAAAAAAAGGTATTGTTTGGTTTTGCCTTTTCGGTTGCCACCAAGAGGAATATAAATATAATCGCGAAGCCAAGTTGAGAGTGAAATATGCCAACGTCGCCAAAATTCGGTAATATTTAAGGATTGATAAGGGCTACGAAAATTCTCTAACAAGCGATACCCCATGAGCAATGCAATGCCTATTGCCATATCCGAGTAACCTGAGAAATCGCAATAAATTTGCAGTGTGTAAGCATACATTGCCATGAGATTCTCAAAACCACTATATCCCTGTGGATTAGCAAACACCAAGTCAGCGTATTGTGCCATGTAATCGGCAATCACTGCTTTTTTGAACAAGCCCTTCAAAATTAGATATAAACCTTCGTGTATTTCATGAGTTTCAAAACGAATTTCCTTGCGAATTTGGTGCAAAAAATCTTTAGCTCGCACAATGGGACCTGCTACCAAATGCGGAAAAAAGGACATGTAAAAGGTGTAATCAATCAGATTACGGCAGGCGGGAATTACCTTATTATACACATCTACTACATAGCTAATAGTTTGGAAAGTATAGAATGATATGCCAATAGGTAGAAAAATGTCCCATGCCTCAAAAGGTTTACCATGCAAAGCATACCAATTGGATAGAAAAAAGTTGGTATATTTGAAATACATCAGCAAACTTACATTTGCCCAAATAGAAATAATCAAAAGCGTTTTGCGAAAAATAGGATTTTGGGAATAATCTAACCAACAAGCTACCCAATAATCTAGTACTATAGAAAAAAGTAAGATGACTAAATACCAGCCACTGGCTTTGTAATAGAAAAAAAAACTGAATATTACTACGTAAATTAGCCTAATTGTGGTGTTCTTATAGGCAAAAAGATAGTAGAAAGTAATAAAAATAGTAAAAAAAACCAAAAAAAGCCCGCTATTAAACAGCATTGGCTCGTCAGGTATGTAAGCAAAGAGGTCTCTTAGATTTTCTTTTAGCACGCTAGTAACAAACTCAAAATAGTACAAACACAACTAAACCCTTAAACGCACCTTCCAAGTTCTTAAAACATGGGAAGGGTTGTTTAGCTAATAGATAGTTACTAAACTTTTTAGAGAAACTTTTTAATATCTTGGTTAAAACGGTCTAGAATGGCTTGCTCTTCATTTGAAACACCTGCCACGTTGGCAACCTTTTGCAAAATGCGTTGAAATTTAGCCACTAACTCCGGGGTTAGTCCTTTTTGATTATTTTTAATCAAAAACATAGAATGATTGTAAGCCGACTCCAAATCAGGCTTAATAGAAGTTCGGAGAATTTTGAAGTGAATTTCAGCTAGCCATTCATCAACTTCCAACTCTTCTCTAACGGCATTCTCAAAGGCTTCAATTTCAGCCTCTTCCAAAGTTTTATCTGCCTTGGCTATGGCATACGCTAATTCTGCAATAGCACGATAAAGGTTTTTTTGTTCGTGTGAAAGTTCCATGTTATATTTATTCTAAAGGTATGTGAAAGTTTGATTAAGATGTATTTTCGTAGTACGAGAGGCGCTTATACCCTCACAAAGATATATATTTTTTGAAAAACAATTGTTTTGTGAAAATTTTAAGTAGTTCTGAAATAGAGGCAAATTATGTGATTGATATTGAGCAAGGTTTGAAAGAGGTTGAGTCCTTCTTTTCTAATAGTCTTGAAGTGGTGGTCTAAAATGTATAATGATTATTTAGCAAAACAAATAATGAGTTTTTACCTTTGCGTTATGCATCAAGTAATAATAAAAGTAAGCTGCCATCATTGTCTTGGGGCTTACCACAATAGATTCTATTAAGATTATGTTCTATAATAGAAATTTCCACTATCAGAATTCTAAATCAATACCTTCCGAGTACTTCTCGTAATAAGATTTGTAAGGCCCTTATGGTATTCGGTAGTTTCATAACACAAATTTTCTGATTTTTTCCTAATTTTGCAAGCACCTAAATTTCATACCTTTGTACCACAAATCCTCTTCTCTTGGTAGAGCTATGATTACGGTTTCTAACCTCTCTCTACGTTTTGGCAAACGTGTTTTGTTTGAAGATGTAAACCTCAAATTCACTGCGGGCAACTGCTACGGCATTATAGGAGCCAACGGAGCGGGTAAATCTACTTTCTTGAAAATTATTGCAGGTGAAGTAGAACCTACTACAGGCAACGTGTCCCTAGCCAAAGACGCACGCATGGCAGTTCTGAAACAAAATCACTTTGAATTTGACGCATTTACAGTACTAGAAACAGTAATCATGGGGCATAAAAGGCTCTACGAAGTAATGAAAGAGAAAGAGGCTATCTATGCTAAACCTGATTTTAGTGAAGAAGACGGTATACGTGCTTCCGAGTTAGAAAATGAATTCGCTGAAATGAACGGCTGGAACGCAGAAAGCGACGCCGCTAGCCTTTTAAGTGCCATGGGTATCCGTGAGGAGATGCACCTACGCCCTATGGCAGAGTTGAGTGGAAAGGAAAAGGTAAAAGTTCTATTAGCTCAAGCTCTTTTCGGAAACCCTGACATATTGCTCCTAGATGAGCCTACTAATGATTTAGATATTGAAACCATCGCTTGGTTAGAGGACTTTTTAGCCGATTTCAAAAATACTGTCTTAGTAGTTTCTCATGATAGGCACTTTTTGGATGCCGTTTGTACACATATCGTAGATATAGATTTTGGCAAAATTCAAATCTACACAGGAAATTATACATTCTGGTACGAAGCAAGTCAATTAGCCACTAAGCAATTAGCAGACAAAAATAAGAAGTTAGAAGAGAAGCGTAAAGAACTGCAAGAGTTTATTATGCGGTTCAGTGCTAACGCTGCCAAGTCTCGTCAGGCTACAAGCCGTAAAAAGATGTTAGAAAAGCTTACCCCTGAGGAAATAAAGCCCTCTAACCGTAAATATCCTGCTATTTTCTTTACACAAAGCCGTGAGGCAGGTGATCAAATTCTGTTGGTAGAGAATCTAAAAAAAGCGATTGAAGGTAATTTGCTTTTTAGTAATGTGAACATTAACGTAAAAAAAGGAGATAAAATTGCTATTATTTCCAAAGAGCCGATAGCTGTTACTACTTTTTTTGAAATCCTAAACGGCAATGTTACTGCTGATGAGGGAAGTTTTATTTTTGGGCAAACTATTCACAAAGCATATTTGCCTTTGGATAATTCGCATTTCTTTGCTACCGATTTGAATTTGATTGATTGGCTTCGCCAATTTTCAGAAGAGAAAGATGAAGCATTTATCCGCGGTTTTCTGGGCAGGATGTTGTTTTCGGGTGAGGAATCTCTCAAAAAAGCCTCTGTGCTTTCAGGGGGAGAGAGAGTACGATGCATGCTCGCTAAAATGATGTTAGTAAATCCTAATCTCCTTATCCTTGATGAGCCAACTAACCACCTTGACCTTGAGTCAATTACGGCTCTTAACAATGCCCTTAAAGACTATAAGGGAACAATCCTTTTTAGCTCGCATGACTACGAGCTTACTAATTCGGTGGCTAATCGGATTATAGAACTTACACCTGCGGGGATTATTGACCGTTACACCTCTTATGACGAGTACATTAGTAATGAAAGTATCAAAGCCCTTCGCCAAGAGATGTTGCAAATGGTATAACCTCGTACAAAAGAAGCTTTCACAAACTTACAAACTCCAGTATTTAAGTGAATGAATTTTATTACGATAAATCCCTTTTACATCTATCAAAACCCCATTAGGTATGCAAATATCTTGAAAATACTCTTCTGTCAGGTCCAAATAAGGTTTGTGTGGCACAGCCACGATAACTGCATGGTAGCCCTTGCCCACTTGCTTAGTAAGCGAAAAACCGTATTCGTGCATGAGTTCGTGTGAGTCAGCGTATGCATCTACTACATCTACTTGGGCATTGTAGGCACGAAGTTCGTGATAAATATCTACTACTCTGGAATTGCGAATATCCTTTACGTTTTCCTTGAAGGTAATCCCCATGAGCAGAATACGGATGTGGGAAGTGGTTATACCACTGCTCAAAATTTTTTTTATTGTCTCTTGGGCTACATATTTGCCCATATTATCATTGATGTTTCTACCACTTAAAATAACTTGTGGATTATGCCCTACTTGCTTAGCTTTGTAGGTAAGGTAATATGGATCTACCCCGATGCAGTGCCCACCTACCAAGCCGGGGGTAAATTTAAGAAAATTCCACTTCGTACCTGCAGCTTCTAATACTTCAAAAGTGTTGATATTCAGCTTATTAAATATAAGTGAAAGTTCGTTCATTAAAGCAATATTCAAATCTCGTTGGGTATTTTCTATTACTTTGGCAGCTTCCGCTACTTTAATACTACTTGCCCTGTAGACTCCTGCCTCTACCACTAATTCATAAACCTTAGCAATATTTTCTAATGACTCCGCACAACATCCTGAAACCACTTTGGTAATTTTAGCTAAGGTATGTTGCTTATCCCCAGGATTTATACGTTCAGGAGAATACCCTACTTTGAAGTCTCGGTGAAACTTTAGCCCAGACTCTTGCTCTAAAATTGGTATGCAATCCTCTTCCGTACATCCTGGATAAACCGTGGACTCAAATACTACATAATCCCCTTTTTTTAATACTTTGCCCACAGTGCGCGAAGCTGAGAGTAAAGGTTTAAGGTCAGGAAAGGTACTTGAATCTATAGGGGTAGGAACTGCTACGATAAAAAAATTAGCTTGTCTTAGGTCTTCTAGTTGGTGGGTAAACAAGATATTGCAATTTTCAAACTCGTGTGTTTCTACCTCTCCGCTCGGGTCTATGTGTTGTTTCAATAATTCAATTTTAGCAGCATTGATATCAAAGCCAATTACTTTTACTTTTTTAGCAAAGGCTAAAGCAATAGGCAACCCTACATAGCCTAATCCGATAAGAGCGATGGCTTTTTTTCCTTCTATAATTTCTTGATACATAACAAGTTATGCACAAATCTTAATCTAAATAATTTCATTGAGTTATTAATGGGCAAAGGTACAAGTTATTTTTGAAAAACATATATCATGCTACTGCTATTGCCTCCTGCTGTTCGTTTGGCTTGTTGGTTAGAGTACCACCCCTGCCAAAATGATTGAAAGTAACGGCTTTGGTTATATTTGTACCGATTACTAAGCAAAGCAATATAATATGCATCAAAAGGCATGGTTTTTTGCTTTACTAACCGAAATTGATATTTTGCGAAAAGTGTGTGTAAGTCTTTGGGCTTGAAATGGTATAAGTGGCGAGGGACATCGTAAGCTGCCCAAAATTCTTGAAACCATCGAGCATCGGGGCTTTGAGCATTGGGAACAGCTATAACTAACGAGCCACTATTTTTTAGAATTTGATAAAAATGTTGTAAAGTTTGGTCTAATTGGTGTATATGTTCCAAGACGTGCCAAAGTGTAATACAGTCAAAGATTGGCTTGGCAGATAGGTCAAAAATATTTTTGTACAAAATAGCTTGTGGTGCTTGTTTTTGGGCTAAAGCTCTTGCGTGGTGATCTGGTTCTGTACCCGTAGTGTGCCAACCATCTTTTTGGCAAGCATTTAAGAAGTAACCTGTACCACAACCTACATCAAGCAAATTGCCTTTTTGGGGTTGAAGTTGATTGATAAAGTGTAATTTCTGTCGCAAAGTCCACTTACGTACTAAGTGATATATGCGATTGATAAGTCCTTTTCTAGTGTCAGTATGTGAAATATAATTTTCTGCTTGGTAATATTTACTAATTGCCTGCTCGTTAGGGCGAGGGTTCGTAAAAAGAAATTGGCATTGCTGGCACTGCACAATATCAAATTTTTCACCTGAGACGGTGTAATCCTTACAAGTCAAAAAGTGTTGAAAATGAGTGTATTGGCAGATAGGGCAATGTGTAAGCGTTTCTAGCATGGGGTAGTAAAAAGCAAAAAATCAACAAAAATTAAAAATTTCTATGCAAAGGTCGTTACTTTTTGCCTTTTGTGCCACTTTTTTGTTGTTTTTGTTTGTTTGTTTTATGTTTCTTGTCTTTCTTATTTCTTAAATTTTTGGGTTGGGTGTTTCTTTTAGTAAATTCTTGCTTATCGCGTGCCATTTTATCCGTATTTTTGCTTATAGCTTGCCCGCGTCCGCGTTTAGGAGGCTTTTTATCTAAACGATTATCCCATTTTTGGGAATTTTTTTCAGCTTTTCGTAGGTATTTCTTCTGTCGCTTTTTCTCTTCTTTTGAGATTTTTTTCTCCTCTTTTTTACGTTGTTTTTCGGCTTGTTCCAGTTGTTTTCGTGTCTCTTGCCAAGCATTTTGGGCAAGGCTATAAGTAAGATTTATGAACAGTAATAACCATGTCGTTATTAGCCTTATGATAAAATCATTTTTCATAAGAATTGCTATGAAGAAATTACAAATACTATTTTTATTATACCGAAAAATGCAACAGAAAGTTAAACTTTCTTTTGATAAAACGAATTTGCTAAATTATGAGAACTTAAAAACTACTCTGATTACAATTCACTGGGAGTAGGTGGGAGTTTTTTACGTATTCAAAAATTTTTATGAAAAAGAAAGCAATTTTTATTCTTACTTAATTACAATTTTGCTAAATATCAATTAAATATCAAAATACCAAAAAACTTATTTTATTTAGTTTACTTATAGGTTTTTACGTGAAAAAATAGTAAAACTACATAAAAACTTAGGCATGCTCACATTTGAAACCGCAATTTGTAAACACTCTTATATTGCCTTTGCATTATTTTTCAAAAATAGTTCTTAAATATAACTCTTCTTTTTGTTATACCATTTATGCAAAGAACACCTATTACTTTCTATCCTGGTCCTGCTAAAATTTACCCGCAAATAGCACAATTTTGGTATGAGGCTTACCAAGAAGGTATTTTAAGTATTAACCACCGCAGTAGTGAATTTGAGCAAATCTACCAAAAAGTAGTGGTAGGTTTTCGGCAAAAGTTGAATCTTCCTTCCAATTATCATCTTTTTTTTGTCTCCTCAGCTACGGAGTGTTGGCAAATTATAGCACAATCTTACAAAAATTTGGCTTTTTTACATTTTTTTTGTGGGAGCTTTGGGGAAAAATGGTATAAGGTAAGCCAACAAATCCCTGACCGCCAAGCAAGTGAAACTGATTTTGTATGCTGGGGTTTTAACCAACCTTTGAGCCTCGAAATCCTGAAAAATTACAAAAAAATACCTCAACTTATTGCCTTCTGCCAAAATGAAACTGCTAATGGCACATGTGTATCCTTTGAAATAATAGCCCACGTTCACCAAAAATTTCCTGAAGCCCTTATCGCCCTTGACCTCACCTCGTCTTTGGGAGGTGTGAGTATAGACTGGCAGCACACCGATATTGCTTTCGCTTCAGTGCAAAAGTGTTTAGGATTGCCTGCGGGCTTGGCAGTGCTTATCTGTTCGCCCAAAGCCATAGAAAAAGCCCAAGTACTAGGACAAAGAAATTACTACAATAACATATTGAACTTATACGAAAATGCCCAAAAGTGGCAAACAACACATACCCCTAATGTAATGAATATTTTTTTATTAAGCAAAGTGTTAGAAATACTGCCGAACATTCTGCAAACGCAAGCTATGCTAGAAGTACGAGCCACTGATTTGTATAATTTTTTTGAAACCCACCCACTTTTTCAGCCCTTAATTACAGCCAAGTCAAATCGTTCAGCTACAGTAATAGCGATTACGGCTTTACAAGAAAAAAACATTGAAAAATCGAGAATATTAGCTAAAAGTCAAAATATTATTTTGGGAAAAGGTTACGGAGGATTAAAAAATTCTACTTTTCGTATAGCTAATTTTCCTCAAATAGATGCACAAGAAATTGCACTTTTGAAAGATTTTTTTGCTAATTTTTCCTAATTTATTGAACTTAACAATTATTTAATATACTTAAAAGGCAACCTTTTTGTACAAAATAATGTTTTGTATATAGTTTATGGAATTTTTAGATAACTTTGTAAAACTTATCAATATGAGAGAAATACTTTCTGCTACCTTAGTACTATTTTCAGTGATAGATATTTTGGGAGCAATTCCTGTAATTATTGACCTTAAAAAGAAAACAGGATATATTGATGCGCGTCAGACTACCTTGGTTTCGGGTATTTTGATGTTTGCGTTCCTATTTTTGGGAGAGTCTATTCTCAAATTATTCGGGTTAGATATAGCTTCGTTTGCTATTGCAGGAGCAATTATCATTTTTTTGATTGGCTTTGAAATGGTGCTGGGCATTCACCTATTTAAGGGTGATACTCAAGGCGGCTCGTCTTCTATCGTGCCGTTGGCTTTTCCTATCATTGCAGGGGCAGGTACGATGACTACCATTATTACCATCCGTGCAGAATTTACACAAATTAGTGTTATTATTGCTATTTTGCTTAATTTGTTGCTTATCTTTATAGTACTGCGTGCCTCCGACTGGTTGGAAAAGAAACTCGGACACACAGGTACAGAGATTTTACGCAAAGCCTTTGGTATCATTTTGTTGGCTATTGCTATCAAAATTTTCAAAACAAATTTGAATTTTTAGACTAAGCTATTTCCCAGCGTTGGTGCGAGTGCAACCTTTCCAAAAGTTCACTGCTTTTGGAAGGTTTTTTCATATGTTAGGGATTGAAAGAGTAAACCCTGCAGGGCTTAGTGCAAAGCACTGAAGCATTAGCGAAGTCCTGCAAAGACTATTCTTTTGCCCTTTGAATCACAGACGAAAAGGATAAAAGGAACACCCAAAAACATAAGCAACACTCTGAAAACCAAAAGTATAGATAAATGTAAGAAGTTTTTCATTTCTATTTTGTAAAACGGTAAGATTTTTTAGCTATCTTTGAACGCATTTAACTTGCGAACATTGCAAACTATGCTAAAAGAATAAGTTTTTTTATATTTTTTTAGATTTAGATGACTAATTGCCCAAAAATTGTACTACTTTTTGGTAAAATGCCACAAAACTATGCGTATTATTTTGCCCACTTTCTTAAGACAATACATCAAAAAGGATTTCTCTTGTTTTTAGGATGGTTTGCTTATACCTCTCTTGTTCGGGCACAAAACGGCAACTACGAGGAAATACATCTAGCTGACATCCTTTTTAATGCTATTACCAAAAAAGAGAACCAAAACCTCAACAAACAAACTATTATTTACGACTATAATCTTAATGAATTACTTTCCAAAAAATTGAGTGAGGTGGGTATCCATAAGGAGAGTGATAGTGCAAAATTTATAGTACCTGCGGTACTCAATTTTGATAATTGTACCTTTTTAGCAAATAATACAGGAATTACCTTAAATAATATCAATTTTCAAAAACGATTACAATTTAGAGAATGTACCTTTTACACTAAAACCAATCCAAACGAAATACAACCCTGCGACTTCTCTTTGGTAGATTGTATTTTTGCCGATAAATTAGAAATTACACAATATACAGGGCGTTTTTTGGATATTGTGAGTTGTAGAATTGGTGGAAAACTCAAATTACAATTCCGGCAACTCAATAAAATTTCTATCAAAAATATTGAATACCATTACGTAAGCAATGAGGACCCTACAGAAACTGACCGAAAAGATGCCCAAGGACGCACTGTTTTCAGCGAAAATCCGATTATTTTGATTGACAACAGCTATGGCAAAGAAGCCTGCGACTTGGTAATTACCGAGTCTAAATTTCGCTCTCGGTATAATGGTTGTAAATTTGAAATCATTGGAGGGTTTAGTTCTTTTGAAATGAATAAGAACTCTATCTCCGAAAACTTGCCTTTAGACCTGAATGGAACACGTATGGACGGGAAAATGGAAATTTCGGAGAACAAACTCTCTTATATTGCTCTTAACGAGTGCCTTATGCCTGACAATCCCTCTAACCTAATTTTTACCTGGGAGCAGTTGGCGGGTTTTAAGCTATGCACATTTAGAAATATTGATGAGCCCAGCGGGCAGATCCTTTACCAAGCCCAAACACAAGAAGAGTTAGCTAATTGGAAAGACTACGAGGGGCTTATCAAATCGTATAGTATTTTGCTTATGATTTATCGCGGACGTGGCGATATTGAATCAGCGAATGCATGTTATGTAGAATCTAAAAAGATAAAAACCCGCAGGCTAAAATATTTATTTAACCAAAATCCTACGCTTGACTCGTACCTTCGCTACCAGGTAAGTGAATTTTTAGAATATTTCTGCGATTATGGCACAAACCCCGTCAAGTCGGTAATTTATGCAGCAGAGGTTATCTTTTATTTTAGCATTATTTATTTCTTTTTACCTAGCCGTATAGATAACCTTTACACAAGGCGAGTCATGGCAAAATTAAGTGGACTGATGCAGTACTTCTCTGAAAATCATACTCTTGCTCAAAGGTATAAAAGGCGAAAAATGATAGCTTTTCAACAATTAGAACAGTTTGACAAGCAAATACGAAGCAGTTTGAACCAAGCACCTGCTTTTTTGTACTTTTTAGCCAAACCTCTATACAAAACTTTATTTGTTTATCACCAGTTTAATTTGTGGTTGTTAGATAAAATTGCTCCTACACCTGGCGAGTGGGCTACACTCCCCAAGCGTAAGAAGTGGTATATAGGTTCGTTAGTTATGGGCTATTTCGTCTATTTTTTAGTTATAGGATTACTTACTCGCTTGCTCAATGCCATAGCGTTGAGTATCAATGCATTTATGACTTTGGGCTATGGCGAAATTGTTGCCAAAGGAATTGCACGATACCTGGCTGTTGCCGAGGGCTTTATTGGTTGGTTTTTACTTTCTATTTTTAGTGCAAGTCTAATTAGTCAGTTGTTACAAAATTAAATTGTTTCTCAATGAAAATGCTATTTTTTGGTAAAATTCTACTCCTCTTTTGTTTTATTTTTGGAGCGGATACTTTTGCTATTGCTCAAGAAAATGATATAGTGGGCACGTGGAAAACTATAGATGATGAAACTGAAAAAGAACGCTCTTGGGTAGAAATTTACAAGCAAGGTACAAAATATTTTGGTAAAATTACCAAAATTTACCTTCGCCCTGGTGAAAAACCTGATGCAGTATGCGAAAAATGCACAGACCACCGTAAAAATCAAAAAGTGATGGGTTTGGTAATCATTGAAAACATGCAGAAGCAAGGAGACGTGTGGACAGGTGGCAAAATATTAGACCCTAGCAATGGACAAGTGTATAGCTGTAAAATGTGGTTAGAGCAAGGCGTACTTAAAGTGCGCGGTTATTGGGGCATCTTTTATAGGACGCAGAACTGGTACAGAGTAAAATAAATTTTGTTTCAATAAAGTGAAATTATTTTTTTTATGGTTAAATGTTGCATTAATTATTCACGTAAATAGAAGTATAGCCCAAGTCAATAATGGTGCGGAAGATTTTTTACAAAAATACGCTCAATCTTACCAAGAAACCCTTGCCTTTTTGAAAGAAAATAAAACCCTTACTCAAAAAATATTATGTGCTTATCACAAGGATTGGCGATTTGTGTTAGCCCTTGCCTTCCCTGAAATGATACGTTACAACGAAACACAAAACTTTTACGAAACTGCTAGCCTCTCACTCTTATATATACGTTGGGGAACAGATTATGCTAATTTTTCAGTAGGAAGGTTACAAATGAAGCCCTCGTTTGCAGAAATAGTTGAGCAAGAAATTATTAAATACAATTTAATACCTCAATACAAAGCCCTACTTTTTTCTAAAAATATTTCTGCTACTGAACAGCGGCAAATCCGTATACAACGCCTCAATGATTGGAAATTTCAACTCCTTTACCTTGCAGCCTTTGTAAGTTTGATAGAAAAAAAATTTGCCTTATATTTGCAGAACTATTCTGTACTTCAAAAACTTACTTTCTGTGCTTCAGCTTACAATTTGGGCTTGCAATACTCCGCAGAAATAATTGAACGATGGGCAACCACAGCCGCCTTTCCCTACGGCAAGAACAGCCGTACCTGTCGTTACAATTATACCCAAATAGCTTTATTCTTCTATCAAAACATTCATTTCTGAAAACTTATATCTAAAAAATTATACTTTATATACAAAACTAACTAAAATTTTAACTTTGTATGAATTATATAACCCTGTAAATCAGCTATTTAATTCTTGGAAAATCTAAAACCTTTTTTGCTTCGTATGATTAGTGTAAAATAGCAAAAAACATGACGTATCGCTTAGTTTGGTCTTTTATTTGCAAAAATGTAAATTAAACATAATTCCAAAAAATATGTCCTCGCATCATGTAGTAAGAAATGAACAAGAGCCTGCCCTTTTCATTATAGAACCTAAAGCCTGTGATTTTGCCATTGTGCAGGAACTTTTAGAGTGGAATCCTACCATAATAGTGTTGGAGTCTGCTGTGGAAACTGTGTTAAGTTGGGGTATCAAAATTGATGTTGTGATATGTCATTTAGAGAATTTTGATGCTATGAAAAAGCTAACTACTAAACAATCCCCTGTGGAAATTTTGGCAATGGATAGTGATTTAATTGCTAATGGTGTAAATTATTTGAAGCATCGTAAGCATAAGACTGTCAGCTTATTAGCAAATTTTGAGCAAGCTATAGAACTGCCTACCAAGCAAACTGCTTTGGAATTAGTTTTGTATAACCAAAACTTCAAGGCCTTTTGGGTAAAAGAGGGGGTATGGAAAAAGTGGGCTTCCAAAGGTACAAACTTCAAGATATACGTGCCTAATAATAATTTTGAGGCTCGTTATACTAATTTAGTATTAGACAAGGGCCAAAACCACGGCTTTTGGCATCTGAGAACCGAAAGAGATGACTTTGTTGAAATTGATACACAAAATCAACCTTTCTGGCTCTTTGAACAATTATGTTAATAAAAACTTTAATTAAACAACATTAAAAAAAACGACTTACACAGAAAAAATTTGGCTTTAAGCAACAAAAAATACAGGGCAGAGTGTTCTTTGTAAGAAAAAAGTTTGTAAAACCTAAATAGTAAAACTACTATTTTTTATCTTGG
This sequence comes from Microscillaceae bacterium, assembly GCA_025054775.1. Taxonomy (GTDB): domain Bacteria; phylum Bacteroidota; class Bacteroidia; order Cytophagales; family Microscillaceae; genus JANWZA01. Next base: position 64,561 of record JANWZA010000011.1, read on the forward strand.
TGTACGATTACATTTTTGCAGGAGCAGGTTGTGCTGCGTTGAGTTTGGTTTACAAAATGAACCAACTACCTGAATTCCAAGACAAAAAAATTCTTTTGATTGATAAAACTCCTAAAAATCAAAACGATCGTACTTGGTGCTTTTGGACCCAAGAACCTACCGCATTTGAGAAAATAGTATCCAAGACTTGGGAAAAAATTTATTTTCATGCCCCACCTTTTGAAAAAGTTATTCCTACTACTCCTTACCGTTACCAAATGATACGAAGTATAGATTTTTATGAATTTATCCTAAAAAATCTTTCTAAAAATCCAAATATTACTTGGCTTTATGGTAATATTTCTCAATTATATTCAGATAAAAGAGCAGCCTACGTACAAGTAGAAGGTAATACCTACCAAACGAAATGGGCTTTTAATAGTCTTTTCGCTCACCAAAATCCTAATCCTAATAAATATCATTACCTTTTGCAACACTTCAAAGGGTGGCTCATTGAAACCCCACAACCTACTTTTAATGAAAATATACCTACCTTTATGGATTTTAGCATAGACCAACATCACGAAACGAGATTTATGTATATATTACCTCACAGCCCTACACGAGCCTTAGTGGAATTTACACTCTTTTCTAAAAAAATACTTACTCAGGAGCAGTATGAAAATCAAATTCAAGAGTATTTGAAAGGTAAATATCACTTGACAAATTTCAGCATTTTAGAAAAGGAGTTTGGAATAATACCTATGACTAACATGCCTTTTCAACAAAAGCATAGCCCGCGTATTATCAATATCGGCACGCAAGGTGGTTATACCAAAGCCAGCACAGGCTATACTTTTATGAACATTCAGCGAAAAACGGATAAGATATTACAAAACCTTATTCGAAAAAATCAACCTTTTTTTAGGCAACCGCTTTACAATAGGTTTCGGCTATATGATGCTACCTTGCTAGATGTATTGGCACGCAACCGTTACGAAGGCAAGGAAATTTTTAGAATTATGTTTGAAAAACATCCGCTTACCCGCATTTTTCGTTTCCTTGACGAGCAAAGTCATTTTTGGGAAGAGTTGCAAATCATGGCTTCTATGCCCACCTTCACGTTTAGCAAAGCATTTCTTTCACAGATGTTTTAAGCAAATGCCTTTTTCAAAGTCTTTGCTATCAATTTTTGGGCTTCGTCAGCTTGGCGTAAGAACTTGGGTAACTGAATAAAGGCATGAATCATGCCCAAATAGTTTATTTCGGTAGTTGGTACACCTGCCTGTAATAACTTTTGGGCGTACAATCTCCCTTCATCTTTGAGTGGGTCGTACTCTGCTGTTATGATAAGTGTAGGCGGTAAGCTTTTCAGGTCTTTGGCAAACAAAGGTGATAGATAGATATTAGTTCTATCTTGATTTTCAGGCACGTATTGTTTAAGAAACCAAAACATCATTTCACGAGTAAGCAAATAACCTTCTGCTAATTGATTAATTGAAGAACAGCCGAAAGTAGCGTCAAGGGTTGGGTAAATTAGAATCTGTTGGCAAATTTTAATAGTTTGCTTTCTATCGCGAAGCATCATAGCTACGGCATTAGCCAAGTTGCCGCCTGCGCTATCGCCACAAAGGGCTATTTTTTGGGCATTTCCACCAAAGGTGTGGGCATTTTGGTAAGCCCAAAGTGTAGCTTTGTAACAATCTTCGTGGGCTGTAGGAAAAGAATACTCAGGAGCAAGCCGATAGTCTGCAGCTATAACAATGCAGTTCGCTAAACTTGCTAGTCTTTTGCATAGAGGTTCGTAGGTATCTAAATCGCCGACTACAAAACCGCCTCCGTGGAAAAACATACAAATTGGCAAATTTGGTTCGGCAGTGGGATGGTAAATGCGCAATTCTATGTTACCATTATCTACTTCAATAGTTTGTTTGGTTATATTATGAACAGGAGTAACAAAATTAGCAATTTTGTCTACTTCTTGCATCCTTTTTTTGTATGCCAAACGTGCCTCTTGGGGAGATAGCTGATTAAGTGGTTTATCTCCGCGTAGTTTCTGCCCCCAAAGCAAAAGTTGAAGTTTATAGTGTAGTGCCATAACAGAAAGAAGTTTTTAGGTTTAGGTTTATCTTCATGTGGTTTTTCTACCTACTACAAAATACATATCTATTTCACCTTTGTTTTTAGCTAGTATTTTTCCCCTGTATTCGCATTCAAATTCATCTTTAACGTATTGGTAAGTTGCCCCGGAAATATTAACTTTTCCTACCTCTCCGCTACTTTCCATGCGCGAGGCAATGTTCACGGTATCTCCCCAAACATCATAAGCAAATTTCATTTTACCTATAACCCCTGCTACCAACGGACCAGTGTGTATACCTAGGCGAAGTTCCCAGGTAGGTTCGTTGTTTTGGCGTTTTCTTTTATTGATTTCTTGCATGACTTTTTGCATTTCTAAGGCAGCATTTACGGCATCAATAGGGTTAGTGGTGTTAGGTATAGGGATACCTCCTGCACACATGTAGGCATCTCCAATAGTTTTGATTTTTTCTAAACCATATTTTTCGATAATTTCATCAAATTTTAGGAAGCACTCGTTTAATTCTTGAATAATAATTTCAGGTCTCATTCTTTCGGCATGGTATGTAAAGCCTTTGAAGTCGGTAAACATTACTGTTACCATTTCATAGTACCTTGGTGTGGCTTTGCCTGTTTCTTTCAGTTCGGCAGCCACTTCACGAGGTAAGATATTATAGAGCAATCTATCGGCTTTACTTCTTTCTAATTCTAATTCCCGATAAAGTTCTTCTAGTTTATCTCTTTGGGCTTCTATCTCTTCTTTTTGTTGTTGTAAGCTAATATTCGCCTCGGCGAGGCTATCACGTTGGGCTTCAATCTCCTCTTTCTGTTGGTTGATTTGAACATTTTGTTCGTTGAGTTTTTGGTTGAGAGCCTTCTGCTTTCGGAGGTTGAGAAAAACCACTACTAAGAAGCTAATAGCTAAGATACCAATAACAATCAACGAAATGATTAAAATTCGTTGTTTTTGGGCTTGCTCTTCGTGCAAGGCTTTTTCTTGGGCTAATCTTTCAGCTTTAGCTTGCTCTTGCGAGAGCTTGAGGGCTTGTTTTTGGAGTTTTAGCTCTCGCTCTTGTAAAATAAGCTGTTGGTTGAGCAAACTATCCGACAGGGCAAGGGCTTGTTTTTCCTTCTCCTGCAAGTTACCTGATAGTCTTATTTTTTCTAAAATCAATGCTCTTTCGCTCATTTTTTTTTCTTTGAGCTTCATATTAGTTTCTGAGAGTTTGGAGGCGGTTTCAGAGAGAGCTGAGGCAATTTCTGATAAGGCAGTAGATTTTTCTGAAATCACTTCACTAGCTTTATTGAGTTCCTCACGTGTATCGGCAGCGATACTTGTAAGGTAGAGTGTCATTTCGGCATTTAGTTTTTCATAGTTTTGAATAGCTTTTCTATCTTTTCGTGTTTTTCTCCCTTCTTTTTCAGTTACAAATTTGTAGGTGGGAACGGCGTTTTCGCTGATAAATTCATACATTTTCCATTTGTCTATCTTGTTCTGTTCATAAAGTTTTTTGTAAATTTGGTAGGCTTTTTCGTGGTATTCGTAGGCTTTAACTGCATTTTGTTGAATTAGTCCTTCCCAATTGCCTAAATTAGCATAAGCATCTGCCATGCCTGTTTCATAGTTGAGCGAGGTAGCTATTTTAAGGGCTTTTTGGGCATATTCTTGGCTATTTTTTTTATCGGTTTTTATCAATGATTTGCTTAATTGGTTTAGTATATTTACTTGCTCGGGAGTATCTGGAGCAGTTTTTTCCAGATTATCTTTAAGCGATTGTACCGTGGCAGTTTGAGCATGAGTATTAAAAAATATAGATACATTGAACAGCCACGTAGTAATAGCAAGAAGACCTAATTCTATACGAAAAAAAGACATTTTTTAGAAAAAAAATGATAAAAATCTCTTAATAAAAAATACTAGATGGCAAAAGTAACTTGCAAAGATACTAAAATATTTGTCGAAAAATAGTTAGAAATATTACATCAAATTTCAGATAGTTGCTTCAACATATTTAACCAGTGTTGTTAATTTTGTATAGATTTGCAAAAAAATTACTACAACCCTGAAACTATGGAACGATGTCCCAAATGCAAATCAACAAAATTTTGTAAAGAGGGTATAGTTAAAGGCAAACAATGTTTAAATAAAGACTGCAGTTTTCGTTTTACCCCATAGGAAAACCTGAAAAACTAAAACGTGATGCATTAATAATTATATCTTGAAGGGCTGAGATTTCGCTCCATTGGTCGCTTCTTAAAAGTGAGCCACGTTACAGTCTTTAATTGGATTAAGGCATACGGAAAAAAACTTGATGAAATTCGGAGCAGTGATGTTATTGAAGTTATTGAAATAGATGAGATGCACATATATTGGTTCAAAAAAAACTATTGTTGGAGATGGATTGCTGTTGATAGAGCTGGGCGTAAATTCATTTATTGCGGAGTTGGTACCAGGGGAACTGGAACTGGTGAAAAACTTTGGAAGAAGATTGAACCGAAGATAAAGGGAGAGGGTTTGTACGGCTTATTGGAAAGCATACGAAGCATTTGTGCCAGAGCATATACAATCCAAAGCGGAAACGTTTATGGTTGAAGGATAGAATAGTCTTTTTCGTCATTTTTTAGCACGATTAAGAAGGAAAACTAAATGTTATTCTAAAGTTGTTTACATGCTAGTCTATTCAGTTAAACTTTTAATGTTTAAAATGATTTATCTATACTATTTTAACAATGCAAAATCTAATATGGTTAAGAAAAATCTCCCATTTTTACTTATCCATTTCAATTTAATTGCATAAGCCCGATAAATTTTATTTTCTTTTTGGTAAGATTTTTCAAAGTATTATTCATTTTTTCTTACTTTTGTATATATTTTTTCCTTAACAATAGCAAAACTACTTAACAAACAACCATTCATTTTTCAACATTCGGAGAGTTATGAATAATGTTTACTTCTCTTTCAAAATTGTTTTGCTTAATAGCTTTATTATCTTGTTTGCTGGTGCACTTATTGCTCAAAAAGAAGTTTCCGCTCCCCGAGCCCCTAAAAAACCTACCATTTTAACTGCTTTCGGCAAACAACGAATTGACAATTATTACTGGCTTAAAGACCGTCAAAACCCTGAGGTCATTCAGTATTTAGAACAAGAAAACCGCTATGCAGAACAAATGTTAGCCCCTGCCGCACCTCTGAAACAAAAAATTTTAGAAGAAGTAAGGAGTCGCATTAATCCACAAGAAAGTTCGCCTTATTATCAAATTGGGAATTATTTTTACTATCAACGTTATGAATTAGGACAAGAATATCCCAAATATTGCAGAAAAAAAGGGAACATACAAGCCGAAGAAGAGGTACTCTTTGATGTGGCAATGATGGCACAAAATAAAGAAGTGTATGAATTAGAAACCTTCACACCGAGCGATGACCACAACTACGTTGCCTTAGCTATTGATACCTTAGGTAATAATATTTTTACATTATATTTCAAAGATTTACGCACAGGGAAAATGCTTGACGATGTAATCCCCTATTGTGCAGGTGTAGTAGTATGGGCAAGCGATAACAAAACAGTCTTTTACAATACCATTAATCCACAAACCCTGAGAGCAGACCAAATCAAAAAGCACATTCTAGGCACACCCGTAAGCAAAGATGAAATACTAATAAATGAAAAAGACACGCAGTTTTCCGTGTCTCTCATGCGAAGTCGTAGTCGTGAATATATTTTTTTTAGTATTGATAGTGTAACTTCTACAGAACAGTACTTCATCAAAGCAAATCAGCCTGACCAAAAGCCCGAAATGATCGTTAGCAGAAAACAAAAAGGAAGTTATTTTACAGAACATATAACCGAAAAAGGTGAGGATGTGTTCGTTATGCTCACTGATTACCAAGCACCTAATGGCAGAATTATTAAATGCCCCGTCAAAGAGTATAAAAAAGGCACCTGGCAAGAAGTAGTACCTCACAGCGATAGCACTCTAATTGAGAGTTTTCAAGCCTATAAAGGATTTCTTGTGCTAAAAGAACAAAAAAATGGGCTAGATGCTATTCGTATTATCAACTTACTGAAAAATACTCAATATTATTTGCCTTTCATTGAGCCTACTTTTAGTGTAGAACTAGACGAAAACATGCGTACTGATACACAAACACTTCGCTATATCTATACCTCTTTTACTACACCTACGACTTACTTTGATTTAGACTTAGTAAACCAAAAGCAAACACTTGTAAAACAAGAAAAAATCTTAGGCAATTTCTCTCCTGCTTTTTACGATACAGAACGAATTTTCGCCCCTGCCCCTGACAGCACTCTCGTGCCTATTTCATTAGTTTATAGAAAAGGTCTAGTAAAAAATGGTGAAAATCCCCTCATCTTATACGGCTATGGTGCCTATGGAATTAGTGAAAAACCCGCTTTTTTACCTGATTTACTCAGTCTCTTGGATAGAGGGTTTGTATATGCTATCGCCCATGTAAGAGGCGGAAAAGAAATGGGGAAAGCATGGTATGAACAAGGTAAGCTTTTGAACAAAAAAAATTCCTTTTCAGATTACATAGCTTGTGCTGAATATTTGATACAAAAACAATACACTAAACCTCAATATTTAGTAGCTATGGGAGCAAGTGCAGGTGGCTTATTAGTAGCTACCGTACTAAACCAACGACCTGAACTTTTCAAAGCTGCTGTTTTAGAAGTCCCTTTTGTAGATGTGGTTACCACCATGTCCGACGAGACCCTACCCCTTACCACTGGCGAATTTGAGGAGTGGGGCAATCCTAAGGAAAAAATTTACTATGATTACATGCTTAGCTATTCTCCCTACGACCAAATAAAAGCCCAGAACTATCCTCACATTTTAGTTACTACTGCCCTAAATGACTCGCAAGTGCAATACTTTGAACCTGCCAAGTGGGTAGCTAAAATGCGCGAAATGAAAACAGATAATAATTTACTATTGCTAAAAATCGATAAAAATACAGGACATGTGGGTAAAACAGGAAGATTCCAGCAATATGAAGATATTGCAACCAACTATTCCTTTATACTGTATGCCCTCGGCATAAACGAATAAGCAAACACTGAAAGGTTACTGGCGTCGGCTAATCCGAAGCGTATCCGTACTGACTTCATTGCTCAAATTCAAGGCTCTATCTGCAATTTGTATCTTAAAACGTAAAGTAACAAAATCTAAAATACGATTAGGGTTGTTCAAATCTCTAAAATTATTGATATCTCGCTGAAAAAAGGCAAAGTCAATACCATAATTAATTACACCTTCTAAAGGTGTTCGCCTCAAGTCAGGATTAAGTAGAGGAAAGCGACCATCATAAGTAAGATTGTTCAGGATAATCTCACTTTCCGTATTGCCTACTACTCTAAAAATGCGCACAAAGAAATTGTTAAAAAAGCGATTAAGAACTGTTCCACTCACAAACCTGCGATATGCCCCCACTGTATCTCTATCGGCTAAGCCAAGATCGCCATCACCATCTCGATAATTAATATTGATACGCACAGAATCTCCTGTAAGAAAAGGATCGCGTTTAAGAAAGCGATCAAATCGCTTGAAACTTATCTCAGGTACAAATGAAAATGAGGGCTTTTGAAAAAGACATCGACTAAAAAGTAATAGCCCTAACGTAGCTATGATAATACTTAGAATCCGTTGTAATGGCATAATAATAGAATTTGAATTTATGCAAAGATACAAAATTTGCTCTAATTGCAAAGATCTCTTTCAACTATAAAGTTGTATTAATTACATTAAGTTAGCAGAGATCTCAAAATTGTTTTTTTTTCCTAAAAAACTATATCTTTGTGAAATCATTGGACTTTGAGGCAAAGTAAATGACAAAACCCACTAAAAATAACAAACTACGTTTCAGTACGGCTATCTTCTATTCTTTTTGGTACAGACTCGTATTCGGAGCTGGCGGAGTGGGGCTTTTTTTTATTCTTGTGATGTCAGTCGCCTTTTTAGTTAATACAGATACGTACAATCACAGCCAAAAAGTTATTAAATATTACAAGCCTCTGCACCAACAAACTATTCAAATTCGTGAAGGAATACAAGACTGTATTAACGTTTTCAACAAAGGTATTTATTCCAAAACTAATATCCAAGAAAAAGAAAGCCAAGAGGCCTATTTTTCACAAGAATTACAAGAAATTTGGCGATACGAAGTGAAACGCAGTTTAGACTCGGTAGCTACTCTCATAAAAAATACTCCTAATGAAGCTGTAGAAGATATTTTTAATGAAATAAAAACCCAACTTAACCGCTTATATCGCGACTTTAACAGTGCTATACAAGCCGTAGGGCAACCTAAACAAGAATTCCTAACGGAAAAAAAAGATAAAATTTATTTCAACCCTACCTTAGCCGAAGTAATTGAACGCGAAATTTTACCTACACAACGGCAAATAAATAAACTTTTTGATCAACTTAATGAAAAACAACAAATAGACCTCTCTAGTAAAAATATCGCCTTAGCTACCAACCTGCAAATTTATAATTGGGTAATTACTGGATTAATCATCTTCTCAATGATTATCCTCTATTTAGCAGTTGGAAATATTCACTCATTTCTATTACAAGAAGAAGCTCCAATCAAACTCTTTTTAGAGCAGCTCAATCAAGGGAATATTCCCCCCAAAGTCAAAGTAAAAAGTGCCGAATTTACTCAAATTGCCACACTCTTAAACCTATTTGCCCGACAATTGCATGAAGTAGAAAAATTTGCCTTAGAAGTAGGCAAAAAAAATTATGAAAGCGATATTAAAATGTTTGGGGATAAAGGAAACCTTGGAGAAGCCTTAGCTAAAATGCGCGATAGCCTGCGCCAAATTGCCGAAACTAATGCCATTCGGTACTGGACTAATACAGGAATTGCCAAATTTAGTGAAATCCTTACCCGAAATGCTGACAACCTAAACAAACTAGCAGACGAGTTTTTGAAGGAACTTGTAAATTACTTAGAAATTAACCAAGGAGGCTTCTTCATTGTAGAAGATACCCCTCAAGGGCAAGTCATGGAACTCAAAGCAACCTATGCATATAATAAGAAAAAATACATTCACCGAACCATAGAAAAAGGAGAGGGCTTATTAGGGCAAGCTTGGAACGAGGGAAATACCATCTATCTCAAAGAAATTCCCAAAGATTACATTGAAATCACTTCTGGGCTAGGAGGAGCAGTACCACAAAGCCTTCTAATCGTACCTTTTGCCTCGTTAGGTAAAATATTTGGCTTGTTAGAACTCGCCTCCTTTCAGGATATACCTACTTACAAGCGCGAATTTGTAGAAAAAATTGCCGAGTTTGTAGGCTCAGCTATTGCAGGCACAAAAAATAACGAACATACTAAACGCCTCTTGGAAGAATCCCTACAAAAAACACGCATGCTCCAACAACAAGAAGAATTACTAAGGGCTAATATGCGTGAACTGCAAGCCGCACAAAAACAAATGCGCATCACCCAAGACATCCTAGCAAGCAAAGAAGCTAACCTTGATGCCGTAATTAACAACACCTCCCACGCCATCATAGCCTTTGATAAAGACTATAACATTACTGTCGTTAATAACGTAATGCGAGCCCTCTATTGGCAAGAAGGAGTGAAGTTAGAAGTAGGAAAAAATCTTCTACAAGAAATCCCCTCCAAAGTACTCTTCAAACGACAATTAGATTTCCAACGTGTACTAAGGGGAGAAAAATTTACTAAATTAGAAATAGAAGAAAACGGCTTCGAAAAAGTATACTATGAACATAGCTATAACCCCATCTTTAACGAGAACAAAGAAGTAATCGGTGCTTCTATTTTTACTGAAAATATTACCCAAAGTAAGCTAGCCGAAGAAGCCGTAAAACAAACCGAAGCTAATCTCATTTCACTTATCAATAACACCACAGACGGTATCCTAGCTTTGAACCGCAGATACCAAATTATTGTTATCAATGAGGTATACGCAAAAGAATTACAAAAAAATACTAACAAAGAAGTAAAGCTCAATACTTCTATTTTTGAGTATTTACCCGAAGTAAACCACGAAGATTGGCGAAAACTTTACAACCAAGCCCTTCAAGGAGAGCGATTCGTAAAAGTATTTGAACGCGGAAAATATCCTAATAAAACATATCGCGAAAACTGGTTCAACCCTATCCGAAATGAAAAGGGGGAAGTAGTGGGCTTATCTATCTTTGCACGAGATATCACCGAAGCTAAAAAATCAGAAATTAAAATCAAACAATTACTCCTTGAAACCTTAGACGCCGCAGACCAACTTAAACAACAAGAAGAGAAAATGATACAGCAAGTGAAAGAATATCAAAAACAAATTGAAATTTTAGAACAAAAACTTAAACAGCAAAACTAATTTTATCAAATTCAGACCCAATTAGAACAGCTTAACCATGAGCATGGAAAAGTATCTTACCCCTAAACAAATTGTTGCCGAATTAGATAAATATATCGTTGGGCAAGCCGAAGCTAAACGACAGGTAGCTATCGCCCTACGAAACCGATGGCGAAGATTACACAGCCCTGCTGACATGAAACAAGAAATTATGCCTAACAATATTCTCATGATCGGAGCCACAGGTGTAGGGAAAACAGAAATTGCCCGTAGACTCGCCAAACTGGCTGATGCTCCCTTCGTCAAGGTAGAAGCCTCTAAATTTACCGAAGTAGGCTACGTAGGGCGAGATGTAGAAAGTATGGTACGCGACCTTATGGAACAGGCTATCAACATGGTAAAATCTCAAAAAAGAGAACAAGTAAAACAAAAAGCCCTAGAAATGGCAGAAGAGATTATCTTAGACATCTTAATCCCCGCTGTCACAGAAAAAAAGTCTAAAACCATGCTTGGATTTGACAACGAAGAGGTAATAGATGAAGAATATGCCCTCAACCAACGCACTCGTGAAAAATTTAGAGAAAAAATACGCAGAGGTGAACTCGACGACCGAAAAATTGAAATTGAAATCCAGCAAAGCCCAGTCCACAGCGTTGGAATTGCAGGACCAGGCGTTGATGAAGTAGCAATAATGAATCTACAAGAAATGATTAGTGGAATACTACCTAAAAAAAGCCGTAAACGAAAAATGTCTATTGCCGAAGCCCGAAAATATTTGTTAGAAGAGGAAATCAACAAACTCATTGACATGGACGAAGTTAAAGAAGAAGCCTTGAAAAAAGCAGAAAATGCAGGAATTATTTTTATTGATGAGATAGATAAAATTGCAAGTAAAAATAGAGGTGGCTCAGGCGGACCTGACGTGAGCCGTGAAGGAGTACAACGCGATTTGTTACCAATTGTAGAAGGAAGTGCTGTAAATACTAAATACGGTGTAGTCAATACTGAACATATTCTTTTCATTGCCGCAGGTGCCTTTCATTTCGCCAAGCCCTCTGACCTAATTCCTGAATTACAAGGGCGCTTCCCTATTCGTGTAGAATTACAAAGCCTCACCAAAGAAGACTTTTATAGAATATTAAAAGAACCCAAAAATTCGCTTACCAAACAATATACCGCCCTATTAGCTGCCGAAGGTGTAACCCTCTCTTTCAATGAAGATGCCTTATTAGAAATTGCTGAGATTGCTTATCAAATCAATACTGAAATTGAAAATATTGGAGCAAGACGCTTACATACCGTTATGAGTCATTTGCTTAATCAATTTATGTTTGAAGTTCCCGATGTTATTCCTCCTAATGCTCATATTGTAGTTACTGCTGAATTAGTACGCGAGCGGCTACAAGAGCTTGTTAAAAACAAGGACTTGAGCCAGTATATCTTGTAATCAATCACCGAATCAATAAATTGTCAAATCCTCTTCACTCAGTCTCTATGCAAACTTTTACTATATATTTGCTTGTAACTCAAGCCTTTATCTTAGCAATTACCCAAAACCTATTTGCTCAAAAACCGATGCCTGCTAAACCTCAAACCAAACCTATCGTATTAATCGGCGGAACAGCACACTTAGGCAACGGACAAATAATCGAAAATGCTTTTATCCGCTTCGAAAAAGGCATAATCACTGAGATTACTACAACTAATCCAACTCTAGAAAGCCAAACCGCAGGAGCAGACGTAATCAGAACCACAGGAAAACATATTTACCCAGGTTTTATTTTACCCAACTCCTCCCTTGGACTAACTGAAATTCAAGCAGTTAGAGCCTCTAATGACCTAATAGAAGTAGGAACCTACAACCCCCACATACGCAGCTTAATTGCTTACAACACTGACTCTGACATCATCCCCACTATTCGCAACAATGGTGTCTTATTAGTACAAACGCGACCACAAGGAGCTACCATTTCAGGACAATCCTCTATCTTTGAACTTGACGGATGGAACTGGGAGGATGCCGTACTCCAACCTGACGACGGCATACACCTAAACTGGATACCAATGTTTACACACACTAGCTGGCGAGAGGGAGATAGAAACCTCAAAAAAAATGAAAATAGAACCCAAGCTATCGCCGACTTGGAAAACTTTATGAACGAAGCCCTAAGCTATGCACAAACCCCCAACCCAACCCCTAAAAACTACAAACTAGAAGCTATGAAAGGGTTATTTGACGGCTCAAAACGACTTTATATTCACGTTAATTTCAGCCGTGAAATTGTAGAGAGTATACAATTTGCCCAAAAAATGAAAATAAAAAAAATTGTAGTGGTAGGGGGACGTGATGCCTTACAAGTAGCAGACTTTCTTAGAGATAACCAAATTCCAGTACTTTTAGAGCGAGTTCACCGCCTACCTAGTTACGAAGAGGAAGGTGTATTCAACCCCTATCAATTGCCCATGTTGCTCAAAAAAGCAGGAATTTTAGTAGGCTTAACCTACGATAGCAATGAGCCTATGGGTTCGCGAAACTTACCCTTTTTGGCAGGAACAGCCGCCGCCTATGGATTGAGCAAAGAAGATGCTCTTATGACTATTACGCTAAATACAGCTCAAATCCTAGGAATTGACCAAAAAGTAGGTTCCTTAGAAAAAGGTAAACACGCTACACTCTTTGTCTCCTCAGGTGATGCCCTAGATATGCGAACAAATATTGTAGAAGTGGCTTTTATTCAAGGAAAGCAAATCCTATTAGAAGATAAGCAGAAGTATCTCTTCCGAATGTATCAAGAGAAATACAACTTGAAATAGTAAAAACTACCATGTGGAATATCACGCAACGAATCCTTAGTAATTTTTACGTATGGGCTTTTTTGCTTTTTGCTCTATGGATTACTTTCCTAGATACCAACAGCTTAATTGTGCAGTACAAGCGCTATCATCGCCTCAAAGAGTTAGAGCAAGAGAAGGCCTATTACGAAAAAAGCATAAAAGAAATTGAAAAAAGCCGTAAAGAATTGATAAATAACCCTAATTTGCTAGAAAAATTTGCACGTGAAAAATACTTTATGCGAAAAAAAGATGAGGAAGTATACGTAATTACACCACCCAAAAAACCCTGACCTACAAAGTTACGTAGTATTTTAAGAGACTATCCTTCTTAAAACACTTATTATCTTTTCTTACTTTGACAAGTTAGGCAATAAGTTACATATTTGTATGCACAACTTTTGGATACACAACCTTTCTAAAATCACATGGTACAAAGCATCAATCCATATACGCAAGAGGTTATTCAATCTTTTACTCTACATACCCAAGCTGAAATAGAACTAATTTTGCAAAATGCTCAAAAGGCTTTCCTAGGCTGGCAATCTACTGAAGTAAGCGAAAAAACTGCTCTCTTGGGCAAAATTTCTTATCTACTTAAAGAAAAAAAGCAAGAATTAGCAAAAAGAATTAGCCAAGAGATGGGAAAACCCTTACAAGAAGCTATCGCCGAAATAGAAAAATGTAGCTTCGCTTGCGACTACTACAAGAACGTAGCCAAACAATATCTACAACCTACTCACACAGCCACAGAAGCCAAAGAAAGTAGAATATTGTACGAACCATTAGGAGTGATATTAGGCATTATGCCATGGAATTTTCCTTTTTGGCAGGTATTCCGCTTTGCTATCCCTTGTTTGGTGGCAGGTAACACAGTCTTGCTAAAACATGCTCCCAACGTTTGGGGATGTGCTGAAGCCATAGAACAACTTTTCAGAGAAGCAGGTTTTGAACAAGGTATTTTTCAAATACTAAAAATTCAGGTGGAAGAGGTAGAAAAAGTAATTGCTTCCCCCGTGGTGAAGGCTGTCAGTTTTACAGGAAGCACCCAAGCAGGGAGTAAGGTAGCTCAATTAGCTAGTAAGTATTTGAAAAAAAGTGTGTTAGAACTGGGAGGGAGCGATGCTTTTATCGTATTGCCCGATGCGGATTTAGAAAAGGCAAGCCAAGTGGCGGTTCAGTCGCGTATGCTTAATACAGGGCAGAGTTGCATTGCAGCAAAGCGATTTTTGGTTGAAAAAAGCGTTTACCATACCTTCTTGCAATTGCTTTTAGAGAAAATAAAGATGCTTCGTACAGGCAATCCTCTAGAAATCAATACACAAATTGGTGTATTAGCTCGCCCTGACCTAGCAGATAAAGCCGAACAACAACTTCGCCAAAGTATTGCTCTTGGAGCTAAACTTTTGACAGGGGGAGTACGTCAAAATAATTTTTTCGCACCTACGCTTTTAGCTGATGTAACCCCAGAAATGCCTGTGTTTCAAGAAGAGGTATTTGCTCCCATTGCTGCCGTTATGCCTTTTGATAACATACAAGAGGCTATTCACCTCGCTAACCAAAGCCCTTACGGTTTAGCTGCTACCCTTTGGACAAGTAACACGAACAAAGCCAAAGAGTGGGCAAAGCAATTAGAGGTAGGCTGCGTAACAATAAATAACCTAACCAAATCCGACCCACGTATGCCTTTCGGAGGAGTAAAGCAATCAGGTTTTGGCAGAGAGTTGAGCTACTTTGGTATTTATGAATTTTGTAATATTAAAAGTTTGTGGCTATATTAGCCCAAAATTATCCTATGTAAAAAATATAGCTGATATAAATCGCACTAGTTAAACCAATAAAAGCCGCTAACAAGCCACAAGTCGCCGCATAGCGTGTCTGTTTTACATTGATTGAGCCAAAATATACGGCTAAAATATAAAGTGTAGTATCGGTAGTACCTTGAAATACACAAGCTAGCAAGCCCATAAAAGTATCAGGTCCGTAGGTCTTCATAATTTCTAACATCATACCCGTAGAACCACTACCGCTCAAGGGCTTCATAAAAGCTACAGGTAAAGCTTTAGTAAATTCTCCTTCTATACCAAAAAATTGAAAAACATCCTCTAGAGTATTAGTAAGTAATTCCAATGCTCCCGCAGTACGAAAAACTCCTATGGCAATCAAAATACCTACTAAATAGGGAATAATTTTTACGGCAATATCAAATCCTTCTTTGGCTCCCTCTATAAAAGCATCATAGATATTAATACGCCGAATTAGCCCTAAAACAATAAAAAAAATTATCAATGAAAAAAGCATAAAATTGCTTACTATACCTGAAACGGTTTTTATCTCTTCTTGAGGTAAGCTAGCAAAATAGCTGATTGTCAGCCCAATAAATGCAATAATACCTAATAGGTAGGCTAAAAGTACTCTATCCCAAAGTTTAATACGTTGATAAATTGCCACTAAAATCATACCTGAAAGTGCCGTAATACTAGTAGAAAGCAAAATCGGAATGAATACATCAGAGGGATTAGCGGCACCCGCTTGCGTACGATACATCAAAATTGTAACAGGAATAAAGGTTAGCCCTGTGGTATTGAGTACAGCAAACATAATTTGGGCATTAGTAGCCACGTCAGGGTTAGGGTTGAGGGTTTGCATCTCCTTCATTGCTTTAATGCCTAGCGGAGTACCTGCATTATCTAACCCTAACAAATTGGCTGATAGTTTCATAAAAATAGGGGCGATAGCAGGATGCCCCTCAGGAATTTCAGGAAAGAGCCGCTTAAAGAAGGGACCAAAGCCCCAAGCTAATAACTTAACGATACCTGCTTTCTCTCCTATTTTCATAATCCCCATCCACATTGCCATCGTGCCTGTGAGTCCAAGTGCTACTTCAAAACCTGTTTTCGAGTTTTTGAACGTAGAGTCTACTAATTTGGCAAAAATTTCGGTATCTCCATAAACGAATAGCTGAAAGCACGCTATTAGAAATGCAATGACAAAGAAAGATATCCAAATGTAGTTTAGTGCCATGCAGACAGCGACATTGCAAGTTGAGGGTTTATTTTGGCAAAAATACGAAAATTAAGCAATTAAAATATATCGAAAGCAGTATTTTTTGTTTACCTATCCAAAATTATGCAAAATTTGTAAGATAATTGCAAATTTTTGGGGCTTTTATTAAGCATACCCCATTATCTTATAGGTCAGAAAACCTACAATTTCGTGAATAAGCACGTACCAACGGTATAAGTTTTTCTCCGAAGGCAGGAAAAGAGAGGCAGGTGTGTAGCTTATATCCGTAGAATGAAAATCCACGGCAAAGGTTTCAAAATTTTTTAGCCCTGCCTTCTGAAAGCAAGCCTTTGCACGCGGTAAATGAAAAGCTGACGTAATAAGCAAACAGGAGGAGTTTGGAGGCATGGTATTTTGCACAATGTAGGTCGCATATTGCGCATTTTCACGCGTGTTACGAGCTTTTTCCTCTAAAATAATATCTTGCGGAGGTATATTGGCTAATCGCAATACTTCGGCTAATTGTTGGGCTTCGCTCTTGTAACTCTTGCCCCATATTGTAACTGTTCCCCCTGTAATCAATATCTTTTTTATTTTGCCTAAACGATACAAGTGAAGAGTATGTAACACCCGGTCCGCCCCTTTATCAAAGTACACTCTATCATGAGGGCTTTTATCATAAATTGTAATGCCTGTAAGTACTATCCCCACATCATAATTTTTTATTTCGCTTAAAGGTTTGGGAGGCTCTTCCCACCATAAAAAGGCTTGGTTTACAAGAAAAGGATTAGTAAAAAAAAGTAATAAACCTAATGAAATAGAAAGCCAAAAGTGTTTCTTCTTTGGGTTTTTGTGCCACAGCCCTAAAATAAAACTCAATAATATCCAAAAAATAGGCATCAGCACGTAGTATAAGGTTTTAGATAAGAAGAAAAACATAGTTCTTACTTATTAAGTGAAAAATAAATAACCACCAACTTTGGGAGCAGTAAATTATCCAACTTCATAAAACGCAAGCAATTAAAGCAATTAGCTTTGAGAGTCAAGTCAAGAAATTTTACTATTGTAACTTTGCTAAGGCTTGCTTAATGCGTACAAAGGCTTCCTTCAAATCCTCGTCAGAGGCGGCAAACGAGATACGAATAAAGCCTGGGGCCCCGAAAGCTGAGCCAGGAACCGTAGAAACATGGGCTTCGTTAAGCAAGAACATACACAATTCATCATCCGTTTGGAGAACTTGCCCTTGATAGGCTTTGCCTAAATGGCTACCCACATAAGGAAAAACATAAAAAGCCCCGTCAGGGACGTAGAGCCGCCAACCTTCAATTTCTTGAATAAGCGAAGCAACTAAATTGCGTCTTCGCAAAAAGGCATTTCGCATTTCCAAGGTGGGGGTAAGGTCAGAGGTAATAGCGGCTAATGCGGCACGCTGAGCAATTGAGCAAGTGCCTGAGGTGAATTGCCCTTGTAATTTATCGCAAGCATCGGCTAGCCACTTGGGGCCTGCCATATAGCCCACGCGCCAGCCCGTCATAGCAAAACCCTTGGAAAAGCCGTTTATCGTAACCACCCGATGGCTAATATTTGCAAAACTCCCGATGCTTGTGTAAGTAGGTAAGAAAGTAATATACTCGTAAATTTCGTCAGCAATTACAAATACATGTTCATAGGGAGCAAGCACCTCAGTAAAGGCTTCCAATTCGTCAGCGGTATAGACTGTTCCTGTGGGATTAGAGGGAGAAGAATACAAAACCACACGCGTTCTTTCGGTAAGGGCTTCGGCTAATTGCTGTGGGGTAACCTTGAAGTTATTCTCTATTTTGCCCTCTAACAACACAGGTACACCTTCGGCTAATTTCACCATTTCAGAATAGCTTACCCAGTATGGAGTAAAAATAATTACCTCATCTCCTGGATTTACCAAACAAAGTAATGCATTGATAAGTGCTTGTTTTGCTCCCGTAGAAACGATAATATTTTCGGCTTTTACAGCCAATCGGTTCTCACGAGATAGTTTCTCGGCAATTGCTTTGCGAAGTTCAGGAATACCCGCTACGGGGGTGTAGAATGTGTAGCCCTCGTCGATGGCTTTCTTTGCGGCTTCTTTTATGTGTGTAGGGGTCTGAAAATCAGGTTCTCCGAAATCTAATTTAATTATTTTATGCCCTTGTGCCATAAGTTCGCGGGCTTTTTTTGCCATAGCTATCGTTTGCGATTCGGCTAAGGCATTGACTCTTTGCGAAAGAAGAGAATAGCTAGAAGCGAGAGTGGACATACTTGTAAATACATTTAAGCTAAAAATCTTGCAAACTTACAAAACTGAACAAATTATTTGAAATTTTGACTAATGATTGGGCTTAGCAAGGCGTGAATAGTAGGATTAGCGGCTAATATTTCTCCTGTAAAAAGCAAATTATTTTCTTGGTGAGCAAAATTAGTAGCTATTCCACCCGCTTCTCTTACTAAGAGAATACCCGCTGCTATGTCCCAAGGTTGGAGGTTGTACTCAAAATAGGCCTCGAACCTGCCACAAGCGGTATAAGCCAAATCCATAGCGGCTGAACCTAGGCGCCGCAGCCCACGCGTTTGGGGCATAATCTCTCCCAAGATGCGTAAGTGGGCAGGCAGTTGGCCTTTGTATTTGTAAGGAAAGCCTGTGGCAATAAGCGAAGTTTTAAGTTCCTGACTAGAGGATACTTGAATAGCTCTCCCATTAAGAAATGCCCCTCCGCCTTTCCAAGCATAAAATACTTCGTTTTGCATTACTGAAAGCACCACGCCTGCCACTACCTCCTCACCTTGCAGCAAACCCACACTGATAGAAAAAATAGGGATTTGGTGAATGAAATTGGTTGTACCATCAAGTGGGTCTATTATCCAATGAAATTCTTTGTCAGTAAGTTGTTTATTGTCAGGATTCTCCTCTGTAATAAAGCCCGCCTGTGGGAGAAGTTGCGCAAGTTGCTCAACCAACATTCTCTCGGCAGTTTTATCTACATACGAAACAAGATCGTTTGCTCCTTTGTATTCGGTTTGATTTTTATCAAAATTCTGGTACTCTTGCCGAATAAATTGACCCACTGCTTGGCAAATAGCAATTACCTGCTGACAAATCCCCTTCAAATTCATAGGGCCTAGGCTAATTAGTTCGTGAAAACTTGAAAATCATTCCTATTTATTCCCGTATCTCAGGATGGCGAATTTTACCTCCTGTCTGACTGACTTGGGCAAGCATTACCAAAGTAATACAACTAAAAACAAGAGCAATCCAATACACTATGCGTATTTTGGCATACTGCCGATAACTCAAATACAGGCTCGCAAGGGCTAATATGCCCGTCAGATGTACGAATATGATGGCTCTTTCGGCAGACTCCTCGTGTTCGTGAACAATTTTATGGCTTACCTCAGGAAGTTTCTCTACTATCTCCTCTGCTCCCTCCCCAGAGGCAAACGTAGGAATAGCCGTAAGCCACGCAAAAACAATTACCATTAAACCAATTTGCACCGCAGGATAACGCTTGGCAAGCATACCATAAAGCAATATGCCTATCCCAATTAGTAAGCTAATAAACGGAAAATGATTGAAAATGAGGTGAATATGAGCAGCGTTCATGAAGTTGGTCCAAAAATACAATTACACTTTTTTGGGTTTGGAAGTGCAAAGTAAGTATTTTTTTGCAAATAACTTACGAACAAAAACAAATAAAAAATTCGTGCCCCCGTGGCCAAGAAACGGAGAACCACTCATTTACGAATGAGCCAAAGGTTCAGGATTTTATCTTTCAATAAATCCACAAACGCTCTACTCTCAGGCACAATAATAAAAAGCCCCCACAGAGTGAGGGCATAGGCTTTCGCCTGCGACATTACGTCTTATTGTGAAAAGATTACAATAAGATCAAAAAAGTTTTTTACATTTGTGCAAAGGTACGAAATAAAAAATTATTCTCCAAATAAATTTCAAAAAAAAATATGAAAACTCTCGGTTTAGACATCGGTACAAATTCTATCGGCTTTGCTTTGCTAGACGATACGCAAGGTGAAATTTTGTGGCAAGGGGTGCATATTTTCCAAGAAGGGGTGAACAGAAACAAAGGACGTGAGGAAAGCAAAAATGCTGAACGCAGAGCCGCCCGCCAAGCACGAAAATTGACTCGGAGAAGGCACGACCGCAAGGTTACTCTCATGCGCCTGTTGCAAGCCATAGGGCTTTGCCCTACCTCAGAGGAAGAACTAGCCCACTGGAAAGCCCTAGACCCTTATGAACTCAGAAAAAGAGGACTCGACGAAAAACTCTCTCCTTTTGAGTTCGGTAGGGCTATTTATCACCTCAACCAAAGGCGCGGATTCAAAAGTAACAGAAAAGCAACCTCAGAAGAAGAAAAAGGAACTCTCTTTAAGGGAGATAAAAAAATGGGAAAAAGGGGCATCGATGAAATTAAAGACGCTCTGCAAAATCAAAACTTTCGTACCTTAGGTGAATATTTGTATTCCCTCAACCCACACGACGAACGCCGACGCAACCGCTACACCTTGCGTGCTTTCTACGAACAGGAATTTGACCTGCTTTGGAAAAAACAAAACCCTACTATTGAAGCTAATTTTGAGGAAGTAGTTAGGAAATTTGTTCATAAAAAATTCCAGCCCAAAGTATTGCAACACGACTGGAAATTCCTTATCAAAGATTACATTATTTTTTACCAAAGAAAACTCAAATCGCAAAAAGAACTTGTAGGCAAATGTACGCTTGAACCTAAAAAAAGAAGATGCCCCAGTAGTATGCTTATTTTTCAGGAGTTTAGGTTACTGGATAAACTACATTCTATCCGAATTACAAGAGAAACTGATACCCAAGATAGTTCTCTTTCATCAAAAAAAAAAGTTCGGGAAAAAGAACCAGTATTAAAAGTCTTATTTCTTTGTTTGAAAAGCCACTCGATACCCAAGAAAAACACAAAGATACTCCTTTAAAGCCTGAAGAATTACAGTTAAAGCCTGAAGAATTACAGTTGGCTTTTGAAGAATTTAATCTCAAAAAAGAATGGACAATAAAAGATTTGCTTAAATTACTCAATCTCCAAAACTGTAAAACCAACTATTCTCCCGAAGAGAAATTTAAGGGAAATACTACCGCCCATGCCCTTGCTAGTGTGTTTGGAGAAGAAAAATGGCTTAGTTTTTCAGAAGACAAAAAGCATCATATTTGGGAAGTATGCTATAATGCTACCGACGAAGATTGGCTACTGAATTATGGCAAAACCCATTGGCAACTCAATGAGAAGCAACTTGAAAAACTTAAAAAAGTGAGTTTTGAGAAGGATTATGCCCGCTTGAGCTACAAAGCCCTCGCAAAACTCGTCCCAAAAATGAAACAAGGCTTATCTTATGCCGATGCCTGCCAAGAATTAGGCTATCACCATTCGGAAAGTGCCAGCAAATATGATGAAAAATTAGGACTTTTAGGAGAGCCTCCAAATATTCGCAATCCTATCGTACAGCAAGCCCTCTTTGAAATCCGAAAAGTAGTAAATGCGATTATTCAACAATTTGGCAAACCTGATATTATTCGCATAGAGTTGGCTCGTGAACTAAAAAATAGCAAAGAACATCGCGAAGAAGAACAAAAAAAGATTAAAAAAAATGAGGAGAATAATCAACGTATCAAAAAGATACTGCTCCAAGAATTGCCTGCTCTTGGAGGCAAAGAGGAAAATATTAGCCGAAATGACGTTATAAAGTACAAACTTTGGGAGGAGTGCAAAGGAATATGCCCTTATACAGGCAGAAATGTATCGGTAGCACAACTATTTAATGGCGAGTTCGAGGTAGAACACATTTTGCCCTATAGCCGAACCCTTGACGATAGCTTTGCCAATAAAACCATTTGTGAACGAGAGTTCAACCTAAAAAAAGGCAACCTAACCCCCTGGGAAATGTATGCACAAGGCATAATTACCAAAGAACACTACAATGCTATTTTGCAAAGAGTTAAAAATTTTAGCTACAACAAATACAAAAAATTTGAGCAAGAGGAATTAGATGAGGACTTTATTAAACGACAACTGAACGACACGGCTTACATTGCGCGCGAAGCTAAAAAATGGATTTGTACCATTCTGGACGAAAACAACGTACAAGTTTCCAAAGGAGAGGCTACTAGAACGCTCGGAAGGCTGTGGGGGCTAGACAAAATCCTTAATAAATATCATTTAAACATAAAAAATCGCGAAGACCAACGACACCACGCCATCGATGCTATAATAGTGGCTTGCACTACCCGAAGCGTATTGCAAAAACTTTCTACCTATAAAAGCAAAGGACTAAAACACGAAAAAAAAGATTTTCCAGCTCCTTGGGAAAGCTTTCATTCTGACGTAAAAAAGGCAGTCAATCAAATCTTGGTACACTATAAAATCCGTAAGCGGTTGCGTGGTCAATTGCATAACGAAACCATTTATGGGGCCGTCTTGGATAAAAATAGAAACCACCTCACTGATGAGTCTAAACAAAAAGTATATGCAGTTCGCAAGCCCTTGCATAGCCTTACCCCTGCTCAAGTTCACAAAATTGCAGACAAAACCATCAGGGAATTAGTAAAACAAAGAATTAGAGAATTTGGAGCAGACCCCAATGCGAAGAAGTGCAAAATCCCCAAAAACTGCTTTAATGAACCTATTTATATGCCATGCAAAAATGGCAGAGGAAACCCTATTAAAAAGGTAAGGATACATGATGTAGCAAAGCACAACATTTTGTTACGAGAGTTTTCTGACGTAAAACCTGAAAAAAAACGCCCCCACAAGCACGCTTACGTGGAAACAGAGAATAACCACCATATTGTGATTTATGAAGAAAGCGAATGGGATAGCAAAAAAAAGAAAACCACTACCAAGCAAACAGGTGAAACAATTTCCTTGCTAGAGGCTATTGAACGCAAAAAACAAGGCTTGCCTGTAATCCAAACAGATTTGGGCGAAGGAAAAAGGTTTTTATTGAGCCTCATGAAAAATGAAATGGTACTTTTGGATAACCCAGACGAGCATTTTTTGACAGCCAAATTGCGCTGGGACGAGCAGAAAAAACAATTTTTTGACCAAAATGACCAACCCCTAAGCCACCAAGAACTAAGCAAATACCTTTACAGAGTACAAAAATTTGACAAGAACCTGAGTATCGTCTTTCGGCATCATTTGGCTTCAAAAGTAGATGAGGTGACAAAAGAAGCAGGCTACTTCAATCGCAGCGCCTCTAAATTCAAGGGCATTAAGGTAGAAATTAGTATTTTGGGAGAAATTTCGCCTGCTAAGTAAAAAAAGTGTAAATTAGAGGGTAGGTACGCAACCGCAAAGCCTATCTGCCCTTTTTTACACTTTTACCAACGTAAAAATATGCTTAAAAGAACACTTTTATTTGTCAATCCTGTACGTATCCGTACCAAAAACGAGCAGCTGATAATTCAGTTGGAAAATGAAACACAACCCATCCCTATTGAAGATGTGGGCTACATAGTCTTGGATAATGCCGAAATTTACATTTCGCCTCCTGCTATTGAAAAGTGCTTGCAATACAATGTAGCTATTGTCTATTGTGATAGCAAGCACTTGCCTTGCGGTATGTTGCTCAACTTGGAAGCTAATACCCTCCAACAAGAACGCTTTGAGGCTCAAATCCAAACTTCTGAGCCACTCAAAAAGCAGCTTTGGAAACAAATCGTAGAAGCTAAAATCTTGAATCAAGCCCTGCTTTTAGAAAAAATAGGGCAAAAGGCTGAAGTCCTTTTCCAAAAAAGCAAACAAGTGCAAAGTGGAGATACTACCCAACAGGAAGCCCAAGCTGCTCGTATCTATTGGGCAAACCTCTTCCCCAAAGAAATAGCATTTTACAGAGCCAGAACGGGCAATCCACCTAATCATTTGCTCAACTATGGCTATGCTATCATTAGAGCAGCTATGGCACGAGCCCTAGCAGGAGCAGGGCTATTAGCTACCCTAGGCTTGCACCACCACAACCGCTATAATGCCTTCTGCCTTGCAGACGATATGATGGAACCTTACCGACCATGGGTAGATAGAGCCGTTTGCGAACTAGTGGGCTCAGGAGAAGACTACCAAGCAATAAACAAAACGCACAAAATACGACTACTCAACGTTTTGGCAGAAGACTCCGAACTGAAAAACGAAACCATACCTCTTATGAATGCTATGCAAACCTCAGCTGTTTCGCTGGTTAAGTGTTTTATGGGAAAGAGCAGAAAATTAGTGTTTCCTACAATTTTTTGACTATGCCACGCAAAAAGAAAAAATTTTTGTCCACTCACCAAACTGCCCTTAGTGCTTATAGAATTATGTGGATTTTTGTTTTTTTTGATTTACCCACAGAAACCTCCGAGTTGCGAAAAGAGTACACCCTGTTTCGCAAAAAACTGCTCAAAGACGGATTTCAAATGCAGCAGTTTTCGGTATATCGCCGCTTTTGTGGAAGCCGCGAAAATGCAGACGTACACATCAGACGAGTGAGAAAAGCCGTTCCCCCCGAAGGAATGGTAAGCATTTTGCTTGTAACCGACAAGCAATTTGGGGAGATGATAAACATTGTGGGTGCAAAACGGCAGCCACCCCCCAAACCACCCCAACAATTGACCTTGTTGTAAAAACACAAACAAAAAAATGAGCATCCAAAAGAGGATAACCTCTTTTGGCACTCATTTTTTCTTTTCTAAACATCGCCTTTTTCAGTTACAAAGAACTGATTTTCAGAACAATGTAGGATTTAATAATGTAAAAAACTTTTTTTTGTAATCAAATCACAACGGTACAATGCGTGTAAAGCCAGTAATCTTTAATGTAAAAAACTTTTTTTTGTAATCAAATCACAACTAGGAATGGATTTGAAGAAAATAAATGAAAAATGTAAAAAACTTTTTTTTGTAATCAAATCACAACGTGTAATGCGTGTAAAGCCAGTAATCTTTAATGTAAAAAACTTTTTTTTGTAATCAAATCACAACAGTTTGTCTATCAATTTAGACAAAGCCTCAATGTAAAAAACTTTTTTTTGTAATCAAATCACAACGATACCAACCCAACTCCGAACCAACTCTTTAATGTAAAAAACTTTTTTTTGTAATCAAATCACAACCACTATATCGCTTGCCTTGAGGGTAAACTTAATGTAAAAAACTTTTTTTTGTAATCAAATCACAACACCGCCACCTGCTACCCCCGAAAGCCCTTTAATGTAAAAAACTTTTTTTTGTAATCAAATCACAACACACATAACGTACATAACGCCAACTATAGAATGTAAAAAACTTTTTTTTGTAATCAAATCACAACCCGTGCGCTAACTTGGCTTGAAGCCTTTTTAATGTAAAAAACTTTTTTTTGTAATCAAATCACAACAAGTAATAGTTAATTGTGTTGTGTTCATAAAATGTAAAAAACTTTTTTTTGTAATCAAATCACAACATATCACGTTGACGCAAATCGGGGTCGTCCAATGTAAAAAACTTTTTTTTGTAATCAAATCACAACATAATCGTCTAAGCGTTGCTTTTGCTCAGTAATGTAAAAAACTTTTTTTTGTAATCAAATCACAACTCGTTGCGAAACGGAGAAAATTGCAATTTTAATGTAAAAAACTTTTTTTTGTAATCAAATCACAACTGTTTTCTGGCTTAGCCGCACAAAGCGTTTAATGTAAAAAACTTTTTTTTGTAATCAAATCACAACAGATATTGCAAGTTTGCAGTGCGAAAATCAAATGTAAAAAACTTTTTTTTGTAATCAAATCACAACTAATGATGCGGGCGTGAATTATGTAGCAAGAATGTAAAAAACTTTTTTTTGTAATCAAATCAGCACAGAAACGTTTTTTTGTGGTTCAGAGTTTCAATGTAAAAAACTTTTTTTGTATACAAATATTATCTTTGCTTGAGATTTCCATAGAAGGGCTATTTCAGGTTAAATGCTTAGGAATAAGCCTTTGGTCGGAAATTCTTTACAATCCTATAAACTTCACTCTAATCCCCACAAGAAACCCATGGAGAAAAAAATTTTGTCTTCTCTTACGATGCTATGCCTTTGGGGGGGGCTAGCCATAGCCCAGCAAAGTATGCTTTCAGTAGCACAAAAATATGCCGAACTAATCACCCCTGAGGAACTAGAAAAACACCTACGCGTCATTGCTGCAGACTCTATGGAGGGGCGCCACACAGGCAGCTTAGGGCAAAAAAAAGCCGCTAAATACATAGCCCAACACTTTGAGCGCATCGGGCTAAAGAAGGTAGAAATCCCTAATATAGGAAAATCTTACTTTCAGCCCTTTGAGATAGTGGAACGAAAATGGAACTTGACCGAAACCTACCTCATTATCGGTAACCAAAAAAAAGAACTCTTTAAGGACTTCTTTGTCAAAGACGCGCCCCCTAAAGACCGCTTCGCTCTGGGCAATTCGGCTATCCCAACAGAAATCAACGGAAGTGCTATTTTTGCAGGTTTCGGGATAGAAACAGCTCAATATTCCGACTTCACTGACCTGAACGTAAAAGATAAATTCCTGGTCGTTTTCGATGGTGAGCCTAAAAACACCAAAGGAGAAAGCCTAGCAGGAGCCAATGCCCAAACCAAAGACACCGAAAAATATCTGCTCGCCCTGCAAAAAGGCGCTAAAGGCCTCATGCTTATCGCAGGGACAGACCAACCCACCTTCCAAGAAATAGCAGACGACAATAGACCCATCCTAGAACGCGGACGCATAGGGCTAAAAGCCAAAAACCCCGATGAAATGCCTATTATCTACCTCTCTATTTCTACCGCCGCACAACTCCTCAAAACTACACCAAAAGATTTGCTAGCCAAACGAAACGAGCCAACCCACCCTAAAAAAAAGACCCCCAACCTACCAGAACCTACTTATCCCTTCCGTATCAAAGCCCCACGTGAGGATAAAGTACGTATTAGTTCCGAAAACGTAATAGGCTACCTAGAAGGAACCGACAAAAAAAACGAAGTGGTAATCCTCACCGCTCATTATGACCACGTGGGCATAAGCAAAACAGGAGAAATACACAACGGAGCCGACGACGACGGCTCAGGTACCGTCTCAGTAATGAAAATCGCCGAAGCTTTCGCCAAAGCCTACCAAGAGGGCATAAAACCCCGCAGAAGTATCGTGTTTATGACCGTAGCCGGAGAAGAAATAGGACTCTTCGGCTCAAGATTTTATACAGACATCCAACCCCTCTTCCCCCTAGAGAAAACCGTAGTAAACCTGAATATCGATATGATAGGGCGAGTTGATGAAAAATACGAAAAACTGAACAATCCTAACTATATCTACCTAATCGGCTCTGACAAACTCTCTACCGAACTGCACCACCTAAGCGAAGAAGTAAACCAAAAAACCGAAAAACTCATCCTCGACTATACCTATAACGACGAGAACGACCCTAACCGCTTCTATTACCGCTCCGACCACTACAACTTCGCCAAAAATAATGTACCAATTATTTTCTATTTCAACGGTACCCATGCCGATTACCACAAACCCACTGACGATGTAGAAAAAATTAACTTCGCTAAAATGAACAAAATTGCAAGACTCATCTTTTACACCGCCTGGGAAATCGCCTCACGTGAGAACGCCCCCAAAGTAGATAAAAAAGGAAACTAGCACAAAGCACCCGTACCTCCCAAGATATTAAATTTGGGAAGTACGGGCATAGAATGTTCACAATTCAATCCAAAAAAACCTTGGGTCAGCGTAAAAATTTTGGTTTCAAAGTTCAACCTTATTACTTCTCTTTTTATCTAATCTAACTATTCAAACTGCCCTCTCTAAGTATAGGGTAGAATTTGTATAGAACCTTCCAAAAATTCCTAAACCTTTGAAAGGTCGCCTTCTTGCATTAGAAGTTAAAAGAGCCAACCCTGCAAAAGCTTAGTGCAAAGCACTGAAGCATTAGCAAAGCTCAAGCCCGCAGCTTCTTACCTTTTGAGTAAAAGCAAAAAGAGCGAAAGGAACATCAGAAAAAACAACTTATCTATTCCCCCCAACCCTTTAACATACTTATACCTGGTGAGTATCTATTCTTGTTCGGTTTCTACGGGAATAATGCTTCCTCCTTTTCGATTTCTGATTTTATACAAGAATGTAAAGCGAATGGTATCAGAAAGGGCATTTTGGCTGGCTTGAGAGGCGGCTAACAGATACGAAAGGTCTAATCCAAACTCTTTGTAACGTATGCCTGTACCAAGGGTAACGAACTTTCGGTTTCCTTTGGTAGGGTGTTCGTGAAAGTAGCCTATCCTTGCAGCAAAAATATCGTTTCCGCTGGCATCAGTATACCAGTATTCCAATCCTGTACCTATGGTAAATTCGCGTAGCTTTTCAGAAAAGCCATCAGGGGCTTCCACCAAACCACTATAAATTCCTCCTAATACGGTCAAATTGCGAGGATCCACTCCTCTAACTATACGTCCTGTGCTATCTCTCAAAGGCGGGGTAGGAACGAGCAACTTATTAAAATCGGTTGCCCAGGTGATGCGGTTAAAGTTATCTATTTTAGCGGTTAGCCCGTTACTTAAGCGAAGATTTACAGGAATAAAGTCGGTTTGGTTAGCATTAGAGTACGAAATTTTCGCTCCAATATTATTAAAACTCACCCCTAGAGCCCATTGTACTTCTTTATCAGCTATCATGAGGTTATCTTTTTTGTAATAAGCAGACACCTCTGCTCCTCCTGTAACCCCTGGCTTAGCTTCTACTTGATTAGGAAGCGTAAGGCTGGCAGCGAGGTTGGAATACACCATAAACCCTCCTACCGAAACCGCAAAGGCTTCGGAGAGCTTGCGAGCATATATTGCATTTAGAGCAAATTCACGAGGGCTAAAGCGTTGGATAATATTAGCATTATTGTCTGTAAAATCCATATCGCCGAGGTTAAAATAGCGAAGCGAAAAGGCGAGGGTTTGCAACCTATCCAAGCGATAGTATCCTGAAAGATAGGAAAGAAACATATCGTTTACGCCTAACCTGCGGAGCCAAGGAGTATAGGATAGGGAAATTTCTGCTCTTTCAGGGGCAAAGGCTAGCTTAGCAGCGTTCCAATGCACGGCATTAGCATCGGCTGATAGGGCGCCCCCCGCATCCCCCATGCCTGAGGCTCGTGAGTCAGGAGCTATCATTAAAAAAGGCACTGACGTAGTAACAGGACGCGTATTTTTGTCTTGACCTAACAGTATAGAGGTCTGAGCGAAGGAAATGCGAAATAAACAAACCGCAAAATATATTATGCCAAGAAAAACATAAGAATTACGCATGAGCTTAACAAAGGTAAATGTTAAAATTATCTGACAATAAATATGGAAAAAAACTTCGGCTCTTTTTAGCCTAGTTCTAAATTAAATATTGGTTGCGTAAAGTTTTTGTTTCATGGATATTACTGAGGAGAAATTCTTGTCTGATTTCTGTTGTTTTATGCACAAATTTAACACTTTTTCAAATTCAAAAAAAAATCAGGGCTGTAATTTCATTAAAACATTATCGTAAAGAGCAGGAATTACATCATACTTATCTTCTGAGAGGCAAAAAAATATGTCTTCGGAGTGTCCTAATTTATTTAACCTATGGAAGTGCGAACTGTTGGCTAATAAGACAAGTAAATCGTGTTTGCTATATTGATAAGTGCAGTATGCTAGAAGCGCGGCATCATTTTCGAAATGAAAATGCCCCATGACTGCCGTTAAAACTGCTCCTGCAAATAAGGTATCTTCTAGATTTACTTTGCCTTTCCAGCCTGCACATACAATTACTACGTCGCGGTTTTGGCTAAGAATATGTTTTACAATAGCTGTCTTGTTGAGAAAGGCCCCGATAATAACTTGGTGTGCATTTTTTGACATTGCAATAGCTTGCGTTCCGTTAGTGGTAGTTATGGCAATCGTTTTACCTGCAAGTGAGGGTTGCATGTAGCTAAAAGGCGAATTATCTAAATCAAATCCTTGTATTTTTTTGCCATCTCGTTCAGCGGCAGCCAAAAAGCCTTGCATCTGAAGGGCTCTACACTCCTCAATTTTAGCTACAGGAATAATTTTTTCTACCCCATGCGCTATGGCTGTTACCATACAGGAGCTAGCTCGCAATATATCTGCCACCACCACCACCTTCTCCTCTAGGCTTGTCAGATGGAGCAGTTCAGGGGTAAGACAAACTTCAATGTTTTGCATAGAAAGTTAGTAGTTATTTCAAGATTTTAGTTTTTAGAAAGGATAGCTTAGAAAGGACAGCAAAGATAGTAAAATTAAGCATTTCAAATGTTTCAAAGGTAGATTTTAATAGGTTTGTTTAATTTAAGCCAACCTTTTCTTTGATTTTCCGTTTTACTTTCTCTTCTAGAATAAGAGCTTGGGGGAAAAGTAGTTCGTCTTCTATTTGTGCGTGTAATCGGAGTTCGTTCTCTAGGGATTTGAGTTCTGCAAAAATTACTTGTAGAAAAAGTGGAGCATCGGGTTCAACGGTATAATTTTGGGTAATTTCACGAATACCTTTCATTTCGTCGTCGTGGGTGTTGTGTTTAAGGGCAAAAGTTTGTACCGAATTTTTTTCTAATTGGTAATACAACTTTCCCCAGTTTACATTGCCTTTAAGGGCTTGGCTCAATATGGTGATATGATAAAAAAATGTATCTTCCTCTTCGTGGATATGGTGGATAAAGTCCTCTACGAAAAGTGGGCAAAGTACTTGTAAATCCTTGATAATGAAGCGATATTTTGCAGGTGTTTTGAGGTTATAGTTCTCTACAAGGTGCAAAATGTAGGGCATCTTTCGGTGAATAAAAAAGCTGTGTGCTTGTCGTAAATGTTCAATCAGCATATCTACACTAAGGTTCTGCAAAGCACGTTCAGTGTAGGGGGTAGGAGGTAATTGTTCTAAGTTTTTGAGTACCTGTTCTATTTTTAGCCCTTTGGAAAGGCATACCTGCTCTAGGGTTTTATCAATATGATGGTAAAAAGGTATTCCTAAGTGATGCAAGACAGCGGCATAAGCGTAATTTTCTGCTACCAACTCCTCTATTTTTTTACTAATAATTTCCATGCGAACTTGACTTGCTTTGAGCCGATTTACACAATATGCAAATTACGTTGCAAAATACGATTTTTTTTTGAAATCCGAAAATTTTACTCTCGTTTGCAGTAGCTTTTTTGTCTAATTCATTAACCTAAAATCTTGTAAATCAATTCTTTGAGAATAGCACTGTCATTCGGATTAGCTACCCCAATACCTTTGGCGTGCAAATCGGCAGTACGAATATGGCCAATAATTTCAATAATTCTATTGAGATTAAACACGCAAAAGGCTTCTCGGTATTCTTTAATAAAGTGGGTACTATTTAGCCCTATAGCTTGGGCTAGTTCGGCATCAGAAAGGTGTGCTAATTCTATGCCTGCCAAAAGTTTTGTAAAATACTGAAATAGGAACGCAATAGTAGGGATAAGGGCTTGAGCTTTGGGGTTTGCCTCCCAATATTTGAGAATTCTGTACACTTGGCTTCGGTTTCGGCTTACAAGGGCTTTTTGTAATTCAAACACATTGTAATCTTTACTTATACCGATATTAGTTTCTACCATGTGTGGGGTGATTTTTTCTCCTTTTTTTAAGTTGAGCAAAAGTTTATCTATTTCATTAGAAATTTTACTCAACTCGTTGCCAAGAGCCTCTTGTATCATTAAAACCGCTTTAGGTTCTATGCTTACTCCTCGCTGGGCTACATATTGTGTTATCCATTCAGG
Source organism: Microscillaceae bacterium (assembly GCA_025054775.1). Lineage (GTDB taxonomy): Bacteria > Bacteroidota > Bacteroidia > Cytophagales > Microscillaceae > JANWZA01. Next base: position 96,614 of record JANWZA010000011.1, read on the forward strand.
GAGTTTGCTCTCAGCTATTCTTTTAGTTTCTACCACAATGCAATGTTTTTCAAGCAATTTATACAAATTTGTATTTTTATTAAAAGTTTTGTGCTTATATGCCAAGACCAAAATGGTAGAAGGTTGTGGATTTTTAATATAATTTTCTATCAATTTTTGGGTATCAGCTTTTCCCCATTCAGACATCTCTTGCAATTCTTTCACGATGAGTACTTGCCGTTCTGACATTATAGGGAAGCGTCGGGCATAGTTGAGCAAATTGCCCATAGTCAAGTCTCTGCCATAGGCAATAGTCTGATTAAAACTCTTCTGCTCATCTTTGAGGGCATATTTCTCTATGTAATTTGTAATTTCATCAATATAAAAACTCTCTTCACCGTGCAGGAAGTAGATAGGAGCAAAATTTCCTTTTTTCAATTCTGCTAATATAGTTTCAGGTGATTGTAACATAGTTAAACTAAAAGATAAATCCCAAAGTGAGTACACTATGAATAAATAGGGTTTGCATTTTGTTAATAGGTTCTGTACCTTCGTGTAGAGAATATGGTGCAAAAATACCTTTTTGGCTGCGATAAATGACAGCCCAATCCACGTACATATCGTCAGTTCGCAAGCCTAGCCCTGTGCTAAACATTAGTGTTTGGCGATTTACCTCTTGAGGCAAGGCAAAAGGTGAGTCTGCCCAGGCCACCCCTGCTCGGAGGCGTAGCCAGTTACGTCGAAATTCACCTCCTGCTCGGAGGTTGAAAACATCACGATAAAGCCTGTGAATTTCCTGATTTTCAGCTTCAAAAAGGGCTTTATCACTTCCTGATAGGCGTGCTGAGGCATAATCTACATATTCAACGTCAAGGTTGATAAAGCCATTTTTACCTGCCAAGATAGCCAAACCTATGTTTGCCCTCCAAGGAGTACGAACATTAAATGTATATTCTCCTGGCACGATAGCCGCTTGGGTAATGTTTATTTGCCTGCCGTTAATAAATAAGTTAGCAAGTTCAGAGGTAATTTCTGTACTATAACTTTCTTTAAGTGTGTACCAAGTAAAGGTTTGCATTTGCAATCCAAGCCGAAAGGCATCGTTAGGGCGAATAATCAACCCTGTTGCCAAGCTAAATCCTGCCCCTCGCATCTCTAATTCATCAGTAAGTGTAAAACGAATTAAATCTTTGAGTTGGTTTGGTCTATAAAGCACTTCTTCATTGTATTGGTGACGAGTAAAATAGCGTAAGGTATGCACTCCGATTGATAAGCCGAGATAGAGCTGGTCGTTATAGTTCCAGGCTTGGGTAAGAGTGATTTGGTTTTGTGAGCCTTTAGTTCTTACATGACCTGTTTGCTGTATGGGAGCTACTAACTGGTTTTGAGCATCACGCACCCAAGTAAAATATCGCTTATTGTCATTGTCATAAGGATTGATAAGGTAAGTCTGAAAAGCTAGTTCTTGACGCGTAAAAATAGCATCTAGAGGAACGCTCAAATCTGAGGCAGGTATACCTTCAGCCTCGTCGGTAAGGGCATCGGTAAGCGAATTTTGCGTGTTAATGCCCTTATACTTAAAATTTTCTTGAAAAAAATTATTTCGTATTATGCTAATTCCTACGTTATTGGCTTTCCATTTTTCCTCAGGCTTACCATCATTTTTGGGAGTGGCAAATATCATAGCTATTTGACTAATATTAGGCGCAACATAACTATCAATGCGTTTTTCGCCTAAATAGTCGCCTTGGTTTTGAACAAACATTAAACTAGGTGAGAAGCTAAATTCAGATCTTCGGAAGAAACCTACCCCTGCTGGGTTGAGTTGCGTATGGCTGGCATCTCCTCCCAAGGCCGTACCTGCTCCCGCTAATCCTTGCATACGTGCCGTACCACTGGGCAACAATTGAGAAAACCGCAGTGCCTCTCTAAAATAGCCTGCAGGTTTTACTTGTGCTAAAAGTAGGTTTGAAAATAAAGAGAATATTAAAAAATGATTAACGAAAATTCGCATAGAGGCAAATAGGAATTTGATTAGAACATAATTTTTTTCAAAGATAATAAATTTGCGATCAAATTTTTTGCTCAATAAGTCTGAAATTAGCTCTTTTTTGTCATTAGGTAGAAAAGACTGATGGTTAAATCTAATATTTTGTAGTCTTTTGTCTCCAAAATAGTTTTGTGTCAAGGTAAGGGCTTATGGATGGTGTACTTTTTAAGAAACAAATTAGGCTAGCCTTGTCAAGATTAGAAGTGGGAATAAGTGCGTGAAAGAAATTATAAGTAAGTACATCCTCACTAAGTTTAGTCAGCGAAACTTTGTTGAGGATGTGTAAAATTATGCTTCTAAAAAATCTAAATAAAACTGTTTTGTTCAGTTTACTAATTCACATTCAAGAATCTCTTCTACAGGAGTATACTCTAGATTGAAAGCATCGGCTACATTTTTGTAAACAACTTTTCCTGCTACTATGTTAAGCCCGAGTTTGAGTTCTGTATTTTCTTGGCAGGCTCTTCGCCAACCTTTATTAGCTAATTGTATAGCATATGGTAAAGTTGCATTAGTAAGGGCTACAGTAGAGGTATAAGGTACAGCACCTGGCATATTAGCTACGCAGTAATGTAGTACGTCATCAACGATATAAGTTGGGTTTTCGTGGGTAGTGGGGCGGCAAGTTTCAACACAACCACCTTGATCTACAGCGACATCTACAATCACGGTACCTGGTCGCATGGTTTTCAACATGTCCCTTGTAACTAAATGGGGAGCTTTGGCTCCAGGGATAAGAACTGCTCCTATAATCAAATCAGAATATTTTACGGCTTCGGCAATGTTATATTTATTAGACATCATAGTATGTACGTTAGGAGGCATAATATCGTCTAAATATCGTAAGCGAGGCAAACTCACGTCCATGATAGTTACATTTGCTCCGAGTCCTGCCGCCATTTTTGCTGCATTAGTACCTACGACTCCTCCTCCAATAATGAGTACATTAGCAGGTTTTACCCCTGGAACGCCCCCGAGCAGAATACCACGTCCTTTAACAGGTTTTTCCAAATATTTTGCTCCTTGTTGGATAGCCATTCGCCCTGCTACCTCTGACATTGGCACAAGTAGAGGTAAAGAGTGATCAGACTTTTCTACTGTTTCATAAGCTAAACAGACGGCCTTGGTTTTAATCATAGCACGGGTAAGCTCTTCAGAAGAGGCAAAATGAAAATAAGTGAAAACCAGATGCTTTTCAGTAATCAGGTCATACTCTTGGGCAATAGGTTCTTTCACTTTTATAATCATTTCCGAACGCTCATACACTTCTTTTGCAGTGGGTAAAATTTCTGCTCCTGCACTTTCATACTCCTCGTCCGTAAAACCGCTACCTACTCCTGCTTGGGTTTCTACATAAATCGTATGGTGAAAGTTTTTGAGTTCAGCTACCCCTGCGGGAGTAAGTGCCACGCGATTTTCATTGTTTTTAATTTCTTTGGGTACTCCAATAACCATATTTTTAGAGAAATTTAGATTAAAAAAATAGTACAAATAATTCTTGCAAAGATACATTTTTTTTGCAATTTCATACAATAAGGCTCACATGGCTAAAAAATAAAAAGCAAAAGTTTTGACTACTTTGCGTGATTTTAGCAGTTCAAAACTTTTGCTCTAAAAAACTAAGTAAAGTGAAGTTAAACCTGTTCGGTAACTAAGGGTGCAAATTCAGGGAGAGGTAATTGCTCTAAAAGTTCCTCTTCTAGCATATCTGCCCAAGTGAGCATGTAAGTAATAACATCTTGACGAAGATTGTACTGTAAATTTCTTTTTTCTTTGGGTAAGCGCTGCAAGATTCGCTCATCGGAAAGTCGTTCTAAATGTTGTAAATCGGTAATAGTGAAACCCACTTCCAGCATTTTAGTTATTAAGCTATCTAAGGGAAGTTTACTATCACCACAGTACTCTGCAGTCTGTTCTGACCAGTCCCCTTCACGTGTACGTAAGGCGTGGGCATGAATTTCAGCTTCTGTCATGTGTACAATCTCTTGGGCTAAATTACCACAGTTGCACTGTCCCATATGCCCCCATTGATATTTTGCCCCTTGTGCTAGTTTCTGTGCAGTTCGGCGTAATGCCTGAATAACTTGAAGGTTGGGTGTTGCCATAGAAATAGAGTAAGAGTTAGGATTACAGTTTTGTGAAAAGATGATTACCTTTACATAACTTTAGCTTTCTTTTGAACGTAAGCATGAAGTAATTTGTTTAACAAAATTAAATTAAAATCTACATCTACTTTTTTGTAAGGCAAGAGTATAAAATTTCAAAGCATTGAAATTAACAAAAAACTTTGTAATTTCAGGTAAAACATTATATTTACTTGCTAAAACTAAATTTGCAGGAATATGAAAACAAACGTAGGCAGAACAGACAAGATTTTACGTATTGCCCTTGCTATTATACTTTTTGTAGTTTGGATTGCCAAGGGCATAACAGGTACTTTGGGTATTATAGCCCTATTAGTAGCAGTTATCCTATTAGCTACCAGTTATATGCGTTTTTGTCCTTTGTATAGTATATTAGGCATTAGCACTTGCCCTATTAACAGAAAGTAGGAATTATCAAAATATTTCAAACCTATAAGGTAAGAACCTTATAGGTTTTTGAAAAAATCCTTACAGGTGGATTACCTCTTCATAAGCGGCGGCGGTAGCTTCCATGATAGCCTCAGACATGGTAGGATGTGGGTGAACCGATTTAATAATTTCATGTCCTGTGGTTTCTAATTTGCGGGCAACTACTACCTCACCAATCATTTCAGTAACGTTTGCTCCAATCATATGCGCACCTAAAAACTCACCATATTTAGCATCGAAAATTACTTTAACAAAGCCATCAGAGGCCCCTGCGGCTTTGGCTTTACCTGAGGCACTAAAAGGAAATTTGCCTACTTTTACCTTGTAACCCGCTTCTATGGCTTTATCTTCCGTATAACCTACAGAGGCAATTTCAGGTACGCAGTACGTGCAACCAGGAATGTTGTTATAATCCAGAGGTTCAGGGTGATGCCCTGCAATCTTTTCTACACAAATAATACCTTCGGCAGAGGCCACGTGGGCAAGGGCTTGCCCTGGGGTAATATCGCCAATAGCATAGATGCCCGCTACATTAGTACGATAAAATTCATCTACCACTACTTTGCCTTTATCCGTCTTTACACCAACCTCTTCTAAACCAATGCCCTCAATATTTGCCGTTATGCCCACAGCAGAAAGTACTGTATCCACTTGCAATACCTTTTCACCTTGAGGGGTTTTTACAAACACTTTACAACCCTCGCCTGAGGTATCCACGTGAGTTACCTCAGAACTGGTCATAATCTCTATGCCATTCTTTTTGTAAATTTTTTCTAATTGTGCTGAAATATCTTTGTCTTCCAAAGGCACAATTCGGGGCATAAACTCTACAATAGTTACTTTTGTGCCGATAGAATTGTAAAAATAGGCAAATTCTACGCCAATTGCTCCTGAGCCGACAATCACCATAGATTTAGGCTGTTGTTCTAAAACCATTGCCTTGCGATAGCCAATAATTTTTTTATTGTCAATCGGTAAACTAGGTAGCTCTCGCGCTCTGCCTCCTGTGGCTAAGATAATATGTTTAGCTTCATAAATTTTTTTGCTTCCATCCCCAGCAGTTACCTCTACTTTTTTGTCTTTGGTCAATTTGCCGAAGCCTGTAATTACCTCAATTTTATTCTTATTCATTAAAAACTTAATGCCTTTGCTCATACCATGAGCAACTTCACGGCTACGCTTTATCATTTGCTCAAAGTTAGGTTTAGCTTCGCTCACTTCTATTCCATACTCCTTGGCGTGTTGAATATACTGAAACACTTGTGCCGACTTGAGCAAGGCCTTGGTTGGAATACAGCCCCAGTTCAGGCAAACTCCACCCAACTCTTCTTTTTCTATAACAGCAGTTTTTAGTCCTAATTGTGAGGCTCGGATAGCAGTAACGTAACCACCAGGTCCGCTACCGATTACAATAACATCATATTGCATACTTTCTTTAGGAGATAATTTGAGGAAATAAATAAACTATATGGGCAAAAATAAGAATATTTTGTAACTATTGAGCTATGCTTTTGTATACAACGCTGAAGCTAACAAATCAACGATTTTCCACTACTCTGCTTGAAAAAAAATAACACACTCCTGAAAAGTAAAAAATTTTTTATCCCACCTTTTAATAAGATGACTTTCGTACCCAAAGTAAAGCAATTTTGATATTTTTGGGAGAAATAGATTTTTGACAATCAGCTCAGCCAAGCAAGCTAACCTCAATGAATTAAAACATTGTGAGAAAGTATACAATTCACCTTGCTACTGTTATTCTACCTCAAATTTTCAAATTTCATTACACTTTACTAATTTTGAAGGCGAAACCACAAAGAAATAAAAACTATGGTAGAAAACTTACCCAAAAAACTCAAACAACCTAAACCTGAAAACTTACAAAAGCGAGCCAAACGCACCATTAACTCCTTTTTTGAGGTTTTCGGAGAAATTGACACCAGTTTAGATGCAGGTTTATCTACTAAATATATCCCCTATCTGCTATTTTTAGCAGTTTTGGCTATTTTGTATATCGCTAATGCCCACCAAGCAGAAAAAATGGTACGAAAAATTAACAAATTAGAGGCAGAGGTAGAAAACGCACGTGCTGATTATATCACCCTCAAAGTGGAATATATGTATTTAGGTAAGCAATCAGAAATTAGCAAACGTGCTGCTGAGTTGGGCTTGAGTCAAGAGGTCGGTAAAATAAAACGCATTACCACAGAGCCACCAAAAGAAAAATAAAATTAAATGGAAACACAAGACATTTACTCCTCCAAAGCTCCTGAGCCAGTAGGGCTTTACCCTCACGCTAAACGCGTAGGAAATTTACTCTTTCTCTCTGGGGTAGGACCGCGTGAACGCGGCTCAAAAAAAATTCCTGGTGTGGAATTAGACGAACATGGCAACATTTTAAGCTATGATATTGAAACTCAGTGCCATTCCGTTTTCCAAAATGTTCGCTACATCCTAGAAGAGGCAGGCTCATCTTGGAATAAAATCGTAGATGTTACCGCCTTTTTAACTAATATGAAAGCTGATTTCGCTACCTACAACCGTATCTACGCCGAGTACTTCAAAGACAACCCACCTTGCCGTACTACTATCGAAGTTAAATCCTTACCCACACCAATTGCTATTGAACTTAAAGTAATTGCTACTATTGACTGACGCGCATGGTTACTTTCCCTAATGCTAAAATCAATATCGGTCTGCAAATCTTACGCAAACGCCCTGACGGATACCATGACCTCGCCTCATGCTTTTACCCTGTAGCTTGCCACGATATCTTAGAAATCTTACCCGCACAAATGCCCGAGTTTCAGACCTCAGGCATACCCATTCCCCAAGACGGGAAACCTAATATCTGCCAACGTGCCTACCAACTTTTAGCCCAAGATTTCAGATTACCTCCCGTGTATATGCATCTGTATAAAAACCTGCCCATCGGAGCAGGTTTAGGAGGAGGCTCAGCCGATGCCGCCTTTACCCTCAAAATGTTAAATGAAATCTTTGAACTACATCTGCCTGTTGAAAAACTGCAAAATTATGCTCGCCAACTCGGAAGCGATTGTGCCTTCTTTATCGAAAACCAGCCTAAATATTGCACCCAAAAAGGAGACCACTTTCAAGATATTACCCTTTCACTTAAAGGCAAACAAATCGTAATTATTTACCCAAACCTACACATCAGCACCGCCGAAGCCTACCAAAACATAATCCCTAATGACAAGGTTACCCCTCTATACCAACTCCTGCAACAACCTATCCATACTTGGAAAGATTGCATAACTAATGACTTTGAAAGCCCCCTTTTCGCCAAATATCCGCTTTTAGCTCAAATTAAACAGACCTTGTACGCAAACCACGCCATTTATGCAAGCCTGACAGGCTCAGGCTCTGCAATTTTTGGTATCTTCGAAAAGCAAAACTTTACCTCACTTAAAAGACTTTTCCCTACTCATTACTGGATTTGGGAAGGAGAAATGGAAGTTTGAAGCCAACTTTACAATTTCGTGCTATATACTTGATAAAATATATTTACTTTTATTTTCTTGGGTATTTCTCTTGTCTTTTTTCGTTCTGTTCAAAAGGGCAAAGGAGTGGGCTTTACAGGGTTTCGCCTACGCTTCAGCGCTTTGCAGTAAGCCTCGGGGGCTTGTCTTTTCAATCCCTAACGCAATTTGTAGATATTTCACTTAGTAAAAGTACAAATTTACCTCACTCTCCAAAAGATAGCTAGCTAATTCCTAACTTTTTATATCATTTACAAAGCTTTTAATACTAAATACTTAATTTTTAATACTAAATGTTTAATTTTTAATACTATATACTTAGTTTTTAATGACAGATATTTATTTTTTAATACTAAATGTTTAATTTTTAATGTCAATTGTTTAGCATTTAATGTTAAATGTTTAATACTAAATATTTAATAATTACTATTTAATATTATATACTTAACATTTAATAATAAGTACTTAATTATTAGTGCTAAATATTTACTATTTAACAATCGAGGTTTAACATATAACATCAAATATTTATTATTGAATAATAAGTATTTAGTTTATAATATTAAATACTTACTTTTTAACATTAGAAGCTTACTATTTAATACCATTTTTGTACAACTCAAAAATCAAGTGAATACTACACTTATTATTAATGATTTGCATCGTCATTTTGTGGCATATTATAGTATTAAATGGCTCATGCGTATATTCAACTGCTCTTATTTAGCTACAAAATGATACTCTCCTCTCCGTATCGTGGGCTTTTCAGAGGTCAGAGTCAGAAGAGTTGTTATGCAGAGCAGATTGGCAAAGGGTATAACTTCAAATAGTGGGAGGTATTTCAGTCTCAAGTTATTGCGTTTCTAAGATAAGTTTTTCCAAGATAGGAGCAAACCAAGTATATTCTAATTGATGCACCTTTTGAGCTATGCTTTCAGGTGTATCATAGGGCAAAACTTCACACTTAGCTTGGAAAATAACTTTCCCCTCATCAAAATTTTCATTTGCGTAATGGATGGTAATACCTGTTTCCTTTTCCTTGTTTCGTACTACTGCCTCGTGTACGTGCATACCATACATTCCTTTGCCTCCATACTTGGGCAATAAAGCAGGGTGAATATTAATAATTTTCTCAGGGAACTGCTTAATCAAATAAGGAGGAACTAACCACAAAAAACCTGCAAGTACAATCCAATCTATTTTATTCTTTTCAAGAATTTCTCTTATTTGTTCAGTTTCGTAGAAAGTTTTTCGGTCAAATACATAAGTTGGTACTCCTAACCGCTGAGCCTTCTCTAACACAGGTGCCTGGGGTTTATTACTTAAAACCAGTACTACTTGTGCAGTGCGTTTCTCTTGGAAATATTGAATTATTTTTTCAGCATTGGAGCCAGTGCCAGAGGCAAAGATAGCAATATTGGGCATGGATAGGCTAACCATTCGGTTACTGATGTATATAGGTTTGGTGTTTTTGCTGGTCTTACCAAGTCAAAAAAAAAGCCTTTTACAAATTAGTTTGCAAAAGGCTTTCCGATTTTCTTTGCAGTAGAGGAAGAGGGATTCGAACCCCCGGACCTGTTACAGTCTTCGGTTTTCAAGACCGACGCAATCGACCACTCTGCCATTCCTCTATGCGTATATATTTTATATTTTTCATGCAAAATGAGGCTTTAATTTTTTGCGTGCAAATATACAGCATCTTTTTTGAATATCAAAATTTTTTAAGCTGTTTTTTTAACTTCAACTATCAATAAATTTTATCTACTTTCGCCCAACTTGGGAATTTTAGATTTTTTTACTACAAATACACAGACTTTGAATAGGGTGCATTCAATTAAAAATTGAGTCAGCTATTTTACTTTGAAAGATATTAGCCCTGTTGGTCAAAACTTTTACAAGCCAAAACTCACAAAAACTTTTTTTCTCAAACTTTATTAGTTATCGCTTAAAGCTAAGCACAGCACCTGCACAATAGTCGCGTGCATTTTCAAAAAAGAAAGTAATAAAGTAAATTCCTGTGGCATTACACTTAAAGTTTAGCCCTGAGTAATACTTCCCCCCTTTGAAACTGCTTGCAATCTCTTTACGTGAGGAGTCAAAAATCTTGATAATAATTCCCTTACTTTCAGGATCGCTATTAGCTACGTTAATCAAATAATTAGTATTTTTACTAAAAATGTAAGAGTACTCTATTTTTTTCTTCGTACCATTTTGCCCGTCTACTTTATAGCTCTTCAAGAAGGTGTAGCCGTCAGGTAATTTCTCTAAACACTTGTCAGTAAATTGTTTAGAGTCACAATTTTGGGCTACAAGGGTTGCTAAAGGCACAAAGCACCCAAGCAATAGGGCTGTAATGTAGGCAATAATTTTTCTTTTCATTTTGTTAGTAATTTTGAAATTTAGCTAATAAATTAGGATAAAAATTTTATGAACAGAGGTTCGTTGGTTCAAGAAAAATTATTTTTTCACGTCTTTGCCTTTCTATCCCTTCAAAAAAACTACGATAGTAGTTTTAGTAATAGGACAAGAAATATTTGCAATTGCAAGTTTCAATTTTTTTTTCTTTTTACAAAATTTTAATGAAAAAAAATAACCAAATTAACTCAAACATTGTTTATCCACTGGTTTAATTTAGATACGCTGAATACTTAAAAAAGTTGCTCTTTAAGAGTTCTTCTCAAGAAAACATACAAAAAACTAACAAAACTAGTTTACAATATGAACACAACTAGCCCACGTATAGGTGTTTTATTAGTCAATCTAGGTACACCTGATAGCTATCGCACCTCTGATGTTCGTAAATATTTACGTGAATTTTTAATGGATAAACGTGTGATAGATATTCCTTTCATACCACGTTGGCTTTTGGTCAACTTAATTATTGCTCCGTTTCGTGCTCCTAAATCTGCCAAAGTATATAAAAAAGTTTGGACTAAGCATGGCTCTCCGCTCAAATATTATGGCTATCGCATTAAAGAAATGTTACAGGGAAGTTTAGGAAATAATTTTATAGTAGAATTAGCTATGCGTTACCAAAGCCCAAGTATTAAAGAGGCTTTGCAAACGTTACGAAAGAAACAAATACACAAAATTATTGTCATACCGCTTTTCCCTCAGTATGCTTCAGCTACCACGGGCTCAGTACACCAAAAAGTAATGGATATTGTGCGTAAGTGGCAAATTATTCCTGAAATTAGCTTTGTGCAAAGTTTTTTTGACCATCCGCAGTTTATTGAAGCCTTTGCTAACGTTGCTCAAAAATATTTACAAGAGCGACCTCCTTACGATCATTTTATCTTTTCCTATCACGGCTTGCCTGAACGCCAAATTCGCAAAGGAGATGATACAAAAACTTGTTTGGTAGAAGCTCAAAAAAATCCTGAGAAACGTAATGAAGCTAACTGTTGTGCTACTATACACAATGGTAATAGAACTTGTTACCGAGCACAATGCTTTGCTACGACCCGCCTCCTGGCAAAACGATTAGGTATAGCTGAAACGGACTATACGGTAGCTTTTCAATCAAGACTAGGTAACGACCCTTGGATACGCCCTTACACAGATGAAATAATAAAACAACTTGTAAAGCAAGGCAAGAAACGCATTTTGGCTTTCTCACCTTCTTTTGTAGCTGATTGTTTAGAAACTACTATTGAAATCGGAGAAGAGTACAAAGAAGTTTTTGAGAAGCACGGCGGCGAGCATTGGCAATTAGTAGAAAGCCTCAACGACAATGCCCTGTGGATAGAAACTTTGAAAAGCCTTGTATTACAGAATGTTCCTGTCGCTACCTCCTCATATGTAGCTAACCTCATAGCATAAAACAGAGTTAGACATTTTGCTGGCTCAAAGTTTTTTTGCAATTTTGAGCAAAATTGTATTCATATTTGCGTTATTATCATTCAAAATAATGACTGAGCTAGATAAAATCATTTCCAAGATTATAGAAGGGCGCAACAAGTTGAGCCGATTAGCCTACAACGACCCCAGATACGACCGTATAGAAGAGAAATTGCACGATATAGAGGATATTTTCTTAGATAAATTCGGTAGCCGTTTGGAACGTGTCATTTTTCAGGTATATCAAAAATATAAAATTCCTAGTGAAATGCTTTCACCTTTGGCTTACATTGCTAAAAGCTATGTTTCGCAAGGGAAAAATGAAGATGAAACCGAGAACTATACCATTGCTTCACTTGACGTGGCTTTGAGTGTAGATGATGATACTTTTTTGGTACTTGTTCCTAATCCTACGCGCCTGCTCTTGTATAAAAACGGTAAGAGCCAAGAAGTATGGAATAGTTTGAAGGATTAAGCCATGAATACGAAAGATTGGATAGGTTGGTATCCTGTAAAGAAATACATAAAATAGCAAAAAAGTATGTAACTTTGTAAAAAGTTAGCTAAAATGTTTGAAAATATTACCATAGACAAGTCTTGGAGTTTTACCGAATGTTCAGTAAAAGACACTTCTTTATATTACACATAATTATTACACTTATCCCGCTAAATTTATTCCACAGTTGGCGAGTAGGCTTATTATAGAACATAGCCAAAAAGGAGATATAGTCATAGACCCTTTTATGGGAAGTGGCACAACCATTGTGGAGAGTATTGTAAATCAACGAATTGGAATAGGAACAGATATTAACGAAATAGCCTATTTGGTCGCAAAGGCAAAAACTACGCCTATTAAATCTACTGAGTTAGCCAAAGAATTGCTACAATTAGAAGTGGATTTGAAAAACCGTACCAATGGGAAAAGAGATTTTTATTTGATTTTTATTTGGAAAAGGCTTACGAAAAACTGCATTTTCACGAAAGAATAGATTATTGGTATAAACCTACTCAAAAAGAAAGTTTAGCCATTTTGCTTTGTAGAATTTTAGAAGTTGAAAACGAAAGTATCAAAAATTTCTTTTTAGTTGCTTTTGCTCAAATATTAAAAACCTGCTCTATTTGGTTGCAAAAAAGTATTAAACCCACACGAGATTTAAAGAAAAAAGACTATGATGTTTTGAGTACATTTTTACAGCAAGCCAAAAAAATGCTCAAAAAAAATGATGCTTTTTGTAAAATTTTGTCCCAAAATGTTTTAGATAACATTGAAAATTTTAGAAAAATTGCTTGCCAAGATGCTCGAAATGTGCCTTGTGAAAATGAAAAAGCAAGTCTAATCGTAACAAGCCCGCCTTATGTAACAAGTTATGAATATGCCGATTTGCACCAACTTCCTTTATATTGGTTAGGACATTTAGACGAATTAGCACAATTTCGCAAAAAATTTATTGGTTCTTCGGCTACACAGAGAAAAGAAACTAAACTGCATAGTGATTTAGCAAATGAAATAGTGTCAAAATTGGGCAATAATAAAAAAGGGCGTGAAGTCCGAAATTATTTTGCGGATATGTACGAAACTTTTGTAGAAATGCACCGAGTTTTGAAACCGCAAGGAAAGGCTTGTATTGTGATTGGCAACACTAATTTTAAGGGTGTAGAAATTCAAAATGCAGAAGTTTTTGTAGAACAAATGCAAACGATTGGTTTTCAGGTTTTTGATATTATCAAGAGAGAAATCCCTTCTAAAATGTTACCTTCCACAAGAGATAGTAACACAGGGCAATTCGCAAAAGTAACAGAGGCTAATTTGACTTTGGCATACCCGACAGAGTACATTTTAATTATGCAAAAACAATGACGATTAAAGACCTGATAACGATTTACGAAAGTAAAAAGCCCAATACGGCGAAAATGCTTACAAACATATTTCTAACCTACTTACAGAGGCAAAAGAACAACACAAAGCAGACTTTTTGACAAGTGAAGTTGCTAAAAAAGCCCGAAAAGAAGGTAGAGAACCCGACCAAGAACAATCTTGGCGTGCTTTCAAAGGTAAGAATCTAGAAAAACTAATTGAGTACATTATCACTGATGAAATTCAAAGTTTGGGTTTATAAAGTAGAGTGAAACTACCATAGAGGAAAGCGACAAAGTAAAGATGTTTGACAAGTTTTTTCCCGACTTGAAAAGGTTGATGCAACAATAAAAACATCAGCCAACCATATCTTTGACAACAAGCTAAGTGATATACTTTTTGTAAATTCATATCTTTTGTATAAATTCGCACCCATTTGACTTTGGGTGCTTTACAAATCCTAGTTTTGTTTGAAGTGAACTTAGATTTATATACAAAAAAATATGCAAGTAAAAATCGCAGAGTCATGGAAGCCTATCTTACAAGCAGAATTTGAGAAGCCTTACTTTGAGCAATTGGTCAATTTTGTAAAAAAAGAATATCAAAAATACACAGTTTATCCGCCTGGGGGCCTAATTTTTAATGCCTTCAATAAATGCTCTTTTGAGGAGGTGAAAGTGGTTATCATTGGTCAGGACCCGTACCATGGGACAGGGCAAGCAAATGGGTTATGCTTTTCGGTAGCCGATAATATACCTATTCCTCCTTCTTTACAAAATATTTTCAAGGAAGTACAAGATGACGTAGGTGCTCCTATTCCCAAAACAGGGAATTTAGAAAGGTGGGCTGTGCAAGGTGTACTTTTGCTCAATGCTATCCTTACTGTGAGAGCTAAAGAACCTGGCTCGCACCAAAACAAAGGGTGGGAAATTTTTACTGATGCCGTTATCCGAAAGATTTCAGACCTGAAAGAGAATATAGTATTTATGCTTTGGGGCAAATATGCTCAAGAAAAGGGCAAAGTTATAGACACAAATAAGCACTTTGTCCTGAAAGCAGGGCATCCTTCGCCACTAAACCGTAGTTCTAATTTTTTAGGTTCTAGGCATTTTAGTCAAGCCAATAATTACCTAATTGCCAAAGGGTTCAGCCCTATTGCTTGGTAACAGAAGTTTTACTCTTGATGATATGTTAGGTGTATTTTTCTTTGGATTAGAATGACAAAAAATATATCTATAAATAGCCATTAAATTATAAAAAGTTAAAATTTGTAGCAAAAAAAATACCACTTACGTTATATTTTTAGAGTATAAAACTACAAGCTTGGTTTAATTTGAACTACTGCCCACGTTTTTCAATTTTGTACACAATATTACCTCTGCTGTATGTAAAGAATAATCTTCCTATTTTTGTAAGGAGTACTTTGAACTTAATAAATTGCTTGTTTATTTTATGCTGCCTGTCAAGAGAGAACCTTGCTTGCCTATTCAAATTGAGCGTATGCCCATAGCAATTGAACAATTACCTGCTGTATTGCAAGTAGAGGCCCCAGCCATAGTAAGTCATATTCTGGCAAACTTCGGTGAAACTACCACTTATTTTGAAGTGCAATTATTGGTAGGTAATTTGATAGAAAATAGTGTACGTATTCAACTAGTAGGCAATTGGCTTATTGTTAAGGGAGCAATACAACCTATTGAACCTATTGAACAGGAAAAAGAAAAAATATATTGGCACGTTTGCGAAATAGTAGCAGGAAATTTTGAAAAACGCTTTTTTCTACCACAAGAAATTGATGAGCAGAAAGTAGTAGCTTATTACAAAGCAGGAATTTTGAGTATTTTACTATTGAAAAAAAACAATAAACAAATTACTGATACCGTTGTTCAATACTTATAGCAGTAAGGTGATGTATTAAACTCATGAAAATCAAATTTTCTTTTATAATTTTTTTTACGGCTGTTTCCCTTCCGTCAGGTAGAGCTTGGTCGCAGTATTTTGCAGAACGTGAATGGCAAAACGGAAGTGTTTTTCTAGAAGAAGATACCCTAATAGGTAACTTTAAGTATGAATTAGAACGTGAAACTGTAATTTTTGAGTCAGGAGGGCAATTACAAACCTTCTCTTCACGTAAAGTAGTAGGCTTTCAGTTTTATGATAATTATTACAGAAAGAACCGCTTTTTTTATACCTTACCTTTCGCTAAACGAAGTAATTACAAAACACCTACTTTTTTTGAACTCCTGTATCAAGGGGAAACAGTAAGTTTGCTCTGCAGAGAACAACTTACTTCACGCACTCAATCCGTGCTAACACCTAACCCGTGGGGGATAGGTGTACCTAACACGATAATAACCTACAGCATAAAATACGATTTTTACTTTTTGTTTAATAAAAACAATCAAGTAAAATATTTCAATAGTACTAAAAAAGACCTGCTAAGGCTCTTACCTGACCAAGCTAGCGCCCTACAAAATTATTTAGAAAAAAATAAAGTCCGCTTTAATAGTCCCGAAGATATGACTAATTTGATTGCTTTTTACAACTCACTTAAAAAATAAATGCAAACAAAAAATAAACCGCTTATTTTGGTATCTAATGATGATGGTATTACTGCCAAAGGCATAGCTACTTTGGTGGAAATTATGCAGGAAATTGGTGAGGTGGTAGTAGTAGCCCCCGACAAACCACAATCAGGTATGGGGCATGCTATTACTGTAGGTAATACACTGCACCTGCACGAAAGTCCTATTTTCGGTAAAGAGGTTTTGGCTTACGAATGCTCAGGTACCCCTGCCGATTGTATAAAATTAGCTAAACATTATGTGCTAAAGGAGCGTAAACCTGACCTCGTGGTAAGTGGTATTAACCACGGGGCGAATACTTCTATAAGCGTATTATACTCAGGCACGATGTCTGCAGCTATTGAAGGTGCCGTAGAAGGTTTTCCAGCCATAGGTTTCTCACTTGCAGATTACAGTTCCCAAGCTGATTTCTCACATTGTTATTACTATGTGAAGAAAATCGCTCTTAAAGCCTTGGAAGAGGGCATTCCCAAAGGTGTTGCTCTAAATGTAAATATTCCTAAAAAATCGGAAGAGCAAATTAAAGGTATTAAAGTTTGCCGTCAGGCTAAAGCCCGTTGGATAGAAGAATTTGACCAACGAGTTGATCCACGCGGCAGAACCTATTTTTGGCTCACAGGCGAATTCTTGAATGAAGAACCACGCGCCACAGATACCGACGAGTTCGTTCTCTCTGAAAATTACATTTCTATTGTGCCATGTCAATATGATCTTACGGCTTACTATGCCCTTAGCCAAATTAATGCATGGAAATTTGAAGTATAATTAAAACTCCGAAAAGTACAACCTTTTCTTAAAAAGAAGCAAAAATAGACTACCTGGGAAAAAAAATGTATGTTTTTTCATGCATTTTTCTTTTCATTTCAGTAAAACACTGTATCTTTGCAGCATACTTGAAAACAATACAAATCAGTTTTTTATTCGTTTATTTTTTTATTAACCACTTAATCTAAAAACATTTAAGAACAATGAAAAAATTATTTTTGTTATTCACAGCTGCTGGTCTTTTGACCTTCACTGCTTGCGGTAGCGGTGAGAAAAAAGAAGAGAAAAAAGAAGAAACTGAACAAAAAGCCGAAGAGCCTAAAGCTGCTGAAGAGCCTAAATCTGAAGAGAAAAAAGACACAGCAGTGAAAAAAGAAGAGAAAAAAGAAGAGAAAAAAGAGGAGAAAAAGGAAGAGAAAAAATAGTTACTTTCTTACTCTCTTACAAAAAAAGTTCTACGCAAGTAGAACTTTTTTTGTTTATTAGGCATATCTTTTCTGACTTTGCTAAATCACTAAATCAGAAAAACGTATCTTAAACTTTGAATCAAATTGTTATGCTTATTGTTAGGTATCTACTTAGTGTTTTGCTCAGGCTTGGGGCCGTATTAGTGGTATTTTCATGGCTGTGGGTAATTGTTCTCAAATTTTTACCCGTTCCATTTACCTTTACTATGCTAGAACGTAGCCTAAAAGCTCTTTCGGAAGGTAAAGATGGCACTATTTATTACGAATGGAGAGCCCTCCATGAGATAAGCCCATATGCCCAACTTGCCGTCATCTCATCTGAAGACCAAAACTTTCCCAAACACTTAGGGTTTGATTGGCAGGCGATACAAACAGTCATAGAAGAGAATAAATGGCGAAAAAAACAAGGATTACCTATTCGCGGGGCAAGTACAATTAGCCAACAAGTAGCTAAAAATGTGTTCTTGTGGCAAGGACGTAGTTACTTCCGTAAAGGACTAGAAGCTTACTTCACCATCCTTATTGAACTTATTTGGGGCAAAAAACGGATTATAGAAGTATATCTCAACATTGCTGAAATGGGTAAACATACTTTTGGTATACAAGCCGCTTCACGCAGATTTTGGGCAAAAAATGCCAAACAACTTACCCAAGCTGAATGTGCTATCTTAGCTGCTGTTTTGCCTAATCCAGTTGTTTACTCTGCTAAAAACCCTAACCAATATGTCTGGATACGACAACAGCAAATCTTATATCAGATGCAGCTACTTGGTGGATTAAATTATTTACAAAAATTTAACCTATGCATAAAAGATAAACATAACTAACTTTCAGCAACAAGCTATCGTATAATCAGCGAAGAATTTACCTCATTTAGAGCTAAGTATGAAAATCATTTTAATAGGTGCAGGTAATCTAGCATGGCATTTAACATGTAACTTCATACAAAAGGGAATAGAAATTGTAGCTATATATAGCCAAACGCTTACCAAAGCCCAAGAATTAGCCCAAGAATTTGGTTTAGAGCAGGTATTAGTTACCAACCACTTGAAAAAATTAGCTCAGCTTCAAGCTGATGTTTGCTTACTTGCCCTCAAAGATGATGTTTTACCTAATATATGCCAACAACTTCAACTCCAACCGAACATATTGGTCGCTCACACGTCAGGTAGCCAGCCATTGAATATTTTGCAACATTTCAAAAATTATGGTGTGTTTTATCCCTTGCAGACATTCACAAAAGGAAAAGCAATTGATTTTAGTATCATACCACTTTGCCTGGAAGCCAATACACCTAACAATGAATTGATTTTGAGAAAATTAGCTCAAAAACTCACTTCTAGTATTTATACTGTCAATTCAGAGCAGAGAGTAGTTTTACACATAGCAGCAGTAATGGCTTGTAATTTTACTAATCACCTTTGGGCTTGTGCTGATAGAATTTTACAAAGAGAACATCTTGATTTTCATATACTTCAACCCCTTATTGCAGAAACCTTGCAAAAAGCTTTTGCACTCTCCCCCAAACAAGCCCAAACAGGTCCTGCCAAACGAAACGATGTGCAAACTATTAGCAAACACGAACAGTTTTTAGCCCAAAATCATACTGATTTACTACCTTTGTATCAAATCCTAACAAAAAGTATTTCTTCATATTACTACCCATCGTGAAATTAGTTTGGGCTTTTTTTACGCTAATTCGTAGCTTCAATTTGCTCATTATTGCTTTTACACAATACATGATTAAGTTTTTTTTAATTGATAGTAAACAACTATCCATAGAGCAGTCTTTGTTTAATATTGAACTCTTTTTAGTAAGTTTTTCTACAATCTGCATTGCAGCAGCAGGGTATATTATTAACGATTATTATGATATAAAGATAGATACCATAAATAAACCACACAAGGTGATTATTGGAGTGTATATTAGCCGAAGAGGAGCCATTTTATGGAATTTTGCCCTCAATGTGATTGGCTTGGGTATCGCCTATTGGCTGAGCAAACAGCTTTTTTTAGTACATTTAGGAGCGGGAGTATTACTTTGGTTTTATTCTAATTATTTGAAAAGAACAGCACTATTAGGAAATGTAGTCATAGGTTTTCTTACGGCAGTTTCGGTATTAGTGATGGCAGTACAATATCCTCAGAATCAAGAGTTAGTAGGTGTATTTGCTTTATTTGCTTTTTTTATTACCATAGTGCGCGAAATTATTAAAGATATAGAAGATGTGAAAGGTGATGCCACGTTTGGTTGCCGCACTTTGCCCATTATTTGGGGAATTAGGCGAGCTAAACGCGTGATTTATGTTTTTTTTGTTATTTTTTCTATCATTCTTTTATCTACGTATTTCAGTTTTCACCAAAGGTTCGTTTTTTATCTTTATTTCGTGTTATTGCCTTTGTGGGGTTATTTTTTTGTACGATTAGTACGTGCTGATACTAAAAAAGAATTCGCTTTTTTGAGTGCGTTTTGCAAGTGGATTATGATTTTAGGTGTATTAAGTATGTTTTTCTTATAAACTCTTGGTACAAAGAGTTTATTTGGGCAAATGATACCGATAATCTAATTTGAACTTGCTTAAATCTGGAGGGTAAGGGCGTTTCCTGCTGCGTTCATGCCAATAAATTACTCTTCCTAATCGTTCCATAAAAGGCAAGCCAATGGTTTTGTATTCGTAGTTATCATCGTTTAGGATTTCATTCTCATTTACATAAATCACTGCCGAGAGTAAAAACTCAATTTTATTCTCAAAATCCACTATATAAGCATTATCAAGTACAAAGCCATAGGCAAGTCCTGTTTTGTTGAATACTCTTATATGTCGCGGAATTTTCTCATATTTGTCTCCAAACATAAGAAATTTATTGTAATTGTCTTTATATTCTTTGCTATCATATTTCGGATATTCACTTTCAGAGGGATAGCCAGACATAGCTTTGTAAAGCAATTGGTAATCATCTTCGGAGAGTAAAAATTTTCTTTGCGTAGGAGTAACTTCGGGAAAAAGGATAGCTTTGAGCATCTCGTGCATAGCTTCGAGAGATAAGTAATTGCGAAATTCCATATTCATAGGTTGAGGTATGATTCTCTTCTTGCCCTCGTGATATTCTATGTAGGCTTTTCCTAGTTTGGCATTTTTGATTTTAGGCTTAAATGAATGTGGGTTGTATACTGCAGCCTGCTCGTAAATTACTTTATTTTTTGAATTGTAAAACGTAAAGGGATTAGTAAAGCGATTGCTTTCTTTATTAAACCCTGGTACGCCTAAACGGTGCACAATTTGCACATCCCGATAGCCTTTTTGCCAAAGAGTTCGGTTCAAGGTTTCTTGCCCTACAAACTCGTACAAGCGATTATAAGCGTCGTTGTCGCTGACTACAAAAAGTTTATGTATATAGTGGGCAATGCTTGGATAGCCCGTAGGTGAGGTGCTATCAGTGGTTACAGCGGTTTGTGGGGGCTGTTCGGCGCCTATCCTTAGGCGCGAATATTTGCTTAAGCCTTCTATTTTTAGTTTGTTCAATTTCTCTAAGGCAACCAAAGCCGTAGGTAATTTTACAGTACTTGCAGGATAAAAATATTCGTTCCTGTTTACACGATATTTGAAAGTTTTGAACTGTGGTACATTATTTCTATTCCGATTGATTTGAGTGTAAATAATTTGAACTTTGTACTTAGCAGGATTTCGTAGAATTGTATCAAACAAATCTCGTCTATTTCTCATCAAAGATTCTATCAAATTGCTCTCTTGAGCTTGGAGAGCTTTTAGTTCACAAAGCAAGAGCAAGCAGCCTAAAATAATCGTAAAAAATAAAATCTTCTGCATCTTGTACTACATAGTTGGTGCTATAAAGCAAAACAAGGCAAATGAGCAAGTTTTCAAAATTTACAAAGGTAATTTTTTAGCAAACGAACTAAAACCACGTGCAAAGATAGTAAGGAAAAAAGAGCTTTGCTTCATTTTGTACCGTTTGCGAAACCTACTTTTTGCAGTTTTATCTTACACGGTGGTTTTTTGGCATAAAAAATGAATAATTTAGATAGTTCTGAGGTGTAATAAAACTTTGCATCCATCAGGGATTGAAAGGGCATGCCCAAAGCGCCTGATGCAAAGCACTGAAGATTCAGCTGAAGCTCTGTAAAAACTGCTCTTGTAGCTTTTGAGCAAAGAAAAAAAATCTATAAAAACACCTAAACCCTAAAAATTAAGATAAAATGAGACACAAAAGTAGATCTTTAGCTACTATTTTATGAAGATAAGCAAATTCTTTACTATCTTATTTGTTTGCATTTTCTCAGTCTTGACTTTGGCAGGCATCGTAATTTATTTTCAGGTGTACAGCCTGCGAAACAATATTGAAAATATTGTAAACAAAAAAGAACCTTTTGAAAAGACCGTGCTAGAAATGGAAACGATTGCCTCTGCCATTTCTAATGCGGTATTAGGCTACATTAACAATAACCAAATAAAATATCGTAACCAAGTACACACATATCGTAAAAAATTTGAAAAACATCTTAAAGAATATAAAAAATATGCAGAAACACAGCAGGAAATTCGGTTGGGAAAGCGGTTAGATACACTGTATAAAAACTTCATGAACTTTGCCGACAGCATTATCAACATTTCTAACCTGCAACAAGATTTGATAGAAAAAATGAAAGAACAGGCAATTATTATGAAAGAAGTGCCTGAGTATCAGCTTAGTAAAATCGTTTCGGAAATTAGCCCTGCCAATTTACGAAAAACACAATTACTCTTGCAAATTCGTTCTATCAACGAGGATATGCTGCTTTCTATGGGTAACTACATTATTACAAGAGATGTACGAAGTGTAGTGAAAATTGTAGAAAGCGAAAAGAATTATCCCCTGATTAAGAAGGCATTCCTTCGCGAGTTTCCTGCAGATACGGCATGGTTTAACAAAGTGGATAAAAGCTACACTGAATTAGTAAGGATAGGACATCGCATCATTTCGGTAGAAGATGACAAAAGACACTTGATAGTGAATTTTAAGAACGAACTAAATAGTTTAGACGCCTTACTAAACAAGGAAATTCAGCCACTAATAGTAGAAGGAAACCGATCCTTATTAGCAGAGTCTAAAAATACTGCATTTTACACAGTTAATTTCTTGACCTTAGTGGCATTAATCATGCTAGGCATTTTTTTCTTTGTGCATAAACTTATACGGCAATGGATTATCTCTCCTTTATTAGAATTATACCGAGGTATTAAGAAATTAGAAAGAGGGCAATTTAGCCAAAAAGATTTACAAGAGAGTATAAAAACAAAAAATGAAATTGGCGATTTAGCAATAGCTTTTGGCAATATGGCAAGTAACCTCAAAAAATCATTTGAGGATATACAAACTCTTTGGAAAGAGCAAATTGAACTTACCGAACAGTTAGCACTCAATAATAGAGAATTAGAAAAAACCCAGTCCGAGCTATTAGCAAGTAAAATGGAACTGGAAGTAAAAGTAGAAGAACGTACTGCCGAACTACGTGAAGAGCGTAATCGCTTGACTGCTAGCATTAACTACGCCAAACGTATACAAGAAGCAATGCTCCCCCTAGCAGAAACTATGCGTAGCCTGTTGCAAGATTATATGCTTATCTATAAGCCAAGAGATATTGTTTCAGGGGATTTTTACTGGATTGGGCAAAAAAATGACTATACCATTGTAGCAGCAGTAGACTGTACAGGGCATGGTGTGCCAGGTGCCTTTATGAGTATGATTGGCAACGAACTGCTAAACGAAATTGTGCAAATGCGAAATATCACGCGCCCTGATTTAATTTTGAATGAACTACATAAATTAGTACGAAAAGTATTACAACAAGAGGAAACTCACAATAGCGACGGCATGGATATTGCCCTTGTAGCTATACACTACCAGCACCAAGAACTACTTTTTGCAGGAGCAAAAAATCCATTAGTATATCTCAAAACCATTACCACAGAGGTAGATTCTCCATTTCACCTCAATTTTTTGCAAAAGGATACCCCTTTCAAACATATTCATAAAATAAATGAAAACAAAGTCAATCTAGTGGAGCTTGTAGCTATTAAAGGGGATATTATGCCCATAGGCGGAATACAGAGAGAACAAGAGCGGTTATTTACGCTACATACCCTTAATTTGGCTACCGAAAAAGCTAAAATCCACTCCGAATTGCTACCTGCTACCATAGTACTTTCAGAAGTAGAATATATTTTAGCAGACCAAGAGCCAGAAATTAGCTTTACTTTTTATCTCTTTTCTGATGGTTTTCAAGACCAATTTGGTGGCGAGAGAGGTAGAAAATTTACAACGAGTCGTTTATACGAAACTTTATTACAATGTAATCACCTAAGTTTTGAAGAGCAAAAACATTACCTTGAATACACACTCAAAAATTGGATGCAAGGTTACAAGCAACTAGATGATATTCTTTTACTCGGCTTTCGGGTTTGACAAACACAAAACTATTTTCAATTTAACAAGGGAATAATAATTATTTCTTGTTCTCTTGGGCTATTTGAGTAAGATATACAAAATCTTGTACTGAGAGTTGCTCAGCGCGTTTGTCTAATAACCCTGTTCTTTCTAATCTTTCATTCAACTGCAATACTTTCAAAGCATTACGAAGAGTTTTACGGCGATTATTAAACCCTTGCTTAACTATTTTTCTGAACATCGCTTCATCACAGGCTAAATGCTCTACTTCATTTCTTTGTAAACGAATTACTCCTGACTGTACTTTTGGTGCAGGATTAAAAACCTCAGAAGGTACCGAAAAAAGGTATTCTATCTTGTAGAAAGCCTGCAAAAATACACTTAAAATACCATATTCCTTGCTATTAGGGGGCGAGGCTAACCGCTCAGCCACTTCTTTTTGAAGCATACATACAATTCGTTTTACTACTTGTTTATGCTCTAAAATCTGAAAAAAAATTGGAGAAGAGATATTGTAAGGAAAATTTCCTATAATAGCAAGTGGTTGATTTCCAAAGTACTGAGAGAGATTAAATGCTAAAAAATCGGTTTCGCAAATCGTAAGGTTAGCTCTTAAGTCTTGATATTTTTTCTCCAAAAAATGCACCGACTCAGTATCAATTTCTACAACAGTAAGAGGCAGTTGGAAAGGATTGTAAAGCAAAAAATCGGTTAAAACGCCTGTACCTGCTCCAATTTCTACGATATGCAAAAAATCAGGAGGAGTATCAAAAAGGGCTTGCGTAATTTTTTGAGCAAGATGTAGATCTGTTAGGAAATGTTGCCCTAGATGCTTTTTAGGTTTTACCATAAATTAAAGGGTTTGGGTAAGATTTAATTTTTGACACAAGGTTTCAGCAATCCATAAATCTTCGGGAGTAGTAATTTTGATATTTTGAGGGTTACCTTCCACGAGGTGTATCGGAAAACCTATTTTTTGCACTACGCTAGCATCATCTGTAAGGTGTTGGATATCACTCTGTTGATAAGCTTTTCGTAAGACTGAAAGCCAAAAAGTTTGTGGAGTCTGTACAAGCCGAAATTGCGTACGGTCTAAGGCTTCACTTTGCCCATTTTCTTTAAGCATACGTATAGAGTCTTTGAGTGGTATGCAAGTAACAGCAGAGCCAAGTTTTTGAGCCATTTCAAAGTTTTGTTTAATAATAGCGGTACTTACGAAAGGTCTTACGCTATCGTGAATAGCTACTACTGCTTCTTCAGTAGTTTTGATAGCTTCAATACCATTTTTTACTGAAAGTACTCGCGTAGCTCCCCCAATAACAATTTGGTGTAAAGCATTAAATTGATACTTCTCACAAAGCTTTTTCCAAAAATTTACATAATTTTCAGGCAAAACAAGTATAATTTTGAGGCAACGGTCATACCGATAAAATGCCTCAATGGTATGCATTAAAATAGGTTTTTGGGCAATGGGCAAAAATTGCTTTGGAATTTCAGTCTGCATTCGTGAGCCACTTCCCCCTGCTACAATCAAAACAATTTTTTGCATAAAGAATGAATGAACCTACTCCTTGTTTGAATCTTGCTCAAAAATAGCAAAGATTTTGCAATTCTTGTTGTATTCAAATTATTTTATTAGCTTTGCCATTCCTTTCTCTTCTTTGTAAGAAATCAACTTTTTGGCACACAAATACGTTAATAACAAAGAAGAGCACAAACCAAATTAAACCACAAAACAACTATGGTAAACACAGTGGAAAAAAGACAACTGATTTTGTATCTTTTTTTGGCTTCCTTTTTAGGCGGTTTAATAGCATTAGGAACTTATACCTACTTTATACCCCGTGAGAAATACACTTCAATTGAAGAAAGGCAAAATATAAAATTCGCCAAAAATAAATACCTTTTAGATACTGCATTTGCCACCAAAAGTGGATTAAATTTTGTCTATGCGTCTGAGTTAGTTTGCCCTGCCGTGGTGCATATTAAAGTACAAGCTGAACGAAAAAGCCGACAAACGGATATCATGGAAGAGTTATTTAATCAATTCGGAGGCGGGCAATTTAAACAAAGACCTATCCAATCCTCTGGCTCTGGAGTAATTATTACTGACAACGGCTATATTGCTACTAATAACCACGTGATTGACGGCGCCACCGAAATTAAAGTAGTATTGAACGACAAGCGCTCTTACACGGCACGCATTATTGGACAAGACCCTAATACCGATTTAGCCCTCATTAAGATAGAAGAAACAGGGCTACCTTTCGTAAAATATGGCGACTCAGATAAACTACGTGTAGGTGAATGGGTGCTAGCAATAGGTAATCCATTTGACTTAACTTCTACCGTAACAGCAGGTATCGTAAGTGCCAAAGCTCGCGGAAATTTAGATTTGCTTCGCTTCAATCGCGAAACTAATCAATATAACAATTATGCCATAGAGTCTTTTATTCAAACTGATGCCGCAGTCAATCCAGGCAATAGTGGCGGTGCTTTGGTTAATTTGAAAGGAGAGCTGGTAGGTATCAACACGGCAATTGCTTCAAGGACAGGCTCTTACGAAGGTTATTCCTTTGCTGTGCCTGTACGCATAGTAAAAAAAGTCATGGAAGACCTCATGAAATATGGTGAAACCCAGCGTGCTTTGTTAGGGGTTTCTATTAGTGATATTTCTGCTGAATTTGCTGAGAAAAAAGGGATTAAGAAAATCCGTGGCGTATATGTACAAGAGGTAAATCCCAACAGTGCAGCAGAGGCAGCAGGTATCAAACCGAATGATATTATTTTAGCTATTGATGGGCAAAAAGTGAATAGTGTTTCTGAATTACAAGGAATTGTAGGTACTTATCGCCCTGGAGATAAAATCACCATCTTATATGAGCGAAACGGTGTAGAAAAAACTACACAAGCCGTTCTTAAAAGTATTTCAGGCTCTACACAAATTACTGCCAAAGAAAATACGGGGGATTTTGGCAAGAACCGTGCTTTCGGTGCAGAATTCGCTCCTGCTTCTATTAGCGAAAAAGAGAGTCTTGGAATTGATAATGGTGTGAAAGTAGTTAGTGTATCTCCAGGAAAATTCAAAGATGCAGGAGTTAGGCCTGGTTTTATTATTACACGTGCAGGTGAAGATGGCAAGAGTGTAAATTCACCACAAGAGCTAATTGATATGCTAAAAAATAAAAAACGCCTCTTCCCTATTGAAGGTTACTACCCTAATGGAGATAAAGCCTACTATATTATCCCATAGGCTTGGTATTCTTGGCAAATTTACTATCTAAGTTATTGTTCAAGATTTCCCGATCTTTAGAAAGCAAGTTTGTTTAGCCCTACAAGATTTTTAGAAATCTTGTAGGTTTTTTTTAATCTATATTAGCCAAGTGCCTTCACCCCAGGAAGCTCTCTTCCCTCTATATATTCAAGCAAAGCTCCTCCTCCTGTGGAAACATAGGAAACTTTATCCCCAAAACCTAATTGATTAACTGCCGCTGCTGAATCGCCACCTCCTATTAACGAAAATCCACCTTTTTCTGTGGCTTTTACTACGGCTTGGGCTACGGCAATCGTACCCTTAGCAAAGGTAGGCATTTCAAATACACCCATAGGGCCGTTCCAAAGAATGGTTTTTGAGCTTTCTATCACTTGACTAAATGCTTCAATAGCTTTTTGCCCAATATCCAAACCCATATAGCCCTCGGGAATAGTCATATTATCAGCTATTTGTGTGTGGGCATCGTTAGTAAAGGCATTAGCCACTATGGAGTCGGGTGGTAAAAGTAAGTTTACACCTTTTTGTTTAGCTTTTTCTAGGAGTTGTAATGCTAATTCTAAACGGTCTGGCTCTACCAAAGATTTTCCAATTTCTCCTCCCATAGCTTTGAAAAAGGTATAAGCCATCCCTCCACCAATGATTAGGTTATCTACTTTGTCTAATAAGCGTTCAATAATCAAAATTTTATCCGAAATCTTTGCCCCCCCTACGATAGCTGTGAAAGGTCTTTG
The DNA here is from genome assembly GCA_025054775.1 of Microscillaceae bacterium. Taxonomy (GTDB): domain Bacteria; phylum Bacteroidota; class Bacteroidia; order Cytophagales; family Microscillaceae; genus JANWZA01. The sequence continues at coordinate 124,677 of JANWZA010000011.1, forward strand.
AGCATTTTCTAATACTTTTTGAGCATTCTCTAATTCAGCTTGCATTACATAACCACACACTTTGTCAGGCATAAATTGAGCTACAATCGTGGTAGAGGCATGGGCGCGATGGGCTGTTCCAAATGCATCATTTACGTAAACATCTCCTAAACGGGCTAACTTTCGGGCAAATGTTTCATCTCCTTTTTCCTCCTCTTTGTAAAAGCGTAAATTTTCTAGTAATAACACCTCCCCTGCTTTCAAGTTTTGAGCAAGTTGCAAGGTCTCTTCGCTAATGCAGTCTTTGGCAAATAGCACGGTTCGCCCTAAACGTTCTGTTAAAGGTTTTACTAGATGTTCTAATGAGAATTTAAGTTCATAGCTGCCTTTGGGTCTACCAAGATGCGACATAAGAATACAACTTCCCCCATCATTCAAGATTTTTTGGATAGTGGGCAAGCTGGCATCAATGCGGTTGAAATCTGTAACTTCAAACTGCTCATTAAGTGGTACATTAAAATCCACGCGAATTAAGGCTTTTTTGCCTGCAAAATTGAAATCGTCAAGTTTAACCATAAAAAAGTTCTTTAGGTTAATGTTTGGAAATACAAAGAATTAGAGAGAATTACAAGTCATTATCGTACAGAAAATTCATGTGTTACAAAATTTCGTCTATCACTTGGATTAGTGCCATAGTGCATAATAAAACGGTATTTGCCTTTGGCAACTGCCCTTTTTTTAGATTGATTATTTTCGCAAAGTGTTTCGTGCAAATCCCAAGTAAAAATAGCTGTTTCATTTTCATCCATTTCCTTGATACTTTGAGGAGCAGGGCAGACTTTATCGCACGGGCAGTAAGGGACTTGGAGAGGTTGCCATTTTTCACCCACTTTTTGTTCTATCTGCAGTTCCATTGGATCAAATAAGTAGATGTGGTTGCCTGTGGTATTTTTAATTTCTATTTTTAGGGTATGTCCTCGCTTTACACGTTTGTTGCCTCTAATTTGAGGTACATTTTCTTTTTGGGCACACACGTATGTTGAGATAAGCACACAATTGACTATAATCGAAACAAAGAACATGATTTTTTTCATAATTGACGATAGGAACGCAAGCGATATATATTGATAGAAGTTCCTTTATTAGCTTGTACACAAAGGTAGCTAAAAGGAATAGAAATAACAAATTTTGGTGTTCTTTTACCCTTTTCGCTTTTTTGGCTCAAGGAGCGGAGCAGAGCTTGTAGGGCTTCGCTGAACTTCAGTATTTGAATAAGCCTTACAAAGGCTTGCCTTTCCAATCCTTAACGTGTTTTATAGGACTTTCAATTGAGCATAATCACAAATACCCTCTCTCTGAAAGTATAGCTGTACCAAAGTAAGAATGGTTTTATAAATTTTTCAGAACCTAAGGTACCTACAACTAAATTTACAGAGTTGGGGTAATTCACGAAAACCCAAGATCTTGCAATCGATATAAGTAATTAGAAAAATCCTATTTTTCTACCTTGCAGAGGTGATTAACTTTGTTGCCCAATGGTCAATTTTTGGCTTACTATTTTTTCCCTTATTTAAGAGCCATAGCCTATGCGTCTACCCCAAATGTTTTGATATAGTTTCTTTATTTTCTTGATAGGTTGTTGCAAAAAATGTTTAGGCTTTTTCACTTTTAAGGCAACAAACAGAGGCGGAGGGTCTGCTTGCTTTGAAGCAAATACCACTTCTTTTTCTCTGGATTTTTCCTTTTCCCATGCAGGATCATAGAGCATACCTGTGCAAAGGCACATCTTGCGGTTAGTGCGTGTAAGTACGTCATAATTAACACAGCTTTGACAACCATCCCAGAAGCTATCGTCAGTAGTGAGTTCAGAAAAAGTAACGGGTTTATAGCCTAATTCTGTATTGATTTTCATAACAGCGAGGCTAGTAGTTATGCCAAAAATTTTTGCTTCGGGGTATTTTTGGATAGAGAGTTCAAAGGCGGCTTTCTTAATACGTGTAGCTAGCCCAAATTTGCGATATTCAGGCAACACAACGAGCCCCGAATGAGCAATGAATTTACCATGCTCCCATGTTTCTATGTAGCAAAAACCTGCTAGTTCTTGGGCTTGTGTAAGTGCTATAATGGCTTTACCCTCTTGTATTTTGCTACGAATATAATCAGGTGAGCGTTTGGCTATACCTGTACCCCGTTGTTTAGCGGACTCTTCTATAGCTTGGCAAATTTGCTCTGCTAAATGACTATGGCTTGCATTAGCCACTATAATTTGGAAATCTTTATTACTTTCACCTTCTGTTGTGGTCTGCCCCATGGCTGTCTTTTGTTTGGAAATTAAAAGTTTTGGTTTGAGGTTAAAATCAAATCCTGTAAAAAAGAAATCAGATAAAGTTATGAATAAAAATTAAACTTTTTTAGACTTAATCTGAGAAGCTCAATTTCGTCACGTTGTTAGGGTTTTTCTTTACTTTTGGCATTACCTGCTTGAACTTTTTTTCTCTAAAAAAAGTTCGTTTTCTGTTTTATTTTTTCATATTTATACAAAATTTCTTTCTTTTGTTTGTTGAAAATTGTAACTTGTATTTTTAGGTATTGAAAAAATAAACATTAGAGGAGCTAAAAATGCTTAAACTTTGGCAATTATACCAAAAAAACTTCTTAAACTATCTCAAATTAGAATGTGCTTTTGCCGCCAATTCTTTGGAAGCTTATCAACGGGATATAAACCACTGGATAGAATTTATTTTTTTAGAAAAGCTAAACCTTTGTCCTAAGGAGGTGCAATCCACACATGTTAGTTTATTTTTAGCTTATTTATATGACTTGGGTATCTCTGCTAATAGTGCAGCACGTATGCTTTCGGCTTTGAAATCATTTTTCAATTTCTTGGTTATGGAGGGTATTATCAAGCAAAGTCCTGCTGAGTTGGTAGAAAGGCCTAAGTTAGCTCGCAAATTACCTGATGTACTGGAAGTGCACGAGATAGAAAAAATTATTGCTCAGATAGACCTTTCCACGCCTGAAGGCATACGTAATAAAGCCATTTTAGAAGTACTATATAGTTCAGGTTTACGAGTGAGCGAACTGGTAAATCTGCAACTAAGTAATTTGTATTTTGACATTGGCTTTATTAAAATTGTAGGAAAGGGCAACAAAGAACGTTTTGTACCAATAGGGAGAGATGCCCGCAATTATACTCAAATTTATATAGATACGGTACGCTGTTTTCAAAACATAAAGCCTAAACAAGAGGATTATGTTTTCATTAGCAAGCATGGTACGAAATTAAGCAGGCAAATGGTGTTTTTGTTTTTGAAAGATTTAGTGAAAAAAGCCCAAATCTCCAAGAATATCAGCCCTCATGTTTTTCGTCATTCTTTTGCTACGCATTTGATTGAAGGTGGGGCAGACTTGCGTGCCGTACAAGATATGCTCGGGCATAGTTCCATCATTACTACTCAAATTTACACGCATCTTGACCGTGAATATCTGAAACAAACCTTAGAGAGATATCACCCAAGAAATAATACTCAACGAGACAAAAAATAACCAGGAAAAATAGCAAAAAGAATTGAAAAAGCCAAGCATTAAAGTCCTTATTGAGATTAAAGTTTACGCTTCTAAACTTTAACCTACCTAACTGAACGCAGATTTAACTTTGTTCTATAGCTTAAAAGCTTTGTAAATTAACTACTTATTTTGATAAACATAACACAAATGTGTATTTTCAAATTTTAATTTGTTGTTTCTGCTGTTCGTTAGCTATTACTGATTTTATCATATAATCTACACCCACATCATTAAAAGTAGCTATTTTGAGCCAATATACCTCTTTTTGTTCTATTTCCTTCAAGATTTCTTTCAGGCTTTTACCTTGTGCATAAAGTTGAGCGACCTTACCATAAAAATCTTCTAAATATTGCAATTTACCTTGCATGAGGGCTTTTCCGTTCCTAAGGCTTGGGTAATGCCCACAGAAAAGTACTTCAAAATCGTATTCTAAAATTTTGTGCAAAGACTCTATATGTTGTGCAATATTCTCTTCGCGTCTAAAAAAGCGTAATTTACCCAAATAAAAATCGCCTGAAAAAAGCCAACCTTGCTTTTTTTCTAAAAATACATAATGGTCAGGCGAATGCCCGGGGGTATGGATAGGCAGTAATTCATAACGATTAGTTTGAATTTTAGAAGGCAGAGGTTGGATATGCTCATAAGGGGGTACAGAGTTGAACAAAATCTTTTCATAAGGTAAAATCTTGAAGCCATCTCTTATTTTTTTTGCCGTAAGTTCACCTGCAAAGACTGGAACTTGGTACTTCTCTGCCAAATTTTTCACGTTGCCTGCATGGTCTTCATGGTAATGCGTTAGAACAATTTGCTCAATAGGATAGGGTTCAAGCATTTCAAACACGTATTTTTGCATAGATTTTTGGGCTGTATCTATCAGCAGCCCATCAAGCCAAAAACAGTACACCGTCATAGGTGCAGGGCGAAAGGGTAGAAGTGCTTTACCGAATTCAAAATAGTATACGTTTTGAAACTGATATTTTTTGATAGTGTGTGGCATATGAAGATATTAAGGAATGTAATGAAAAAGAAAGGCACTTGATTGTTTCAAATGCCTATTCATTTTAACAATTTAAGGTAGAGTAGTGTTCTCAAAGTTTTAGTTTACAGCATATATAACACCGACTTGATAGCTTGTATGGTTCTTTTCACGTTGGGTAAAATAACCTCAATTAGGGTTGGGGCATAGGGCAAAGGCAAATCTAAGCTATTGACGCGGTGAATTGGTGCGTCTAAATAATCAAAAGCATTTTTTTGTACCTTGTAAGTAATTTCAGACGATATTGCTCCTAGAGGCCAAGCCTCTTCTACTACCACTAAACGATTAGTCTTTTTTACCGAACGGATAACCGTATCATAGTCAATAGGTCTTACACTCAAAAGATCAATTACCTCTACCGAAACACCTTGTTTTTCCATCTCTTGTGCGGCTTCATGAGCAACTTTCATCATTTTACCAAAAGAAACCACTGTAACATCAGTACCTTGCCGAGCCACATGAGCTACACCAATCGGAAGTAGGTACTCCTCTTCGGGAACTTGCCCTTTGTCGCCATACATTAATTCAGACTCCATAAAGATAACGGGATCGTCATCACGGATAGCAGTTTTGAGCAATCCTTTGGCATTGTATGGATTAGACGGCACTACCACTTTCAAGCCAGGAGTATTCGCATACCAACTTTCAAAATTTTGGGAGTGTTGTGAGCTAAGCATGCCTGCATTGCCTGTAGGTCCACGAAAGACAATTGGTATATTATATTGCCCACCAGACATGTACATCATTTTGGCTGCTGAATTAACTATTTGATCAATCGCTACTAATGAAAAGTTAAAAGTCATAAACTCAATAATAGGACGCAAGCCATTCATAGCCGCCCCTACGCCGATACCTGCAAAGCCTAATTCGGAGATAGGAGTATCAATTACGCGCTTCGGTCCAAACTCTTCTAACATTCCTTGGCTTACTTTATATGCTCCATTGTACTCGGCAACCTCTTCACCCATGAGAAAAACTTTGGGGTCTCTACGCATCTCCTCTGACATGGCTTCGCGCAGGGCTTCTCTAAATTGTATTTCTCTCATACTTATACTTAACTTTCGGTAGTTTTGTGTTTAGGTAAAGTTTCACAAACATACAAAAAAGTTATTGGCTTTGAAATATTTGTTTATTTTTTTTTTGCTGAATGGCTATTTGAGAGATCTTGCTATCATTAACCGTTTAGTGAAAAACTTAATGTTTTGGAGACTTTTATGTTTAGGATACCTTTTTTGCAAGTTTCTTTCTCTGAAAGTTTCGCAGAGGATTTTAATCTTCAACAAGTTAGCAAATTCTGTTCAGTTAGCTACTCAAAAAATCCGTTTTACTTTCAGTGTAAACGACCAGACACCTTCGGCATCAGGTATGACACTTGCTATTTTAATACCAACACTCTTTTGCCAACTATGCGATTACCTACCTGCACTCGCAAAAAATAAAGCCCTTGGGTAAGATTGTTAAATTCAAATTGTTGATAACTTACGAGGCTATTGGCACGTGGCATTAGGTATTTTTCTGTTATTTCTTGCCCTAATTGATTAAAGAGCTGAATAGTTACATCATTTTTACTTAACACTCGCAAGCTGAATGCTCCAAAATTAGGGTTGGGCATGATTTGTACAAAGTCATTTTGGTCTACTTGCCAGCCTGCAAAGTCTATGGGTTCGGAAAGTCCTGCACAGCCTAAGTCATTTATAATGCGAGCTTGGTATTTGCCTGTTTCCAAAGGCATAAAGGTGCGTTGGTTAGCATTAGCAATAGGAAAACCATTGAAATACCATTGATAGGTTTTAGCAGAGTCTAGGACTATAAGTTGTCCTTGTTGCCAAGCAATTTGAGGGATAATTTTTTCTTGTGTGCTAACGTTAAAGGTAGAAGTAAGCACAATTCCGCATGAGTTAGTAGCTTTAAGCGTGTACTCACCTGCCTGTTTGGCAGTGAAGGTATTACCTGTTTTGAGTACTTGCGTATCTTTAAGCCATTCGTATTGCATGGTCAGGTCTTGTGAGCGGGCTTGTACCATCACACTATCACCTTTACAAAAGGTGAGACTACCGCGGTACGTTACCAAAACCGTAGGTGCTGGGGCTACCTGTACTTGGCGAGGCTGTGAAAGTACTGAACAGTTGTCTTTGCTAGTTTCTACAGTATAGTTCCCCGCTTCATTAACGGTCAGTGTGGCACTATTTGCCCCTGTAATTAGTTGGTTGTTCCTAAACCATCGAAAAGAAGCTCCTACTACTGGGGTACTTGCTGTAAGAGTAACCGAGGCTCCTGCACACAAATTGATATTTCCTTGTGGTAAAATAACAGGCTCAACTAGACTTGTACTTGAAGTAATAATGAATGGTGCAGAAAAGGCATTACCACATGCGTTAAAAATTTGTACAGTGTAAGTACCGACATCATTTGCTGAATAAACAGGATCGTTACTTACTACTATGCCATTTTTTCGCCAAATATATTGCAAATTATTACCATTAGTTTGCACGCTCAATGGGATATTCCAATTACCGCACAAAGTAGGTGTACTTTGAGGTACAATTACTGCCTCGGTAGGAGCAGTGGTAAAATTGATAACAAAAGGGGCTGAGGTAACCGAACCGCAACTGTTAGTAGCACGTAGGGTGTAAGTGCCGTTTTGATTAGTAGTAAGTTGTGTACCTTCGGCAACTTTGTTATTATTTCTAAACCACTCAAAAAGCGAAACCGCACCTATGGCTTGAGCTTGCAAAAGTACGTTTTCTTGCCCACAACCTACGGTAGGGCTTCCACTAACGATATGCACATTTTGTGGTAATTGGCTGATAGTCAAGCTAATTGCATTAGAAAAATTAGAACTCCCGCAGGCGTTTCGCACCCTTACCGTATAACTGCCTGAGGCAGTAGCTACCCAAGTAGGGGTATGGCTGGTAAATACCCAGTTATTATCCCTGTACCATTCGTACTGCAAGCCATTGCCCGTAGCATTAGCAATTAAGGTAATTTGTCCATCGCAAGTTTGTGTCAAATTATTTTGCGTACTTAAGCTTATTGAACTATTTGGGGGAGCATTGGTAGAAATTACCTGTACTGCTTGAGAAGTTAGTTCACCACAGGAGCTATGATTGGGCAATTCTGCAATAACTTTTACTTTATATACACCCACATCATGGATTATCAGGCTATTGTTAGTAGAATTTTGTACCAAGTTGTTATCTTTGTACCATTCATACCGGAGATTTGTACCATCGGTTTGGGCAATCAATTTAAGCGAAGTTTGCCCACAACCTAACGAAAGCGAAGGCTCGCCCCGAATTTGCACAAAAGTAGGGCTTTGGCTATTGCCAATATTTACCACTTGCGACGTAGCACTCCCACACTTATTAAAGACCTTAACCATATAACTACCCGCTTGTGTGGCAAAATAAGTAATCCCATTCAAAAAAGGAAATAAATGCGTTTCTACCAAAGTACCATTCCTATACCACTCATAACGTGTGGGATTAGTTACTGATGCACTCGGAGATAGTAAAATGCCCACATTATCACAAAAGTAGGGCATACCTGAAAATTGAATACTCACGTTACTTGGAGTAGGGATTAGGACTACTTGAAAAGGATTAGACATAACCGCCCCACAACCATTACTTACTTGTACTGTGTAATTTTCAGGATAACTCGTAAAAGCATTGTAATTTACCAAAAAGGAAGCCGCAGTAGCTCCATTTATTGCAGTGCCATTTCTAAACCACTGGTAGCTCAACCCTGACCCCTGTGCCATAGCATTTAACCGAAGCGAACCTCCTACACATAGAGTATTCGTATTATCTTGGCTAGAAATGGATACATTAGTAGGAGGACTATCTACAACACTAATATTGATAGAGGCAGTACTAAACCCACACGGATTGATGGCACGCACCGTGTAAGTTCCCGCACTAGCAGGATTATTCGGAACTTGATAGGTTGCCCCCGTTCCCACTTGTAGCGACCCTTTGAACCAAACAAAACTAATCGGTACAACCCCGCAAAAACCCGTAGAAGGTGGATTTTGGGCCTGGGCTACCAATGTAATGCCATTAGGCGAACTACTGCAAAGATTCGTTATACCATTTTGGCTTACCACACTTACTTGAATAGGCACACCCGTATAAACACACACAAAAATACTTTGCGAAAAGACACCATTCGGGTGGTTGGCATCACGCACTTGCAAAAGGTATTCTCCTTCTTGGGTGGCATTAGCATAGGTAAGTGAATTTGCCCCAACAATTGCCGAAAAGCCCAATAAATCCGCAAAAAACCACTGAAAAGTAGGAGTACCTACCGTCCCCGTTACACTAGCTTGCAATACCACATTTTGCCCTTGACAAATAAAAATCGGATCCACAGGATTAGTGATAGGCGCCCCTCCTTGCGGTGTAGCCGTAATTTGAATATTAATTTGAGCAAAAGTAACCGACGAATAGAGCAATAAGCCCCTAAAAACATATAAGCATTTTAACCAAAAACCACGCATAGAGAGGAAGGAATAACTACCATACATAATTACAGAACTAAGCGGCTTGTCAAAAAGAAAGTTCAAAATAAAATACAGCATAATATACCTCAAAATTCCTCGTAAGGTTTATTCTAAAAAATGCTTTTTGGTAAACTATCTTCTAATAGCACCTTTGATGCCTGTTTTTTATTGTAGTTTAGAAAAGAAAAGTTTTGTTTTTTAGGGTAAATGAAAAACTTATTTTAATCTTTTTACCCAATAGTAATTTGAAAAGAAAAGTAATTTTATTAGTTTTTCTTTTCAAAATTAATTAACTGATTTTCAAGGTTTAGTAATTCATAAAGAGCTAAAATCTCGTTTAATTAAGTACATTAAACAACCTTGTTACTTTTACCTACGTACTTACAAAAAAGTAGATTGCTAACCCTATTTTCTCTTATAGTTTTTATTTTTCTAAACAATTAAAGTATAAAGTTATGATCATCAGATTTACTATCCTTACAAGGAGAACTCTGCTATTAAGAGTTTTCGGTAGCTGCTTTATGCTCTTATTCATTTGCATGGCAAATGCACAA
>JANWZA010000013.1 GCA_025054775.1 Microscillaceae bacterium
AGCAAATTGTATTCGTTACGTGGGAGCAAGAGCAGTTTTTGCAGAAGTCAATGCTGAATATAATTTGGATATTGAAGATGTAAAACGTAAAATCACCCCTCAAACCAAAGCCATTCTGATAGTTCATCAAATTGGTATGCCTGCCGATATTGATGAATTTCAAGCACTTTGCAAAGAAAAAAACCTTGTGCTTATTGAAGATGCCGCTTGTGCCGCAGGAAGTAGTTACAAAGGCAAAAAAATTGGTTCACACAGCGATTTAGTGTGTTTTTCCTTTCACCCTCGTAAAGTTATCACCACAGGAGACGGAGGAATGATTACTACTTCCAGAGAGGATTATGCCCAAAGGCTGAAACTATTGCGTCAGCATGGTATGGCTATCAACGACCGAGTTCGCCACGAAAGTAATAAAGTTCTTATCACCGACCACTTGGAAGTAGGTTACAACTACCGAATGACTGATATTCAAGCGGCAGTGGGTATCAAGCAATTAGAAAAATTGGATTGGATTGTAGCCGAACGCCGAAAAATTGCTTTTCAATACCACAATGCTTTCAAAGATATAGATTGTCTTCGGTTGCCCTATGAAAGAGAGGGATATTTTTCAAATTATCAGTCTTACTCGGTGTATTTGAAGGAAAATAGCCCTATCAGCCGAGATGAACTTATGCAAAAACTGCTTGATGTGGGCATTGCTACACGCTCAGGTGTGATGACTGCCCACCGAGAAACTGCTTACAAAGGCTATTCTAATGAGAAATTACCTGTTTCCGAAGATTTATGTGATAGAAGCATTATTTTGCCCTTATACGTACCCATGCCACAGGAAGAAATTGATTACGTTATTGAAAAATTTAGAAAATTTGTAAAAGGATAATCTATTTTTTACGATATTTCTGCATCAAAAAAATATTTTTTCATGAAGCCTTATCTTTTACTATGTTGTTTCTATATAATTAGCCCATCCGTTTTAGCACAAAAGAAGGATAAAGATTTTTCACAAATTCAAGCAATTCTAACTACCTAAGCTAGAGCATGAAATGAAGAGAATTTAGAAGCTCAAGGCTACTGGCAATCTGATAGCCCACCTTTGTAAGTAGTAATGGTATTACGCAGGGTTGGAAAAATATTTTAAGGCATTACAAAAAAAAGCTATGCCACACCTGAAAGAATGGGCAAATTGCAATTCGCCTTACTCAAAATAGAGAAGTTGAGCAAAAGGTACATTTATATAATTGGAAAATGGCAACTATTCCGCACACAGGACAGCCTTCAAAGGCATTTTACTTTGCTTTGGAAAAAAATCAATAAGCAGTGGGTAATCATTAGCAACCATTCCAGCGGATAAGTTAAAACTAACATCTATGTTACTTCTATGTTAAAAGCCTGTAAAGTTTGCTTTCTATCCACTTTACTCTGCGAAACTAATTATTGCAAAATAATACTGTAACTAAAAAAAATACAAAAAAAAAAAGAAATATTACTAATATACCCTCTTAAAGCACCATTCATTTAGCAATTATTTAACATTGATTCATCTTATAGTCTTATTTTAATGCTGTAATTTTGCAGCACAAACTTTTCATTTTATTGACCTTTCCAACTTTTATGAACGAACGAGTTTTACAAAAAATCTATCTTTTGTGCTTTATGCTGTTTGCATCAGGTATGCAAATTGCATTCGGGCAAGGGGTAACAACAGCCTTCATTTCAGGACGTGTACTTGATGAGAAGGGCGAAGGTTTACCCGGTGCAACGGTAATAGCTGTACATATTCCCTCTGGAACCCAATATGCCACTGCAGCAACAGCGGATGGCTCTTTCAACTTACCTGCGGTGCGGGTGGGCGGTCCTTATACCATTACTGCTACTTTTGTAGGTTACAAAGAGCAAAAGTTAGAAAATATTATGCTTAGCTTAGGGCAAAACTACAATACTCGCTTTGTAATGGTAAGCGAGACCCAAGCTATTCAAGATGTAGTAATTACAGCCAAAAAAGATGCTGTAATGAATATTGATCGTACAGGTGCTGCTACTAATATCAGCAACGAGATAATTCGTGCCTTACCCACTTTGAACCGTAGTCTATCAGATTATACACGCCTAACACCCCAAGCTAATACCACAGGACAAAATACAAGTAGCTTTGGGGGACGTAGCGATCGCTATAATAACTTCACAGTAGATGGTTCAGCCTTTAACAACGCTTTTGGTCTCTCTGGTGCAGTAGGAGGGCAAACCAATGCCAACCCTATTAGCTTAGATGCGATTGAGGAAGTACAGATTAACCTTGCGCCCTATGATGTACGCCAAGGAATGTTCACTGGAGCAGGTGTAAATGCTATTACAAGAGCAGGGACTAACGAGTTCAAAGGTTCAGTTTATACTTTTTTGCGTAACCAAGAATTTGTAGGTAAAAAAGTAGGTGGTGTAGATGTAACGCAAAATGATTTTAACCAGCAACAATACGGCTTCCGTTTGGGTGGCCCTGTCATTAAAAATAAATTGTTTTTCTTTGTAAATGCTGAAGCTAACCGTCGTAGCGATCCTGCTACTAATTTCATAGCACGTAGACCTGGTGTATCTGGGGATAACGTGGCCAATGTTGATGCTTTTGTTCTAGACGAGCTACGTAACTTTCTAATTACAAACTATAATTATAATCCTGGAAGCTACGAAAACTATCAACAAATTACCTATGGTGATAACGCTACTGCACGAATTGATTGGAATATTAGTAACCAACATCGTTTGAATATCCGCTACAATTATCTACGTTCTTATCGTGATGTACCTCCCTCTGGAACAGGGGCACAAGGTGGTCGTGCTCCCTCACGCGACAGATTACCTTTCTCAGGTTCTTGGTACAGGATTAACAATAACATGCACTCTGTAATTGCTGAATTGAACAGTACATTTAGCAATAAATTAACTAATAACCTAATCGTAGGGCATACAGCTATGCGAGACTTCCGCGAGAGTACTAGCGGTCCCTTCCCTACTGTAGATATTGAAAATGGTTCTAATCAAACCCTTACTACGTTTGGATTTGAGCCTTTTTCTGCTAATAACAAATTAGATACCGATGTAACCCAAATTTCTGACAATTTAACCTATTTTGCAGGAAAGCATACTATCACGGGTGGATTCGCTTTTGAATTTTACCGTACCTTAAATGGCTTTATGCAAGAGTTCTATGGGCGTTATCGCTTTAACACAGTTGCCGATTTCTATGCGAGTGCCTTGTCAGGAGTAAGTAATGCCACACAATACGCTTTACGCTCTTCTAACCTACCTGGCGTAGAAGTACCTTTGGTAAAATTACGTGCTGCTATTTTAGGTTTTTATGCCCAAGATGAGTTCAAGGTTAGTGATTATCTGAAACTTACAGCTGGCTTGCGTGTGGATGTACCTACCTACGATGACAAAGTATTGCCACCTAATCGTGAATTACTAGAACTTCGCTTTTTGGATAACCAAATAGCTGATGTGAGCAAATTTGCCAAAACCACTCCTCTGCTCTCTCCTCGTATTGGTTTCAATTGGGATCCTTTGAAAAATGGTAAATTACAAGTGCGTGGGGGTACAGGTTTATTCACAGGACGCGTGCCTTTTGTATGGATCTCTAACCAAGCCTCCAACAATGGAGTAATTTTCGCTACTGAATTGCAAAATAATCCTACTAATAGACCTTTTACACCAAGTATCAACCCTCCTTGGCGACCAACCCCCACTGGACGAGCCGCTGCCGCCTACAATGTAGCTATTACAGATCGAAACTTCAAAATCCCACAAGTATTCCGTTCTAATATTGCCGCAGATTATCGTTTGCCTAATGACTGGATTGTAACTGCAGAGGTAATCTATACTAAAGATATTAACGCAGTTTATACCAAAAATATCAACCTTCCCGAACCTACTACCAACTTGGTAGGTGCTGATAATCGCCCTCGTTTTACCTTGAATAGAATAAATCCTAACATTTCTGATGCAATTCTATTAGCAAATACTACGCAAGGTTATCAATTCAACTTTACGTTACAACTCCAAAAAGCCTTTTCTAATGGCTTCTTTGCAACCGCCGCATACAACTACGGTGATGCTCGCGATATTAGCCCTATGACTGCCTCTATTGCATCATCTAACTTTGCAGCTACATTTGTTTCTGGCAACCCTAATGAGCCTATTCTCAGTTACTCTTCTTTCTTTATCCGCCACCGCTTTATTGCTTCTTTGGGTTATGAAAAAGAGTATTTGAAAAACTACAAAACCTCTATTGGTATATTCTTTGAGGGGCGAACTGGGGATAGATATTCCTATACCGTAGGTGGAGACCCTAATAACGACGGATTTAATAATGATTTAATGTTTATTCCTGCACGTAGAGAAGATATAATTCTCGTACCTGTATCTGCTACTGCCACCGCTACTGCTCCTGCTGATACCCGTTCTCCTGAAACAATTTGGGCACAACTAGATGCTTACATCAATCAAGACCCTTACTTGAGTAAAAACCGAGGTAAGTATGCTAATCGTAATGGTTTAGTAGCTCCTTGGTTCAACAGAATGGACGTGAGAATTACCCAAGACTTCAAATTTGAAGTGGCAGGAAAACCGCAAACAATCCAACTAAGTCTGGACGTGTTTAATTTCTTGAATATGATAAACTCTAACTGGGGAGTAGAGCGTGTGCCTGTGCGTACTGCTTCATTACTCTCTTTCCAAGGGCTAGATCCTGACGGCAGACCACGTTATACGTTCCCATTCTTAAATGCAGCTACCCAGACGCCCGTAACTACCACTTTCCAAAATAGCTTTGGCTTGTCCTCACGTTGGCAAGCTCAATTTGGTATTCGTTACATTTTCAACTAACTTTCTTAAAATAAGCGATTTGCCCAAAGATAATTGAGGCAAACTCGCTTTACTTAAAAATATTTTTGAAAATAGAAACCAAACAAAAAAATTCTTGATATGAAAAAGTTTGCATATTTTTTAACCATCTTGGCAGTACTTACTCTTGGTATGTACGCCTGCCAAATTAAAGAACCTGTAGTGAATCATACTGTTTACAACAAAACAGTAATGGATGTGCTACGTTCTGATGCTCGTTTTAGTACTCTAGTGCGTGCTATTGAAAGAACTAATCTAACTCCTTTTTTTGATACACCACTAAATAGGGATGCAGGGGAGGGAGAACCAGGAGATAGTATTACGATTTTAGCTCCTAACAATGCTGCTTTCGCAAGAGCAAATATTGATGTAAATACCATCAACGAAAATACACTAAGGCAAATACTCTTGTATCATGTGCCTTTGGTAGGGCGTAGCTTGTTGCAAGGTGTAACTACTGCTCCCGCAATTCCTCCTTTACCCGAAACAAATGTATTGAGAAACGGACTATTGCCAGGCTTTACCACTCCTAATACTGATAATTTTTTACGCATGCGTAATGCACGCTTACGTCAGGAGAATATTCCTACACCCTCTGTTCCCAACCCGCCTGCACCTAATCCAACTACGGTACTATCTAATACAGACCGTGCTTACATCCAAGGTACACGTATTAACGAAGCTAACATTCTCACACCAAATATTATTTGTTCTAATGGCGTTATTCATGAAATAGATAGAGTAATGAGCATACCTTCCCAAACCCTTTGGGATATTATCTCTACTAACTCTAATTATTCGCTCTTCGCTCGTGCTGTAGAACGTGTAGGGCTGAGACCAAGTCTTGAAAACCAAGATGCAATACGTACGATACTTGTACCCACGAATGCTGCCTTCAATGCAGCAGGATTTCCCGATATTGCTTCTATTGATAATGCCAATTTAACCTCACTTTCAAATACGATTCGTTACCATGTAACTGCTCCAGGAGTGGGCAATAGAAGGTTTACTATTAATAATGCTACGCTTGGTTTGCCAAATAACTTTACTTTATTTACAGATCTTGGCAGTGCTATCAATCAACAAGTTATTATTGTTTATTCAGGAAATGACATGGTATTTAATCTAAATAATAATTGGCGTATGGTGGGGGGGGTAAGTCGTACAGGAAATGTGGATAGACATGCTATTAACGGAGTAGTCCATGAAATCAATGCGGTACTTGCTCCCTACACTACTCAAGTACTCACGGCAGAGCAAATACTTCAAAATAATAGTAATACCACCCTCTTCCGCCAAGCAATAGATGCCTCAGGATTAAGTGCTTTGGGTAACTTGTCTAACTTAAATTTCCCTAATACTGCTCCTGCCAATTCACCTACTATTGGTGGTTCTTATACTATTTTTGCACCTAATAATGCTGCTATGGAAGCCGCGGGTTATAGTGCTGCTCGTTTGAATACTATCCTTAACGCAGGCCCTAATTCTCCTGACAAAGTGGCTTTACGTGAGCTAGTACGTTATCACATTGTAACGACAAGTACTACGGGCAACTCCTCTGCAAGATTTTCTACCATGTTTACCAACGGTAATCAAAATACAATGCTTTGGAACGGTGTACCCTTCCTACCTGCCACGGGACCAATCAATACTTCAAACTCACCCACACGCCAAAACTTCCGTCAAGTAGTAATAAGTGTATCAGGTGGAGTATTTGCTATTCGTGGTACAGGTGATGCAGACTTCCGCCCTGTACTTCCTGCTCCCGATCGCGACATTTACGGAACAAACGGAGTAGTTCATGTAATAGACCGCGTACTAAAACCATAATCCACTTTTAAGTTATCAAGCTATATTAACTTTCCAAGTTTTAATGCTTGGAAAGTTTTTATTTTTCCATCTCTGATTAAAATTAGCACGAAAAAACTATCTTTGTAGTTAAAAATTTTATTCAACTTTCTTCCAACTTTTTCTCAAAAATTATGGAATTTCGTATAGAACGCGATACAATGGGCGAGGTGCAAGTACCTGCTCACGTATTTTGGGGTGCACAAACAGAGCGTAGCCGAAACAACTTCCGCATCGGAGAAGAGGCTTCCATGCCCATAGAGATTATCCATGCCTTTGCCTATCTCAAAAAAGCAGCAGCCTTAGCGAATTATGAACTTGGGGTATTGAGTCAAGAGAAAGCCCAACTCATAGCTCAAGTATGTGATGAGATTTTGAACCACGAGCTAGATGATCAATTTCCTCTTGTCATTTGGCAAACAGGTTCAGGTACACAAAGTAATATGAATGTAAACGAGGTAATTGCTTATAAGGCTCATGTAAATGCAGGAGGTAAACTTACTGACGAAAAAAAAATTATCCACCCTAATGATGACGTAAACAAATCACAATCTTCAAACGATACTTTCCCCACAGCAATGCATATCGCTGCTTATAAGATGGTAGTAGAGGTTACTATACCTGGTTTGCAACTACTTCGCGATACGCTAGCCCAAAAAGCTTCTGATTTCAAGGATATTGTGAAAATAGGACGTACCCACTTTATGGATGCCACACCACTCACTCTAGGGCAAGAATTTTCGGGCTATGTGCAACAAATAGATAATGGTATTCGAGCTTTGAAAAATGCTCTTGAAATGGTACGTGAATTAGCCCTCGGTGGTACGGCAGTAGGTACAGGATTGAATGCCCCCAAAGGCTATGATGTGCTAGTAGCTAAAAAAATTGCCGAACTTACAGGCTATCCTTTCATTACCGCACCTAATAAATTTGAAGCCTTAGCCGCTCACGACGCAATGGTAGAACTTTCAGGAGCTTTGAAGCGTTGTGCTGTTTCGCTTATGAAAATTGCTAACGATATACGTATGCTTAGCTCAGGACCTCGTTGTGGTATTGGAGAAATTATTATTCCTGACAATGAGCCAGGTTCGTCTATCATGCCAGGCAAAGTAAATCCAACGCAACCCGAAGCCCTTACGATGGTATGTTGTCAAGTAATTGGTAACGATGTAGCAATTACTGTAGGTGGTATGAATGGACATTTTGAGCTAAATGTATTTAAGCCACTTATCGCTGCTAACGTGTTACAGTCTGCTCGCTTGTTAGGTGATGCTTGCGTTTCATTCAATAATAAATGTGCCGTAGGAATAGAGCCCAACTATGAGGTAATACAAAAGCACTTGGAAAATTCGCTGATGTTGGTAACAGCCCTCAACCCACACATTGGCTATGAAAATGCAGCAAAAATTGCCAAAAAAGCTCACAAAGAAAATAAAACCCTTCGCGAAGCCGCTCTTGAATTAGGTTTACTTACTAACGAACAATTTGAAGCCTGGGTAGTACCTAAAAATATGGTAGGAAACTTGTAGAAAAATAAAAAACTTACTAGCTTATTTTCTGCTCTATTTCTTATGAATACAGATATATTTCTGCTCATTTTGGCAGGTTTAGGGCTCTTCATATATGCTATTGCTGCTCTTTCTGAAAGTACACAATTAGTAGCGGGTGAGAACTTAGAACAATGGTTGAGAGTATGCACAAAAAATTTATTTTGGGGCATACTGACAGGTATACTAGTTACGGCAATTATTGGCTCGTCTTCTGCAGTTATCATTATTACGATTATACTAATCAACTCGCGTGTTTTCAACTTTCGGCAAGCTATTGGTGTGGTGCTTGGAGCAAATATCGGCACAACCATGAGTAGCCAAGTCATTGCATTTGATTTGGGTAAAATATCCCCTGTTTTTATTGCTATTGGGCTTATCATGCATATTGCTCTTGCTAACAAGTGGTGGAAAGATATTGGAAAGGTAATTTTGTATTTTGGTATCCTATTTTTTGGATTACAAACTATGGAGCGAGCCGTAGAGCCTTTGCGAAATAGCCCTTGGTTTGTACAAACTTTATCCAACCTTGATAACCTATTAGCAGGAACTATGGCAGGAATGTTTACTACACTTATTATTCAATCCTCTTCGGCTACGGTAGGAATTGCCATTGTATTGGTTAAGAAAAGTTTGCTCTCGCTCAAAGCGGGTATTTCAGTCATGATGGGAGCCGAGTTAGGCACAGTGAGCGATACATTACTAGCTACTATCAACGGTACACGGCAAGCATTAAAAACAGGAGTATTTCATTTCTTGTTTAACCTTATTTCTATTGTTGTTGGGTTGTTACTTTTCACTCCTTTCTATCATTTTGTAGAATGGGTGAGCAGAGATGCCACAGCGGAAAGGGCTTTAGCTAATGCCCATATGTGGTTTAACATTTTAGGAGTGGTGTTATTTGTGTGGTTTGTACCACTTTTTGAACGATTACTTAATACAATTTTACCTGACAAAACAACTAATTAGTCTTTTTTAGAAAAATTACTATTTTTGCAACCTAATTTTGATTGAATTGAATTGTAAATAAACCACACAAGCAAAAACTATGGGAAAAGGAGATAGAAGAACTCGTAGAGGTAAAATCTGGCGTGGTACGTATGGCAATGCGCGCCCTAGAAAAAGACGCAAAGTAAAAAGCGTTCCTACTCAAAAAATTGATTCTGCTGAATAAAACGACGTATTTCATTTCACTTTCCTTGTTTTTAGAACTTGGATAGTGAAATGAAATGCGGTTTTTCGCTGGGGGTAGGTTCTGTGGGATTAGGGTACTTGTTTAGCCCTATTAATATAAGTTTCTGATTTTCTAAGTCTTGTAAGCGTTGTTCACAAATGGTTTGTATTTGCATTTGGATAGAATTATTTTGTAAATTAGCTAAAAAGCCTCCCTTACTCTCTATTTCTTGTAACAAATGCCAAGCATTGTGAGCAAGTTCAGTCTGTAATTTTTCTAAAAAGTATGTGCCTGTAGTTGGGTTGAGAGTTTTATCAAGATGGCTCTCCTCTTTCAAAATGATAGAAACATTACGGGCAATCCGTGAAGCAAAATCATCTTCTAGAGAAAGATTATAAGGCAACACGGTAAGGCTATGGCAACCACCCAAAACTGCTGCCATGCTTTCGGTAGTAGCCCTGAGCATATTGTTATAGGCATCGGCTTGTAGTTTATTCCAAGTGTTATTTTGAGCGTGTACAAAGAGTTCATCTTCAGGCTGATGGTTGTAAGCGTGGCAAATATTTGCCCAAAGTAAAGGCAAGACATTGAATTTAGCAATTTCCATAAAAAAGTGATTGCCCACACTCAACGAGAAACCTATTTTAGCTAGTATTTTTGAAGCCTCGGCCCCCAACTCGGTAAGTTGGTGGGCATATTCAATTGCAGTACAAAGTGAAAAAGCTAATTCCTGCACTGCATTTGCCCCTGCATTATTCCAATGTTGAGCATTGATAAGAAACTTATCTACTTGAAGGTCGGAATTTTGTAAAATTGCATAAAGATGTTGCCAAAAATTCTCTTGCATTTCGCCTTGGGTAGCGTAGTGGTGCAAGGCATCATAGCAAAGATATAAACCTTGAAATTTGAACGAACTCAATGCTTCTAGATGTTCTTGAGTATTTTGATGGCATTGCATTGTAATAGTAAGCTGAGTAGTGTCTACTTCTTCAAAAATAGTGTTCCAGTGAAAAATAGGGATAGTTTTAAGGGTGCGGAGGTCAATCCAGAAGCTTTCTGCTCCTTTGTTTAGCAAGGAAGCTAAATACTTGGGTTCGTTGAGCATTTTTTCAGTAGATACTTTTACACAATTTTGCCAACCTGCTCTCTTTTTGTTGAGGGGGACTGCTTTTTGAAGCAAGCAATCGTTTTGGGTATAGAAGGGTTTGAGGATAATGCCTTCGTAAGTGGGTGTATAAAGTTGTTCAAATGAGATATTTTTAAGTTCTTTTTTTATTTTCTCAATCCAGTCTGTTTCGGTAGCAGGGCTGAATTCTGCAAAGAGTAAATCTTTCATATAACTTTATGTACGTTAGAAAAATTATTTTTGGTTTTTATTCAAATTTATGATGTAATATACTTGCCATTCTATATTCATTCTTATTTCTCGTTTGCCTGCAATGGTTTGCCATTGTGAATTTTTAGTACGATACGAGTATTTCATATCAAAAGTGGCTATGTGGTTTCCTTGTTCATCTTGTGTATATTCCAAAGAATTCCAATCTATATCGTGCTTTTCGGCAACGTATCTTTCCCAGTAAGTTTGGCTCGCTTTTTCTACATCTTCTATGCTAATGTTTTTGTTGCCGAAATAATTTTCTAAGACGGGAGCGTAGAGTGGTCTAATTTTCTCGAAGTCGTGGCTTTCCATGGTGGAGTAGAATTGTTGTATTTTTTGCTGAATTTCGGCTTTTTTTTGTTCGGGGGTTCTGAGTTTGTGGTCAAGGTAGGCATATCTTTGCAATTTAGGCAACCGCAATGGATTGAATAACACAAAAGCCGCAGAAGCTAAAAGTAAGACTACGAATAGAAAAATAGTAGAGCTGTACTGTTGCTTGGGTTTAGCTTTTTGTACAGGTGGAACGGCTTGCTGTAGGGTAGGATTAGTTTTGGGTAGCCTCTGAGAGGCTTCTTCTAGCAAAGGGCTGTCTATATTAGCAAAAGTGGTTTGCGAAAGGGAAGGGTTGGTATTGTAGGTAGAAAAATGAGGGCTTTGGGGGGGTATATTAGAGCTTTGGAGTTGTAAAAGGGCTTGACGAAACTCTTGGCAGGTTTGGAAGCGATGCTCAGGCTTTTTGGCGGTAGCTTTATCAATGATTTGTTGCATTTTCTCGCTTACTTTGGGGTAAAAAGTCTTGGCACGTGGCAAAGGCTCGTTCAAAATACTATGATATACTTCGTATTCAGTAACTTTTTCTTCATCATAAGGGCATTTGCCTGTAACTAACTGAAACAGCGTAACCCCTAAGGCATAAATATCGCTTCGGTTGTCTACGTCAGTACCTTTTACTTGCTCGGGACTCATGTACAATACTGTTCCCATTTTCATGCCTGCTTTGGTTTGGGTTTTGCTATTGCTTAGAAGTTTCGCGATACCGAAATCTAGGATTTTTACATCAAACTCGGGAGTAATGATAAGGTTAGAGGGCTTAATATCACGGTGAACTACTCCCTGCCTGTGTGCATACTCAAAGCCGTCTAATACTTTGGAGAAGATGTGAATGGCTTTTTCTTCGCTGAGGGGTCCTGAGATTTTGGCGATGTACTCGTCTAGGGGTTTACCTTCCACGTATTCCATAATCAGGTATAGGCCTGTGGGGGCTTCTAGGTAGTCATACAAATCTACGATGTTAGGGTGTTTGAGGCGAGCCATGGTAGCGGCTTCGTTCTTAAAGCGTTCGCGTATTATGGGGTTGTTTACGTAAGTAGGGTGCAATACTTTGATTGCTGCTTTGCGTTCTATTTGGGTGTGCATAGCTAGATAAACTGCCCCCATGCCGCCTTCTCCGATTTTAGAAGTGATTTTGTAGTTAAGTATTTGTTCACCGATCATGAGTGTAAATTTGGGAGAGGTTGAAGAAATTAGTGAGCAAAAATACAAAAAGTTTGGAGAAGTTGATATTTGATAGTTGTTTGTAGGAGATACGATTTGAGTTCTTTTTTTTCTAAGTTTTTGCAAATTTTGAGCAAAATAACGGGAATGGGTAAGTATTTTGCGTTAGGGATTGAAAGGGCAAGCCCGAAGGGCTTGGTGCGGAGCACCGAAGCGCAAGCGGAGCCCTGCAAAGCCCGCCCTTTTGCCCTCTTTGCAAAGCAAAGAGGGCAAAAGGAACGCCCAAAAAAAAGAAAGGTTGAGAATCTCCTTATAGTAAGCTAACAAATAGATACTCTTTTTTTACAAAAGGGAGATAAGATATACAAAAAAGTTCTATCTTTGAGTCGTCTTGTAATGCATTTGGTTACAATTTCAAGCTTATGTTTGTAGTTACTTTTGAGAAGTTAGGCAATCCTGCTGAGGTATTGAGGTTAAGAGAGGTAGAGGTGCCTGCTGTTCCTGCGGGTAGTGTGCTTATCCGTGTGAAAGCCAGTCCTGTTAATCCATCTGATGTGATGTTTGTGCGGGGGTTGTATGGCATTCGCCCGCAGTTGCCTTCGGGGGCGGGTTTTGAGGGGGCGGGCATAGTAGAGGCCCTAGGAGAGGGGGTAAGTGCTAGTTTGCTTGGCAAACGCGTGATGTTTACCACTATTGGGGCCTGGGCAGAGTACGTAGTGGTACCTGCTAAGACGGCTATTCTTATTCCTGAAACCCTATCAGATGAGATTGCGTGCCAAGCCTTTGTCAATCCGTTTACAGCCTGGGCCATGCTCCATGAAGCCAACTTGCAAGCGGGTGATTGGTTATTGCTGACGGCTGGCGGTTCTACTTTCGGGCAGTTAATAGTACAAATGGCAAGAAAACGGGGCATTCGCACCATTTGCACTGTAAGACGAAACGACCAAATAGAGCAGTTGAAAGCCCTCGGGGCCACGGAAGTTCTCAATACTGAAGAGGTGAAGTTAGCTAAAGCTGTTTACGAAATTACTCAAGGCAAAGGAGCTGACTGTTGCTTAGAGGCCGTAGGAGGTAAAACTGCTTCTGACGCCCTGAAAGCCCTTAAAATAGGCGGGGTGATGCTGGTGTATGGTTTATTGAGTTTGGAGGCGCCTGTCATAGACACAGGTTTAATGATTTTCAGAACGCTTACTATCAAAGGGTTTTGGCTTACCTCGTGGCTAGCACACGCCAGCAGGGAAGTGCATAACCAACTCAAAACCGAAGTGTTTGAACTCCTCTCCCAGGAAGTAAAAATTACCATCGAGGCAACCTATTCTCTGCACGAAATCCACAAAGCCGTACAACATGCAGAAACACCTGGCAGAAAAGGCAAAATCCTAATCGTAAATCCCTAAATGTACTCCCCTCTACCTCCCAAAGGTTAAATATTAGAATAATCAACCCATAAAGAAGCAAAATCGCTGAAAAAGATTTTAACTAAAATTCATAAAAACTATGATTATTTTGTTTTAGGTTTTATGTTAAGTGTTATATATTAACTAAATAATGTTAAAAGTTATGTATTTATAGTTTAATATTAAATTTTTAATGTTATTTGTTAATTGTTTAATGTTAAATGTTTAATTTTTAATGCTAAATGTTTAATTTTTAATGCTAAATGTTAAGTATTTGGTGTTAAATATTAAATATTTAGTATTAAATGTTAAATACTTGGTATTAAATGTTAAGTATTTAGTGCTAAATATTAAATATTTATTGATAAATAGTAATTATTTAGTATTGAAAATTAAACATTTATTACTAAAAGCTAAGTATTTGGTGTTAAAGATTAAATGTTTAGTATTAAAGACTAAACATATAGCTTTACTTAGTAAACTAATACTATTGAAGATTAAACTTTGTATAATATTTTCTAAATATTTACGAGCTAATACTATGTTATTAGTATTCTATGCTATGCTAATAATGTTTAGTATCGAATTATGAGTTTTAATATTATCCAAATGGGAGTTTGGAATTAGCTATTTTGTGAGAATAACTAATACTTTTTAAGCAAGCATCTTATTGTGAATAAGTTTATCAAGTACTTGCTGAATGTTTTTCTAACTTTAAGCGGTATTGCCTTAGAGAGAGAAAACAAAAAACTACCTTTAAGCAGTGAACTGTAAACCTTACATAAACTAAATAATGTTTCAGAAACGATATGTAGCTAATTAGCTGAACACTTCTAATAAGGAGATTATTTTGCTAAGTTGATTGCTCATATGAAGTATTATTACAAAGGTTTTTGTTGCTTAATAAACCTTATATTAATGCTCAGCTTTTTAGAGCTATGCCAAGCCCAGCCCACAGGGAGTGGGTTGCCTCAACGAATAGGCTTTGTATTTAAGAAAGAGCAACAAACACGCTTTCGGCTCAAATTTAAGCAATATAACAACTTAATTATCCTCCCCCTTAAAATAAATCAATCAGATACTCTGAACTTTGTGTTGGATACAGGCGTGGGCTATACCTTAATAACTGACCCGCAGTTGGTAAAAAAACAAAAACTTCCGCTTTATAGGGAAATTCGCATCACAGGTAGTAACGGGCAGGAAGATTTGATAGCCTACATTTCTAGTGCTGAGCGAATTGTTTTAGGAGATATCATCGCCGAAAAACAAGGGATTTTAGTCCTTAAAGAAGAAGTTTCAGGCTTATCTGAATATGCAGGATTACCCATCCATGGCTTAATAGGATATGACCTGATGAGCCGCTTTATCGTGCAACTTAATTACCAAACCCAAGAACTAATCTTTTTTGCTTCCCACAAATACAAATACCCTAAGTTAGAAAAAAGCCGTTACCAACTGCTTAAGTTAGATATTCGTAACCTCAAGCCACACATAGAAGCCACCATAGAGTTAGAAAATGGCTGTACCCTTCCCGTTTCTTTGCTTGTGGACACGGGAGCAGGTCATTCGCTTGCCCTTGAACGCGATAACGAACCTCGAATTAGCCTGCCCAAAAAAACAATACACCTGCCCTTAGGCATGAGCCTCACAGGACGCATCGAGGGAGAAGTGGGGAGAATAAAGCGCCTGCAAATCGCTCAATTTTATTTTCAAGAGGTGATCACCTTCTTTCCTGACTCAGCCCAAACGGCTCAGATGCGAAACAAAACCCTCGCACAACGAAACGGCAGCATCGGATGCAACCTCTTGAGCCGTTTCTTGATCGTGTTTGATTATCCACGCCAACAGTTACTCCTTAAACCCAATAGCAATTACAAACTTCCTTTCGAGTATAACCTCAGCGGCATGGAAATTATTGCTGAAAAACCTGACTACCATAGATACGCCATCGCCTACGTCTATCCCAACTCCGCTGCCCAGCAAGCAGGGCTAAAAGCAGGAGATAAAATCATCGCTATTGACAAGCAACTCGCCCAAAATCTTAAAATCAGTGAAATCTACAACCTATTGAACAAAAAAGCAGGCAAAAAAGTAGTCCTTATTGTGCAACGTAACGAACTGCTACTCCTATTTGAACTCCGATTGAAAGCCCCTATCTAACCTTGCAAGGCAAACGCAAACGTTGACTCAAAGTAAAACCTTTCACCTATAAGATTACTGTGCTTTGGCTTGTCAAATTCTCTCCCTTCTCCTGCTTTTCAAACTTTTTCAAGTTACAGGAGTTTTAAGATTAAAGCCTACACCTTTGAGAGTTATTTTGTAAAATTATATCTTGCCTTTTGTCTTTCTCATTTTTTCATTTATGTATCCTGATGCCTTGTTAGATAGCTTTCGCCAAATCACTGATGAGCCAGCCGATAGGGTAATAGCAAAATTATTTGCTCTTAAAAAAAACCAAATTTTGGCACAAATTAGTCAATCAATTCAATACAATCAAGATATCTTTAATAACAATTTGCCCGATTTTGTGCAAGAGTATTTCCAACAACACGCGTCTTTGCCAGCATGGGCAGATGAAAGTAAACTTCAAAAAGGTTTTGATTTTTTTGCACAACATACCGAACCTATTTTGAGCATGCTTGGCTTTTTGTCTCTACCTTATTGCTATGCAGCAGAGTATGGGGTGCAAGTGCTTTATCTTTCGCAACGTATAGCCCAAGATACCCTTCGTAGGCTTACCGAGACTGCACAATTTGTGTTAGATGTAAACCAACCTAATGCATTTTCGCCCCAAGGCAAGGGCATTGCCAGCAGTTTGAAAGTTCGCCTTATCCATGCTGCAATAAGGTATCATCTTGAAAAGTCCAAAAAATGGAATACCCTATGGGGCAAACCAATTAACCAAGAAGACATGGCAGGTACAAACTTAGCTTTCTCGCTTATTACCTTGCGAGGTTTGCGAAAAATAGGCATTGCTGTTAGCCCACAAGAAGCTGAAAACTATCAACACCTTTGGAACGTGATAGGTTTTTTCCTGGGAGTAAATCAAGAGCTATTACCTTCTGACAACCGAGCCGCCTTCTGGTTAGATAAACGAATAGCAGAACGACACTTTCGCCCCTCCCAAGCAGGAAGAGCCTTAACTAATAGTTTATTAGCAGTTTTTGAGAATAATCCTGACTCGCCTTTTCCTAAAGGGTTTGCTACAAGTTACATGCGATTCTTGTTAGGAAAGGAGATAGCTCAAATTTTGGATTTGCCCTCCTCTAACTGGACAGCTACCTTGATACCTACCATTTTCCAAACTAACTGGAACCAAAGATTTTTTCCTTGGTTTCCTAATCCACTTAAAAATGGGCAAATTTTACGCAACTTACAAAAGGAACTACAAGCCCAACCCGTAGATTTTGCTATACCTAAACAACTAAACAAAAAAGAACTCTCAAAAAATTTGCAAAATCAATCAAAATCGCTAACTTTGCAGGCCTAAGTCTTGTAAAAAGCAAACAAATTACTTCGTTACTTTGACTACACTTTTTAAGTATGAAACGCACTTATCAACCTTCAAACCGTAAGCGTAGAAATAAACACGGCTTTCGCGCTCGTATGGCTTCTGCTAATGGAAGGCGCGTATTAGCAGCTCGCCGAGCCAAAGGGCGTAAAAAATTAACCGTTTCTGACGAAAGGCGTTACCGCTAATTTGTTCATTTTTTTAAATAACTTCAATCTTGCTAACTTCCTTACACCTATGAAATTGAGAATAGCTAAAAAAATTCTTAAAAACAGCCAAAAAGAAGATACCAAGCTAAAGTATCACAAAGCACAAATAGAAAAAGCCCAAAGGAGAGTAAATCGTGCCGAGCGGTTATTGGCAAAGCAAAACGCACAGAAAGCGAATGCCTAAATCTGATTTTCTTGAATGCCTAAATTTGGTTTCTCTAAAAAAGAGAGGCTATGTAGCCAAAAACAGATAGAGCAACTGTTCGCCCAAGGAGCAGTTGTTTTTTTATATCCGTTTCGGGTAAGTTATTTGCTCAAGCCTCAACCTGATGCAACCTTGCCTCAAATCATAATTAGCATACCAAGAAAGAACTTCAAATTAGCTACACAACGAAATCAAATAAAGCGTCGCATACGTGAAGCCTATCGGTTGAATAAGTATTTACTTCAAAATTCAGCCCATCAGTTTAGCGTACAGTATATCGCCTTTGTTTACGTAGCCAAAGAAATTTTAAAATATGCAGTTATAGAAAAGAAGATGCAAAAAATACTGAAAGATTTAGCAAAATTATCCTAATAGTCTCTACTTTTAATAAAAAGCAAGAATTTAAGTGGTTTCTCTGCTTGTTAATTATTCATTTTCATTCTGCCAATATCGTTAATACGTTTGAGAGCAATTTGTACGGCGGCCTCGTGGGTATTGATATTTTCTGCTTGGGCTTTTTTGAACAAATTGAGAGTGTAATCATAAATACGCTCCGTATGCTCAAGTACTTTTTTGCGGTTGTAGTTTTGTATAATTTCGTAATACACGTTAATAATTCCCCCTGAGTTGATAAGAAAATCTGGAGCGTACAAAATGCCTTTCTCTCGGCACAGGTCAGCATGATACTTTTCTTCTTTGAGTTGATTGTTTGCTGCCCCTGCAATAATACTACATTTTAAGCGATTAAGTGTATTGTCATTTATGGTTGCTCCTAAGGCACAAGGAGCATAAATATCTACATCAAGGTCATAGATCTCGTCAGGACTTACCACTTTTACCTTGTATTTTTGGCTAATCTCTTTTAGTCTATCCTCATAGATATCGGTAACGAAAATAGTAGCTCCTTCCTCGTGCAGATGCTTTACGAGATGCTCTCCCACGTGTCCTACTCCCTGTACAGCTACTTTTTTGCCTGTCAGGCTGTCCTTTCCGAATACAGTTTTGACAGCGGCTTTCATTCCCATGAATACTCCGAAAGCAGTAAAAGGGGAAGGGTCGCCACCTCCTCCCATACTCTCGGGTTTTCCTGAGACGTATTGAGTTTCCATGGCTACATACTCAATATCTTTTGTATTGATGCCCACGTCTTCGGCAGTGATGTACTTACCATTCAAATTTTTTACAAATTTTCCAAAAGTTCTTAGGAGTACTTCTGACTTGTCTTTGCGGGCATCACCTATGATGACGGCCTTTCCACCACCCAAATTTAGTCCTGCTATGGCATTTTTTAGGGTCATACCACGTGAAAGGCGGAGTACATCCTGAAGGGCTTGGGCTTCGGTGGCATAGTTCCACATACGTAGTCCACCTGCAGCAGGTCCTAGCACTGTATTATGGATAGCAATAATTGCTTTTAGTCCTGTATGTTTATCATAGCAAAAAACTACTTGTTCGTGTTCTTTTTCGGCTAATTGTTCAAAAATTGAAACTTCGTTAAGTATATCCAAGGTATTTTCCATGTTTGAATGGGCGCGGCAAATAGTCGATCAAATAGAGCCGAAAGATAGACATTTTTTTTGGAATATCAAAAAATTTTATTTGCTTTTTATTGTATTTTTTTTATATTGATTATTGCTTTTCCTATAAATCAGGAAAATAAATAAAATTTTATTTTGATTTTTTGATTTCTTTCTAAAAAATATTTGGCAAAAGAAAGTAATACTAAAATTTTTATCTTTTCAAAAAAAAACATTATGAGCGAAAAACGCGCAATTATTAAGTTGAGATAACAAGCATTAAACAAATAGTAAGCAATGCTATATTGCGGGTACAAGAAGTGAAATACTTATTTGGTACGAAGGTATTCTTTTGCATCATTAGAAAGTTTGCAAAATACTTCTATAAATTGCTTTTTTAATAAGTTCTTTATTGTATCCATTTCCCAAATTTTAGTTGTTTCTTGGGCAATGGAGGTAGTTTGCTTGTCTGTAAAGCCACAGGGGTTGATGTAACTAAAATATTGTAAATCAGTATTGACATTTAGAGCAAAGCCGTGCATAACTACTGAGCGGCTGGCTTTGATGCCTAAGGCGGCAATTTTTTTTTCTTGCCCAATCCAAACACCAGGTGCACCTGCTAAGCGATTTGCTAAAATACCTATTTTTTGCAAAGTTTGGATAATAACCTCCTCTAAAAGCCAAACATATTGCCGAACACCTATGCCAAAATCCTCTAAATCTAAGATAGGATAGCCTACAATTTGTCCAAAACCGTGGTAAGTAATTTCTCCCCCGCGAGTAGTACGATAAAGGGCAATGTTTTTTTGTGCTAAATTCTCCTTTGAAAGTAGTAAATGCTTTTCAGAACCGTTTTTGCCTATGGTGAACACGTGTGGGTGTTCACAAAAAAGCACATAATGCGTTTGGTTAGGAGTAGCTTCTTTTGCTTTTTTTTGAAGCATTTGCTCAAAAATTATTTCTTGTTTTCGTAAGGCTTGGGCATAGTCTATTACCTCCCAGTCTTGAAAAATAATATGTTTAGACATTGAACCAATAAGTAAGTTTGAGTACTAAAGTACGATTTTTTGCTTTCCAATTCGTAGGGAAATAATTGTCAGTATAAACTATAAATAAGTCTGATACAGGCTTAAATCGCCATTGTAACCTTGCATTTATGTTAAAATTATCTATTTGCTGGTTGTATTGTGTGAAGATGGTTAGAAAGAGGTCTTTTGTAAATGTAAGGTCTAGACGCGAACCCAAAAGCCACAAATTAGCGCTGTTGTAAGGTAGTGGAAGGGTAATGCCATTGTAAGTAAGATTCAAGGAAATACTGCCAAAAGGCTGAAAGCGATAGCTTATTCGCTGTTCCCAGTTTCGTAGTTTGCCACTGAAATAGGTTTGTTTGCCTAATTGCACAGAGTAATTAAATCGTTTACGTATATCTGACTGAAAATAAGCATAGAAGGAACGATTATTATACGCTGTATTACTTGGCAATTCAACCCCTCCTGTATTAGTTGGGTCAAAAGGGCTAAAAAGATATACGTACTCCTGCCCTAAATAAAAGCCTAAAAATTGAGTATTGTTAAATTCAAATTCATAATTCAACTCTGTACTCCTGTCAGTGAGTTTGCCATTGGTTTGCCAATAGAGATTATTGTAAAACCGCAAACTTTGGTTATTGAGTTTGGAATTAGGTTTTTTGCTGAAAAAGCGAAAGCCTATGATTGGCTCTAGTCGCCAAAGATTTCTACGTGGTACAAACCCCACATCTGCTCGATAATTTTGCCCTACATATTCGTGATTCCAAAGCAAGTAAAAGCTTTGCGTGTTGTAACCTATGTAAGAGGCATGAGCATAAGCCTCTTTGGGTTGGTTAGGGCTAAACGATTGATGATAAAATAATTTTCCACTCCATTTGTTATCTTTGGAGGCTAAATTGTAGTCAATTCCTGCAATGCGGTTGTAATTTTGACTATCCCAAATAAAATCGTTCGTAGCATTAGAAGTAGCTTGCCTATTAACAAAAATTCCTGCAATATTAGAACGTGTAAAAACCTGCCTTTGGAATACAGCTGCCGTATAATTTTGCCCTAAAATGCCCGACTCGCGTTTGGGAGAGGTCTGCATATTCAAAAAACCCACGCGCCAATCTTTGTTAGCTTTTCCGCTCAATCGCGCACCATAGAGAATAGGCGTAGCTATGGTTTGTTTCAATACAGTATCATACGCTAAACCAATTCTCCGTGAAAAGAAGGGACGAATACGGCTAAAACCGAATCTACCAAAAAGGTCGCTATTTTCTAAAAAGAATTGCCTTCGCTCAGGAAAAAAGAGTTCAAAACGGCTCAAATTAGTTACTTGATTATCCACCTCTACCTGCGAAAAGTCAGGATTTACTGTTAAATCTAAATTAAGAGAAGAGGTAAGGGCAATTTTAGCATCTAATCCTGTACTTATGTTACTTTTTTGTCCTGTATTAGCTAAAAAGTTATTAGAAATATTGCCCGCTGCGAAAGGAATAAGTGAAATGTTTGTGCCTGTATGTTTGAGTGGGGTTTCAAAGAATAAATCCCCTGTAAAAGCAAGGGTGGAAGTACTAAATACACGTGGTACAGGTACCCACGAGGAGACTTCGTTGAGTTGCATACTTCGCCTGCCAAAGTTTACTTTCCATTGTTGGCTTCCACCCTTAAAGCGTAAAGTTTTGAATGGAATTGCCATCTCTACTAACCACCTATCGGCATAGATTTTGGTTTGCGAATACCACTTATTGTCCCAATCCGTATCTACGCGCCCACCGTCAGTAATTAGTCCCTCTCGCTGTACGTTAAACGGAGAAACACCAAAAGCAAAACCATTGAGTTGGTCTTGAAAGGTATCAAAATAGACAATAAAAAAATCGTTTGCACTTGGGTCAAAATCGCGTCGAAGGGATTGAATAGTAAAGTTTTTGGTATCTTTTTCATAGCAAATAGCTCCTACGTAAATAAAATGTTCATCATAGGTGATATATGCTTCGGTTTTAGCGACTGCATAAGAGGTATCAAAAGGAAAATTTTGGTAAAAGTCTTGGGCTTTGAGGGCTTTTTTCCAAATTTCTTCCGAAAGTTCACCATCTAATTCAATTTTCTCTTCACTTCTGGGGGCTTCTATTTGGTAAAATTTAGCTTGTTGAGCCATAGAGATAGCTTGAAAATTAAAAAAAATTGTAACAAATAGCCCTATCACCTCTTTTGTGAGGCTTTTTCGTTTGCAATATTGTAGCATAAAACTAAGTTAAAAGTTTTAGGTTATATGGTTCGTTGGTAAATAAAAAGCGAGCAATTAAAATTGAAAGCAATTAGCTACAAAATTAGTAGTTTTGGTACAGTTTTTATTACTAATTAGAGAAAACGGTTAGCAGGCAAATAAAAAATTCTGATCTTAGCTAAAAGAAAATTGAAAGCAAGAATTTATTAACAAACTGATTTCTTTAAGAAAGACAATTGCTACAAAATTATGACCTACTTGATATTTGGATTAAAAAATGCTACATAGTTTGTCAAGTATTATCAAATAGAGTTTATGAACAGAAGGGTTGCTGTGTTGTGTGGTATTATTGGCTTGTAAGCGTCCAAGTATTCTGAAATTGTGCAAAGCACGAGCGAGCTAGCAGCAAGGGCTTTTTAGGGCGGATGATTTTTGGAGTAGTAGAGAATAAAATAACTTCTCTGCTGTAGTCGGTAACCTCTCTTCTTTGCGAGGGAGGTGGCGTCTTTGACGGGTTTGCCAGAGAAGGTGTATTTTTCAATATAGCAGAGCCATTTATCGGTAAAAAATTCTACGAGTTAGTCAAGGTCTTCAGTACTAAGCGAAGTCAGGGCTTTAAATTGTTTGGGGTTTGATGCGTATTTTATTGTAGTTTATATATCTCTAAGCACCTGTAAATCAATTTATTAGATAGCCTAACTCAAACCTACTAAATAAAAAAACCTCAAGTATAATAACTTTATGTTCATAAACTCTATTATGTTAAGACCACACCCAAAAACATTAAGTTGTAAATCCCAATCTAATTAAATCGTATTTTTTTCGTACATTTGCTTAAAACTAGTTAATTAAGGCAAAATCTTTGTTTTTATTTTTTAGGGCAGGTAATCTCGGTTAGCATATCTATTTGACTCATAATTCTTAATAATAGCACAATAGCAAACATGCAAAGGCAGAATATTTTTCAGCGTTTTGTTTATTCTATTCAAGGTAGAATCGTTATTAACTTCTTGATAGTAGGCATTTTATCTGCTGTTGCCGCGCTTATTATTTTAGGGCAAAGAGATGACCTTGACCAAAGGTATTACTATTTGACTAATGTATTACAACCTTCTAAGGCGGCAATCTATGCACTGAGCAATGCAGTAAACCGAAGCAATATTTTACTCCAAAAATACATTGCTGCAAGCGATAATGCTGAGAATTATGAAAAACAAATTGACGATCTTTGGGAAGGTGATATAAAAAAATACATGCATCAGTTGAGCGAACAGCAAAAGGCTTTGTTAGATATGGAAATTAAAGTAAAGCTAGCAACTATGCAAAGCACTTTGCTCAAGCTCAAAAAGTTACAGCAAGAAGCCGAAGAGCACATCAGCCGTGAAGCCTCCATTAGTGTAATCTACAACGAAGTACAAGGAATAGACGAGAAAATTACTGCCGAGCAATTCTTCAACTCCAAAGTGTATCCTGCTATCGTAGAGTTTGGAAAGGAAATAGAGGCTCTTGCAGAAATGCAAGACGCTTATACCAATAATTACACTAAAGAAATTCAAATTACTAAAAGTTACTACCAATATACTTGGATGTTCATTGCAGGATTTCTATTTTTAGTGGTAGTAATCATAACATATTACTTAAGTCTTTCAATTTTGGGTAATATTCACAGGGTACGGCAGTACGCCCAACAATTTGCCAAAGGAAACTTACCTGAGGAGATGCCTCCGCAAAAAGATGAAACGCAGTACATTATCCAAGAGTATGAAAAACTAAAAGCTAACCTTTTGCAATTAAAGCAATTTGCCTCTGAAGTAGGGAATGGTAAATTTGAAATTGAAGTATCTATCTTTGATAAAGAGAGTGAAATCGGCTCTGCTTTGGAAAATATGCGTTTAGGGCTTATTCAAGTAGCAGTAGAGGATAAACGCAGAAACTGGCTTAACGAAGGGCTAGCTCTCTTTAACAATATCCTTCGCGAAAATAGTCAAAACTCGCAGCAATTATACGAAAGTATCATCGCTAATCTAGTACAATATACACACAGCAACCAAGGCGGATTGTTTATCTTGAATGATGACTCCCCGAATGAGATTTTCATGGAACTCAAAGCAGTTTATGCCTACGAACGCAAGCGCTTCATGCAAAAGAAGGTATACTTAGGACAAGGGCTTATCGGACAGAGCTGGATTGAAAAAGATACCATCTACCTGCAAAACATTAACACTGACTTCATACAAGTAAGTTCAGGATTAGGTACAGCAAAACCGAATAATCTGCTTATTGTACCTATGGTAACAAACGAAGGAAAGGTTTTAGGTATTTTTGAAATCGCCTCCTTCCACAAATTCGAGGAGTTTGAGATAAACTTCATTAAAGCGGTAGGCAATATTGTAGTCTCAGCTATTGCCTCTACCAAAAATAATGAAAAGAACCAACGCTTACTATTAGAAGCTCAAGAATTTGCACAAAAAATGAAAGCCCAAGAGGAGATGTATAAAATCATACAAATAGAGTTTGAAAATCTAAAAGTCAATCATATCAATACCGAAAATCTTGTCAAGGCCTACAAGCAAGCCACCGATACCATGTTAGCCATTTTAGAGATGGATATTGAAGGCAAAATTTTAGATGCTAATGCTACTTTCCTTGAAATTACAGGCTATCAAATAGAGAGCTTGCGAGGTAAAAACCATACCTTCTTACTCAAAGAAGAAGAGGCTAACTCCACTCATTATCGTCGCCTCTGGAACGAACTAAAAGAAGGAATTAGCAGTACAATTGACATGTATTTTCTCACCAAAGAAGGCAGAGAGGTTATTTTCCAAACAAACTTTATCCCCTTCCAAGATCATACAGGATTTTACTCCAAAGTACTACAAAGCAGTTATGATATGACCAAAGAACGTAGAATTAAAGCCGAACTCCAAGCCCAAACTGATGCTATTAGCAAATATATGCCTATTATTGAGTTTGACCTGAAAGGTAATATTATCTATGCTAACAATCTTTTCTTAGAGCTGATGCAATACCAGCTAGGTGAAATCAAGGGCAAGCACCATAGCATCTTTGTAACTAATATTGAGCGTGAGTCCGCACAATACCAAGAACTTTGGGCACGTTTGGCAAAAGGTGAAAATGTAGTGGGTAAGTTTAAGCGAATAACCAAATCCGGTACTGACGTCTGGATTAAAGCTAGCTACTATCCCATAGCTGACATTAACGGCAAACCTTTCAAAATTGTGAAATATATTCAAGATATTACTGACTTACAAAAATTAGAAATTAAGGTACGTGAAAGCAATGAAATTATTAAGATACAAAATGAAAAGATAAAAGCTATGGAAGAGCAACTTCGCCAAATTTTACTTAATTTCGCCACCCAACAAAGTATCTAACTTCTTATGCAATTATCAAAAGCTACCTTACTGCACTTACGCATACCTTTTTCTTTTTTCTTAATGCCCATTTTTTGCTTTGCCCTTAGCCTTACTCATTATAAAGTAGCCACTTGGAAAATAGGTCTATGTTTTTTTATCTGGCACCTGTTAGTTTATCCTGCTAGTAACGGCTTCAATTCTTTTTATGATAAAGACAAACAGAGTATTGGCGGCTTGGAAAAGCCACCTCCTACTGAACCACAACTTCTCTATGTCTCACTCTTACTGGACTTGTTTGCTTTAATATTAGCTTTTTTGCTCACATGGCAATTTGCTCTTGCAGTGCTAATCTATGGATTAGTTTCCAAAGCGTATAGTCATACTGCTATTCGGCTTAAAAAGTTTCCTTATCTTAGTTGGCTTGCTGTTGGATTTTTCCAAGGTGCTTGGGTCATTTTTTTTAGCTATCAAGCTCTTACTAATACTCCCATCCTTTTGTTATTCTACAATCCCAAGATTATGTATGCTTGCCTTTTAAGTGCTTGCTTTTTATTAGCTTCTTACCCCATGACGCAAGTTTATCAGCACGAAGAGGATGCACAACGTGGTGATTTGACAATTAGCCGAGTACTTGGTATTAAAGGGACTTTTGTTCTTACTGCCTTTCTATTTTTAGGAGTAGGAATTGGCTTCTGCGTCTATTTTTTAGCTTTTTTTCAGCAGTGGCATATTTTTTTATTTCAACTTGCTATGTTACCTGTTATCTTATTCTTTTTTCAATGGGCTTATCGTGTATGGCAAGATGAAGCGCAAGCTAACTTCCGTAATACCATGCGGTTAAACTTATACTCTGCTATCGCTATGAATATTTTTTTCCTGATTCTAGGATTTTGAATCTTTTTGCATTGAAAATGTTATATTTACGGCTATTTACACTTAATCTTTACTAATCT
Organism: Microscillaceae bacterium; assembly: GCA_025054775.1. Classification (GTDB taxonomy): domain Bacteria; phylum Bacteroidota; class Bacteroidia; order Cytophagales; family Microscillaceae; genus JANWZA01. The sequence continues at coordinate 26,738 of JANWZA010000013.1, forward strand.
TTGAACTAACCTTAATAAGAAATCGCTTATGAAAGTTATATTAGCTTCGCAATCACCACGCAGGCAGGAAATTTTGAGAAAAATAGGTATTGAGTTTGTTGTAAAAACTAAAAATATCCCCGAGGACTATCCAGCGGAAATGCCTGTGGAATACGTACCTATCTATTTAGCTCAAAAAAAAGCCGCCGCTTTGAGTAATGAAATTTCTGCCGAAGAGCTCGTTATTGCCGCTGACACTGTAGTTATTCTTGAAAATTCGGTATTTGGTAAAGACCCTACTATCTTAGGTAAACCACAAGATTTGACCGAAGCCAAACAAATGCTACGTGCCTTATCTGGTAGAAGCCATACTGTTATAACAGGGGTATGTATCAATCACCAAGGACATTTACACACTTTCTCAGAAAAAACAATCGTGTTTTTCAAAGAATTAACCGAACAAGATATACATTATTACGTACGAAAGTATAAACCCTTAGATAAAGCAGGAGCCTATGGTGCGCAGGAATTTATTGGAATGATAGGCATTGAACGCATTAAAGGCTGTTTTTACAATGTCATGGGGTTACCTGCTGCTAAACTATACGAAGAGTTGAAAAAATATCAACTTTTAGAAAATTGCGTACAGTGAAAGAATTAGGCTTTACCAACTTTTGTACCAAGTTAATTTGAGTGAGACTTCTGCCCCTAAATTCTGCTTAAAACGCATTAATCCAAAATTTTCTTTACCATTCTCAGTGGATATTCCTAAATCTAATATCCGAAAGTGTTGCTCTTTTGCCCAGTCATAAATGTACCTAAGTAGTAATATCGAAGGGCTAAATCTTTGATAATCAAAATTATCAGCAGGCATGAAGTAATAAATAATCTTAGAGTTGATTTTCACAAGCACTGCCGTAGAGACCACAGTAAAGGCTTTATCACAATCCAACAGACAAGCCAAAAGAAAATGATGAGGGAACTGCACAAATAAATTTTGTAACTGCTCCAAAGAAAGGCTTATAGGTTTTTGTTTTCGCTCTCGGTTTTGATAAATAATTCTATACGCTTGCTCAAGCCATTCGGTCTTTGCTAACCTAAACTCAAAATGCTGCTTATAGCATTGGGCTAATTTTCGCTTTTCGGAGTGGTGTAGTTTCTGGTCAAAATTGCCGTTAGCCTGAATATCAAAGTGATAATTGAGTTCAGTAGTATCTAGTGAATATCCTTTTTTGAGCAAATAATGCGTTAGCAAACTACTTTGTGTAGGGGCATAGCACTGCGGGTATAGCTTTATGTAAATCCGTTTTGCCTCTAAAATTTGCGTGCAATAATTTTCTATATTTTCCAAGAAAAGATACAAAATTTCAACCTGCAGCGTTGGTTCAAAAATAGCACCACCAAAAGGAGCCTGAAAAGGACTAAATAAACTATTTTTCTGCTGAAAAATAGGAAAATGAGCTACATATCTTCGCTTGTTAGCAAAATATAAGGAAAATAACCATTTCTTTTCGCAAAGTTGTGTTTGCAAATGAGCTATTTGGTGAAATAAAAATGTATCTTCTGCCAAGCAGGGATGCTGATTATCAACTTGGTGCAATGCAAAAATATGCATTTCCCAACTTCCTTGCAAAGGCAAAATAAGCATATAATCAGGTTAAAATTTAATCGTAGCACGAGGAAATAGTTTCTTTATACGTTCCTTTTCTTTATCATCTATGGGATTGAAACTCAAATCTAAATACACCAAGTCGCTGAGATTAGCTATTTCATCAGGCAAAGTAGTGATTTGGTTTCCCCCCAAGGCCAAAATTTGTAATTTTTTAAGCTTTCCAATCTCAGAAGGGAGTTGCGTAAGCTGATTATACCCTAAGTCTAACTTTCGGAGAGTTTGCATTTGAGCAATTTTAGGCTCTATTTTACTAATTTGGTTAGCATGCATATCTAACTCTTCCAAAAAGGTGAGAGCATAAATTTCATCAGGAATCCGCTCCAATTCATTAGAATAGCATGAAAGTATATTGAGCGTGGGCATTTGAGTAAGTGCTTGAAAAACTTGGTTGAAGTTGAGTTCAGTATTTCGGCTAATATTCAACACCTCTAATTTTTGCAACTTTACGATTTCAGGCGAAAGTTGTGAAAGTTTATTTACATTCAAATTAAGGGTTACCAAGTTAGTTAATAAGCTAATCTCGCTACCTACTCGTGTAATTTTATTATTAGAAATATCTAAACTTTTCAAATTTTTGAGTGAGGTTACTATTTTGGGGAATTCGGTAAATAAGTTATCACTCAAATCCAAGTGCCATAGCTCTGTCAAGTTCGTCAATTCTTTGGGTAGGTTGGTTAATTTCTGCCCTGAAAGATTAAGTTTTTTTACTTTGTTGGGATTATTTAGAGCATCTTGTAATGATATAATTTCAGCACCCTCCTCTTCTTCAGAGCTTTGTGCAACAGAAATACAAGAGGAGAAAAGAAAAATTGCCAGAAAAAAGTAATATATCTTGACCTGCAAATACATAATTGGTATAGGAAAAATTCATTAATTTAGTTACATATAGACATCCATTTATATTACTCAATACCATAACAATTTGTTACAAAAATAGTAAAATATTGACCGAAAACCAAATCTTGATGTTTTCAACAAACTTTTTTACAAAAAAAACGACCAAAAAGCAAAAACATGCGTATTAGTTAGTAATAAAACCAACTTTTGCTATGTTTACTTGTATTTATTCTGTTTTAGTTTCAACTGCTAACTCTTGTTTAGAAAAAATGGCAAATTATTTACCTAAAAGCCCTACCCTTAAAAGCTATTTGTTTCATCTAATGGCTTTATTATTTATTCTTTTGACAGGTTTTGAAATACCTTCACAAAAAAGCGACAAGGCTACTTTGATACTAGAAATTACAGATATTCGTAGTAATATGGGCAAAATTTTATTGAGTGTGTTTAATACCCCTGATGGTTTTCCTGCCCAAGCAGAGAAAGCCCATCGTACCTTACAATATAAGGTTACAGGTAACACGGCTATCATTACTATCCCTGACCTACCCATGGGGGAATACGCTATTGCTATTCTACACGACGAGGATAACAATGGCAAAATGAATCGCAATTTTTTAGGCGTTCCCAAAGAAGGTTATGGAGCTTCCAACGATGCTCGTAATATGTTTAGCCCTCCTGACTACGAGAAGGCAAAATTTTTACTCAATACACCTCAAAAAAAGATGAAAATTAAAATGATGTATTGAAATTGAGTAAGCAATATAAGCCCAAATTATTCGTTTGCAGTTACTTGAGTGAAATAATTTTTTCAATTCAGCTAAGTTAAAATCTCTATATTTGATTTTTATTCCCTCTTACCTGAGCTGATACGAAAAAAGCATTTATTAAGAAAAAGGAAAAAGAGAAAACGAATTACAAAATTTGTAATATAAAAATAATACACTAAATTTGCAGGCATTTTATCCGTAGGTTATCTAAAAAGATAATTTTTGTTCAATTAGCTCAAAATTTAGTTAAAAAGTATGCAAAAATATTATGAAACAGTGTTCATGCTAAATCCCGTTTTATCTGCAGAGCAGGTAAAGGACACTGTGCAAAAATTCAAAAATATAATCACCAGCCAAGGAGGTGAAATTACTCACGAAGAGGATTGGGGGCTACGCCAGTTAGCATATCCTATCAAGAAAAAAAGTAGTGCTTTCTATTATTTGATTGAGTTCAAATCAGAAGGAAAACTTATCAAAACATTAGAAACTGAGTACCATCGCGACGAACAAGTGATACGTTATCTTACAGTAGCTTTAGACAAATACGCCTTAGAATGGGCAAACAAACGCAAAACCAAACCCCACCTCATCCCTCCTCCTGTTATTTCGTATGAAATCAAAGATAAAGAGGAGAAGCAAATTCGTGAACGCGTGAGAGAAGCCCCTAGCAAAGTAGAAAAAACTACTAATACAGAAGCTGAAGAAAAAGAGTAAAAAGAGTAAAAAAATAACAAGAATAAACTAAAAAAAGTAAAAAAATTATGAATAGCATATTAAGCGAAACCTTACATAGCAAGAACGAAGCACGCAAGAAGTACTGCCGCTTCAAAAAAAACGGAATAAAATATATTGATTACAAAGATCCCGAATTTTTGCTTAAATTCGTTAATGAACAAGGTAGAATCCTACCTCGTCGTATCACAGGGACGAGCTTAAAGTATCAACGTAGGCTAGCGAAAGCCATCAAAAGAGCCAGACATTTAGCTCTGCTCCCTTTCATGACTGACGGCTTAAAATGACTTAATATTCACTTTTTGACTCTTACACGAATATGGAAGTTATACTCAAAGAAGATGTAAAAGGACTAGGATATAAGAACGACATTGTAAAAGTACGCCCAGGGTATGGTCGTAATTATCTTATTCCCAGAGGATTAGCCATCTTAGCTACTGAGTCTGCCAAGAAAATGTTAGCAGAGAACCTTAAACAAGCCGCTCATAAAGCAGCTAGAATTAAACAAGAGGCTTTGGATTTAGCTGAAAGATTAACCGCTACTACCTTGGAAGTACCTGCCAAAGTAAGCGAAACAGGTAAAATTTTTGGGGCAGTTACTACCATTCAATTAGCCGATGCTCTAGCAAGCAAAGGTTTTGAAATAGACCGCCGCAAAATTACGATTTTAGATGCAGAAATAAAAACCATAGGTGAATACTCCATGCAAATAGATTTGCATAAAGAAGTAAAACCAGTGGTAAAGTTTAAGGTGGTAAGTGCTTAAAATCCACAAATTTTGATAACTTATTGCTACATTTCAATCCGAATAAAGTGATACTCTTGCCGTGTTTAGCTTAACTAATCTTAACAAGGCTAATGCAATAGAATGAAATTAGCCTTGTTTTTATTCTTCTGTGTAAGTCAGATGTGGTAGCTGATATTGTTTGGGAACTACTACTTTTACCTCTCCTTCTTGAATAATTTTACATTGGCAGGCTAGCCGCTCTTGTTCTTTTAATTTACCTTGGGCTATAAACCGCAATTCGGCTTCAGTAAGCGGCGCTAAAAGTGTCTGTCCCTCCAAAATGACCATCTTGCAAGTAGTACACCTTCCCTTACCACCACAGGCTTGCATCCAATCTATAGAATGTTGTTGCAAACAAGCTAAAATCGTCTGATTTTCAACTACTTGTATAGAGATGTTAGCTAAATTTTGTATCTTAATAGTTGGCATACTTTCACATCATAATTAGAAACCCAAAACTAACATAGCAGAAAATATTTTAATTATCTTTCTTTGAATAAGGAATTTATGCATTTTTTATATAGATTAGATTAAAAATAAAAAAAAACTTACTTTTGCTTGATTTTTGCAAACATCATTAGAAAACTATCATTCAAAACTACAAAATACCTAACTTAGGTTATTCTAACATGAAACGAAAAGTAAAATACATTTTATTATTGTTAGCTCTTTTTTACCTTTTTGCTACCTGCCGAACCGACAAAGGAATAATCAAAGTTGGTGTATTACACTCGCTTTCAGGCACGATGGCTATTAGCGAAAGAGCTGTAGCTAATGCCACACTTATGGCAATAGACGAAATTAACCAAGCAGGAGGAATTTTAGGTAAAAAAATAGAAGCCATTTTAGTGGATGGCAAATCCGACTGGGGGCATTTTGCTCGCGAAGCAGAAAGGCTAATTACTCAAGAAAAAGTAAGTGTAATTTTTGGATGCTGGACTTCAGCAAGCAGGAAAACCGTAAAACCCATTTTTGAGAGCTATAATCACTTGCTTTTCTACCCTGTCCAATACGAAGGTTTGGAAACCTCGCCAAATATTGTCTATACAGGGGCTGCACCTAACCAACAAGTTATCCCTGCTACTAAGTGGGCTTTCGATAATATCGGGAAACGCTTTTTTATCGTAGGTTCTGATTATGTTTACCCGCGTGTGGCTTCACAAATTATACAAGATATCATAAAGTCTCTTGGTGGTGAAGTAGTGGGCGATGAATACATCCTGCTAGGAAGCAAAGACGTGAAGCCTGTCATTGACAAAATTCTCAAAACCAAGCCCGATGTTATTATGAATAATATCAATGGAGACTCCAACGTGGAATTTTTTAAGCAACTCCGTGCTGCAGGCATTACTAATAAGCAAATCCCCACTTTTTCGTTTAGCATAGCAGAAGACGAGCTACGAAGTCTAGACCGCACCCTCATGGCAGGTGATTATACTGCCTGGAACTACTTTCAAAGTATTGATACTGAAAGAAATAAAACCTTTGTAGAGAATTACAAAAAAAAATATGGAAAAGATGCGGTAACTGACGATCCGATTGAAGCAGGCTACATCTCAGTTTACCTTTGGAAAGCAGCCGTAGAAAAGGCAGGAACCGAAGCTACCAACGAAGTACGCAAAAACCTTGCAGACAGAAGTTTTATCGCACCCGAAGGATTAGTGTATATTGATGGTGAAACCCAACATACCTGGAAAACAGTACGAATAGGGAAATTTAGACTAGACGGACAGGTGGATATCATCTGGAGTTCAGACAAGCCCATACGACCTATTCCTTATCCCACCTCCCGTAGTCAATCAGAATGGAATTTATTTTTAGCCCAACTTTTTGACGGATGGGGAGGCAATTGGGCAAATCTAAGCAAAAAATAATTCTCATCATTCATTTGAAATACTGTAAAGCAAAATAAAATTATGTTTAGTATTTGGGGCTATCTTCAAAAACGAATTTCTTTACAACTACTCTTTTGGTTTCTATTGATAGAATTCCCTGCTGAGTTTGCCTTAGTGTATGCCAGCTATTACCAAGCAAAATCTACCTTACAAGCTGAAATTATAGACAAGCTAAACAGTATAGCTGAAAGGCAAATTTTAGAAATTAATAATTACATCAAGCAAGAGGAAATAGACCTCACTATTCTTTCTAATACCAGCGATATTATCAATGCAGTAAAAGAATTAAATGAAAGCTACGAAAAATACGGAAACGATGACAAACATGCTACTTTGATTGAGAACTATACCAAAGAATTACTAAGATACCAAAAAAATTTTGAATTTGAACACATTCTAGTGCTTAATCTCCAAGGAGAAGTTACTTTTTCAAACTCTATCTCTATTAATGTAGGCAAAAAAATTAGCCAGAGCAATTTTCCCGAACTTACTAAATTGTATGAACGTGTTTTCACACTTTTGCAAGTAGAGTTTTCTGATTTTATTAGCTTGGACAACTTTGATAAGTTTGTTATCTTCGGAGGAGTACCCATTCGTAATAGGGAAGGGCGTTTCCTAGGAGTGGTACTGGCAGAGATAAATAGTGAAACAATTGAAAAAGCCATCAATAATTACACAGGTTTAGGCAGAACAGGCGAGAGCTTGCTTTTTTTTCAAAAAAATGAAACGGTTTACTTTGCTACCAACTCCCGATTCCAAAAAGCTACCCATGAGGCAGCTATTCCTTACAATCCTCAAGAGATGCCCAAAGAGTTTTTTTTGGCCTTGCAAGGACAAAAAGGACAAATGATAGCTCATGATTACAAAGGTATTTCTTCGGTAATCAAATATGCTTATGTTCCCTCGTTAAGAGCGGGCATTATTGTAAAGATAGCCACCGAGGAAGCATTCAAACCCATAGAAACATTACAAAGAGTATTATTTGTAATTGTCGTTCTCACTTTAGCAGTAGTCATATTTGTAGCTTTTAAGGTAGCGAGTACTTTCACAAAACCTATTCGCAGGTTATCCTATGTGGTACAAGCTATTGCCCAAGGTAACCTTGAAAAACGGTCTGATACCCAAGAGCAAAATGAAATAGGACAACTCGCACAAAGCATTAACCAAATGGCAGAGACCCTGCAAAAAAATAAAGAAGAACTAGAGGCTTATAATCAAGAATTAGAGGAAAAAGTTGCCCAACGTACTGCAGAATTAGAAATAACACTTAAACAAGTACAAAAACAAAAAGAAGAATTGCTTGTCTCAGAAGAGGAGTTGAGGCAAACCGCCGAGGAAATGCAAGTAATCAACGAAGCCTTATCCCAAAAAGAAAAACGTTTCAGAAAAATTATTGAAGATAATGTAATTGGCATGGCTATTTTAAGCAATGAAATGATAGTATTTGCTAATCAATCTTTTGTAAATACTTTAGAGTATCACCTTGAAGAAATCTTTGGCAAAAGCCTAGAGGAAATGGTTACCCCTTTATATCGGCAAAGTTTCAAAAAGTTTTTGGCTAATTTTGAACAAGCCACAGAAACAGACAAGAATGTTCCTAACCGCATGGAAGTAAAAATCTACACTAAAAAACGAAAAACCATTTGGGCAGATTTATCCTTAGTTCACGTCAATTTTGAAGGAGCAGACAGCGTACTAGTCAATTTAGTTGATATCACTGAAAAGAAAAATGCTGAAATCAAAATCAAAGAAAGTGAGCGAAAATTCAAAGCAATTTTTGAGAATATACAAGAGGGTTTCTTGCAGGTTTCAGAGTATGGGGAAATACTTATGGCAAATGACCAAGCCGCAAAAATACTCGGCTACCAAACCGCCGCAGACCTGAAGGGGAAAATTATTCAAGATGATATTTACCTCAACCCTGAAGATAGAGAGAAAATGCATCAAGCAATGAACAACAATAATGGAAAGGTAGATAACTATGAGGTATCTCTGAAAAAAGCAGATGGCACTCCTATCGTAGTAGAATTTGACAAACATTATGTAAAAGATGAAAATGGGCAACTTATTTTTATAGAAGGGCTGTTCAGAGATATTACCCAACGTAAAATGCAAGAACTTGCTCTCAAAGAAGCTAACGATAGGTTAATTGCCTCCCAAGAAGAACTACAACAAAATGCTGAAGAACTTGCTACCGTTAACGAAAATTTGAATAAAATCCTAGCCGAAGTCAAAGAAACTAATATTCAACTGGAAATTTCGCGGGAAATGCTCGCCAGACAAAAAGCAAATATAGAACGCGACAATAAGATATTAGTACAATTAGCTCAAAACCAAGCTATACAAGCAGGCGATTGGCAAGAAGCCTTACAAATCATTACCCGAATTACTGCTAAACGACTCTATGCCGAGCGCGTAGGTATCTGGAATATTGAGAATGAATCTACCCTTCACCTAAATTGTATCTGTATGTATGACGCCGAAAACAAAGAGTACATCTCTCAACCTAAAATGTTTCAGTCTGCTTATCCTACATATTTTGAAAATATTTTAACAGGTAATGTTATCAATGCCATAGATGCTATACATCACCCTCATACTCAGGAATTTGCCAAGAATTACTTTTTAGAAAACAATATCAAATCCACCTTAGATGTTCCCTTCTTTGGTAGAAACGGAGTAGCAGGCGTACTTCGCATAGAAGGTAAATATACTTACCGAGACTGGGAAGCCGAAGATATTACCTTTGCCAAATCTATTGCAGATATGATAACTATTGCTTATAAGTCTTACCAAAGAAAATTAGCTGAAGACCAATTAGCCAAGCAAAATGCTATTATTCAGAAAAAAAATGACGATATTATTGATAGTATTAACTATGCCAGCCGTATCCAAAATGCTATCCTTCCTACTGATACCTTTATTGAGAGCCTATTTGAGGAGTATTTTGTGCTATTCAAACCAAGAGATATAGTTTCAGGTGATTTCTACTGGTTTAGTAAGGTAGAAAATAAAATCATCGCTACTGCCGTAGATTGCACAGGGCACGGAGTACCTGGTGCTTTTATGAGTATGATTGGTACCCAAATGCTTAATGAAATCGTAAATCGTAGAAAAGTAATAAAACCACATGTGATTTTAACAGAGTTACACAAAAGCATAAGGAGAGCCTTAAAACAAGATGATATGTATAACCGTGATGGCATGGATATGGCTATCATAGCCATTGACAAAGAAACCCAAACTATGGAATTTGCAGGTGCTAAAAATCCAATAGTTTACATTCAAAATAAGCAGCTATTCTATATAAAAGGAACTAAATTCCCCATCGGTGGGGAACAGCGCGAAGAAGAAAGACTTTATGAACTTCATACCATAGATATCTCTCAGCCTACCTCTGTTTACCTCTTTACTGATGGCTACCAAGACCAGTTCGGTGGAAAAGAAGTGAAAAAATTTATGATTGCCAATCTACGAAATTTATTTTTAGAAATTCACGAAGAGCCAATGATTATCCAAAGAGAGATACTAAACAATACGATTGAACAATGGAAAGAAGATGGTAAGCAAAACCAAGTTGATGATATCTTGATAATTGGACTTAGGGTCTAAACCTACCACATACGTAATTTCATTTTATAGAGCTTTTGAAATATTTTGCATGAAAGTTCAAGAGATTATTAAACAGACTAATTTCCCTGCTTTGCAAACATTTCTGCAACAACAACAGATTACTTGCAGGCAAATTGTGGAATATTATTTAAAGAACATCGATTTGAAAAACAAACAACTTAACGCATTTATTGAAATATACGCCCACGAAGCCCTCACACGTGCCAGTGAGATTGATAATAAAATTACCACAAAACAACCTCTAGGCAAATTAGCAGGTATGGTTATTGGGCTAAAAGATGTAATTGCTTACCAAAACCACCCCTTACAAGCTAGTAGTAAAATTTTGCAAGGCTTTCAATCACAATTCTCTGCCACAGTAGTAGAAAGATTGCTCGCCGAAGATGCAATTATTATCGGCAGACAGAATTGCGACGAGTTTGGTATGGGCTCTTCTAATGAAAATTCAATATTCGGGGCAGTATGTAATGCTCTCAACCCTGAAAGAGTAGCAGGTGGCTCTTCAGGAGGGTCTGCTGTAGCCGTGCAAGCAGACATGTGTCGGGCCTCTATTGGTTCGGATACGGGTGGTTCGGTACGTCAGCCTGCCGCTTTTTGTGGAGTGATTGGGTTAAAACCAACCTATTCACGCATTTCGCGCTGGGGCTTGGTAGCTTACGCCTCTTCTTTCGATTGCATCGGTCTGATTACTAAAGATATTTTTGACACTGCCCTCCTTTTAGAGGTAATAGCAGGAAAAGATGAGTATGATAGTACTGTATCGCAAAAACCTGTACCTGCGTATTCACAGTGCATAAATCAATCTATTAAAAAAGCATGGAGAATTGCTTATTTGCAAGAAGCCTTGCAAAGTACTGCTGTTAGTCCTGCAGTAAAGCATCGTACTTGGCAAAAAATTCAACAATTGCAAGCCGAAGGGCATATTGTAGAGCCTGTTAGCTTTCCCTTTTTGGATTATATTCTGCCTACTTATTACATTCTCACTACCGCCGAAGCAAGTAGTAATTTAGCCCGCTATGATGGCATAAAATTTGGCTGGCGTGCCGAAAACTGCTCTACCATAGAACAACTTTACAAACAAACACGCACTCAAGGTTTTGGCAGAGAAGTGCGTAAACGTATTATGCTTGGTACTTATGTACTCTCTGCTGACTATTACGATGCCTACTATCTTAAAGCTCAAAAAGTCAGACAACTTATTAAGCAAGCTACCGACAAACTTTGGCAAAATTATGATTTCTTGATATTACCTACTACCCCACGTACTGCTTTTTGTTTGAATGAAATACAACAAGAACCTATGCAAATGTATTTGGAAGACATTTTTACCGTTCAAGCTAATCTTACAGGTATACCTGCTATTTCTATTCCCAATGGCATCGACGAGGAAGGCATGCCTATCGGATTACAAATTATGGCTAATTATTTTCAAGAAACTCAACTTTTAGCTTTTGCAAATGCAATTTTACAACGTAAAGTTTGTAATTTTGAAAACTCGGAAAACCAATGAAAACAAAATCATATGACAAATAAACATCAGTATGTAGTAATTATGGCAGGTGGAGGAGGGACGCGTCTCTGGCCTCATAGCCGTAACCATAAACCTAAACAATTTCAAGATATTTTAGGAAAAGGTAAAACTTTATTACAGGAAACCATAGCGCGGTTTCTCCCTATTTGCCCTTCCAAAAACATCTATATTGTAACTCACCAAGATTACGTAGAAATTGTAAAAGCACAATTGCCTTTTTTACAAGATGAACAAATACTCGCCGAACCTATAAAACGAAATACCGCTCCTTGTATCGCTTATGCCAGCTATAAAATCAAACTTAAAGACCCCAAAGCGTGTATCGTAGTTACACCTGCAGACCAAATAATTGACAATCAAGATATTTTTACAGACACCATACAAAAAGCTCTTAAAAAAGTAGCTAATAATGACTATTTACTTACAATCGGTATCACACCTACCCGCCCTGATACAGGCTATGGCTACATTCAATACGAGGAGGAGTTTGCTCGTAAAACCGTAAAAAAAGTGAAAACTTTTATTGAAAAACCTGACCTTGCTACGGCAATCAAATTTTTAGAAAGTGGGGAGTTTTTTTGGAATTCGGGTATTTTTATTTGGAATGTACAAAGTATTACGCGTGCTTTAGAAAGATACCTCACCGAAACTGCCGAACTCTTTCATGAAGCGCAAATTGATTTTTTTACCGAACGCGAAAAAAAAGCGATTGAAAAAGTATATGCAGCTTGTGCAAGCGACTCCATTGATAAAGGTGTGATGGAAAAAGCAGACAATGTATATATGATAAATGCCCGCTTTCAATGGTCTGATGTGGGCACTTGGAAATCACTTTATGATATCTCTGCCAAAGATAGCAATAACAATGTATTAGTAGGTAATCAACTTATTTACCAAACAAAGAATTGTATTATCAACACACCCAAAGAGCGTCTCGTGGTGGTGCAAGGACTTGACAATTACATTATTGTAGAACATGATAACGTATTGATGATTTGCAGAAAAGAAGATGAGCAATTAGTCCGAGACTTTGTAATTGATGCTAAAAGTAAAGGAAGTGAATTTGTTTGAGTCTTACTTTCAACATTAAATTACACTCAACTAAAATACTTTTGCCTCTCGTAAATTGCAAAGTCTTGTAAATCAAGTGCTCATTATAGAAAGTTACCAACTGAGTTTATTTGCCGTCTTAAATCTTATTGCTCAAGATGGTGAACATAGCTCACTTCCATACTTTATCTAATTCAGTTTTTACAAATTGCATCAAAGAAGCAATGTAGGGAGCCGAAAAATCAAACTGAATACCTGCCGTTTGATAAATTTCAGGAATAGTTGCCATGCTACCCAAACCTAAGGCTTGAAAATATTTCTCTAAGGTTTCTTGTGGGTTTTCACGATAATTTTTCCAAATAGCAATTGCACCGAGTTGTGCCATGGCGTATTCAATATAGTAAAAGGGGAGTTCAAAGATATGGAGTTGCTTTTGCCAGAGGTTTTGCTTAAAGTGTTCTAATCCTGTCCAATTTGTAATTTTGTCGCTAAAACGGTCAAAAAGTTGTACCCACGTTTGCGTTCTTTGCTCGGTAGTATGGGTAGGATTTTCATAAATCCAGTGTTGAAATTTATCTATGGTAGCTACCCAAGGCAGGGTTGTGAGCAAATCGCATAGATGCTCGGCTTTGGCACGCTGGAGGTCTTGTGGGTTCTCAAAGAATTCATCCCAAAAATCCATCGTAATAAGTTCCATAGTCATAGAAGCTAATTCAGCAACCTCGGCAGGGGGGCTTTTGAAGGCAATGAGAGGTATGTCCCTGGTCAGAAAGTTATGCAAGGCGTGTCCACTTTCATGTAAGAGTGTAACTACATCGCGCATCAAAGAGGCAGCATTCATAAAAATAAATGGTACGCCTGTTTCTAGTAGTGGATAGTTGTAGCCTCCTGCGGCTTTACTTTTGCGAGATTCAAGGTCAAGATGCCCCATGGCTTGCATAATTTGCAGTTTTTTACCTACTTCAGGATGCAGACGGCTAAGGCAACGAATGGTTTTGTCTAAAAGTTCTTGGGCATTTTCAAAAGGGCGTAAGGGTTGTTCTCCTTCGGCAGTAGCTTGACTATCCCAAGGGAAAAAAGTTTCTACTCCTAATTTTTTGCGTTTTTTTTCGATAATTTTATCTAAAAGAGGCACAGCGGTCTGTTCAATGCTATCATGGAAGGCAAAACAGTCTTCTTTGGTATAGTCAAAGCGACTCTTTGCTTTGAACATATAATCGCGGTAATTGTCAAATCCTGTATTTTGAGCTATCTTGTGCCGTAGAGCTACTAACTGGTTCATTATCTCGTCAATTCTTGCTTTGTCTTGTAGGCGTCTTTGTTGGATTTTGAAATAAACTTCTTTTCTGACATGGCGATTGCTATCTTGCAATTTTTGCGAAGCCTGTTGTAAGGTTTGTTCTCTGCCTTCAATTTCTACGGTCATAGCCCCCACGATTTCGGTATATTTTTGAGCAATAATTTGCATTTCTGCTAAAAGTGGGACGTTCTCTTCTCTGTAAATTTCAATTTCTTTTTGCAGTTCACGTTTAAGTAGGAAATAGGGTTTTTGCTCTCGGGCTAGGGTTTGTAAATAAGGGCTTTGATATAATTTTTTATTCAATTTATCGCGTAGTGGGGCAATTTTAGGCTCAATCTCTGCTACGAAGTATTGAAAGGCTTGGGCATATTCAGCATTATCCGTATGGCAGGTCATGCGGATATATCTCCAGGCTAACTCTTCTGAAACAACTGCCTCTAATTCATTCAGATTGGTTAAAAATTGCTTCAAATCTGCCTCATTTTCAATATCTTGGCTAATTAATTTTTCGTAATAAGGGGCTAAATTCTCCCACTTGCTTATACTAAAATCCTGAGGTAAATATTGACGAGTAGGTTTTTGCGGAATTTCTAACACAGAATTTTGAGTAGTCATGTTTGAAGCTAATATAAATTAGAATTAAAGTTTTTTTTGAGAAGCAAAGATATGGAAAAGTAGAATCTTTTATGCAATTATTTGTAAAGAAGATAAAAAACACTTTACAAGTTTTAGGAAAAACTTGTAAAGTGTTTGAAAATAAGTTTGAAATAGCTTACAAGTTATTTCCCTGAACGTCCACCGCGAGAGCGATAAGAAGACGAGCTTGATGAGCTACTGCTGGATGAGTAACTAGAACTACCTGAAGAGTAACGCGAAGTGCGGGAAGGGGGAGAGGAGTAATTACCAGTACCTGAACTAAAACTTCTACCTGAGGAGGGGCTTGTACTATAACTAGAACTTGTACTTGGCGAACTTCTGTCTATTGATTTGCGGGTGGATGTACTTCCAGCAGGGCGCGTATTAGGATTAGTAGGGGTACGTGGAGCACTTTGCTCTACACGGCTACGAACTTTTTCTCTAAAACTTTCCATAGCAGCTCTGCGTTGCTCAAATACGGTAGGAGGAAGTGTTTTTTGAGCAATCGCCCCTGTGGTTCCATATTGATAAGCACCAGTAGGAGTTCGCACTCCATAGTAAGGTTGCTGTCCATAGTAGTTATTACGATAATCGTAGTAATGGGTACGATATACAGGTGCAGCCATGAGGTTGAACATATTGCTCATAAACGCATACTTGCCGTAGAATTCCCAAAATGAATCACCCGTAACAGGGTCTTGTCGCCATTGTCCGTATTTTTCATTTCCTACATAGTTAGCATATCCAGGAGGAGCAGGGACTTTGTTGATTTTTCCATCTTCTCCTTTGGAGGCTAATTCCATGTATTGGTTATCCAAATTACGTTGAAAGAATTCTGGGCTAACGGTCATCCATGGGGTAATCGTTTCTTTGCGTAAGTTAGGGTCAGTTACATTAGTAATAACTTTGTATTTATGTTCAAAGTTGCCGTTGTTTTCGCGCATGTCTTCTAAAATAATAGAAAAAGTTGGGTAGTTTTTATGTTGTTCGATTAAATTATCCACAGGGCTGTTAGCATAACTTGCGCGTGTAGTTTGACTACTTGGGGAACTTGAACCCGAAGAGTAACTATTGTACGTAGTAGGGCGGTTATCATAGGTTTTCGTTTTGCTTGGAGAAAAGAGCCAAACTAATAACCAGATGCCTACAATAGCTAACACTGCATAAAAGACGTATTTGCCAATACTTTTTGTACTGCTACTACTTTCACCATTGCTTAAAGCATACATATTACTACCTTTGTTATCGATTTCTTCAGTACTAGCTAAAATATTGGAGAAGCTGTATTCATCTACCACAATGCCGATATGTGCCTCAAAATCCTCAGGTCCCCATTGTTCTATGTTAAGGAGTTCTTTTTTTGAATCGTCGTAGTAAGTCCAAGAGATAAGTTCTTCCCACTTATCTGTATCGGTATTTCTGAAATAGCCTACTCCTTCCCCGTGTTTGTAATAGGTTTTGCCTTTGAAGGTGAGGCGGGTAGGGGGAGTTTCATTAAGTTTTATATAATCTACCACGTTTTCCTCAATTTGGTGAATATTGATGGGTTGTGTGATAGTACATTCCAAGCCTGTATCTTTCTCTTCTACGTGTAAGAAGATAGATTCGCGTTCACCAATAGCAGTAAGTTTGTACTCGTCGGTGAAATAGTCATTGCCCCAATCATATTCGTACCAGGCTTCCACTCGCCATGTTTTGAAGTTATAATCCACGAAGTAGCCTTTCCGCATCTGATTGAGCTTTATATTGGTTGGGTCGAAAGCCATAATATTTACGAGTTTAGGGTTAAACAATTTTTTCAAAGATAATACTTTTTTTAAGAAAAAGCGTAAAAATTGAATATTTTTTCTTAAATTTGTCTTAAAATTTTTTCTTAAATTTGTCTTAAAACTTTGCCCTCTTGGCAAATGAGTGTATGTGAAGGATAATTTTCCAAAAAAAGGTGTTGGTGCGTAGCCATGAGAATAGCTGTGCCGCTACGGTTAATTTTTTGGAAAAGCAATAAAATATCATTAGCGACCTCGGGGTCAAGGTTACCTGTAGGCTCGTCAGCTAGGAGAATGAGTGGTTCATTAAGTAAAGCGCGTGCAATTGCTATGCGTTGCTGTTCGCCTCCTGAGAGCTGGTAAGGCATTTTTTTCACCTTTTCTTGCAAACCTACCAAAGTTAATACCTCTTCTATGCGTTGTTGCATTTTGGTTTTATCTTTCCATCCTGTGGCTTGCAACACAAATTTTAGGTTTTCAAATACGTTTCTATCTGTAAGTAGTTGAAAATCTTGAAAAATGATACCGATTTTTCGTCTAAGGAAAGGAATATCTCTGCGTTTGAGAACGTGTAGGTCAAAACCTGCTACTTGGGCTTGTCCTTGAGCAATGGGTAAATCCGCATAGAGTGTTCTAAGTAAAGAAGTTTTACCTGAACCTGTTTTACCAATAAGATAATAGAAATCTCCTTTTTCAATCTCAAAGTTTACTTTTTCTAGTATTATTTGAGAACCTTGTTGCACGGTTAGATCTTTAACCTGAACAATGTGCGTTAGGTGCAAAAGGTCTTTAGATGTTTTCATAAAAATTGATAATAAACCACACCAAGCATAGCTACTCTGTTTAGGTTAGCACTTCATGACATTAAGTAGTCGAATGATATAACTAACTAATACTTCTGTTCCTCCTGAATTTTCTTTGATGTATTTTTCGCAAGCTGCTTTTATTTCGGATCGTTTATCTGCATCATAATAGATACGAGTAAAAATGAGGTCTAGTTCTTTGGTATTTTCTACTGAAAATGCCACGTCAAGTTCAATTAAATCAATGGCCTCGGGGAAGTTTTGATATTCTTTGCCAAAAAAGATAGGAATTCCATGCACGGCAGGCTCTAAGATATTGTGTAATCCTTCCCCAAAGGCACCTCCGATATAGGCAAAATCAGCATATTGGTATAGTTGGGCAAGCATTCCGACATTATCAAGAATTAAGGCATCATACTGATTTACGTTCTCTTCGGTAGCTTCTGAGTAGCGGAGAGCAGGAGTAGTGAGTTCAGTTTGAATATATTTTATTTCATTTTCTTTAATTTCGTGAGGGGCGATAATCACTTTGAGTGGTTGGTCAAATTCATTCAAGAAGGGAATGATGACTTCCAAATCTCTACGCCAACTACTACCTACTATCAAAAGTTTTTGGTTGTTTTTGAATTTCTCTATCAATGGGAATTGCTCTTTATTTTCCAAAATAGTTCTCACTCGGTCTAGTCGTGTATCACTAGTAATGGTTGCACTGTTAATATCAATACTATACAATAAATCCAACGATGCTTGGTTCTGGACAAAGATATGTGTAAATTCGTTTAGAATATTTCTAAAAAAGCCTCCATACCACTGAAAAAAAATCTGTTCTTTTCTAAAAACTGCCGAAAAAAGTATCAAGGGGATTTTTTTCTTAGCGATTATACTCAAAAAATTAAACCAAAATTCGTATTTTATGAAAAGAATTACCTGTGGGCGAACTATCTCAATGAAGCGTTTGGCATTAGCTTGGGTATCTAAAGGGAGGTAGGAAATGAAATCAACCACCGTGTTTTGTTTAGCTACCACTTCGTAGCCTGAGGGAGAGAAGAAAGTTACCAAAATTTTGATGTAAGGTTTTCGTTGTTTGAGGGCTTCCATAACGGGTCTACCCTGCTCAAATTCCCCTAAGGAGGCACAGTGAAACCAAACTACGGGTGCATTATTTTGGGCAAAATCTCGGCTTAATTTAGCAAAGAGTTTAGTTCGCCCTTGTATCCACTTTTTAGCTTTGGAGTCAAAAAAAGAAGCTATGTAAATAGCAAAATAATACAAGTGAACTAAAATACTATATATGATTTGCATACGCAAAAATAACCACCTCTAAATGAAGATGCTAATTTCAGTTTTTTTATTTGTTCTACCAAAAAAAAATGCTAAATAGAGAGGTCCTGAATACAGGAAGTTATTGTTTTTCAAGTGTTTGCAATTCGAATTCTAAACTTCGTTTAAGCTATTTTTTTCTTTACCAAAAAGTAGCTATTTTGCAGGCAAATTTTGTGAGGCAATACACTCGCCGAAGCTCTAATTATTTTTATTTTTTTTATTCATTTTAACTTTGTATTCTCAATGGAACACCTTTTCACCTCAGAGGGTCTAATTAGCCTGCTTACACTCACTTTATTAGAAATAGTTCTAGGAGTTGATAATGTTGTATTTGTTGCTATTATTTCAAGCAAATTACCCACCTCACAACAAAATAAAGCCCGGAACTATGGCCTAATTTTAGCTATTATTCCAAGACTAATTTTGTTGTTTTTTCTAACTTGGCTCATGGGCTTAAAAGATGAACTATTAAGCCTAACACTCTTTGGGCATAATATTCACCTTACAGAAAAAGGCATAATCTTAGCTCTTGGAGGTATCTTTCTTATCTATAAGGCTACCTCTGAAATTCACCAAAAATTAGAAGGAACTGATGCGAACTCTGATACCCCTAAAAGTACTTTTTCGTTTAGCTCAGCAATTCTACAAACCATGCTTGTTAATATCGTTTTTTCACTTGACTCGGTGCTCACTGCCGTAGGACTAGCCAAACACGTAGAGGTTATGATTGTGGCAGTGATTCTCTCTTCTTTAATTATGATGTTGTTCGCAGCTAAAATCAGCCACTTTGTAGAAACCTACCCTACTGTGAAAATGCTGGCTCTATCGTTTCTGCTCATGATAGGGTTCTTGTTGGTAACGGAATCTATAGTGGTAGATAATCAGGAAATTCACGTTCCCAAGGGTTATGTGTATTTCGCTATGGGCTTTTCTCTTTTTGTAGAGATGCTCAATTTGCGTATGCAAAAGAAACGAAAAACCGTGAAATTACATAAACCATTTGAAGAATAAGCTCAAAGTAAAAAAGAGCATAACTGCTTATTTGGTAGGTTGAACGCTTGTGCTTATTAAGTACAGAGAAGTATCTTGACAAAAGAGATGCTTTTTTATGTCATTTTCACCTTTTTTTGTGTGGTTTCGTTTGTACAAATATGTATTTGGGGTGTTTGGTTTAGCAAATTAGCTTTTTACAAACTACCAGCCCCTACACCTTTTCGTGAAATGTTACCTGTTTCAGTAGTTATTGCCGCTCATAATGAATATGCTAATTTGAGCCAGTTTTTAGAGCATATTCTTGCACAAAACTACCCTATCTTTGAGGTAATAATTGCTAATGACCGCTCTACAGATAAAACCTCAGAGTGGATTGAAACATGGCAAAGAAAAGCATCATACCTCCGAGAGATACGCATAGAGCAAACACCCCAAGGTTTTCAGCCCAAAAAATATGCTCTTACGCAAGCTATTCAGCAAGCCCAGTATCCTATTGTTTTACTTACTGATGCTGACTGCCTTCCTGCCTCATCGGAGTGGATAAAACACATGGTTCAACACTTTGACTCAACTACTGAAATCGTGTTAGGTTTTTCACCTTACCAAATAAAAGCAGGATGGCTCAACAAGATTATTCAATTTGAAACACTCTATACAGCCATTCAGTATCTCTCTTTTGCCCTATGGGGCCTGCCTTACATGGGTGTGGGCAGAAATGTAGCTTACCGCAAATACCTTTTTGACCAAGCCAAAGCTTTCGAAAAACATAAACACATCGTAGGTGGGGACGATGACCTTTTTATTAACCAAAAAGCCCATGCCCAAAACACAAAAATTTGCCTCTCTCCCCAAAGTTTTGTATATTCATTACCTAAAACCACATGGAAAACTTGGATCATACAAAAAAAACGACACCTCTCCGTAGGAAAATATTATAAACCTCTCCACCTGTGGCTATTAGGTATTATACAAAGTTCATATTTGCTATTTTGGCTACTCTTTTTTCCAATCTTATTTTTTGCACTTACAACCTACTCTGCCAAAAAACCACTACTTTTGTGCACAATTTTAGGCTTGTTTTTACTAAGAAATAGCATCTTTCTACTCATATGCCGTAAAATTACACGTTTGCTACATTCACAATTACGATATTTAGACTTAATTATTTTAGATACAATTTTTGTTTTCGTATGGTTTTACTTAGCTATCTGGGCAAATATCTCAAAAAAAACAAATTGGGCATAAAAAAAAATCTTAAAATAGAAAACAAAGTGGCATAAAAAATGTCCTTTTAATAAGGATGTGGATATAGGAATTTTTGTACGGAGTAATACCAAATGCTAGACTTTTGTGCATTTAAGCAAATACAAAATGATATATTTTTTAAGCTGATTGTATGTATTTTCTACATCATAAGTAGCTTACAGTTAATTGTTGCCCAAGCCGATGAGACTGCGGCACTCCGTATGATTATAGAACGTAACACCCAAGATGCCACTCACGTGAATGCTTTGGTTAGGTTAGCCCAAATCTATTACCCTAACAACTCCAAAGAAGCCGAAAAATTAGCCGATAAAGCATTAGAAATTGCCATACGCATCAATTATGATGAAGGCCTAGCAAATGCACTTACCATTTTAGGAGATATAGATGCTTACCACCACAACAGCCCCGAACGCGCCCTTGAGCACCATGAGCGAGCCTACCAGGTCTATAAAAAACTATATCAAGAAGGAAAATTAGATAAATGGAAAATTTACCAATTTCTAAAAGAACATGCGATACCAGCTTATAGAGTGATATATGCTAAAAATCATAACAAAAAACGTTACCAAAAATTGTTAATCAGATACCAACAACTTAATACCGAGTATGTAGACTACCTTGCCACTCTAGCCTCTGAAACTCGCTCCGTTTTAGATAAAACAGAATCTGAATTAAAAGATAAAGAGAAGATTTTGGCTGACAAGGAAGAGATTATCCAAAGTAAAGATGATGAAATCCGGCGAAGAGAACGTGAAATTCAAGAACGAGAGAAAGAAATTAAAGCCAAAGAACGCGAACTACGCAAAAGCCGAGCCGCATTGAGCGAGAAGAGTACCTCAGAAGAACTTTTACAACAAATCAACGAAGAACTTTTGACCAACCTCGGTATGAGTGACAGCGCTAAACGCGCACTTAATGATAAAATTCTAGCACAAGAATACATTTTAGAAAAAAGTAAAAGAAAAATCGCCGAGCAGAAACTTAAACTAGAACACGAGCAACAAGCAAGGGAACGTAGAAATATCCTCATTGGGGTAATTATTTTTGTACTTGTAGCTGTGTTGGTAGTAGTAATTATCATTTACAGAAGCTACCAAAAGCAAAAAAAGGCTTATGCTCTAGTCAAAAAGCAAAAAGAACGACTAGAGGAGCAACAACGTATCTTAAAAGCACAAAAAGAAGAGTTAGAACAAAAAAATCAAGAAATTTTGCAAAAATCTATTGAATTAGTACAAAGAAATGAGGAGATTATGCGACAAGCAATTGAAATACAAGAGCAAAAAGAAGAATTAGAACGGCAGAACGCCCAAATTTCTGAGCAATATGTAGAAATAGAGCAAATCAATGTAGAAATTCTAGCCCAACGCGATGCCTTAGAGCAAGCTAATAGAAAGTTAGAAACGTTGAACCGCCAACTACAAGAAGCTAACAACGATGTAAAGGCAAGCATTACCTATGCCCAACGTATTCAGAACGCCCTTTTACCACAAATAGAAGAAATAAAATCTATTCTGCCTGAATTTTTTATTCTATTTCAGCCACGTGATATCGTGTCAGGAGATTTTTATTGGATACACAAAAAAGAGAATGCAATTTTTATTGCTGCCATAGATTGTACAGGACACGGTGTACCAGGTGCCTTTATGAGCATGTTAGCAGACGCCTTGCTCACGCAAATTATTATTGATAAGCATATCCACTCTCCTGAGCAGGTCCTTGGTGCTATGCATGAAGGGGTGCGCCAATTGCTTCGGCAAGCAGAAACAGGCAACCGTGATGGCATGGACGCCGCACTCGTAGTTTGGTATAGAGAACAACATAGAATAGAATTTGCAGGAGCTAAGAATCCACTTTTTTTAGTTAAAACCACACAAACTCCACAAGGAAATATCCAGGAGTTGGTAGAAATTAAGGGAGATATTTCTCCTATCGGAGGGCAACAAAAAGAAAAAAAACCTACAAGATTCCAAAAACATGTCATTGACACTCACCCCTATCACACTTTTTACATATTTTCTGACGGCTACCAAGATCAATTTGGTGGTGAGAAAGGACGCAAATTTATGGTAGGTAACTTTAAGAAATTAATCACAGAAATCGCTCCTAAAAAAATGAATGTGCAGAAAGCTATGCTTATTCAACGCCACGAGGAGTGGAAAGGGGATCTTGGACAAGTAGATGATATTCTTATCATTGGCGTACGAATTGGAAAAGTATAAAATTATTCTTTTGAAAATCAATAGCTTACGAATATTTATTAAAAAAAATAAAGAAATATTTGTATGTAAAATGAAAAGCCTCTAAATTTGCGGTAAAAATTAAATCAGGGATTGATCACTGGTGCAATTGGCAGCACAACTGATTTTGGTTCAGTAAGTTCCTGGTTCGAGTCCAGGGTGATCAACTATCCATAGGTTTATAGTCACTAAAACTTCGGTTTTAGGCATCCTATTAACAATGTTCTTGGTAAGAGCATTGTTAATTTTTTTCTTAATAAACTTTAATTTAACCTATTCTGATTTTTTACTGATTACATCACATACCCATTCAAATTCAAAGCCATGCCCGCTTCACCTGTAAAAATCTTTTCAGGCACCAGTTCGCGCTATCTAGCTGAAAAAATTGCCCAAGCGTATGGTGGGGAGTTAGGTTCTCTTACAGTAAGCCGTTTTAGTGACGGGGAAATCTCACCCTCCTTTAACGAGTCTGTACGCGGATGTGATGTATTTCTTATCCAATCTACCTACCCCCCTGCTGATAATTTGCTGGAACTCTTGCTTATGTGTGATGCAGCCCGTAGGGCTTCAGCTAAATACGTAACTTTGGTATTGCCTTACTTTGGATATGCCCGCCAAGATCGTAAAGATAAGCCTCGTGTAGCCATAGCTGCTAAATTAGTAGCTAACCTGCTCTCCGCAGCAGGAGCAAGCCGCATTATGACCTGCGACCTTCATGCAGGGCAAATTCAAGGTTTCTTTGATGTTCCTGTTGACCATCTTGACGGTTCAGCTATTTTTATCCCTTACATTCAATCCCTGAACATAGATAACTTGGTTTTCGCCGCCCCTGATGTAGGAGGTGTAGGAAGAGCGAGAAGCTTTGCCAAATATTTTCAAGTAGATATGGTAGTGTGTGATAAACATCGCAAGCGGGCTAATGAAGTAGCCTCTATGCAAATTATAGGAGACGTTACAGGGGCCAACGTGATTTTAATAGACGATATTGTTGATACGGGAAGCACAATCTGCAAGGCTGCAGCCGTAATCATGGAAAAAGGAGCAAAAAGCGTACGGGCTATTTGCACGCATCCTGTTTTATCTGGCAAAGCATATGAAAACATTGAAAATTCGGTATTAGAGGAGATAGTGGTTGCTGATACTATTCCCCTTAAACGCGAGAGTAATAAAATAAAAGTTTTGAGTGTGGCAGGTTTGTTTGCCACAGCTATCAGGCGCGTCCATGAACACGAATCTATTAGTTCACTATTCATTAACGAATAGCGATTGTTATATTCATCTTCAATTTTTTCCAAATAATTTTATGAAAAGTATAGAGATTATAGGGTATAAAAGAGCAAATCTCGGTAAAAAATTTTCCAAAGCACTTAGAGCAGAGGCTAATGTTCCTTGCGTTTTATATGGTGGAGGCGTCCACGTGCATTTCTATTCACCTATGTTTTTGTTCAGAGATTTAGTTTATACCCCTGAAACACACACAGTTCTATTAAATATTGAAGGCCAGGAATATCGTTGTATTTTACAAGATATTCAATTCCATCCTGTAAGTGAGGTCATTCTTCACGCTGATTTCTTATTGCTACAAGAGCATAAACCTGTAAAAATACATGTTCCTTTGCGTGTGGTAGGTACTTCGCCTGGTGTGCAAGCAGGGGGAAAATTAGTCATTAAACAAAAGAAAGTAAAAATTAAAGCCTTACCAAAAAATTTACCTGACTATGTTGAGGTAGATATTACAGGCTTAGAATTAGGAAAATCTATCAAAATGAAAGATATCGTTACCAAAGACTATGAAATTTTAGAAAATCCTGCTAACCCTGTACTCACTATTGAAGTTCCAAGAGCTTTGAAGAGCAAGGCAGGAGCATAAAAGAGGCTCAAAATGACGGTTTTATAGCAATTCTTTAACATTAAAAGAAAAATCCGCTTTATTTTTAACTAAATAAAGCGGATTTTCAGCAAATCAGATATAGAAAATGGTATAGACTTATGTTTTTATTTAATTTTTTACCTGCCTTTGAAGTTAGGCTTTCTCTTTTCTAAAAAAGCGTTCATACCTTCCTTAAAATCAGCAGTCTTAGCAGTTGCTCCAAAAAGGGCGGCTTCTTTTTGGTAGCCTCGCTCTTGGCTACTATACACAGCATTTACTGAACTTATGACCATAGAAACCGCTAAGGGACCAGAAGTAGCAATTTTCATTAAAATTTCGCGACATTTGCGGTAAAGTTCGTCATGGGTAGGTACTACATGGTTCACTAACCCTAGCTCTTTCGCCTCTTGGGCTGTAATCATATCTCCTGTCATAATTAGTTCTAAGGTTTTGGCTTTGCCGATGCTTTGTGTAAGCCGTTGCGTACCCCCAAAACCAGGAATTGTACCTAATTTTACTTCAGGTAACCCAAATTTAGCACTTTCTACGGCAACTCTCATGTGGCAGGCAAGAGCTAATTCACAACCCCCACCAAGAGCATACCCATTTACTGCTGCAATAACAGGCTTAGGGCAGTTCTCAATAGATGCAAATACATCTTGCCCATGCTGTGAATACCTTTTGGCTTTTATCTCATCAAGATTAGCTAATTCGGCAATATCGGCGCCTGCAGCAAAAGCCTTAGAACCTTCCCCTGTAATGATAACGCTACTCGCACTCGGATTCTCTTGGATTTCTTGAATGGCTAATTGTATCTCTTCTAATGTAGCATAGTTGAGTGCGTTGAGCTTAGAAGCTCTACAAATGGTAATGGTAGCTATACCCTCTTCTATGTCTATGGATAGGTTTTTGTATTTGTTTAGAGTGGAAGTCATATTAACTTAAAGGTTTGAATTTGAAAATTTAGACTGAAAAAGTTGTTTCTATTTATATTCAGATTACAAGTACTTTACAAGTACTGAAATGCATGTATACATAAACATTGATAAAGTGTTTTTTGTTTGCCTATAAACTAAAAGGTTCAAATTTAGTACTTTATTCGTTAATTTGGTATAATTTCATTCTTTTAGAAAAGAGCTTTGAAAATCAACAAGTTATAAATCAAAAGTTTTTATATTTAATATACTTGATTATTCTTATCTAGAACTTTTCGTTGTGTTTTATCAAAAATATGAGTCAAGCTATGAAGTTTCTCTGGGTAGTTTTACTAATAACTATTCATATTTTCACTCTAAAGAATACATACTTACTTGCCCAAGTTCAGGTAGGAGCAGAACAAATGCACCTTTACCTACCTCTGCTCAAAGGTAGGAGGGTAGCTATGTTAGTAAACCATACCTCTATGGTAGGTAAACGGCACTTAGTAGATACGCTTCGAAGCCTTAAAATAGATATTCAAAAAATTTTCGTACCTGAGCACGGCTTTCGAGGTAAAGCTGATGCAGGTGAAGTAATAAAAGATACAATAGACTTTCAAACGAGCATTCCGCTAATTTCGTTGTATGATAAACATAAAAAACCCACTGCTAAGCATTTAGAGAATGTTGATGTAGTACTTTATGATATTCAAGATGTGGGAGTAAGATTTTACACCTACATTAGCAGTATGCACTATCTTATGGAAGCTTGTGCGGAGCATAACAAAAAATTGATTATTTTAGACCGTCCCAACCCTAATGCGAGCTATATTGATGGCTGCGTACTGGATATGAAATTTCAATCTTTTGTGGGTATGCACCCTATCCCTATTGTCTATGGGCTAACCTATGGTGAATTAGCCCTTATGATTAAAGGTGAGAAATGGTTATCTACTTCTCATACAATTGATCTTATAGTAATACCTGTAAGAAATTACACTCACCGTACACGTTATGAATTACCTGTCAAACCTTCTCCTAACTTGCCTAACGCTTTGGCTATTGCCCTGTATCCGTCTTTATGCTTATTTGAGGGAACTGCTATTAGCGTAGGACGTGGCACCCAAACTCCTTTTCAAATAGCAGGGGCTCCTCAAAAGCAATTAGGAAAATTTACCTTTACCCCTCAAAGTATAGCAGGTATGAGCAAAAAACCTATGTATGAAAACGAAGTTTGCTATGGTATAGATCTACGTAAAAAACCTATTAAGTATGAATTTTCACTGCAATATTTAATAGATTTTTACAAAAAATACCAGCCCAAAGAAAAATTTTTTAATAAATATTTTGATACATTAGCAGGTACAGACCAACTACGTAAGCAGATAGAAGCAGCCATGAGTGAAAAGCAAATCCGCAAGTCTTGGGAAGGTGCATTGAAAAATTACAAGCTAATAAGACAAAAATATTTGCTCTATCCTGATTAGAAATTTCAATAATTATTCTAAAAGTTCTTAACTTTTGAAAGTTTAACCAAATCTCTTTTTATTAGGCATTAGAATTGTCAGATGCTTCAATTTTTTAGTATCTAATCCTAATAAGATTTTTTTTACAGCTACCTCTAACTTCCCCTTGCTCTTTTTCACCTTTATTTAGCTAAATTAAATCCAAGAAATTACCATAAGACTTTTTCTATTTTTTGTTTATTTTTGTGGCTTATGAGTTTAATTCTGTTATATTCTAACATTAATGCTCTTTTTTTCGTTTTTTTTTTTTTTATTATGTCGGAAATTATTAAACAATTTTATTATGCAACATAATAAGCATTTCTTTCTATTCCTTTTCTACATAAATATCTTTCATTCACCCATTATTTTTGCTCAAAATATCTCCATGTCCACTGAACTTGCTTATCGCATTACATTCAAAGAGCCACATACGCATTATGCAGAAATTGAAATTCAAGTAAAAAATTGGAAACAACCTTACCTTGATTTCAAAATGGCTACCTGGACACCTGGCTCCTACCTAATTAGAGAATATGCCCGCAATGTAGAGGCTTTTAAGGCATACAATGCGAATAACCAACCCATCAAGGCAGAGAAAATTAACAAAAACACCTGGCGCGTGTATAACGATAAGAATACGGAAATTAGATTTACTTATCGTTTGTATGCCCGCGAACTAACGGTAAGAACCTCATTTATTGATATTAGCCATGCCTACCTCAACCCTGCCTCGGTGTTTATGTATATTGACAAGCAACTTAACTTACCCAGCACCTTGACAATCGAGCCATACAGTGAATGGAAAAAAATCACTACCGCTCTCAAACCTGTGCAAAAAGATAATATTTGGAAGTTGGCTGTTCCTGATTTTGATACCCTTGTAGACTCACCCATTGAAATCGGTAATCACGATGTATTTGAATTTACGGCACAAGGTATTCCCCATACTGTAGCTATGTATGGTGGAGGCAATTATCAAAAAGAAAAAATTTGTAAAGACTTTACTGCTATTATAGATGCTGCTACATCTATTTTCGGTGAAAATCCCTGTAAAGATTACGTATTTATCGTACACAACCTACGCAGTGGGGGAGGCGGTTTGGAACATCTAAACTCTACTACTGTACAAACTTCTAGAAATGTTTATGACAATGCAGAGGCTTATACAAACTTTTTGGCACTAGTTGCCCATGAGTACTTTCACCTCTGGAACGTGAAACGACTACGCCCCCAAGCCCTCGGACCTTTTGATTACGAAAATGAAAACTACACTACCATGCTTTGGCAAGCTGAAGGGTTTACCAGTTACTATGAAGATTTGATTTTATTAAAGGCTAATCTAATTACTGTTGAAAAATTTTTGAAAGAACTAGTAGGTAAGATCAATACCGTAGAAAATACACCGGGCAATAAGATACAATCAGTAGCTGAATCAAGTATAGATGCTTGGATAAAGTTCTACCGCCCAAACGAAAATTCTAATAATTCTACTGTTTCATACTATACCAAAGGTTCACTTTTGGCTTTCCTGTTAGATTTAGAAATTATACAAGCTACTCAAGGAGAAAAATCCTTAGATGATGCTTTGAAGTTAGCTTATCAGGAATTTTACAAAAAACAAAATCGCGGTTTTACGGATAGCGAATTTCAGCGGGTACTAGAGAAAGTAGCGGGAAAAAGCTTGCAAGAGTTTTATGATAAATACATCTACGGTACAGAAACTCCTGATTATGAACGAATTTTAGGCTATGCAGGTATCGTAATAGAAAACCACAATATCTTATATCCTTCTAATAAGCCCTTTTTGGGTGCCAGTTTTCAAACTAGTTTGCTTACTACTCCTTCGGTAAGCCAAGTAATTCGCGGAACTGCCGCCTATAAAGCAGGGCTGAATGTAGGAGACGAGGTGGTAAGTATCAATGATAAACAAGTTACAGACATACAACGCGAATTAGAAAACTATAAAATTGGTGATACTATCAAATTAAAAGTACGGAGGGATGGTATTATGTATGAATTGCAAGTTGTTTTAGAAGCAGACAAGAGACTAAATTACCGCTTGCGGAGTTTTGGGCAAAATTTGACACCCGAACAAAATAAAGTATATCAGAAGTTGATACGTAGTAAATAACAAATATTTATCTAAATAGCTCTCAATCTTTTCTAACGAATAGAAAATAATTTCGGGTATTGTTAATTTTGTATAGATTTTTTTTTGCAAAAAAATTACTACAACCTTAAAACTATGGAACGATGTCCAAAATGCAAATCAACAAAATTTTGTAAAGATGGTATAGTTATAGGGCAAACAATGATTTAAATGTAAAGACTGCAGTTTTCGTTTTACCACATAGGAAAACCTGAAAAACTAAAACGTGATGCATTAATACTATATCTTGAAGGGCTGGGATTTCGCTCCATTGCTCGCTTCTTAAAAGTTAGCCATGTTACAGTCTTTAATTGGATTAAGGCATACGGAAAAAAACTTGATGAAATTCGGAGCAATGATGTTATTGAAGTTGTTGAAATAGATGAAATGCACACATATATTGGTTCAAAAAAAACTATTGTTGGAGATGGATTGCTGTTGATAGAGATGGGCGTAAATTCATCCATTGCGGAGTTGGTACCAGGGGAACTGAAACTGGTGAAAAACTTTGGAAGAAGATTGAACCGAAGATAAAGGGAAAGGTTTGTACAGATCATTGGAAGGCATATGAAGCATTTGTGCCAGAGTATACATATACAATCCAAAGCGGAACGTTTATGGTTGAAGGATAGAATAGTCTTTTTCGTCGTTTTTTAGCACGATTAAGAAGGAAAACTAAATGTTACTCTAAAGCTTTTTATATGCTAGTCTATTCAGTTAAACTTTTAATGTTTAAATGGAATAATGATTTAT
>JANWZA010000026.1 GCA_025054775.1 Microscillaceae bacterium
ACAGTTACCTAAATCTAAAATAGGATGTTGCGTTTGCAGGTTTTTTTCTATGAGTTCTTTTGCATTTGCCATAGTATTTTTTTAGGGTGAGTATTTTCTCCTTCAAAAGTATAGAAAAATGACAGTAGTTCAAAATGTATGGGTGTTTCTTGCAAGAAGCAGAATTAGTAGCTTAATTTTAGTGAAATTTTATAGCTAATCCCATAATATCATATGTTTACATTGTCAACTGTTTTTTTGGCTAAATCTCTATTATCTCTCACCTTTCCTCTGTTACTCAAAAAGTTAGTTTTGAACTAAACTTTTAGTTGTATATTTGCACGCAAGTAGAGTGTAAGTATTCTTTCTGTTTTACTACTCATCTTTATCTCATTAGGATGGAACCTAGTAAACAGAATTTTATTCAACATGGTTTTATTTCCACAACAAATCCGAAAATTATCCTATGTTCAAAAGAAACGCTTTTCTATGTTTATCTATTTGGGTAACTTTTTTCATAAAAGCCCAAGATTTGAGTGATGTAAACAAGCCTTTAAGTTTAGACCCAAATGTAAAAATAGGTAAGCTACCTAACGGTATTACTTACTACGTGCGCAAAAATGCCAAACCTGAGAAAAAAGTGGAACTACGTTTGGTTGTCAATGCAGGTTCCATTTTGGAAGATGATGACCAGCTTGGCTTGGCACACTTTATGGAACATATGTGTTTTAATGGCACAAAAAATTTTCCTAAAAACGAATTAGTAGCCTTTTTACAAGGCTTGGGTATTCGTTTTGGAGCAGATTTGAACGCTTACACAAGTTTTGACGAAACAGTGTATATTCTTCCTGTACCTTTGGACAAGCCCGAAAATTTGGATAAAGGTTTTCAAGTATTGCAAGATTGGGCTTTTAATGCTACTTTGGACAATGCTGAAATAGACAAAGAGCGTGGCGTAGTCATTGAGGAATGGCGTCTTGGACGTGGGGCTTCGCAACGTATGCAGGATAAATGGCTTCCCGTGATGCTCAAAGGTTCACGATATGCCGAAAGATTACCTATCGGTAAAAAAGAAATTCTAGAGAGCTTCAAGTATGACGTTATTAAGCGTTTCTATAAAGATTGGTATAGACCAGACCTCATGGCAGTAATTGCTGTAGGTGATGTAGAACCCGCAACATTAGAGGCAAAAATCAAACAATTTTTTGGAAATGCACCTGCTATAACCAACCCACGCAAGCGCGAAGTGTATGGGGTGCCTGCCAAAACTCAAATGCAAGCCGTAGTAACTACTGACAAGGAGGCCCCCAATGTTACGGTTTTTTTAACCTACGATATTGAGGACAAGCCCATGACAAAAATCATTGACTACAAAGCTAAACTTACCAAAGATTTGTTTACTAGCATGTTCAATGCGCGGTTAGATGAACTTCGCCAAAAATCTACGCCTCCATTTATTTTTGCGGGAAGTTTTGTGGGTAATTTATTTGCACGTAATCAAAACGCTTATGGCTTGCAAGGTGTGCTTAGTGAGCAAAATATTGAATTAGGCTTAAAAACGCTTTTTGAAGAGCAACAACGCCTCAAAAAACACGGCTTTATCGCCTCGGAATTAGAGAGAGCTAAAAAGCGTATTTTCACTAACATGGAGCGGGCTTTCAAGGAAAAAGATAAAACCGAATCCGAGCAATATGTAAGCGAATACGTGAGCCATTTTTTGGAAAACGAGCCTGCTCCTGGAATTGAAATGGAATTTGCTATGACGCAAAAATTTCTGCCTGAAATTACTTTGGACGAAGTAAATGCTTTGGTAAAACAATGGATTAACGACAACAAAGCTACTATCGTTTTGATGGCTCCAGAAAAAGAAGGTTTACAAGTCCCTACCGAAGAGCAAATCAAAAAAATGGCAATAGAAATTGCTAACCAAAATATTGAGCCTTACCAAGAGAAAGCAGTAGCCGCCTCTTTACTCAATGAACTACCCAAAGTAGGTAAAATTACCAAAGAGGAGAAAAATGCTAAACTCGGCACTACTACGCTCACATTTGCTAACGGTGCCACCGTAGTATTAAAACCTACAGACTTTAAGAATGACCAAATTCTATTCAGTTCTTATAGCTGGGGAGGACATTCCCTTTATGCTGATAGCGATTATCACAGCGTAAGCTATGCCGCAGGTATTGTAAATGAAAGTGGGGTAGAGGGCTTCCCTAAACCTGATTTGCAAAAATTTCTAGCAGGTAAAACCGTTAACATCAACTCTTATATTTCCGAACTCTCCGAAGGGTTTAGTGGGAATACTCGCCCCGAAGACTTAGAGACTTTTTTGCAACTGCTCTACCTTTACTTCACTAAGCCTCTTAAAAATGAGGAAGCCTTTAAGTCATTGATAAACAGACAAAAAGCACAATTCAAGAACATTTTAGCCAACCCACAGATTTACTTTATTAGTGAAGCTAATAAAATTATTTACAACAACAATATTCGTAGGAAAGCTTTTCCACAAGATGAAGACTTTGAAAAAATAAACCTTGACAAAGCCCTGCAATTCTACAAAGAACGCTTCGCTAATGCTGCTGAGTTCAAATTCATATTCGTAGGTAGCTTTGAAGTAGAAAAAATAAAACCCTTGTTAGAACAATACATCGGTAGCTTACCTGCCCAACCTAATGCTCCCAAAGAAAAATTTAAGAATTTGAAAATCAAGCCCGTAGCAGGTGTATTAGAAAAAGAAATCTATAAAGGTACCGATGAGAAAAGTGTAGTACGTATGACCTATTTTGGAGATTTGAAAAAATACGAAGGTACAGAAAATTTTGCCCTTCGCAGTGTTGCAGAGTGGCTCAACATTAAACTCATAGAATTGCTACGTGAGGAAAAGGGAGGAGTGTATGGAGTAGGCGCTTCAGCAAACATGAACAAGAATCCTGAACCTACCTACGAGCTCACCATCAACTTCCCATGCGCTCCCCAAAATGTAGCCGATTTAAGCAAATCTGCCTTAAGTTTGGTAGAAAAACTGAAAAAAGAGGGGGTAGCCCCTGCCGATTTAGCCAAAATCAAAGAGCAGTACAAAAAAGAACTTGATGTAAACCTTAAAGAGAACCGTTATTGGTTAAATTCCTTGCAACGCTATGACCAACTCGGCGAAAATCCTGAAAAAATATTGGAAGCTCAAGCCAATATTGATAAGCTAACAGGCAAAATGATACAAGATGCTGCAAAGAAATATCTTACAGGCAAAAATTTCATAAAACTTGTTTTACTCCCCGAGAAAAAGTAAAGTTACTTATAAGTTACTTGAAGGCATTGCTTGGTAGATCCGAGCAATGCCCTTAAATTTCTAATAACCTCCAGCCAAGCCCTCAAATGTAAGCTACAAGTGGAAATAAAATACAAATTCTGCAAAAATACCCTAAAAAAATATCTCATTTTTTTGGATTTCACAACTTTTCTCTAATTTTGGGTGCAATTTTTAACCAAGTTTACCTAAACCCATGGCAATTCTTAGATTCAAAGCAATTGAAGTAGCACAGAGCAGACCTTCGGTAGAAGTTTCGCTCCCCTCACACAAAATCTCCGACTATTTTGGCATTAATGTTTTTAATAAAGAGGCAATGCGAGCCCATTTAAGTACCGAAATGTATAAACGCCTCACCTCTGCTATTGAACATGGACATAAAATTGAAGAAGATTTGGCAGATGCTGTTGCCTCTGCCATGAAGTCGTGGGCAATTAGCAAAGGAGTAACGCATTATACTCACTGGTTTCAACCGCTTACAGGAAGTACTGCCGAAAAACACGACGCTTTTTTTGATATTGACCGCGATGGCAAAGTAATAGAAAAATTTAAGGGGAGTGCCTTAGTACAACAAGAACCTGATGCCTCCTCCTTTCCAAGCGGTGGCATCCGTAGTACTTTTGAGGCGCGAGGTTATACAGCGTGGGACCCAAGTTCACCTGCTTTCATTATGGAAATTGAAGGTAGCAAAACCTTGTGTATTCCTACTATCTTTGTTTCCTACACAGGTGAATCATTAGACTTCAAAACCCCCCTACTCAAATCCTTGCATGCGCTAGACAAAGCCGCTACTGCCGTCTGTGAACTTTTTGATAAAGACATTAAAAGAGTAATTGCCACCCTAGGACCAGAGCAAGAGTATTTTTTAATAGATAAAGCCCTTTACCTTGCCCGCCCTGACCTCATGATGGCAGGCAGAACCGTAATCGGAGCCGCACCTGCCAAAGGACAACAACTAGAAGACCATTATTTCGGATCTATCCCCCCACGAGTACGTGCTTTTATGATTGATTTTGAAACTGAAGCTATAAAATTAGGTATCCCTATTCGTACACGCCACAATGAGGTAGCTCCTAGTCAATTTGAGTGCGCTCCTACTTTTGAAGAGGTAAACCTCGCTGTCGATCACAACTTATTGCTCATGGATTTAATGGAAAAAGTAGCAGAGAAACATAATTTCAAAGTACTTTTCCACGAGAAGCCCTTTGCAGGTATTAACGGAAACGGAAAGCATAATAACTGGTCTTTGATTACTGACACAGGTAAGAATCTGCTTGCCCCTACTGCCAAACCTAAAGAAAATTTAATGTTTTTGGCTTTCTTTGTCAATGTTATCAAAGCAGTTTATGACTATGCCGATTTGCTTCGTGCAAGCATTGCTTCAGCAGGTAATGATTATCGCTTAGGTGCCAACGAAGCTCCACCTGCTATTATTTCAGTTTTCATTGGTGAGCAAATGATGAAAGTTCTAGACGAACTTGAACACAATGCCGCCATCAAAATTGACAAAGGGGATAACTTATATATGAAGTTAGGTATCAACAAAATACCTCCTATCTTATTGGATAATACAGACCGAAACCGTACTTCCCCTTTCGCTTTCACAGGTAACAAATTTGAATTTAGAGCCGTAGGAGGTTCTGCTAACTGCTCCGCTCCTATGATTGCCCTCAACACGGCAGTCGCTCACACACTTTCTCAATTTAGAAAAGATGTAGAAGAAGAAATTAAAAATACTGATAAACGCGAATTAGCTATCATTAACGTATTGCGAAGGTATATTTCAGAGGCCAAAAAGGTAATTTTTGAAGGAGATGGTTACTCTGAAGAGTGGGTAGCAGAAGCCGAAAGAAGAGGGCTGCCTAATATAAAATCTACTCCTCTGGCCTTGGATAGCTACGTGAGTGAAAAAAACTTGAAACTCTTTGAGCAAAACGGTGTAATGACACACCGCGAAGTAGAAGCCCGCTATGAAATCAATTTGGAAAATTATATCAAAAAAATCCAAATTGAAGGACGTGTCTTAGGAGATTTGGCACTCAGCCACGTAATTCCAGCAGCTATTAAATACCAAAATATCCTCGTTGAGAATTTAGAAGGTATAAGGGACGTGGGTATTCAAACTGAAAGCGAAAATACTATTATTGATACTGTTAAAGAAATTTCGCATCATGTAAGCGTAATTCAAAAAAAGGTAGAAGAAATGACTGAGGCTCGCAAGGTCGCAAACAAAATTGAAAACACACGCGAACGTGCCATAGCCTATGAAAAAACCGTAAAAGCCCTATTTGATGAGATTCGGTACAGTATAGACAAATTAGAACTTTTAGTGGATGATGAGATGTGGACATTACCTAAATATCGTGAACTACTAAACATTCGCTAAACATCCTCTTAGGCTAAAATACAAGCACTTACGATAAACCGTAAGTGCTTTTTTTGTGCTATTCTATTTATCTCAAGCTTTTAGTTTTTCAATACTTTATCGTATATGCTTGACAAGATGCTTTTTGGTAATACCCTAACAATTTTCTGTTTTTTGTTTTAGCAGTTCCCAAAATTTTTTATTTGGCTCAAGTCCTTTGCCTTCTTTTGAAAGTTCGGGTTTTATACTTCGCACAAAATACATATCTACCTGCCCTTTCCCTTTAACATTAAGTTTACCTCTATATTCACACTCAAAAAAGTCTTTTACCAATTCATAGGTTTTGCCTGAAATATTTACTTCATCTACCTCTCCACTGCTCTCCATTCGGCTGGCAGTATTCACAGTATCCCCCCAAACATCGTAGGCAAATTTTTTCTTTCCTACCACTCCCGCCACTAACTCTCCCGAGTTAATACCTAAGCGTAGTTTCCAATACTCCTCTCCTTTTAGCTTTTTGCTCTGATATTTTTGCTTCATGAATTGTTGTATTTCCAAGCCTGCTAATACACATTCCACAGGATTAGTTCGGTTAGCTTCAGGTACACCTCCCACACACATATAGGCATCACCGATGGTTTTTATCTTTTCTAAATGATACCTGCTAATAATTTCGTCAAATACCATAAAACACTCATCTAAAGCAGCTAATAATTCGTTAGGTTTCATTTTTTCAGCAATACTTGTAAAGCCCTGAAAATCACAGAATAATACTGACGCTAATTCATAATATTTAGCTTCTGCTTTTCCTTTGGTTTTAAGTTCTTGGGCTACACTTGCAGGTAAGATATTAAGCAACAATGCTTCCGATTGGTTACGAGCGAGCTCAGTCTCCTGTTTTTGTTTTACAAGCTCTCTATTAGCTTTTCGTTGAATATGTACATTTCTAAACAAAAGTATCGTTACCACTAAGCTAAGCCCTAGCCCTACTGCCCCCAAGTAAATAATGTTTCTTTGGCGTAGATTTCGCAATTCTAACGTCTTTACTAATGCCGCAATTTCTACTTGTTTTTTGGCTTCTTGCTCTTTGAGCAGTTGCATTTCTTTTTGAGCGAGTAATAATTGTAAATCTTTTTGCGAAATTTTGTTCACCGTGCGAGGTGGATCAACTGCCTCCTCTTTTTTAGACGTAGCAACGGGCGAATTGGGTATTGAAGGTTCAGCATTAGTGTTTGCTTTCGGAATAGGTGTTATTATTACGATTGGTTTGTTGGTATATTTGTTACTATTATCCGTAATACTATCAACCTTTATAGGTGCACGCACAGAAGAGAATGATTTAGGCTTGATGGGAGAACTAGCTATCAAATCCAAATCCAAATCTATGTCAGCACGCAACGTTTTAGTCAAAATTTTTACTTCGGTACGTTGCTTTTGGTTCGTAATATTTTGTAATTCTTTTTTCCTATCGTTCAAAAGTTGCTGAATTTGATCAGTATTCGTGTTCGTACTTTCTTGAACGATAGGCAACACACTTTGAGCATGCAGCCTTATTAGGCTGAAAAATACTGTACCTAAAAAGACCAAACAAACGAACTTGTATAGCATGAAGTAAAAGGAAAAAAAATTGAAAAATATTTTTTATCTTTTAAGTATTCCTTTTTGTTTTTTCACTTTCGCTCAAAGGAAAAGAGGGCGGGCTACTCTAGAGTTACTCCGCACTCCCTACCGATGGCGGCACACCCTCAGTATCCCTTGACGCAATTTTTTGCTAAAAGTACGATTTTTTTCTAAAACAAATACGTTTTCTTAAAAAATAAGTTGTTTTCCAACACACGTTAAACTACTCGTTTGTAAAGTTTCTAAATAAAAAGCTCCTTTTACAAAGGATTAAAGTTAAAGACTAATACTAATTACAACTTAGCTGTTTTCGCAAAATTTTGATTCTAGTTTGGTACTTTTACCTGAAACCCACTTTCCTTCGGTATATCTTAATTTTTCTGTAACTTTGTAAGCTATTTTTTCAATTCTTTTCTCCTCAAATAGCAAAGTACAGGAAGGAAAAATGTCAAATTTCATAGATTACGTAAAAATTTTTTGCCGTTCAGGCCATGGAGGAGCAGGTTCAGTACACTTCAGACGTGAAAAATTCGTACCCAAAGGTGGCCCTGACGGCGGGAATGGTGGACGCGGGGGACATGTAATCTTAAAAGGAAACGCTCAACTTTGGACTTTGCTGCATCTACGTTACCAAAAACATATTATAGCTGAAAATGGACAACCAGGCTCAGGAAAATGCTCTACTGGAGCAAATGGCAAAGATGTGATAATAGAAGTACCTATTGGAACAGTAGTAAGAAAGGCTGAGACAAATGAAATCTTAGCTGAAATTACCCAAGACCAAGAGGAGGTAATCCTGATGCGCGGCGGACGCGGGGGGTTAGGAAATTTCAATTTCAAAACCTCTACCAACCAGACTCCACGCTATGCCCAGCCTGGCGAGGCAGGAGTAGAAGGATGGGTTGTGTTTGAACTTAAAGTATTAGCAGACGTGGGGTTGGTAGGATTCCCTAATGCAGGCAAATCTACTCTACTCTCGGTAGTCTCTGCTGCTAAACCCGAAATCGCCGACTATCCTTTCACTACTCTTACTCCTAACTTAGGTGTGGTAGCATACAAAGATTTCAAATCTTTTATCATGGCAGATATTCCAGGTATTATAGAAGGCGCAGCAGAGGGTAAAGGATTAGGACTTCGCTTTTTGCGACACATTGAGCGAAATGCTATTTTATTGTTTATGGTTTCTACTGAAAATGAGGATATTGTACAAAATTACTATATTCTCTTGAAAGAACTAGAAAAATACAACCCCGAGCTTTTGCATAAAAAACGAATTTTAGCCATCTCTAAAATGGATTTAATACCTACCGAACAACACGAAAAATTAGTAAAAAAAGTACAAAAAGCTGATTTAGGTATTCCTATCATACCTATTTCTTCAGCTACTAAACAAGGTATAGAGCAACTAAAAGACCTAATTATGCAAACGCTTACAACCTAATTTTTTTATTGTTCATTTAATTCAAGAAATTTTTTATCTTTGTTCAGCTTTTTAAGCCATGTTCAGAACCATCTTTTTGCTCTTATTGGCAAATATTTTTATGACTTTTGCTTGGTACTGGCACTTAAAGTTCAAGCAGGAAGCACTCTGGAAAGTGATTGTAATCAGTTGGTTTATTGCTTTCATTGAGTACTGTTTGCAAGTCCCTGCTAATCGGTGGGGCTATGGAATTTTTACTGCTTCACAGTTAAAAATTTTGCAAGAAGCTATTACACTTGTAATATTTTTTGCTTTTGCTGTATTTTATTTGGGTGAGGCTATGAAATGGAATCACCTCGTTTCTTTTTTGTTTTTGTTTTTAGCCGTATATTTTATGTTTAGAGGCTAACCCGAATTTTTGCCCGTCTAACCAGAAATTTATATTTTTCGGACACAACTTACTTCTAAATCCATTCAGTTCTACGACATGTTAGCTACTTTTATTTTACAAATGCTATATTTGTGAGGTATTACCTTTCAAACTTACAATTTGCGTTAGGGATTGGAAGGGCAAACCCGAAAGAAGGGCTTGGTGCAAAGCACTAAAGCGGTAGCGCCTGTAAAGTCTACCCCTTCGCCCTTTGAGCGAAGCGAAAAGGGCGAAGGGAACACCTAAAAAATAGCTATTCGTAATTTGACCATTAACCCAAACAATTACTAAACTTCTTTATCTCTTTTGGCTAAATGTGCAAATCTTTGCTTTTCCTATGGCTAATTGTGTTTTTTGAGGTATTATCCAATAAGATAATTGCTCAAAAAGGCACTTGGCAGCTCCGTCTGGAAAAAGAGCGAAGCCAAACCTCTGACATAGAAAAACAACTCCTACTAGACTGCCAAATAGCCCAAGAAATGAAAGAGTACGATTTGCCAACAGCTAATAAACAACTTCACTCCATCCTAGAGATAGCCCAAAATAAAAAAATACGCATAGTAGAAGCCTACGCTCATTATGGTATAGCCGAATGTTTAAGAATGTCAGGCAAGACATATGTTTCTATAAACCACTATCACGAGGCATTAAAAATATTAAGAAGCATCGGTAGTAATTGGGAGATAGCACAAGTAAAACGCGATTCTGTATTATCTTTTGCTAATTTGAGCAAGTTTGGTACTATCCAAAAGGGATTAGAAATAGCTACATCTTTTTTTGAAAAGAAGGCACCACAGCAGCGTCAGCATGGAATTACGCTTTTTCACTTAGCAGCCAACTTATTACGACTATCACAATACGAAAAAGCACTCCATACTGCTCAAGAAGCTAAAAAAATATTTCAAAAAATAGGAGATAATATTTATACGGCTCGCTGTCTTAATGCTATTGGGCTAATTTACCGCAACATGGGCTACCAAGCCTTAGCCCTTGAACACTACCTCAAAGCAGTGAAAATATATCAACAAATAGGTGAAAACCAAAAGTCTGCCTCAATGGTATATGCAAATATCGGCAACTTATATGTAAACCTCAAAGATAAGTTTTATCAGCAAGAGGCAACCAAGTATTACCAAAAAGCCTATCAAATTGCATTGAGTATTAAAGATACACTTCAAATTGTAGCTACTTTGGAATTTTTAGCCAAAGCTGCTGCCACTTACAATAATTTTGAGCAAGCCAAGAGTTATTACTTGCAAGGATTAGAAATAATCCACAAGACGGATAATTGGATAGAAGCAGGCTTTTATACTCTACGCGCTTCAGAAATTTACATTTTGTTCAAACAACCTGAGCAAGCAATCAAGTTAGCACAAGAAGTAGTAGATAAATTTAGCAAGAGAGAAGTTCCTGAGGCTTTAGCCCAAGCCCAAGCCATTTTGGCTCGCCATTATACTCACGTAGGCAATTACCAACTCTCTCAGACCTTGGCTTACAAAGCCTTACAAAATACTATAGAAGATGACCACCACGCTATTAGTCCAATTTATACGCTTATGATAGGGAATGCTATCAAGCTAAAAAGATACATAGAGGCTGAATATTGGGCAGAGTACGCCCTGAAGCACTATAAGAAAGTACACGGAACAGGTTTTTTACTTACCGTCTACAAGTACTTAATACAATTAGATACTATCCAAAAAGAATACCAACGTGCCGTTCAGTGGTTCACTGCTTTCAATACCCTTCGCGACAGCGTTTTGAAAGAAGACCATAACCGCAACCTGTTAGAAATGCAGTTTCAGTATAACCTACAAGAGCAAAAAAAGGAAAATGAATATCTGAAAAACCTCAATAAAGCACAAGTAAAAGCCAATCAATTACAAAGTATAGTACTTACTTTGGTAGGTTTAGGACTGGGCTTTGTATCGATAGCTTATTACTTTTTATTCAGGCATAGACAAAAATTACAACGCTTGTTAGCCACTGTACAACTCCAAAACCAGCAAATCAATGAAAAAAATGAAGAGATAGAAGCCCAAAAACAAATTCTAGAGAAGCTCAATCTTACCAAAGACCGTATCATATCTATTATTTCGC
Source organism: Microscillaceae bacterium (assembly GCA_025054775.1). Classification (GTDB taxonomy): domain Bacteria; phylum Bacteroidota; class Bacteroidia; order Cytophagales; family Microscillaceae; genus JANWZA01. The sequence goes on from JANWZA010000026.1 coordinate 11,219, forward strand.
ATGACATGCGCAACCCCTTAGCAAACCTCAAAATACTATTAGAAATGGTTAGCAAAGGCTTTATAGACGCCCAAGAACAAATAGCCATTACCCAACGCATAAGCCAAGATATCAACCATATCTATAATTTCTTAGAAGATCTTTTGCTTTGGGCAGATAGCCAAAGCCAAGGCTTTAGCCCTAATATTGTACTAATAGATTTGCACGCCATAGCCCAAGAGGTAATACAAATTACTCAAAACCAAGCGAAAAATAAAAATATTCACCTTCAAAACCTAATTCCTGAAAATCTAATTATACAAACAGATAAAGATATAATTAAAACCGTATTGCTTAATCTTGTAACTAATGCTATCAAATTTACTAATTTAGGCGGATATGTCAAAATAAACTACCAAACAGCGGGTTCAAATCATATTCTCATAGTAGAAGACAACGGCGTAGGTATAGCCCTAGAGAACAGAGATAAAATCTTCGGACAAGAACGCTTCACTACCAAAGGCACCTTACAAGAGAAAGGAACTGGCTTTGGGCTCGCTATTTGTAAAGATTTTATTCTATCCCTGGGGGGAAATATCTATTTTGAAAGTACCATCGGTAAAGGTACTACTTTTTACGTAGAACTACCACAATAACTACCTGACAAACCTATTTTGAAATCTGAAAAGAGAAAATCACCCAAGACAAAGTTACTCAAACTTTTGTAAAATAAAATATGTTATTATTACAATCATAGATACTGGCAAAATTCACCGAACATACTTAAAACAATGATACAAGAGAGCGAAATACAAGCAATTATTTCTTTGTTAGATGACGAGGACAAAGAAGTAGTAGAACATATAGAGAAAAAAATTATTTCTCTAGGAGATATTATGATACCCTTCCTAGAACGCGAATGGGAAACGAATTTCAACCCAATAGCTCAAAAGCGAATTGAGGAGTTGATACACATCTTGCAACTAAAATCACTTAAAGAAAAGCTAATTAATTGGAAAAATAACGAACAAAACGACTTATTAAAGGGCATGTATTTGGTAGCTACTTACCAATACCCTGACTTAGATATCAGAAAACTGAAAAAAGAACTAGACAAAATTTATTACGAAGCATGGCTGAAACACCGTACCTATGCTAGCCCTATAGAACAAATAAGAACACTTAATCATGTTTTATTCAACGAATTAGGGTTTACTTCTAATACGCAGAACTTCCACGCCCCTAGCAATTCTATGCTTAATGTGATATTAGAAAGCCGAAAGTCTAATCCCATTGGCTTGTCAGTAGTATATATCCTTATAGCACAGCGACTCATGATGCCTGTCTATGGTGTGAACTTTCCTAACTTGTTTATCTTAACTTACAAAAGTTCTGAAGTACAATTTTACATTAATGCCTTTCATAGAGGAATGGTATTTTTTAAGAATGATATTGATAACTACATCAATCAACTGAATATCAAGCCTTTGGAAAGTTTTTATCAGCCCTGTTCTAATTTGGATATTATACAAAGAGTATTGCGAAACTTAATAGTTTCTTTCGAAAAATTAGGAGAAACTCATCGTGAAGAGGAGGTAAAACAACTTTTAGATGCAATTTCGCAAGAGGGTGATGGCTTTTTGAATGATAGTCAAAGTATCTAATAGAAACAGTAGTTTTCAACAGGTAGTCAAAGTATGTAGAGTTTCTCTGCCTTTGCGTATGGATTTCTATTCCTTATAATCAAGTATTGGATACAGGGGTTGAGCTATCAAAGACTGTATTTCGCTAATTTGAACTTCATACCATTTGCCAGTTATAAAACCAAAATGCATAAAAAAGTACTTTGTTGTAAAAACAAGAGGAGACTTGTAATAAGCGAAGTTGCTTAGGATTACAAAAGATTTTCAACCAAAAGTTTATTTTTAACATAATAGCCCTTTCATGGAAACCCTAAGCAAAGATAATATTCGTGTATGTATGTTTGCCTTCATTTTATACGCATAATAAACAAAAAAATAAATCTTAATTCATACCAAACAAGCTGACATACCTAAAAATCAGTTAAAGTAAATCTCTCAGCTACAAGGGTAAGCTTTGGCAGCTTTCTCCTCAATATTTACTGAAATCGTTTTGCGAGATAAATTATCTCAAACTGTCGTAATATCGTAATACTTTTACGTATTCTTCTGGGTTGTCTCTAAGTTTTATTTTTTCCTTTTTCATAAATTCCTCTATTTGAAGAGCCTTCTCACCAAACATTTCAGCAAATTTTTTAGGCTTTTTTTCTACAAATTGCAGGGGTTGGTTAGCAAACTCAATCAAAATTAAATTATTATTAACAAATTTATCATTTTCATTACCTATAGTACCATAACCAGCAGAGTTGGTACTCACACTGGGGGCTTTTTCTACAATTTTTCGTACCTTTTCCCATAGCTTCACTTTATTACTAGCATACCAAAGTTTGAGGTAGGTTGCTCCTGTACGTGTTTTACCGCTGAGCATTATTTTCACATACTTTTCTTCTTTTTTTGTAATAGGATTAGTAAAACTAAAACTTTGTACTTTTTCTTTAGGGACAATACTCTCTTGCCCTTTATCATTTTTACAATAAAGTTCATCATTAAAAGCATTGTACCTAAGCCATTGCCTTGGAGAGAGGTTATTTTCAGTATCTATGAACGTACCAATAGCCCATTCCGTCTCAAAAGGAGAACCTGCAATTTGTTTTTGAGCTTGTGAGTTGTAAAGTAAATCGGTATTCTGCTGATAAGGATCCAGTATATCACCAATTACACGCCCTTGAGTTTTTGCATCCCTCGCATAGAAGCTACTGATCAATAAGAACAACCAAGTAAATAGCAATAGTTGAAGGTTCATAAAGAGAGCAATTATTAAGGATTAAACTTTTAGAAATAAAGAATTGAAAGTAGTTTTACAAAAATTAACTTGAAAGTCAAAAGGTTAAGAATTGAAATTCTTGTACTGTATCTGCTAAATCTTCTTTCTTTTGAAGAAAAAGACTTTAAGCAAAAATAGCATTTTTCGTAAAAAAATAGATAAATCAAAGACTTTTCTGCTAATTAAAAAGGGTAATCAAATGTTAGTGAACCAACGAATTAAATTCGAGAATTTTTTACAAATACAGAGTTTGGAGTATTTTATTTAACTATGTTTCCCTTAATTATGTTCCCCAACTTTCGCGGTCAAGGCTGCGGTATTGTATGGCTTCGGCTAAATGTTCTATCAATATGTCAGGGCTGTTGGCTAAATCGGCAATAGTACGTGCAACTTTGAGAATACGGTCAAAAGCTCGTGCTGACAAGCCCAAGCGTTCCATAGCCGTTTTGAGCAATCGTTTACCTGCCTCACTTAAGAGGCATATTTGCTGAGCGAGTTGCGGAGGCATCATGGCATTGCAATATATTCCTCTGTGATTTTTGAATCGTTCTAATTGAATTTCGCGAGCTTTTATTACACGTTCACGAATAGACTTACTACTCTCACTCTTCCTTTTAGAAGTCATTTCCTCAAAAGAAACAGGTGTTACCTCTACGTGCAAATCAATTCTGTCTAACAAGGGACCGCTGATTTTATTCAAATATTTTTGCACCGCACCTGCTGCACAAACACATTCTCTGTTAGGGTGATTATAGTAGCCGCAAGGGCAAGGGTTCATGCTAGCAATAAGCATAAAATTAGCAGGAAATTCTACACTTACTTTGGCACGTGAAATAGTTACTTTTCTTTCTTCTAGAGGTTGTCTCATAACTTCTAGCACGGTTCGCTTAAACTCGGGTAATTCATCTAGAAACAACACCCCATTGTGTGCCAGAGAAATTTCTCCTGGTTGTGGGTTGGCTCCTCCTCCTACCAAAGCCACGTCGCTAATGGTATGGTGCGGTGAGCGAAAGGGGCGTTGGGCTATAAGCGAAGCATTATGAGGTAGCTTTCCTGCTACGGAGTAGATTTTAGTAGTTTCAAGGGCTTCGTGTAAGGTAAGTGGTGGCAGAATAGTAGGTAAACACTTGGAGAGCATTGTTTTTCCTGCTCCAGGGGAGCCAATCATGATTACGTTATGCCCCCCTGCAGCGGCAATTTCTAAGGCACGTTTAATGTTTTCCTGCCCTTGCACGTCAGAGAAATCGATCGGGTAATTTTCACTATTTTGCTGAAATAGTTCGCGGGTTTGGTTGGGGAGAGGTTCAATATGTAGATTACCTTCTAAAAAATCGTATGCTTCACGCAAGGTTTCTACTCCAATGATGTCCAAATTATTTACGATAGCAGCTTCAGAAGCATTAGCTTTAGGCAGAATAAATCCTTTCAAACCACGTTTGCGGGCTTCAATCGCTATGGGTAAGGCTCCACGGATAGGTCGGAGTTCTCCATTCAGAGCTAATTCTCCTAAAATTAAGTAATCCGTAAGTTTGTCAGAGTGCATTTGTTCTGATGCTCTAAGGATGCATAAAGCAATCGGCAAATCATAGGCTGCCCCTTCTTTACGTAGGTCTGCTGGAGCGAGATTAACCACTACCTTTTGGCGCGGCATTCTAAACCCCAGATGTTTTATAGCGGCTTCCACACGTTGTTGGCTCTCCTTGACGGCACTATCAGGCAAACCTACCATAAAAAAATGTTGGCCTTGCGAAACATCTACCTCAATTGTAATCAGATGTGCATTTACCCCGTATACCGAACTACCAAATGTTTTCGCTAACATATCCTTTTACTTAATGCAATTTTTGAGTTGTATGCTTCAAAAAGCACCTCATTTTTTTAGACTAATCACCTTTATAGGCTGATTGTGTAAAAATTTCTCTTGCATTAGCCTCACGCATGATTTCTTGCAAGGTAGCCCTTTTCTTTTGAGCATACTTTTCTAAAATACGCAAGCCAAGCCATCTGCCGATGCGTCCAGGGCATTTCTTATTTATTTCAGCTACATAAGGGCGTTCGTTTAGATAACTTTGAATATGAAAATGACTGGTGGAAAATAAAAGCTTTCGCTCTACAAAATGTGCCCAAATATACTTTCGGTTATCTTCATCCTGTATATTAGCAAGTTCGGTCTGGGTATAACCAAATAGGATAGAGTCAGGCAGGCAAGGCATCATAGTTTTGGTGAAATAATAGGCTTTGCCAAAGTAAATCATTTCAGCTAACACGGTGCGGTCTTTTTCATCTATTCTATTGTATTTTTCGGAAAGATATTGTAGACTATTAGCCACAATATACTCAGGCTTATATCTACGCATCTGATAGAGAGGAATTTGTGGAGGAAGAGGGAATTTCCCTTTATCTCCTAAAAAAAATTCTTTACCGATTAGGATAATTTTATCATTAGCTATGAGGTCATAGCCAAAACCTGTAATCAGGGTATAAATTTTAGGTGGCACAAAGTCGGGATAATAATATTTGATGTGTTTGAAAGCGAGTTCAAATTCACGCTCTAATTTTTCTACACTACCAAATTTTGAACTTACATCTTGGTATAATTCGTTAATGCCTTTGGCTTGAATGAGTTTGAGAAATTGCTCAGCCACGGTGCTATCATTGCGAAGATTACCAAATTTTTGTAAAGCCTGGCTCAAGTCAGGATATTTACGCAAAATAGCTAATATACCCGCTACATCTTTTTGCTTAAAAAGTTCTTTTTCTACTTCTTTAATAGATACTCTTAGCGAAATATTTTGAATTTTTTGAGACACCTCGCATGGTTGCTCATCATTCATTTGGCAATATGTGAGGCTTAAAATACCAAGCCAGCCTAAGAGTTGGTATAGGTAACGTTTCATAAGTAAGCAGAAGAAACTATAAGGCAAATTAGGAAAATACATTCAATTTTTCAAAATTTGCACGATACTTATTTTGCAACTGCGAAAATACGAAAATTTTGAACCAAATTGATACAAACATAAACACTTACTATTGCTTTTACATTTCCAATAAGATTGATTTCTGATTTTAGTAGCTTTGTTTTAATGCTTTACTCAAGATATCTACCAATGTTAGAGAATACATTTTAGAAATAACCTAATAACCATGCTTGTACTTTTAAGAAAAAAAACCTTACATTAGAATAAAGAAAGTAAAGAAATTTTTTGTAATTTTACATCTACTATGCAAAAAACTTTAAGAAGCAAAATACCCTCGTACAACCACTACCCTATGGAAGAGCTGACACCACAACAGCAAATTAGTGCCGAAGATATCCAACTTTTTAATAAAGAATTTCTACCTTTATTAGACTCAGCCTACAACTTCGCCTTCCGACTGACCCTTGATGAGGACGATGCCAAAGATTTGGTGCAAGATACTTTTCTTAAAGCCTTTCGGTTTATTCATTCCTTTCAAAAAGGGACTAATGCTAAAGCATGGTTATTTAGAATTTTGAAGAATAGTTTTATTAATGACTATCGCAAAAAGGTAAAAGAACCTGCTAAGGTAGATTATCAAGAAGTGGAAGCTATTTACAACTCTGAAGAGGCAGAAGCAGGCAATAATATTACCACTGACTTACGTGTGGAAGTTCTGCAAGATATGATTGGTGATGAAGTGGCTAATGCACTCAATTCTTTGGCAGTGGATTTTAGAACAGTTATTATCTTGTGTGATATAGAAGGTTTTACTTACGAGGAGATGGCAAAAATTTTAGATATTCCTATTGGAACAGTTCGCTCACGCTTACACAGAGCTAGAAATATCCTGAAAGAAAAGTTAGAAAATTATGTTAAAAGGCACTAACGTAAGCTTTTTCTCCGAAAAGGTGAACCGAGGGGGAAATAATTGAACTTGTAACATACTAGTATTGTTTTATAGCTGTAATAGCTCTCACTGTTTTAACGTCTTCTCACCCTTATTTTTTAGTCTAATGCTATGTCAACAGAACAGTCTAGACTGCAAAGAAAGCCATTGCCTGAGTGTGAAGAGTGTATTAAAATCCTACAAAGTTATTTAGATCATGAAACTACCCCAGAAGAGAACGCCTTAGTAGAACGATGTCTACAAATCTGCTCTGTTTGCCGAGAGTTTTATGAGTATAATAAAACTCTTATAGAAATGGTGAAAAGGTTGCGTAAGACCTGCCCTGAACAACTTGCAGCAGAAATTAGAAACAAGATACTAGCACTCCAAACGTGTTAAAAGAGAAATTGCTTACTCCGTTTTCTCTTTAAGTAGAAATCGCCTGCGTAAATCATTTAAGATAAATTTTTTCTGATTCGTGAAACTCTCGGGATGCATTTGTTCAAAAAGAGCTTTTAGTTCGGCATATTTGCCAGCATACTCCTTTTGAAATGCTACCTCATCTATTTTTTTACTGCGTAAATATTCGCTAAATGACTGTTGAGCGGGCATAACACTATCAACATTGTCTAACTTTCTCTTTCAATTAAAAATTGAATAAACTCCTTCAAGTTGTTTTTTCTTTCTTGAGGCGCATTGATATGGTCTAATACTTGGAAAGCTTGTTGAAAGAAAGATTCAATTTTCTGCTCGGTTATTTTCTTGATGTTCAACTCGTCATATACTTGCATGATTGCTCGTACTTTCTGTTGTTTATCAAATTGTGTGGCATTAAGCCAGTAATTCAAAGTTGCTCTCTGTTCCTTTTGAGCTAGTTCTATAGCCTTAATTAACAGAAAAGTTTTTTTATTGGCAATAATATCTCCTCCTACTTGTTTACCGAATTTGGTAGTATCCCCGTACACATCAAGTAAATCATCTTTAAGTTGAAAAGCTATTCCTATGAAATTTCCTAATCGTTCTAATTCTTGCACCTCTCTTTGGGAAGCCCCTGCTAAAATTGCTCCTAAGGCAAGTGCGAAGCCTAACAACACAGCCGTTTTGAGGCGTATCATTTCAATATACTGCTTTTCGGTTACGGTCGGTAAGGTTTCAAAATTCATATCCCATTGTTGCCCTGCACATACCTCTATTGCACACTGATTAAATTTCTGTATTACCTGCCGTAGATATTTGTCTTCTACTTGAAGCAAAGTTTCGTAAGCCTTTACTAGCATCACATCACCAGAAAGAATAGCCACACTTTCGTTCCACTTATGATGTACCGTGGGCATATTCCTACGGAGAGGAGCTTTGTCCATGATATCGTCGTGCATGAGTGTAAAATTATGAAAAATTTCTACAGCAAGGGCAGGTTGTAAGGCTTTCTTCACCTCTTCTCCAAAGAGCTGATAACCTAAAAGTGTGAGCATAGGGCGCATGCGTTTGCCTCCTAGCCGCATTATGTAGTTAATAGGCTCGTATAATTCTAGAGGTTGAGCAGAAAAATCTAATTCTTGGATAGTGCTTTGTAAAAGGGCTTGTAGGTAGGCTAAATGATTATTCATAGAAATGAATATTAAATCAAGTCAAAAGTAAAATAGAAAACCTATCAAACAAACAAGTTTTGATAGGTTTTGAAATTTTTGGGACATGTTACTCCTTACAAGATGTCCAAAAGGATAATTACAAGTCCTACTACAATCAAAATTACCCCAATAATAGCTAACACTTCTATACGCAGTACAGATAACACCACACCTATTGCGACAAGAATAATACCGACCTTCAAATCACCTGAAACTTTTTTATGTTTTTGTGGTTCTTTAATTTTGGCTAATTTTTGTTGGGCTTTTACATTACCATTTTGAGCTTCTTTTACCAAATTATTATACTTTTTTACGGCAATTTGTGTGGTTTTCTTTATCAACCATTTTCCTACTTTGCTTTGTAGAAATTTTTGCGCTTTTTGCTCTTGTTTAGATAGTTGGGGTTGTGCAGGAGAACCTGCCCAAGTTAATTTAGCACACAATACTAAAATAGTAATAGACAGACTGATTATTAATTGTTTTGTGGTGATTATTTTATTGACTAACATAGAAAGATAGGTAAAAGTGAATGAAACTATATACAGATAATTAAAAGCAATAGTCTTAAAAAAATAGCCCCCTCATCTTTTTGCATGTGTAAACTCTGCAAACAGAAATAGTAGGAAATTTACTTTACAATCAATTCTATATCTAAATTTATTAGAGATTTAAAGTCATTTCCTGACTCTTCCATATCTTCGTCGCCTTCGTCAAAATACCATTTCACTGAAATTTGATGCCCATTTTCAGGAAGTCGTTCTAATTTTCGTAAAAGATCTAGAATGCATTTAGAGGAACTTGTATTGAAATATTCTAAATTAAATATGACTTGCGTTAAAGGTTTAGGATTTTCAAGATATTTATCTACCCAATCAAAGATTGGCTTGTAAAAGGTAATAGAATTTTCAGGAATGGAGCGACCTGCTAATTCTATTCTACCTTTGTCAAAATCTAGATTCACATAAGGAGTTCTTCCTGTTCCTTCTAATACTATATTTTCCATTGTATATTTTCGGATATAGATGTCTAAATCAAATAACTTAAATTTAGAATTTGGTGGTAACCAAACATTTTTTTAATCTATTTAAACTTAACTTATGCTGATACTTTTACTTGTAAACTGTAAAAACAATGTTTTTCGCTTACTTCATCAAAGCTATATTCTATCTTTTCACCTGATTTGCGTGCTATATCTATAATCCCTAGACCTGCTCCTCCTGTGTCAGATTGCCCTTGTGTGTTGATAACTTCTTTATAGAAGAGCTTTAATTCTTCAGGGGAGAGTGAGTTTACCTTATCTATTTTGTTTTTAAGCATACTCACACGCTCGTTTATCATATAGTTTCCTGTAATGATGTAGTAAGCATCTTCTGTACGCTTGATAATGAGTGTGGCTGATTGTAAGTGTTCGTTCTCCTCGTTAAAAGCATATTGCTGTTGATAGTTATACACATTTTGCAAACATTCTAAAAGAATACTGAATACTTTTCGTTTGACTTTTAGGTCTTCACTTCGTCTTTCCAGTCTATCGTCTATTAACTGCAAAATAGAAGTAAGTAGATTGTTAGTTATCTCTCCCTTGAAATACAAGATGATGTTTTCATCTTGCATTCTTTTGAAGTAATCATACACATTCAGCATTATGAATTCAAATTAGTTTGTGGACAATTATTCATTAAAAAACATAACATTACAGCCTTTTTTGCTTTGCTTACAATAAAGTTTTACTTTTCTATTTTATGCTACTTTACAAAATACAAGCCAAAAAAATTACTTTATGACAGCATCATGAAATGCTTTTTTTTCATTATGTTGCAATTTTAAGACATATTAAGCAATTTACCAAAAATGTATTAAAAAAAATAGCAACTTTTTTTCCGTTTTGAAGCTAATTGCATTTAGCTGTTACTCTTATCATACTTTTTTTTGTGAATAATAACTTTTTTATCTTTTTCGGCTTTACGTAAGATATTTTTTTCTAATTCTTTTACTAGTTTTGTTTTTCTTTTATTCAAGATCATAAGTTTTATTCTTTCTCTTACAAAAGGGAGGGGTGCAATATCATTAGCAATTTTGTAACTTTTAATAATGAGCAGATAGCTGTAGTCATTTTCTGTCGCTTCAGAGCGTATATTATTACGCAAGAAGTCAGTCTTATTAGGGATTTTGTTGAAAGGAGTTCCTTGCACAAATTCATCAAAATTTACCCATATAGTATCACTTAAATACACTTCTGCTCCTATTTTTGAGGCAGTAGTTTGTATTTCTTTTAGTTGGGTAGGGGTATAATTTTGTACAAGGGTAAAAAATTTATCTTTATCAGGGCTATCAGCAGGTAGCTTTACCAAAATGCCTTTAATGATATTGCTTTTTAGTTCAAAGTTAGCTTTACTGCTATCATAAAATTGTTTAATTTCTGCTTCAGGTATTAAGGTATCCAAATTTTTAGATACATATTGCTTTTCAAACTCGTGGGTAATAAGAGCAAATTTATATTCCTCTAACTTGCGGTTGAGTTCGGCTTCATCAATTACTGCTTGGGCTTGAGCTTCATAAATAAGTAGTTGTTTGCGTATCCAATTTTCAACATATTTTTCTACCAATAAAGCACTATCTTTGGAACTGCTTCCGCGAGGAGCTATACCTTGCAAATCGCCTTCGTATAATTCTTTATCATAAACCTTAGCCACAAGGCTGCCTTTATCGTTGTTCTTACTATTCCACCATTGGCAAGAGGTAATTGTGAAAAAAAACAATAAGCTATAAACGATAAAAATACTATATTTACATTTCATGAAACACGATAATTAGGATTTGTATTTTTGCAAAGGAGAATTTTTCTCTTTGGCTAGGGTATTAAATACTAACTTATCTAGTAGTTTAGGGAAAAATTTATTAAGCCAAACGGTTAACTTGCCTTGCGTTGTAAGTATTAGATCGCGTTTCTTCTTCAAAGTTGCTTTTAAGATATATCGTGCAACTTCGTCTGCTGTCATCATTTTATTTTCGGCACGTGGCGATTGACCTTGTGCCTTGCCTTCGTCAGTTAGAGCAGTATTACGGATATTAGTGGCTGTAAAACCAGGAGCAACTACTAGGATATGGATTTTTTTGTAAATCAATTCAGAACGTAAAGCCTCAAAAAAACCTTGCATAGCGAATTTAGAAGCTGAATACCCTGTACGTGCAGGTAACCCACGATGCCCTGCAATAGAGGATATGCCAATAATGCTTCCCTGTGTTTGCAAAATATGAGGTAGGCAGTACTTTGTAGCGTAGACTGTTCCGAAGAAGTTTGTTTCCATTACCTTTCGGATAACACTCAAATCTAACTCCTCAAATAAGGCTCTCATGGAAATACCTGCATTGTTTATTAAAACATCTATTTTACCAAAATGAGCTAGCGTTTGCTCTACCATGCGTTGATTATCGGCTTCTACACTTACATCAGCTACGATAGGCAGGTTGGTAATGCCTGCCTGTGTAAGTTCCTGCGAAGTGGTGAAAAGTTGAGGTTCTTTTCTACCTGTAATAACCACCTTGGCACCTGCTTTTCCAAAAGCAAATGCACAAGATTTTCCAATACCTGAGGAGCCACCTGTAATAATAACTACTTTATTTTGCATGTTAATTTTTTTAAGGAGTATTCCTAAAAATTCTCTATTTTTTTATTGTTAAGAGTTATTTATATCATAATTTATGTAAATGCATTTTTCAGATTTTCGTGGGATCGTAAAAACCTGTAAATCAATAATCTATTTTTGAAATATTTATGAAATATTTGTGAAATATTTTTATCTTAATTAGGATATCAGCAGTCAATCTTTTGTTAGCTGTCAAGCTGTAAGTTACTTATTATGTTTCTACTTGGGCATACTCCTCAACGGGGATACAAGAGCAAACCAAATTTCTATCCCCGTAGGCATCATCAATACGACTGACGGGAGCCCAAAACTTATTTTGCTTTAAGTAGGGCAAAGGGTAAGCTGCTTTATGGCGGCTGTATGGTCTGTTCCATGAGTCACTTGTAACTACGGCGGCTGTATGTGGGGCATTTTTTAGTACATTATTATCTTTGGGATAAATACCTTGCTCTATTTCACGAATTTCATTTCTGATTTCAATTAGCGCGTCACAGAAGCGATCAAGTTCCTGCAAATTTTCGCTTTCGGTTGGTTCAATCATGAGTGTCCCTGCCACGGGAAAGGAAACGGTAGGTGCGTGAAAGCCATAATCCATTAAACGTTTGGCAATATCGGTAACCTCTATTCCTAGGGCTTTAAAGGCACGGCAATCTAAGATAAATTCGTGGGCTATGGTGCCGTTTTTACCTACGTACAGAATAGGATAATGCTGTTCCAAACGTGCTTTCAAATAGTTTGCATTCAAAATAGCTTGCATAGTAGCATTTCGCAACCCTTCGGCACCCATCATAGCAATATAAGCATGAGAAATAGTAAGGATACTTGCACTTCCCCAAGGTGCTGCTGATACGGCAGTAGTTCCTTCTTTTGCTACGGGTACAACTGGGTGGTTAGGCAAGTAAGGAACTAGATGTTTAGCAACACCGATAGGTCCCATACCTGGTCCGCCGCCACCATGTGGAATACAAAATGTTTTATGTAAGTTCAAATGACATACGTCTGCTCCAATCATAGCAGGACTGGTGAGGGCAACTTGGGCATTCATATTTGCTCCATCCATATACACTTGCCCACCTCTTTCGTGAATAATTTGGCAAATTTCTTGAATTGCTTCTTCAAAAACTCCATGCGTAGAAGGGTAAGTTACCATTAGAACGGCTAATCGGTCAGCATGTTTATCGGCTTTTTCTTTCAAATCATTTACATCAATATTACCTAAATTATCACACTTTACCACTACTACTTCCATACCTGCCATTACTGCACTTGCGGGGTTGGTGCCATGTGCTGAGGAGGGAATAAGAGCCACGTTTCGGTGCCCTTCGCCACGGGCTTGGTGATAAGCACGAATAGTCATTAGCCCTGCATATTCTCCTTGTGCTCCTGAATTAGGTTGAAGCGACATAGCGGCAAATCCTGTAATTTCACACAGCCACTCGTTCAATTCTTTGAATAATTGCTGATAACCTTTTGCTTGCTCTACGGGTGCAAATGGGTGCAAACTTGCAAATTCTTTCCAAGTTATGGGTATCATTTCGGTAGTAGCGTTTAACTTCATGGTACAACTACCGAGAGGAATCATAGAGTGTACCAAAGATAGATCTTTATTTTCTAAGTATTTCATATACCGAAGCATGGCATGCTCGGTATGGTAAGTATTAAAAACGGGGTGAGTTAGATATTTAGAAGTACGTTTTAGGTTATCTGCTATATGCAGGGAAAGTGTTTTGGAAAGATTAGCTACATAAGTATTAAATGCTTTATCTTTTTTTCCTACCAAGAGACTAATGATGATTTTGGCATCATCAATAGTTTTAGTTTCATCAAAGCTAATGCCTATGTGATTTGTTTCATAATACCGCAAGTTGATTTTTTGTTTTTCGGCGTTTTTTTTAATTTTTTCTTTATCAGATACTTCTACTTTTAGTGTATCAAAATGATTTTGATTTTCAACTTTCATGCCCGCTTTTTCTAGAGCCAACTTAGTCATTTCGGTTAAGCCCCAGATTCGTTCTGCAATCGCTTTCAACCCTTTGGGTCCGTGGTAAACAGCATACATACTTGCCATTACCGAGAGCAACACTTGGGCAGTACAGATGTTAGAAGTGGCTTTTTCACGTTTGATGTGCTGTTCGCGTGTTTGCAATGCCATACGGTACGCCTTGTTACCTTGGGCATCAATAGAGACACCAATTAAGCGCCCGGGGATACTTCGCTTAAACTCCTCTTTGGTAGCAAAAAATGCGGCATGAGGACCGCCATAACCCATAGGTACACCGAATCGTTGGGCTGAACCTACTACCACATCTGCTCCCATTTCGCCAGGGGGCTTCAAAAGCGTAAGGCTTAGTAAATCGGTAGCAACGGCAGTAAAGATGTTCAATTCTTTGGCAGTAGCTATCCAATTTGTATAATCATAAACTTCGCCATTTGTGGCGGGATATTGCAACAAGGCTCCAAAAATATCGCTTTGAGTAAGGTCAACGGTTTCGTGATTACCGATAAGTAATTGTATGCCTAAGGGAGTAGCACGAGTTCGCAGTACATCAATAGTTTGCGGGTGGCATAATTCAGAGACAAAAAAAGTATGAGCTGTTTTTTTATTGCCTTTTCTTTGTCCTAGTAGCATAGTCATTGCTTCGGCAGCAGCAGTAGCTTCATCCAAGAGAGAGGCATTAGCAATTTCCATGCCTGTCAAGTCAATTACCATCGTTTGGAAATTGATAAGGGCTTCTAATCTACCTTGGGCTATTTCGGCTTGGTAAGGTGTGTAGGCAGTGTACCAAGCGGGATTTTCTAAAATGTTGCGTAAAATAACGGTAGGTGTATAGGTATCATAATATCCCATGCCAATAAAAGACTTGAATATTTGATTTTGTGAGGCAATTTTTTTTAAGTTCTGTAAATATTCGTGTTCAGTTTGGGCTTTGGGCAGTTTAAGCAATTTATTGATGCGTATATTTTCAGGAATTGTTTTATCAATCAATTCATCAAGAGAACTAAATCCTATAACTTGTAACATGTGAGCGATTTGCTCGGGCTGTAAGCCATTGTGGCGGCTCTCAAACTTTTCGGTATGGTTTAACGGAATATTCATTTGAACAAGAGAGAGTTTTGCAAAGTTAAGTATGAAATCTACGCAAAGTTAGAAGAAAAAAATAGTTTTTCAAAATAAGGCTTTTTAATTGCTTGTTAATAGTGTTAATAAGCTATTTTGAAACAAAGCAGTTCAGCAAAGCTATAATTTTCACGAAAAAATGTAATTTTGTTTATGGTTTGACTACAAAAGTTCCTAATAAAAATGAGTGTATTATTTGATAACTTTCGGGCCTGGCAACAATATTGCGAACAACATAACTTACCACTTTATGTACCTGTATTAGAATATGAGCGCGAGCAAAAAGGCAATTCAGAGGAGTTTGTATGGCAAGGGTTGGCACGGGCTTATCAAGTCATGAAAGAAGCAGTACAAACAGGACTAACCCAAGACATGCGGTCTCGGTCAGGTATGATAAACAACGGGGCAAAAAAAGTATTCCACCATCCTTTGAATGTGCTTTCACAGGAGTTTAAGGAAATGATAAGCAGCGCCTTAGCTGCTAAAGAAGTAAATTCGTGCATGGGGCGTATAGTAGCTGCACCTACGGCAGGGGCTTCAGGAATTTTGCCAGGTATTTTAACTAATTTACAGAAAATTCACCGACTTTCAGACCGAAAGATTTTAGAGGGCTTGTTAGTAGCTGCAGGTATTGCCCTGATTATTGAGCAGAACGCCAGTCTTGCAGGAGCAGTAGGGGGTTGTCAGGCAGAAACAGGTTCAGCTGCAGCCATGGGGGCAGGGGCCATCGTGTATTGCTTGGGTGGAAGCATCACTCAGGTGTTTAATGCAGTAGCTATCACTATTCAATGTATGCTCGGTTTAGTGTGTGACCCTGTAGCAGGGTTGGTAGAAGTGCCTTGCGTAGTACGAAATGCAAGTGCTGCTGCTATTGCATACAGTTCAGCTCAGATTGCCCTAGCCGATGTAAGTTCTGTTATCCCCGTAGATGAATGTGTGCAAGCTATGGGCGAAATTGGACAAAGCATGGAAACACGCTACAAAGAAACTGCCTTAGGTGGATTAGCCGCTACCCCCACAGGACAACAAATTGCCCAAAAAGTGCTTATTCAAGATATTGAAATTTTGAATGAAGAGTAAATTTTCACACCCAATCCTTATGAATTGCAAAAATAGCATTGGTATAAAAATCGTTGTAAAACTTATGATATTTTGAAATAGCTACAAAAGTTATTAAAAGTTGCACCTACCAGACCACTACCTTATACAGTTTATTGAAGCCATTTAATCCTAAAAGAATTACTAAAATACCTTTGTTTAATGAAAAAACAGAAAACATGAATACAAACACAACTAGTTTGCAAGAGCTATCAGGCTATACTTTTCATAAAGATAATGATAAAGTACATTTGGCACAACTCGGCACAATTTACAGGGCGATACACAAGTCCACACAAAAGCCTTGCTTACTTAAATTCGTACCTGACAATCATTTACTCACACCTGATTTAATATTATCCGAACTCCCACTTTTACAAGCTCTTAACCATCCTAATTTGGTAAAGTATTATGACGTTTTTGTGCAATATAACCAAGATAAACAACTCTCTGAATGGGAAGAGAACTATGTATATGTACTTGAAAATCAAGATTTTATATCTTTGGCAGAGTTTCCTACCCAAACCTTTTGGGAAGCAGGGCTAAAAATTGTTATAAGCCACGTATTAGAGGCCTTACGATATTTGCATAACCAAAATATAGTTCACGGTCATTTGCAACCTTCCCAAATTTTACTAACAGACAATAAAGCAGAAATCAGAGCAAAACTTTTTTATAGCAGTCAAGCTATGCGCTTAAGTAGTGAATTTTGGCAACCCTATGAGTACCAAGCCCCCGAGCAGTTACTAAATAAAGCAAACCAAATTAGTAATCGTACTGATATTTGGGCTTTCGGGGTAATTTTGTATGAAATGCTTACCCAAGAATTACCCTACGGAAGCGAAAAACAAGGTTTTTCTGCACAAGATATAATTCAACATATTGCTCAACATCCTACTCCTGCTCTGCTACACACAATTTTACAGCCTTACCGATATATCATTGGAAAGTGCTTACAAATCAAACCCAAAGAACGATTTAACAACGTAAACGAGATTATTTATTTGCTCAACAACCCTGAATTTGTCCAAGATCTTCCCTCTACTAACACACCCCTCAAAAGTTTCAAAGGAATAACTAAAAATATAGAACCTCCTTTGCCACAAGTAGAAAAAGTTCCTGAAAAAAAAATTAAAACAAATGACTCAAATTTATGGTTGGTCGTCTTTTCGCTATTAATTTTGCTATGCGTAAGTTCTGCCATTACCTTTTTAATAGATAATGGCAAAACATTCACAGCAATTTGGAAATTTATAGAAAATTTTTGGGCAAGAGTGAGATTATAATTGTCAAGTTGTTAGATACTTAATTTTTCTATTTTTACGGTTCTCTTTTCTAAATCCAAATTATTCACTGCATTTCAAGCGATGTATGCAAGAACTACTTTTTGATACTATTCCCTCATTAGACTTAGCAGATTTTACCTCTGGAAACCCAGAGAAGAAAGCACAATTTGTGCAAGAGTTAGGCAATGCTTTCAATCAAATTGGTTTTGTAGCTATCAAAAATCACGGGCTAACTGATGAAATAAGCGAACAACTTTACTCCGCCTTCAAAAAATTTTTTGCTTTACCTGACGAAGTAAAAAAGAAGTACGAAATTGTAGAGTTAGCAGGGCAACGTGGGTACACAAGTAAAGGCAGAGAACACGCCAAAGGGAGAAACACAGGAGATTTGAAAGAGTTTTACCATATCGGACAATTTGTAGAAGACGGAGACCCCATAAAAAATGAATATCCCGAAAACATTTTTCCTGAAGAAGTTCCTGAAATTGCTACCATCGGAAAACAAGTCTATCAAATCTTAGAAAAAACGGGTAAAATCTTACTTCGTGCTATCGCTCTTTATTTACAGCTTCCTGAAGATTATTTTGAGGACAAGGTGCATAATGGAAATAGTATTTTGCGAGCAATCCATTACTATCCCATAGAAAACCCTGACCTTCTACCTCCCGATGCAGTACGTGCTGCTGAGCATGGGGATATTAACTTAATTACCTTGCTTATGGGAGCAAGTGCTGACGGTTTACAAATCTTGCGTAAAGATGGCAAGTGGATACCTGTTACCGCTTTACCCGAGCAGATTGTAGTAAATGTAGGAGATATGTTAGAAAGGCTTACCAACAATAAACTTAAATCTACTATTCACCGAGTTGTAAACCCACCACGCGAACTTATGGGAACTTCACGCTATTCTATGCCTTTTTTTATGCATCCACGTTCAGAAATGGATTTGAGCTGCCTACCAAGTTGTATTGATGAAAATAATCCTAAACAATACCCTGACATTACCGCAGGAGAATTCTTAAATGAACGATTAAAAGAGTTAGGTTTGAAAAAATAAAAAATACCTATACATAAGTGAATTATTTTTGTTAGTACCCAGAAAATGAAAAAAAACACGCCAACAGATAGTTTTTTTGCCCAAGTATATGAAGTGGTACGGCTCGTTCCTTGGGGACGCGTAACTACCTACGGGGCAATTGCACAATATTTAGGAGCGAAAAGAAGTGCGCGTATGGTAGGTTGGGCTATGAATCAAGCCTACCTCTATCCTGATGTACCTGCTCACCGCGTTCTCAACCGAAAGGGATTACTTACAGGTAGACATCACTTCGCTACCCCTACACTCATGCAAGAACTCCTAGAACAAGAAGGCATACAAGTAATTGATAATCAGGTACAAAACTTCGAAACCTTGTTCTGGAACCCATCCCAAGAACTAGCCTTGTAAGTTACAGAGTAGGTGCATATTTAGTTCTGTAAATACTGCCTAGTTGTAGAAAAAATGCTAATTTTGTACGCAACTACTTGTTTTCTAATCTCCTAAATGACATGAAACGTTATGAAATATCTAGAAGGGTTGAATGAACCACAGCAAAGGGCTGTATTGCATACCGAAGGACCGCTAATGGTAATTGCAGGAGCAGGCTCAGGTAAAACACGTGTACTTACAAACCGCATTGCCCATCTTATCCACCACGGCGTAGATGCCTTTAACATTTTAGCTCTCACTTTTACTAATAAAGCCGCTAACGAAATGCGACAACGCATAGAAAAAATGGTAGGCAATGAAGCCCGTAACTTATGGATAGGAACCTTCCACTCCGTCTTCGCAAAAATCCTTCGTTTTGAAGCAGAAAAAGTAGGATACACTAGTAATTTTTCTATCTATGATACCGATGACTCTAAAAACTTACTCAAAACTATTATCAAAGAACAAAACCTTGACGACAAAATTTATAAACCTAGTATCGTTTTGCATCGCATTTCTAATGCTAAAAATAACCTTGTCTCTTGGCAGGAATATATAAGCAATCCACAATATTATGAAGATGATAAAGCCTTTAAGCGTCCTGAATTAGGCAAATTGTATCAAATTTACCAAGAGCGGCTATTACAAGCTAATGCAATGGACTTTGATGATTTGCTCTTCAATACTAACCTTTTGTTCAAACAGCATTTAGATGTTTTGCACAAGTATCAGCATAAATTCAAATATATTTTGATAGATGAGTTTCAAGACACTAACTATGCTCAATACTTGATTATTCGTAGGCTCTCAGCAGTACACCAAAATATTTGCGTAGTAGGAGATGATGCACAAAGTATTTATGCTTTTCGCGGAGCAGATATAGGCAATATTCTTAATTTTGAAAAAGATTACCCTGACCTCACCGTTATTCGTTTAGAACAAAACTATCGCTCTACCAACAATATTGTCCAAGCTGCTAATTCAGTAATTGCTAAAAACATAGCCCAAATACCCAAAAAAGTTTGGACAAAAAACGAAGCTGGAAATCTTATCCGCCTTCTCAAAGCCACCTCTGACAACGAGGAGGGACGGTTGGTAGCTAATGCTATCTATGAAGATAAGGTACAATATGGTTACAAAAATAGTGATTTTGCCATCCTGTACCGCACAAATGCTCAATCACGAGCTTTTGAAGAGGCTTTGCGAAAAATCAATATCAAATATCGCATTGTAGGTGGCTTATCTTTTTACCAAAGAAAAGAGATTAAGGATTTAATTGCTTACTTCCGCTATGCCGTCAATCAAAAAGATGAGGAAGCCTTCAAGCGAATTATTAACCTCCCCAAACGTGGCATTGGTGATACCACCGTAGCTAAATTAGTAGTTGCAGCTTACGAAAATAAAACCACTATTTGGAACATCTTAGAAAATCCAAGACAAGTATTCTCAGGAAAAACTGCTACAGCCCTAGAAGATTTTAGAGACTTGATAAAAAGTTTTACTATCCTTATTAAAGAGCAAGATGCTTATACTGCCGCCAAAGAAATCGCCAAACAATCAGGAATTTTGAAAGAACTATACGAAGATAAAACCATAGAAGGACTCTCTCGCTATGAAAATGTTCAAGAATTACTTAACGCTATCAAAGAATTTACAGACAACCCTGAAAATACAGATAAAAGTCTGAGTGCTTTTTTGCAACAGGTCTCTCTACTTACTTTAGTAGATGAACCTGCTAATGACCAAGATAATGACAAGGTAACACTTATGACTATCCACGCTGCCAAAGGCTTGGAGTTTAAGCACGTCTTCGTGGTAGGATTAGAGGAAAACCTATTCCCTTCTCCCCTTATGACTGAAACACGTGCTGATTTAGAAGAGGAGCGACGACTATTTTACGTAGCTATCACACGAGCTCAAAAAAAGCTTACATTAAGCTATGCACTCACGCGTTATTTCTATGGCAAATTGAACACTTGCGAACCTAGCCGCTTTCTTGATGAAATTGATAAAAAGTATATTGAAGACGCTAACCCCTACCAAAGAATAGAAAATTATACTAACACTAATTTAGTAAATACCCTACGTGGGCAAACACAAAATACTACACGTATTGCAAAAAGTAATCTACAGCACGTACCTCAATATACACCTTCAACTGATTTTCGCCCAAGTGATACCAAAAATTTACGAATAGGCATGCAAGTAGAACATATGAAATTTGGCTACGGCAAAGTAACTGCAATAGAAATGGAAAATAACCAACCCCATAAAGCCACTATCCAATTTGATACCGTCGGAGAAAAAACACTTTTACTCAGTTTTGCTAAATTGCGAATTGTGTAATTCATAAACCTAATCCATAACCTTACAACTTAGCCCCATGTCTCCATTGAACGGTAAAAAAATCTTACTTTTGGTAACAGGAAGCATCGCAGCTTACAAATCAGCACTCTTGGTACGGCTCTTAATAAAACAACAATGCGAAGTAAAAGTATTGCTCAGTAAAAGTGCTGCCGAATTTATTACACCGCTCACACTTGCTACGCTTTCTAAAAATCCTGTTTTAGTAGATTTTGTTTCAACTGATGGCACTGGTACCTGGCATAATCACGTTGAGTTAGGACTATGGGCTGACGCCATAGTAGTAGCTCCTGCTACTGCTAACACAATTGCCAAATTTGCCCACGGCCTTTGCGACAACTTGCTCACTGCCACCTACCTCTCTGCAAAATGCCCCATATTTTTTGCCCCAGCTATGGATTTGGATATGTATAAACACCCTAGCACTTTGCACAATATCCAACTCCTGCAAAAGTATGGTAATCAGCTTATCCCTGCTGAATTTGGAGAATTGGCTAGCGGATTAGTAGGCGAGGGACGCATGGCTGAACCCGAGCATATTGTAGCTTTTTTAGAAAATTATTTCGCCCAAAGTCAAACCTTTGCTGGTTACCAAGTACTTGTTACGGCAGGTCCTACTTACGAACCAATAGATCCTGTACGATTTATTGGCAATCATTCCACAGGAAAAATGGGCTATGCTATTGCCGAAGCCTTCGCCCAACAAGGAGCAAAAGTAATTTTGGTAAGTGGTCCTTCACATTTGCAAATCCAACACGTTAATATTCAACTTCATAAGGTAATGACTGCCGATGAAATGTATGCTATCTGTTCACAATATGCAAATACAGCTCATATTATTGTCCTCTCGGCAGCTGTCGCTGATTATAAGCCTGCTCAAATAGCTACTCAAAAAATTAAGAAAAAAGATGAAACCTTACATTTAGAACTTACCAAAAATATTGATATTGCTCAAACTCTCGGTAGTCAAAAGCAACCTCATCAATTTATCGTAGGCTTCGCCTTAGAAACTGAAAACGAATACGAAAATGCCTTTAACAAGCTACAAAGCAAAAATTTGGATATGATTGTACTCAACTCGCTTAACGACCAGGGAGCAGGCTTCGGGCACGATACCAACAAAGTAAGCATTATTTCTTCAGACGGAGAAGTAAAAAATTATCCTTTGCTTACAAAAAAACAACTCGCAACCGAAATTTTACGTATTATACAACAGAAAGCAAAAAAAGGCTGAAAATTTTATTTTCAGGCCTTTTTAGTGTTACAAATCGTAAGTTTGTGTGTGCCGCTTTCAATAATTGTTTAAGTTTTAGTAAAAGTTTGAAGATAGTTTTTGGAAAAGGTAGGTTTCTTTGAAACCTACTTTTTTTGTTTTTTGCTTTATATTTCAAGTCCATTCTACAAGACAACCCTTAAATTGAGGGCAAAACTAAAACAAAAAATTAGAAATACAAATTTTTTTAGAAAAATCTTTGCTATCCTTCTACTTTCCTTTTTATTTTTGCAAAAATTAGGCAAAAGCTACAACTCGTAGAACAAAATTTTTACTTAATTCAAAAAGAATATCTTAAAAACACAATATCATAAGCTATGGAAACGTTTACTTATTCGCGCAAGCCAAGTTCACAACTCCTGCAAGGCATCAAAATTTTAGACCTTACACGCCTTCTGCCTGGACCCCTAGCTACTATGTTTTTAGCAGATATGGGAGCTGAAGTAATTAAGATAGAAAGTCCTAAAAGCTACGATACAGTGCGCGACTTTCCACCAATGATACAAGGGGAGTCTATAGCTTATCTAGGCTTTAACCGCAACAAAAAAAGCCTTTGCTTGGACTATACGCACCCCGAAGGCAAAGCTATTTTTTTGAAGTTGGTGGCCCAAAGCGATATGCTTTTTGAACAATTTAGACCAAATTTTTTAGCTAAATTTGGCTTAAATTACGAAGAATTAGCTAAAATCAATCCAAAATTAATCTATGTAGCCATTACGGGCTATGGGCAAGAAGGTCCCCTTTCACATTTAGCAGGACACGATTTGAACTACGCTGCTCAAGCAGGTATTCTATCCCTCACAGGAAAACCGAACCAAATACCCGAAATGCTTGGGTTTCAAGTAGCTGATATAGCAGGAGGTGCTTACATGGCTATGATTGGAGCTTTGGCAGCTCTACACTATCGCTACCGTACAGGGGAAGGGCAATTAGTAGATATTAGCATGACCGACGGCACTATACCCTTGGCTATCAATCCCTTCTTGATGGAACATGTAGCAGGCATAAAGCAACAACGAGGTGAATACTTTTTGTCAGGTGGAATGGTAAACTACGGCATCTATGCCTGTGCCGACAAAAAATACATTGCCTTAGGCACATTAGAAGCTAAATTTTGGATAAAACTTTGCCAAATTATCCAAAAACCTGAATGGCAAAACCGTTGCCTACCCGCTCCACACGATACACTCTCAGTTTGGAAACAAGAACTCGCCGAAATAATAGCCCAAAAAACACAGCTCGAATGGGTGCAAATTGGTAAAGAACACGATATTCCCATCTCACCTGTTTTAGAAATGCCCGACTTAGAAAAAGACGAGCATATTCAAGCAAGAAATATGATAATTACTCAACAACACCCCAAAATTGGAGAAATTAAAGGTATTGGCAATCCAATAAAATTTTCCAAGACACCCACACAAATAAATTGGACTGCCCCGCGCCTCGGTGAAGACACGCAAGCCATCTTAAAAGAATTAGGCTACACAAACGAGCAGATACAAATTTGGCAAAAAGAAAACATTATCAAAATTGCTTAAAATAAACGAAACAAAGTTTCTACTAATAAACACCCTTCTGGGCTCAATACTAATAGCCTTGAAGTAAAACCACACCACATTAAATAAACAATGTGGTGAGAGAAAAGGTAAAACTTTTTCTTTTGCTTTTTTTCTTACCTCTTTTGAAATGGTGTAAATATTGCACAAAATAACTTATATTTGTTTGCCAAAACATTTTCGCATTATGAACATCAGTCAAAGAATTATTTTTTCTTTTGTTGCCGTCTTTACGATAGTATTCCTTATGGCAGGGGCATCACTTTTAATTTTACAGAGTAATTTATACTCAATAAAATTATTACAAAGATTTTATGTCCCCGTGAAACAAATTATGCACGATATAAACGAAGAGATTGGACAAA
This sequence comes from Microscillaceae bacterium, assembly GCA_025054775.1. Classification (GTDB taxonomy): domain Bacteria; phylum Bacteroidota; class Bacteroidia; order Cytophagales; family Microscillaceae; genus JANWZA01. The sequence continues at coordinate 35,748 of JANWZA010000026.1, forward strand.
AATATACAGGAGAAAATATCCAAACAATTGATGATTACAACCGTTGGAAAATCTTTATTGAGCCTAAAATTCAGCAGCTTAATGAGTTACGCTACCTATACGAGTCTGAAGCCTTGAGTAATGACATAGAAGAGTTTTTGAAAATTCTGCGTAACTATGAAAAAAAGCCTACTGCAGCTAACTTCAAAGCAATAAGATTGAAAATAAAAGCAATCTACCGAAATGAAACCCTAAACCAAGACCGTATACTTAACAACATTTACAAAACTCTCTATAACCTCAACTATATAATAGTGGGCGGTCTGTTCCTCTTATTTTTGATTATGTTGATAACTGCTTTGCAAACTATCAACCCTTTCATAAACAATGTTGAAAAAATACAAGAAGTTTTGCATCGCATCGCCCAAGGTGAAGTAGTAGACGAACAGAACATAAAAGTTAGTCAGGATTTTGACAAACTAATGATAGCTACCCAACAAGTATCTGCCAAGATTAACCAAGTAAGTAGATTTGCCCAAAGTATTGGTGAAGGAAATTTTGACCATGAATTTGAAGCTACTAGTATTAAAGATATTTTGGGAAGTTCCCTTTTGCAGATGCGTGAGAAATTGAAAGAAGCCAACCTAAATGAGCATAAACGTAACTGGGCAAATGAAGGCTATAACCAATTAGCACGAATTCTAAGCGATCACACAAATAGCAGTATAGAAGTCTTTTGCCAAGAAGTGCTTACCTTTTTAGTTGATTACATAGGAGCAAATCAGGGCTTCCTGTTCCTAAAAAAGGAACTCAAAAATAATAAAGTTGCCCTAGAACTCGTTGCTGCATATGCTTATCACCAACGTAAATTTTTGGAAAAAATAGTAATTGTTGATGGTGATCACGGTGAAGGACTACTAGGGCAAGCTTACATTAGCAAAAAAACTATTCACCTCACCGAATTACCTCCAAATTATATCACCATCGGCTCAGGGTTAGGTGAAGCTAAACCTACAAACTTGCTAATTATTCCTATTAAATATAACAATGAAGTAGAAAGTTTACTGGAAATTGCGTCTTTTCAACCCTTTGAAAAACACCATATTCAATTTTTAGAACGAAGTGCTGAAAGCATTTCTGCTGCATTTATGAATATTCGCAATAATATCCAAACTAAAAATCTCTTGCAAGAGTTACAAACCCAAACCCAAATGCTCAAAAAGCAAGAAGAGGAGATGAAGGCAAATCTAATCAAACTCCAAATTGCCCAAGAGCAGGCCCAACTTGCAGAGCGTGAACAGCAAAAACTACTACAAAGTACCCGACAATTAGCAAATATTGTTGAAAATCATCCCGATTTTATTGGTTATTTCAACATGAAGGGGGAAATTTTGTACATCAATCCCGCAGGGCTGCGTATGCTGGGTATATCAGACTTGAATGATATCTTGGGTAAAAGTTTAACTATATTTTACTCCCCTATTGAAGCTGAAAAAATATTTAACCAATATCTCCCTCAAGCGATTGAGCAAAAAAATGCTTTTTTTGAAACACAAATCAAGAAAATTCACACCGAAGATCTTATTCCCGTTGAGCAACTCATTGCCATAAGTTTGGATGAGGTAGGCAATCCAAACGGTTTTAGTATAACCGTGAGCGATATCACACTCCGAAAGCAACAAGAGCAAAACCTTAAAGCCTATCAACAAACTCTTTTGAAAATTTTAGATAAAATCCCAGGAAAAATCTTCTTGAAAGATGCTAACGGGGTTATTCTTTTAGCAAACAGTGAAGTGGCACGTGTTTATAACCGCACCGTAGAGCAACTCTTGGGCACCTCAGACTTTGATTTCTTTGAACCAAGCCTCGCCCAATCCTACCGTGAACAAGAATTAGAAATTATGGAACTCGGTGCAAAAACGTATATCCAAGAAGAAGAGCTAACAGGAGAACTCCGCTATCTGCAAACTACTAAAATGCCTTTTTACATAGATTACAAGCAAGAAATAGGACTACTCGGCATTCAATATGATATTACTGAAAATATAGTACTAGAAAAAACTGTGCGCGAACTCAAAACCGAAAACAGAAAACTCAAACAGCAACTAGAAAGACAAACCAAAAACAAAAATAGCTAAAAACGCAAATAAAGAAAAAGCCCTAATTTTGCAACCTAATGCATACCCTATTACAGGCAACTCGGCTCTGTTTCATTCATGGTATACTTCTTGTTTTAATAAGTTGTGGATACGTATTGTTCTTTACGCAGTGTGCTAATCAAATGGCGCCCACGGGTGGGCCAAAAGACACCTTAGCTCCCAAGTTGTTGCTTTCTATTCCTAAAAATTTAGCTACTAATTATAAGGGCAAAAAAATTGTACTTATTTTTGATGAATGGATACGTACCGAAAGGTTAGAACAGGAACTTCTTATCACGCCAAGCCTCAAAAATTATAAAGTAAAAGAAGGTAAGAATAAAATAGAAATTACACTTATAGATACGTTACGTGCAAATACTACCTATAATTTCAACTTCCGAGAGGCTATTAAAGATATCTCAGAACGAAATACCGCAAACAATATCAATATTGCTTTTAGCACGGGCAATCAATTAGACTCCTTGCAAATTAATGGTAATGTGATAGAACTTTTTACAGGTAAACCTCTACAAGATGTTATTATCTCCCTCTATCCTGCCTTTGATACATTCCGCATCGATAAGCATAAGCCTTTTTACTATACCTTAAGCGACAAATCAGGTAATTTTTCGCTTAAACATATCCGTGAAGGAACATATCAAATTTATGCTCTCAAAGATAAAAACAATAATGGTTTCTATGATGAGGGGGAATTGATAGCTTTTTTAGATAGCACACTTCTGCTCAACAAAAATATCAATAACCTAACGCTCAAATTACACAAAGAAGACTATACACCTCCTAAATACGGCTTGCAAACCTCTCCTGATACGCTTACTTGCGAAGTTAGCTTTTCGGAAGGACTACTACGGGCTTATCCTGACTCAGGAAAAACTGACCTGCCTTATTTCTATGAAATCAAAAAGCCTGAGGGCAATAGTCTCATTTTCTACAAAAAACGCCCTTTGAATGATAGCTTGCTCGTGCAATTTATTGTCTATGACTCTCTAAATAATCGTGCTGCTTTTGAACGAAAAATAAAGTTCCAACCTCCCGAACCCGAGAAAAAAGAAAGAAAAGAGCGAAAACCTACCAAAAATGAAAAAACCATCAAAAAACCAAAAATGAACGTACAAGCCCAACTGCTAACCAATGAGGGCATTGAAGGCAATGAATTCCACTGGCAACTCAAATTTGAACAACCCATCGTGAGAGCCTCACTAGAGAAAATACAATTTTGGGCAGATAAAGATACCTTACGAAAAAAAACATTAATTGAAAATGCTAGGGATTACCAATGGAACACAGCCTACAATGTGCTCACCATTAAAAAAAATATTAACTTTTACCAAACCTTACACATTGAATTTGACTCCACAACCTTTATAGGTTTGCGGGGTGATAGTTGTAAAAATTTTAAGGCAAGTTATCCTAAAAAAGATATTGATAAATACGGTACCATTTTGGGCGAAGTGCAAACTACACAACCTCATTACATCATACAACTTCTAGATAGTAATTTTGAAGTACTAAAGGAGCAACGCAATAGCCCCAAAAAATTTAACTTTAGCTATCTTAAAGCAGGAAGCTATTTCCTACGAGTGTTGATTGACAAAAACCAAGACCAACAATTTAACCAAGGAAGTTACAAACAAAAAAAACTACCTGAAGACATGAAAGTTTTTAAGGTAAACCCCGATGTGCGCGAGAAATGGGACGTACAAAATAATTTGAGCTTTTAAGAAAATTTAGACTGCTTTACGTTAGATTTGCAATAACTTATAATCTTACTTGTGATAAAAATTTTGTATTCCAAATCTTAAAAAAAAGTTATGTTGCTCAATGGTAAAAACATAGGGCGCCCTCCGCAACGCATTATTTCGCTTGTACCTTCGCTTACCGAACTTTTGGCAAGTTTAGGCTTGCAAGAGCAAATTGTGGGCATTACCAAGTTTTGTATCCACCCCAGAGAATTATACCAAAAAACACCCAAAATTGGTGGTACAAAAAGATTTCACTTTGATAGAATCCATGCCCTTAACCCTGATTTGATTATCGCTAACAAAGAAGAGAATTACAAAGAGGGCATAGAAGAGCTAGCCCAAAGGTATGCAGTTTTTCTAACTGAAATTATCACTTGGCAAGAAGCTTTGCAAGCTATTCAAGCCATAGGAGAACTTACGCACCGCAAAGCAGAAAGTAATGCATTAGTGCAACAAATTGAGCAATCCTTTAATAATCTACCCCGACAAAATATTAAGAAATCACCCAAAATAGCTTATTTAATTTGGCATGAGCCTATTATGGTAGCGGCAAACCAAACCTTTATTCAAACTATGTTGCAAAAAGCAGGTTTTGAAAATGCCTTTGCTCACCTTAACCGTTATCCCCAAATCCTACCTCAAGATTTACAAAAATCCGAAATAGACTATATTTTTCTAAGTTCAGAGCCTTTTCCTTTTAAGGAAAAACATATTCAATACTATCAAGCCCTTTGCCCACAAGTAAAGGTACTTTTAGTTAATGGTGAAATGTTTTCATGGTATGGTAGCCGCTTGCTACATAGTGCTAAATATCTTGCTCAATTATGGCAAAATTTACTCATTCAATAAAGCTACCAGGTAAGCCTAAAAGTGGATTTTTGCCGTCAGTAATGATAATTTTGGTATTATTTGTGCCTGAAAGTATTTTGAAGGCTTCAATAGACCGTAATCGTAAAATAGCAGGAGTAAGCGATTGCTTGAGCATCTCATTAGCTTTGGCTTGGGCTTCAGCTTCAATCTTGATAGCATTAGCTACGCCCTCGGCTTCAATTTCCATAGTTCGCTTACGAGCCTCTGCTGCTACAATTTGTACTTTTTTCTCCCCCTCAGCTTGTATAAGTTTGCGTTCAGCATCTATGCTTTCGCGTTGTTTAATAAATTCCATTCTTTGAGCATCTTGTTCGGCTTGTAGCTTCTCCTCAATAGCTTTTGATAAGCCAGGAGGTAGTTGAATACTTTTCATAAGTACATTTTCAATGATAAATCCTTTTTTTTCCAAAATAGCCATCATTTGTTCACGTATGCTATTTTCAATCTGCCCACGCTCTCCCGAGTGTAGGTCTTTGGCATAAAAGCGAGCCGTTACATCTGCTGCTGCAGAGCGAAATACAGGTAAAATTATTGATTTCTCATAATTAGGTCCTACCTCGCGTAGCAATTTGGGAGCTACCGAAGCCTGAATACTATACAAGATAGAGATTTCTGAGGCAATAGTTAATCCTTCTTTGGAGGGCAGGTTAGAGTTGATTTCCAAATTTACAGTTCGTGTAGGCACACGCAAAATAACAGTAGTAAACGGATTGAACAATCTTGCTCCTTCGGTAAGAATATTAGGCGAAATTTTACCTAGACGTCGTTTCACCCCTACCTCTCCTTGCCTTATGATAGCACAACCACTCAAATACAAAAATATTGAAAAGAGTGAAATTCTTATAAGCGTTGTTTTTACCATAGTTGAAAAAAGTGAATTTAAGGTATAACCATTGTGAACAAAATAAGTATGCTTTGTTCAAGATACAAATCAAAACAAAAATTTTAGATACTAATTTGGCATATAAAAGTTATTACAAACTTTGGCATAACTATACTCTTCTAAAAATCATATAAAAAAGTAAGTAAATGATAAAAATACACCTACTGTAAGCACTTTCCAAAGAATGCTACCCTTTTTTAGATTTAGCACGAAATTAGTAATTTTAGGCATAAAAAATGATATAATTAAAAAAAATACAACTTATTCTAAGCTGAGTTTGATGAGCAACTGAAATTTGCTCATTTTATTACCTAAGCAACTTGTAACGTAAGTAATGTGTTCACGTCTCGTTTTGCTTTTTTTAGGATTTTATTTGCTCTTACCTTGTGGAGCATTGTCTCAATTTAAGATAACAGGGAAAGTCTCTACTGAAGATGGGCTTCCTATTAATGACGTCAAGGTATCGGTTAATGGAAGCCCATACGCTGTAACAGAACGTACAGGGCGTTTCAGTTTAGATGTTCAGCAACGCTTCTCCAAGCCTACTAATGTAAAAATATTCAAAAAGGGATATAAGCTAAAAAACTACACTTATAGTGAAAATCAGCAGTACCTTAATATCATTTTACAACCTGCTACCAGCCTTAGGGGAAAAGTACTTAACTACCAAAATAAACCCGTGGCTAATGCCAAAGTAGATTTGAACGAAGGTGAGAGCAGTGCCGTAACTAATGAATTAGGAGAATTTACCCTTCCTATTCCTGAGAACATACAAATCAGTTTAGGAAGCAAATTCAAGGTAAATGATATTCCTATTGCTCTCAACGATGTTATGATGAAAGAAAATTACAGTTTTGTGTATCTCAAAATGCCTAAACCTGCCGAGGAAGAGAAGCCCATCAAAGAAGCTAACCAGGTAGTAAAAATTCGGCTTTTTGACCAACAAAAACGACCTTTACCTAATGTTTCCATCTATATAGATGGTGTTTTATACCAAAGTAATGCCCAAGCATGGGTAAACCTCAAAAATCCTGCCTTTCGATTTAGCCAATTCAAGTTTGACAAATATGAAATCAGTGAGCAAGAATACATGGCCGATACCGAAATATTAAATATTTACCTCAAACCTATTCAAACCAAACCTACCCGAGAGAGTAAAGATAATTATGCTAAAGACTTTGACCTTATAGAAGACGAGCTAAAAAGCCAGCGTGAATTTCAAGTACAAAAAACCTCCATCTTAAAACGTGAGCTAGAGCAACTCACCCTCAAACTAGCCGCCGCCAAATTAGAAGAAGAGCAACGCAAAATTTTGCAAGAATATTTAGCTAAAATAGAAAAAACTTTCTATGAAAATGACGAGATATACCAAAAGCTACAAAGAGAAGCAAAAAACAGTTTAGAGGAAATGAGGGCTGCTATCTTAGCTCGTGACTCCATCAATTTGGCAGCAGAACGAAAAATTAAACAAATTACTCAAAAAAGTGAAGAGGACAAACGCCTGGCTAACCTACGTTACAGAACCACCGTTACAATTGCCTCAATTATTGTAGCTTCTCTGCTTATCATTGCTCTTATTCTTTATTTAATTGGACGAAGAATAAAACGCCAAAAAGATGAAATAGAAAAAATTAAGAACGAATTAGCAGAAAAAGTAGTACAAATTGCTCAACAAAAAGAAGACATTTTGCAAAAGAGCAAAGCCCTAGAAGAGGCTTATACCCAAATTCAGTATAGTATTTTGAGCGCGCAACGTATTCAGCAGTCTATTTTATATAAACCCCAAGAGCTTTTAGCAGCATTTCAAGATGGCTTTATTATCTTCAAACCCAAAGATATTGTTTCAGGTGATTTTTACTGGTTTAGTAACAAAGGGCTGGAAATCGTACTAGTAGCTGCTGACTGTACAGGACATGGAGTGCCAGGAGCTTTTATGACTATGCTGGGGCACTCACTCTTGAACCAAATTATCAATGAAAATAACATCACTAATCCCGCTGAGGTTATTAGTCTGCTAGATCTTAAAATACAAACCTTGCTACACCAACAGGTGTATGAAAAAGGAGGTAGTACCGAAGGAATGGATTTAGCTATGATAGTTATCCACAAAATTTATAGACAAGCTACTTTTGCTGGGGCTAAATTACCGATTTATATTTCCCAAAAGGGAGTATTATCGTGCTATCCAGGTACTAATGCTACTATTGGTGGTAGTGTATTGCTAAAGAAGAACAAGACAAACACCTTTGAAAATCAAACCATTGATTTACAAGGAGGTGAAATCATATACCTCGCTTCCGACGGTTTTCAAGACCAATTTGGTGGCACGGGAAAGAAAAAATATATGAAAACACGTTTCAAAGAACTTCTAGAAAGTATACAACACAAGCCTATCGCCGAGCAGAAGGAAGCTCTTCTACAGGAGTTTGATGCGTGGAAAGGCTCAAACCCGCAAGTAGATGATGTACTCCTTATAGGAGTAAAATTATGATTTAATCCTAGCTTCTAATTTTTCTACTTTTTTTTTCTACTTTTTAAGTTATTTTCGCAAATTTTCAATTATTTCTAAACCTAACTTCACAAGTTTAATTCTTCTTGTCTTCCTTCATTTCTACCCTTCTTGCAAGTTTTTTTCTGGGTTGCTAATCATTTGTTCTCTTTAGTTCCTTTCCTACTGCATAGGATATTTTTTTTCTTATTTGTGCTTCTGTACTGGCAAGATTTCTTTTCTAATCAAGGCTTGGGCTTCGGGTTGCATCTTTTCAAGTGTTATACCTTTGCGATAGGCTTGTAAGAGGTCTTTTCGTGCTTCTTTTTTTCTTTTCAGTTTAAGCTGTATTAGCCCTCGCTCATACCAACTTTGTGCATGGCTACTATCTGTAATAATAGCTGAGGTAAAATATTGATAGGCTTTTTCAAATTCTTTAGCTTCTTTATAGACTAAGGCACAATCATAGTAATTTTGAGCATTGTCAGGATTTAAGAAGATAGCCCTCACATAGTCTTGTGCGGCATGAAAAAAATCTCGCAAAAGGAAGTGATATTTAGCACGTTCAAGCAGAAGTTCTATTTGGGTACTGTCCTCTTTAATAAGATAATTTAGGGCTTGGATAGCTCCTTGGTAATCTTTTTGATAAATTTTACAAAATAAGTTCAACTTATAGTGATATTTTTCTACTATCTCTGGGTTTTGAGCAATAAGTTGGTCTATATCTTGTGCTGTGGCTATAAAATCCCCTGACAAAAATCTTGCTTCTGTACGATATTGAATAAAGAGTGAGTTTTTAGGTTCTAAAGCAATAGCTTGATCGAGATCTTGGACGGCCCCTTGATAATCTTGTAAGCTCATTTTACATTTGGCTCTTCCGAAATACAAAATTGCTTCTTTGGGTTCAAGAGCGATAGCTTTGTTATAGTCTAAGATTGCTTGGCGCGTGAGTCCCAGTTCTTTGAAGGCTTCTGCACGGTAATTATAGACAACTGCATATTGAGGATTGATAGCAAGAGCTTTATTAAAAAAAATTATAGCCTCCTCGTAGCTCTGTTGCTCAAAAAAGATAGTTCCTAAATAAGCATAACTTTCGTAGGATTGTGGGTTTTTCTGAATACTTATTTCAAATTGTTGTTTAGCCAAATCATACTTTTTTTGTAAAAAATAGGTTTTTCCTTTCAGAAAAAAGGCTTCTGCAAAATTTTTATTGATGGCGAGGGCTTTGTCTAAATATTCGTGAGCTGCAGTATAGTTAGAAAATAGAATTTCTGTTTCAGCTTTATAGTACCATTCTCGGGCAATATTTTTTTGTCCCCAAAGGGGAGTTGTGTAAGCAACAGAAATAAAAATAAAAATGGATTTTAGGGTTTGCTGTTTCATTCTTCTGTTTTCGGTGTCATTTGGTTACTTAGATTTCTTTCACTCTTCTTTAAGTTCTTGTATAAATCGGTCTCTCTCCTCTATTTGTTTTTGATACTCACTTCTAATACTGAGAATTCGGTTAAAGGCCTTTTCCTCTACTTCTTTTATTTTACGTTGCATTTCTGCTTCGCGTTGCACTAATTCGTTTACTTGTTTACGTAACTTTAGTTCATTTTCTTTTAGGGCTGTGATATCTAATGCTAGGATACAAACTTTTTCTACTTCTTCGTGTGAATTGTAGATGGGATAAAAAACTTCAATAAACCAGACACTATGCTTACTGTGTGTTAGTCTTTCGGTTTCACGCTTGGTAATATGTCCATTTAGCACTTCAATCCAAAACTCTCTATGGTTAGCTTGTAATTGTTTAGGTGTAAAAAGGATTGTATAATGTTTTCCCAAAACTTCTTCTTTTTTGTATCCTAAAAGATGTAGGGCTAAGTCATTAGCTTTGAGTAAGTAGCCGTCAATATCTGTTTCTAATCGGATAAAAACTTCCTCTATGGTTTCTATTTCTTGGGCATATTCACGACTTTGTTTAATAATGTTCTCTTTATCAAACAAGGCTTCTTCTAGTTGTTTTTTCATCATTTCCTCTTGTATACGCATCTGCTCACTAATCATTTTTGACTCTATGAGCAGCTTTTGCGTTTCAGCATTGATTTTTACCCTTGAGATAGCAACGGCAATACTTTCACCTAATTTTTGTACAAATTCTATTTGATAAGGTTCAAACAATTTGAGTGAGGTTAGTTCTATGACACCTTCTACTTTGTCATTAAATATAAGAGGTACAATCAAAATACTTTTAGGTTTAGCAGCTCCCAGTCCTGAACTAATATCCTTATAGTCTTCAGGAATATCAGTAATAAAAATAGTATCTTTTTCACGCCAAGCCTGTCCTATTAGCCCTTCATTTTGGGCAAAAGATTTTACATAATATTTATGTTTTTCAAAAGCAAATGAGGCTTTCAAATCCATAGTAGGCTCGGGATAATTTTCAGAATTTAGGACAAAAATTCCGCCTTGGTGAACCTCTAGATATTGTACTAAATTAGAAATAATGCTATTAAAAAATTTGGTACTGTCTTCGGTATAGCTGCGCAAAATTTCAGCAAACTTAGCAAAACCTTCGTTGTGCCAGTTTCTACGACGGTTTTCTACGGCAATTTGCTTCAAATTTTGGTTCATTTGTTCAATTGCTTCTCCTAATTCACCTTTACTCTGAAAGACCTGTATTTGAGTATCATAATTTCCTTTTCCAATTTCTCGTGCTAAAAGTTTAAGCTGTTCTAGGGTAATAATGAGCTGGTTAGTTAAGAAATCTACTTTCTTAAACTCCTCAATAGATTGGGTAATAGGGGCTGGGAGTTGTCCTTCGTTTAGGTCTGCTATTCTATCAGCCACTAAACGTGTGTAAATAATAGAACGTCTCAATAACCAAAATGAACTGACTGCTCCCAGAAGTAATAAAGGCATAGTAAGCCAGAAGAATAGCGTATTTAGGTAGTCTATTTTTCCCTCCAATTCAGAGGTTAAGCTTTTAATTTCTTCTTCTTTGATAGAGGCTAAAATGGTTAGATCTCTATTAAGCAAATCTAGCATTCGGTTAAGTTTTTTATCATTCTCCTCTACGGCAAGGGCTTGAGCAGGAGCTAATTTGAGAATAAATAGATTTTCCCAAAGAGTTTGCAGGTCTAAAATATCGCGTTTAATACGTCGGCTTTTTTGTTGAAGTTCAATATCATTATAGGCAATGGAAACATTGATAAGAGAGTCGGTATATGCTAAGAGGCGTTTTTGCCATACGAACTCTGCCTTTTTTTGTGTATAAATCTTCTTGAAGGTCAGATAGTTCTGCCCCATATAGGCTGCTTGGTTGAGAGCATATTGAATTTTGAGTGAGTAGCTAATAACTTGTTGCCTGTATTGAATAATTGCCTGTGTATGTTTACTAATACTACGTTCATACTGGCTAATCGCCAAAGTACCTACAAAAAATAGGATAAAAAGTACTACATACGTCCAGAATAATTGTGCTAAAATGGAGTTTACTTTGAAAATAACGCTAAATTTTTGAAGATAGTGCTTCAGCATAATGACTAATTTATGGAATTAGGGAGCGTTCTTAGCTAGTGTTGCAAATCTTATACCATTGACAAGTACTACTTTCCAAGCCTAATGAGGACTTGGAAAGTATAGATAATGATTTAGGCTTCTACCAAATTTTTATCTAATACATCGTTATAGCGTCTTTCAAGGCGGTTTTGCCATTCTTTTTTATGGTAAGCATACCCTGCAATTAAAGGGAAGGCAATAGTGGCTTCTGAAAATACCATTTGTTCGTACACTGTATCCACTTTTCCCCAAGAGCAAGCCTCTTTAAGTGTAGAGCCTGACAAGGCGCCGTCCCGCTCATCTGCTACGGTAATTTGCACAGCATATTTGTGCATATCGGCTTCTTTTTCCAAAATGTCGCAGGCTACTACGGTATCTTGTACAAAGTTTTTAGGTACGCCTCCTCCAATCATCATTAAACCTGAAGTTTTGCTGTACAGCTTTATTTTAGTTAGTTCTAAAAAGTCTTTGGCAGAGTCAATAGATATGTGATTTTCGGGGTTACTCCATTGATGTTTTACCAAGCCAAAACCTGCAGAGCAATCTGAAAAAGCAGGTACAAAAATAGGTACTCCTTTTAGATAACACTGATAGACGAGAGAGTTCTCCCGGTAAGGAGCATATTTATCGTTTTCGGCTAGAAACTTGCCCATTTCATAAATAAACTCACGTGAGGAGTATGATCTGCGAGGTAAAGATTCGCAAATTTCAAAGATGGTATCATCACAAATACGTAATTCTTCTTCATCGATGAAGGTATCATAGATGCGGTCAATCATCAATTGACGAAGTTCTTGGTCATCTACAAATTGCGTTCCTTTGTAGTGCTTAAAGCCCAGGGCCTCAAAAAAGTCTTGGTCAACGATATTTGCTCCTGTGGAGACAATAACGTCTACCATGTTATGCTTTACCAAATCCACCAAAACTAATTTTAAGCCTGCCGAAATAAGCGAACCCGCTAAGGTTAGGAAAATAGTACACTCTGTTTCGGCTTGCATCATGTTAAAGATTTTAGCTCCACGTGCTAAATTACGGGCTTGGAAAGCCATCTCTTCCATAGCCTCTATCATTGGTACTACATTATATTTTTTAATGTCAATATGTTGGATAGTTTCTTTTAAGAACTCTCGTTTACGCTCTCTGTTTATCATGGTTTTAAAGAGTTAAAAATTGTGAGAAAGAACTGAACATAATTTAGTACAAAGGTACAGAAAATACAAGAAAATTTTTATCCTTTGTTTCTAATATTTTTCTATGGCACGAGAAAAGCAACAAAAAAATAGAAGAGGTAGCTAAAATATTCAATTTTCTACTTTTTGAATAGGAATTTCTATGGTAAACGTAGAACCTTTGTTTAGTTCGGAGTATAACTTGATTTTGGCTCCTATTTTTTGGCATGCTTCTTTTACGATATATAGCCCTAGCCCTGTACCTGAAACTTTGTTAGTAGCTCTATAAAACATATTAAAAATTTTACGCTGATGTTCTTTGGCTATACCAATGCCATTATCTATTACTTGGATTACCCATTTTTTGGGTGTTTCTTGGGCTATAATACTAATGCAAGGTTGTTCTTGGTCATAGTTCATGTAACGGAAGGCATTGGAAATGAGATTAGTTAGTATCATTTGCAAACGCATGGAGTCGGTGTAGATTGTTAGCTCTGGAGCTATGTGTATGTGGGTTTGTATGCTTTTGTTCTTTTCAATATATTGTAAACTTTCTACTAATTCCTGAACCATAGGAAGCAGTAAAACATTCTCTTTCTTAATTGCTGTTTGCTTATTTTTCATAAAATCAGTAAGTTCTGTAATAAAATCCATTAGTTTTTGCACACTCTTTTCTATCATTCCCACGTAGTTCAGTATAGTCTCATTTGCTTCTTCTAAGCGGATAAGGTGGGCTATTCCTAAAACAGAAGCTAAGGGGGCTTTAAGGTCGTGAGAGAGGGAATAAGCAAAAGTGTCTAATTCAGCATTTATAGCTTTGAGTTCGCGATTTTGTTCTTTTATTTTCTCCTCAGTTTTATATTCCTTGGTTATATCCCGTATGAACAAAGCTGCTCCTGTCACCTCTTCATTTCCTAAGCTATCTTTCTGTATAATAGGGTTGAAGGATACTTCATAAACAAAAAACTCTTTTCCTACGGTTCGTTTTTCTATTTTCTTAAAAGTTTCTCCTCGGAAGGCTTGCTCGTAAAAAGGGTACCAATATTCAAAAACTTTTTTTCTAATTTTATCTTTTAGACTATCGCCCTCTTCTAATTGTAAATCGTAATGGTTTTTGAGGTATTCTTTGTAAGCGCGATTAATAGTAAGGATTTGATAATTTTTATTGACTGAAAATATAAAATCATTTGTATTATTGATAAGAGAAGACAAATTAGCTTCACGAATGAGGGTTTTTTTGATTTGTGCGTCAATCTCTTGTAAAAGCATTTCTTTTTGCAAATCTAACTCCTCAAAGCGAACATCAATATATCGTTTCATAAGGCCAAGGGCATACTTGATACCTCTGGTAAGGGAGGTATGGGCATCAAAAGGAGGGATGTTTATATCACCTAAAAAATCTTGTATGGCTTTACGGAGTTCTTTCAATATTTTATTTTTTTGTTTTTCATACTCTTGCTTCTCCCGATAGAGGTCTTGTACAAGAGCGATAAGTTGGGCTTGATTAAGTTGGGCTAACTCTTCAGCATTAGATAAATCAATAGGCATATAAGGTATAGGATTACGAAGGTTGGGCAGTTACAATTCTCTGTTGATACTCTTCTACTAATTGATTGATTTGCTGAATAACCTCAAAGAAGATTCTCATTTTTTCAGGTTCTATCATTTCTTTCATCATTTTATTAAATCTTTTTACGGTCTGGCTAGCATAATTTCGCTTTTGTTTGCCTTTTTCAGTTAAGAAGATACGGAAGAAGCGCCGATCTTTTTCATCTTGTACTTTGTAGATATAACCTTCCCGCTCCATAGATTTTAGCACGCGTGTAATGCTACGTGCTTCCAAGCCCATAAGAGGAGCAATTTTGGTAGCAGGTGTGCCGTGTGTAAGGTCAATATTTAGCAATACGTATCCCACTGAAAGTGTTAGATTATATTTAGTAGCTTCGGCATTATACATGCGTGCTATGGCATGCCAAGTGGCTTTTATGTGGTAATCAATGGTTTCTTCACGTTTCATACGTTTAAGGCCTAAGGGCTTATTTATCCTTTGCAAATATACGAAAAAAGCATAACCATTTGGATAATTTTTATGTTATACATAGGTAAAAAATACTTTCGAACATAGACTAATCTAATACTCTACAATTACAAAAATACTCTACAATTGCAAAATTATCTTATGAGCAACCTTACTGACAAAAAAGAGGAACTTCGCCGAAGGCTTACACCTTTGCAATACCACGTAACCCAAAATAAAGGCACGGAACGGGCTTTCACAGGTATTTACTACGACTATAAAGGGGATGGAATATACAAGTGTATTTGTTGCCATGCCCCTTTATTTGACTCACGAACAAAATACAACTCGGGAACAGGTTGGCCTAGCTTTTACGATGTTATTTCGCAGGAAGCGGTAAAGAGGATAAAAGATACTTCATATGGTATGATACGTACAGAAGTGGTATGTGCTAACTGTGATGCTCACTTAGGGCATGTATTTGATGATGGTCCCCTGCCCACAGGTTTACGGTATTGTATCAATTCAGCTTCTTTAGATTTTGAGGCAAGGCAATAAAAGCAGGCTAGTTTTGTTGCCTTTTTCAAAATGAAACTGACTTACAGAATTCTG
This sequence comes from Microscillaceae bacterium, assembly GCA_025054775.1. Classification (GTDB taxonomy): domain Bacteria; phylum Bacteroidota; class Bacteroidia; order Cytophagales; family Microscillaceae; genus JANWZA01. The sequence goes on from JANWZA010000026.1 coordinate 51,210, forward strand.
AAATTCGTAAAAAAATTAAACCTTACCTAATTTAGTAAGATTGAAAACATAAGGAAAAATACAAAAAAGACATGAGTAAAATAAAGAAGAACAAACGTAGGTGACAATTTAGATAAAGCTTTTTTTGTAATTTTGAGAACTTTTTCATAAATCAAGTATCCTTTTGCGTTTTTAGGGATGCGAAGGGAGTGCCGTAAGCCACAAGGCAAAGCACGAGAGCAAAACAAACCTTGCGCAGCCCGTTGCCTCAAAGCCTCTCGCCTTAGCGAGAGCTGAGAGAATGCCCTGAAAATTAAAAATATAAAAATTTATACAAAAATGATACGAACCGAAAGTAAAATATTGATGCAAGAGGAATTAGCCGAAAAGGTAAAAGCATGGCAAGCAGAAGGGCAAAAAGTAGTATTTTCTAACGGTTGTTTTGATATCTTGCATTTAGGGCATATTGATTATTTGGAAAAAGCCCGTCTCAAGGGGGATAGACTAGTAATTGGGCTAAATAGCGATGCTTCGGTACAAAGGCTTAAAGGCAGGGATCGTCCTATAATAGGGCAATACGCGCGCTGCCGCGTGTTAGCGGCACTATCTTTTGTAGATGCTGTTACGCTTTTTGAAGAAGATACACCTTTACAACTTATTCAAAAACTACAACCTGACGTGTTAGTAAAAGGGAGCGATTATTTGCCTGAAAATATTGTGGGTGCCGAGGTTGTATTAGCACGCGGCGGTAAAGTAGAAACAATTGAATTAGTAGAAGGTTATTCTACCACGAAAATTATTGAAAGAATCAAGCGAAGTTGTTCCTAACAAAATGAAAAAAGATATTCGCAAGCTGACTTTAGAGGAGTTAGAAACGATATTTGCTCAAAAGGAAGAGCCTAAATACAGGGCAAAGCAAGTTTTTGAATGGATTTGGAAAAAAAATGTACACTCTTTTGAGCAAATGACTAATCTTCCCATTAAATTACGACAGTGGCTCACCGAATATTTTGACCTCAAACATTTGAGCATTGCCCAACAACAAAAAAGCCAAGATGGAACAATCAAATTTGGCTTTCGGTTGCCTGATAACAATTTGGTAGAAGGTGTACTTATTCCCACTGAGAATCGCATGACGGCGTGTGTTTCTTCCCAAGTAGGCTGTTCACTTACGTGTAAGTTCTGTGCTACAGGCTACATGGAACGCAAACGCAATTTAGAAGCAAGTGAAATTTTTGACCAAGTAGTAGCTATTCACGAGCAGGCGTTAGCTATTTACCAAACTCCTCTTACAAATATTGTATTTATGGGCATGGGCGAGCCATTGCTCAACTATGCCAACGTGCTAAAATCGATAGAAATGCTAACCTCTGAAAAAGGATTAGGCATGTCTTACAAACGAATTACTGTCTCTACAGCAGGTATTGCTAAAATGATTCGCAAATTAGGTGATGACCGCGTGAAATTCAATTTAGCCCTCTCACTCCATGCCGCTAATGATGAAAAACGCAATGAAATTATGCCTATAAACGATAGTAATTCTCTTGTGGCTTTACGAGATGCTTTGAAATATTATTTTGCAAAAACCAAAAATCCCGTTACTTATGAATACATCGTATTCAAGGATTTTAATGATAGCTTGAAAGATGCTGAAGAGTTATATCGTTTTACCAAGCACATCCCGAGCAAAGTCAATATTATTGAGTACAATCCGATCCGAGAGGCAAACTTTGCAAATACAGATGAGGACAGGTTGCTCAAATTTGCTCAATATCTTGAAAAACGAAATGTTATTGTAAAAATTCGTCGCAGTCGTGGTAAAGATATTGATGCAGCTTGCGGACAATTAGCTATTAAGGAAAAATAAAAAACCTATTATATTGATAAAGTTGAGCAATAATTTTTATAATCTTTTTCGCTTATTTCGCTGAAAATCCTCAAAGATAAAATTGCCTAATTCTTTTAGATTGCTGTAATAGGCTTTGCCGTTGTTTACGGCAGTAAATTCTCGTACAAATTCACGTAGATATGGGTCTGAAGCAATCATAAAAGTAGTAATAGGAATTTTGAGTTTACGGCATTGTGCGGCTAATGTGAGTGTTTTTTTGAGAATTTTTCTGTCAATACCGAAACTATTTTTGTAATATTTCAAGCCGATTTTAAGGCAGGTAGGTTTGCCGTCAGTTATCATAAAAATTTGCTTGTTAGGATTTTTGCGTCTTCGCAAAATGTCCATAGCTAATTCCAACCCTGCTACGGTATTGGTATGGTAAGGTCCTGCTTCTAAATAAGGCAAATCCTTAATTTGTATTTGCCATGCATCATTACCGAATACAATAATATCAAGCGTATCTTTAGGGTATTTTGTAGTAATCAATTCGGCTAGAGCCATAGCTACTTTTTTAGCAGGTGTAATGCGATCCTCTCCGTACAAAATCATAGAGTGCGAAATATCAATCATCAATACGGTAGAGGTTTGGGCTTTACTTTCAGTTTCAATAATTTCCAAGTCATTTTCAAAAAGTTGAAAATCTTGGATACCATGATTGATATGAGCATTTCGTATGGAGTCTGTGAGGGAGATTTTATCTAAATCGTCACCAAATTGAAACTCTCTACGGTCTACTCCCAGCTCGTCCCCTATTCCTGAAAATGTAGTTTGGTGGTTGCCTGTACGTGTTTTTTTGAGTTTTCCGAAAATTTCTTCTAGAGCACTTCTACGGATAGCGATTTCCATTTTGGGGGTAAGGGTAATATTTCCATTGACAGGATTTTCTTGAATATAACCTTTACTCTTCAAGTCTTCAATAAAATCACCCATGCCATAGTTATCAGAAGTAAATCCATATTGTTTGTCTAACCTGCTCATAAGGTCAAGGGCTTGTGCTACATCTCCTGATGTGAGGGTAAGCAGTTGCAAAAAGATAGACAACAGCCGCTGAAAATCAGCATTAGGCTGTTGCTCTTTTGGTGTGTATTTTCTGAATCTATGTCCGAGCATGTTTGTATTTTCACTTAGCGTAAAGATTTAATTTTTTTTTTAATATAAGGGATGTATAAGTATTACGAAAAAGCTACAAAATTTTCTTGAAACTACGATATTGCATTTTGAGAAACTTTCATTAGTTTTTATTTCTTACGAAATTTGGTTTGAAATCTATTTGTATGGGAATAGGCATAGGGAAATCCTGTACGGGTATACTAAAATTAGTTTTTCCTTGGAATTTAAAGTTTTCTGCTGTAATCTCTAGCACGTCAAATAATTCAGGAATTGGTGGAAGGGTAGCTCCTGGTGGCAATAAAGGCTTCAAAGGTTCAAAATCAATTACATTAGCATTCTTGAGTCTGATTTGTTGGTCGTTGTTTAGCAATTCCCAGTTACCTTTTTGCTCAGGGGCATTTCCATTTCTGAGTCTAAACGTACCATCTTTCTCAAACTTCAAGATGAGTGTAGAAATATTTTGGTCTTGCTTTTGATTAAACACAAAACTTGATATGGTTACCTCCGCTACTTCACCTCTCCATTCGTTTTGTGCGAGGAGTTCGGCTTTGGTTTTAGGTTTTGCTTCTTTACCTTTGCAAGAGAAAAGATAAACACACGGTATTATGCCCAACATCACAAGAGTATAAAAAAGATGTTTTCTTTTTGGAGTAAAAGTTTGCATATTTTTCATAAAAAAATGTTACTTAATATGTTGAATAGCTACTACAATAGGAACGACTATTTGCTTTTTAGAGTTGTTTTTTATCGAAAAATTTATTTTATCATGGCTAAAATATTGTCCATCTTGTAAATCTATTGCATAATTTTCTAATGCTTTGCTCAATCTTTGCGAGAAATTTCCTTGTGTATTTTGAAACTTGATTAATATCTCTTCGATAGGTAGCCTGTCAGAGGAATACAAAATGCACAGATAGTCTGTACCTACTTGGTCATCTAGCATAAAATAATGGTCTTCGTCAGGGATAGCAATGTTAGAGCCACGGTAGCCGAGGTAAGCACTCGTTTTATTGTTAGGAGGGAATAACTGCTGTATGTTATAGGATAAATCTGTACTGAGCACATAAACGTAGGCAGGTTCTTCATTTTTAATAGTCATTTTATACATTGTTCCTGAGGGATAAGGTCGTTGCATTTCGTAGTAGCCTTTGCTTTTCATGGTAACTTTCATTTCTGTTCCTTCTAATAAGGAAAACTTAATTTCAGAGGCTAATTTTATTTCTTTTTCGGGTTCTAGGGTCATTTCATAGGCTTCAAAGCAATAGCGATTAAAATCCTCATAAGTAATCCAAATAAAGCCCTCGTTGCCCCATTTTGTGCCCCAGCTATTCATAATTTCAAATGAGCCACCGTTTTTATTATCATCATAACTTACTACAGTAACAGCATGACCACCGTCAGGAGAGGGATTATCCGTAGATTGTAATTTCCAAGTATCTTTACCGTTGGCATATAAAAATGACTCCGTACAACATTGTATACCAACGACTACAGGCTTATCTTCAGCCAGACTCTTCTTTACAAGTTGAACCTTGTTAGGAGAATTATGCTCAAAAAGGCGTTGATAATCTGTAATTCTATATTCTTTTGCACGTTCTATGTGTTGTTGAGTGATAGGTTGGCCACATACTTCGTGAAATTCTTTGAGTTTTAGAGTACCAAACTCTTTCATAATTTCTAGGGCAACGGGCAAATTTGTTCCCTCTTTACAATCTACATCTTGATTTGACTTGGCTTTTTCGTAAACAAAGAAAGGAGAGAAGGCATTTTCATTGATTATTAAAGAGCTAGTCCAACCTAACTTTTGAGCAAGCATGATGGTACGTGCAGCATAAGCTGTAGACCAGCCTACACAGTTACCATATAAACCTTGATTACGTGCAATAGGAGCATATTTTCGTAACGATTTTTGGGTAGGAAGTGCCATAAAATCGCCACGCATAAGAGTGGGTTTTAATGGTACTTGCTTATATCTCTCAAGATCCAGCTTACAACCTGTACCATATGGCTTTGTTTGAGCAAAGAGTGTAAAGCTTGCTAAAACACCCACAACTAGTATACAGTTTGTTTTAACATTTGATAGATTACGAAAGTTTTTCAAAATACAGCATTTCATAGTTTTCAGGGTAGTGCAAATATATGTTTTTTTTGATAATTAGCTTTTTTTCAAATACCTTTTACTTATATTGCAAAAACGAATACAAATACAAAGAGTTTCAAGGAAGAATGTTATTTCCCTTGAAACTCTTTATTTAGGTATAATCTCCACTTTACTGTTATTTAGGTTTAGGAATGAAAAAGAAATCGCTTCCTGGTTCATTAGAGCCACTTGAAAACTCACCCATGCAGGGTCTTGGTTTCAAGTCTTCTAAATACTTAAATATTTTTCTAGTAGTAAGAACTTCTTGCATGTCATAGGCTTCTCTCAAAGCATACAACCATTTTCTTATGAATGGTGAATTTTGCCCATCTCTGCCGTCAGGTACTTGTTCTTTCTCTGCTGAAGCAATATAAAGACGAGTTTTTAACTTCTTTTTACGCTTTATATTCTCCAAGCCTTTAATTCCTTTATATTCTACGGTTTCTGTACCTCTTGAAGCAATTAACTCATCAAAAGTACCACTATAACAGAAATCAAGTGAAACGAGTATATGTTTGCAATTAATATTATCTATCCAGTTACGAAGGGTTGATAAATGGATAAGAGTTTCTCCGAAGGGATCTTCTGCAGGTGTAAGCCCTTCTATGGGAACGAAGTAACCTTGCTTTACCTTCTCGTCGTGATGTCCATGTCCTGCCAAATGAATAAGTAATTGATCCTCTGGGCTGTAAGTACGTTGCATGTAATCATCACGCAAGGTTTTCAGTATATCTTTACGTGTAGGATTCTCTAAAACTTTTACCTCGTAACCATACAACTCACGATATAATTGGGCTAAATCATAGGCATCTTTTATTGGATTTTTCAATCTATCCCAGTGCTTGTAGTCTTTCTCTGCAATGATAAGCACGTATGTTTTTCCTAAATTTTCTTTTTGTGCTAATATAGGAATAGGGACGTAGTCTGGCTCAGCATTTTTCACAACGGGGGGGTCAGCTTGTGTACTGATTATTATTTTTCTGTGGCTTTTAGCTACATTTCCTTTCTTGTCATACACTTCTATGTAAAGGTCAAATTGAGTTGTATTAACAGGTAACGCTAATGTAGCTTGAAATCTACCATTATGAGAGAAATAAGTAGCTCTTAGATTGTTTACCATTATTTTTTCTATTCCATTCTCATCTCGCACAATACCGCTTACGGTAAGCGTTTCAGTTTTTGGTATGGTAATGATGCCTCGCATGGTTTCTTGTGGATTATCAATCTCTTTGTTCATTACCAACAGACTTTCTATAGAGGGAGGTATATTGTCTACTTTTTGAGCATCTATCTTGTATAGTAGTTTTTGGGCATTTTCTATAAGCGTTTTCTCGCGGGTTCTATCGGCTGAGGCTAATACTTTTTTAGCTAGACGTTGTGCCTCGTCTAGTTCGTTTCGTTTGAAGGCAATTTTAGCCTTTAACCAGTCATACTCAGTTTTTTCTTGAGAGAAGTTTTGAGTTATTTGCTCAGCTATTTCAAAATATTCGGCTGTTTCTGCAAATTCGGTGATTAACTCTACTATTTCTACCTTTTCATGCTCTCTTTTAGTAGCTAATAATGACTTAAACTTTTCAAAATCTTTTTGGGCTTGCTGTAAATCTTGACGTTTTTGATTTATTAAAGAGCGGAGTAAAAGAGCAGTAACATTTCTTGACTGTTGTTTTATTACCTTATCTACCTGCTCATAAGCGATATTATAGTTTGGGGATGGCTCTCTCATATTTTGCACCGCACCATATACATACGCTTTATATTGTTGTGGATTTATTTTACAAGCTATTCTATAGTACTCAATGGCACTTTCCTTAGCAGCAAGCTGAGCGTATGCATTTCCTAGTTCAAGATAACAGTTAGAAAGATAGTCGCGGTAAGCTATTTGCTCGTCTCTAATAAGAATAATTGTATTGAGTAAGCCTGCTAATGCAGTTTCTTTCTCTTGTTTAGCAGTAGCCTTATAAAAATACACTAAATTAGAAACAAAGATAGCGATTGCATTTTTATTTAGGCATCTAAGTGAGCTATTGACATCTTGTTCAGCTTTTTTTATATCACCTACTTTTAGGTAGGTCCAGGCTCTTTCTGCATACAACCGCTCATCGGCACTAGCCAACTGAATGGCTTTGGTATAGCTATCAATAGATGCTCTATAGTCTTCTTTTAAGGAACTCTCTATCAGAGCTTTAAGATGATAGTTTGCTGATAACAGCGGATTAATTTCTATGGCTTTTGCTATAAAGTAGGACGCGCTGTCCGCATTTCCCTCACGGTAGTAAGAGTCTGCAAGATAGTAGAGTGCCTCTTCGTTGTGAGGTGCTATGCTAAGAGCCTGGCGAAAATCTATAATTGCCTGCCGAAGCGGTTTTGCACCTTCTAACGATAGTTTTCTTCTACCATTTTCAATAAACTCTTTAACATTCTGCCCCCATGAAGATTGGCAAGCTAATAAAGATACCCCAATCACAAATATGACCAATCTCAATTTTGGCATACAAGCCTCCACCTTCTTGCTTGCTAAGCAGAAACATGGAATATGGTTAGTGATAGGCATGAAATGTAAATTTTTTTAATTTTTAGCAGAAAGTATAATTTTAGCAGAAAGCATAAACATCAAGCTATAATGGTGCTTTACTTTTTTAGTTTAGCCTATAAATCAAGAGCAAAGTTAGTTTTTTTTTCTTAATAAAAGAAACTTTTTTTCATATTTTTTTAATTTTCTTTAATCAGAAAATTGAATAACTTACTTCATAATTTCCACAAAAAAAGTAGTACCTATTCCTATTTTAGTATCAAAAAAAATGCGGCCTTGATGTTTTTCTACAATTTTTTTTACAATATCTAACCCTAATCCATTGCCAATTCCTACGGGTTTAGTAGTAAAAAATGGCTCAAAAATATGGGGTTGAACTTCCTCTGGGATACCTCCCCCCGTATCAGTAATAGCTACACATACTTTTGAGTCAGTTTCTGTGGCTTTTATGTGTAATTCACCTTTGAAGTTCATAGCTTGCAAAGCATTATTAATGATATTGCTCCAAACCTGAGTTATTTCATCAGCATAGCAATTAATAACTAACGTTTCAGGAATATCTATTTTCACTTTTACTCCGCGCTTAATGTGATGTTTATGTAAAGCTAAAACAGCTTCTAAGTTTTGCCGCAAGTTAATACAAGATTTTTCCGTACTGCGTTCTTGACGGGAGTAGGTTTTAAGCATAGTCACTGTTTTAGAGGCTTGCTGGGAAGCAAAGGCAATATTAAGGCAACTTTTTACTACATTTGATAAGTTGTTAATGAATAAGAAAATCTCCAAATGATTTTTATGTTTCAACAATGGCATAAGTTGTTTGATGTTTAATTGAGCTTGCACATTCATTAAGATCTCAGCTATGCGGCGGGTATGAGGTATTTTATTTTCGTGAAGTATTACAATCCAATTCTCCTTTATTTTACGCTTCTCCTGTAAAGAAATTTGCTCATCTTCAAATTTTATTTTACTTATTAAATCAAAAAAAACTACACGTTTAGAGGGAGAAAGATTTTGCAAGACTACTTGTAAATCTTGGATAATACGTTCTACGGCTCTTTGTAAACTCTGAACCGAGGACTGGATAGCAGCCAGAGGTGTATTTAGTTCGTGAGCTACATTAGCAATGAGTTTTCCCAAAGCAGACATTTTTGCACTCTCTATCAGTTGGTTTTGCATAATTTCTTGATTTTTTATAGTCTGCTCTAAGGCTAAATTTTGTTGTGCTAACTTTTCATAGACTTGCTTGGTAGAGGTAATATCATAAACCGTACCTAATACTGAGGGCTCTCCATTATATTCTATTTTAGTAATAGATAAATCTAACCATAATAGGTTTCCACTCTTATGATATGCTTGAATTTCATACCTACGTAATACTACCCCGTTCTCTACACGCTTATCATAATGCTCTTGTACCAAATCAATATAATCTGTATGAATAATATCTGTTATATTTTTTTTGTATATCTCCTCTAAGGAATATCCTAACATAGAGGCTAAATAAGTATTCACATACTTGAGATAAAAATTTTGATGAATAAACACACCCGCTTGCATAGTTTCTACCAAATTTCTAAACAAGCGTTCTTTTTCTTGCAAAACCTGTAAGGTATTTTCTATTTCTAAGGTGCGTTGATGTACCAAGTGTTCTAAATTTTCCTTACTTGCTTTTAATTCACGGATAGCTGCTAATTCTGATTGGTGCATCTGCTTATAAACTATACTACTTTTATACACGATAGCCAAGCCAAGCAAACTTGTTTCTATGACTGCTATAATTTCTATTGAATGAAATAACAATAGCATATTGGCATAAAGCCAATCAAAAGACTGAAAGAGGTATGAAATGAAGCCTACAATAGAAATAACCCATGCAGCAAAAAGATAAGCAAACAGCGGAACTAAATCCTTCCTAAAAAAGAGAATAGTAGCTATAATAAGTAATAAACGCGTGGAGATAGATACAATCAAATTGGAAACTACAAGTAAAGAATTGTCAAGATACCAAAATATGATAGGATAGACAGTATACGCCCCGAGTATCCACTTAACTAACCTGTAAAATTTAGATTTTTTTGAGACACTTAGTAGCTGAACTATAAATAAAACCAAAAATACCATCCCCCAAGATACAATGAACACAGAAAGGTGGTTTGCTACCACTTCCGTTAAATCAGCGGGAGCAAAATAGCTACTAGTGTAGCCGTTTATTTGTAAAAATAGTAAAATAATAGAGAGTACATACCCCGAAAAATACAGATATACCACAGCACGTGTATAAAGCCAACCACTTAAACTCGCTAAACAAAACAAAATCAGTATCCCCACTATAAACCCTGACAACAACGCATCTCCCACGCTGTCTTTATAGAAATATTCCATAGAAGATAAGAACAAGGGGACTTTCAAAATACCTTGCGTTTGAATCCTTAAATAAATAGTTTTCGTTTCACGAGGAGCAAAGCTAATATAAACTATGGGAAGACGTAAAGGAGCAGACCGCTTAGCTATAGGCACATTATCACCATACAGCATTTTGATGTATTTTTTTTTATCAGGTACGTATATTTGTACGTTGTCTAAAAGCGGATTTTTTATATCTAAAATAACACGCTTGCTCTTATCATTATTATTGTAAATTTCTACTCTGTACCAATAACTCTTTTTCCCAAATACTATTCCCTTGTTGAGAAAAGGTATATTACAGGGCTGAAATTGCTTCTGAAAGTTGGTTTGAGTTACCTCCTCTATAGTCTTTTGGTTGGTAGTATCTACATAGTAAGTTGTATATCTATCCAAGCTAATGATTTTATCGTTACTACCTAACAACACCTTTGTAGATTGTGCCAACCCTTCTACCAAGGGTAGAAATCCACCCACGAAACATACTACTAATCTGAAATAGTACATACCTAAACAACTTGAAGAATGAACAAATTTTATTTTTCTTTGTCAGAAGTTCTTTTACAGGGCAGTTTGCTTACCTTAAAAACTTGGTTGAATTTTTTACAAATATACCAAAAGACAATCTAAAAAAATACAAAACTACTCTCAATTTTGAGTAAGTAAAACTACCTATAACTCTGCTAAGACTTTTTACTATTTACTGGCTTTGCTCAAGATTACTTTTATGGTATTAGGTAGAGTAATAGCTTCACGATTAAGCAGAGCAGGTTTTCGCGTAAGCATAACCTTGACTGTGCTATCCTGAGGATTGAAGGTATTAAAATCGGCTACGGCTTCAAAATCGTGAAGAGGGAACTGCCCAAATTCGCTCTCGGTATAAGTATAAGAAACTTTAATCGTGGGGTTTTTAAGTTCCATACTCTCACGCAAGTTGATTGGTTTTAGCACCAAGTTAAATGTGTAGGTATATTCCTTTTCTACATCAAATTGTACCCATGCTTTTTCTTTGTCGCTTACTACTCCTTTGTGCTTATAGGGAATGGGAATGGGAACATATTTAGCATATTTAGCACTGATGTAATGTTCTTTCAAGTTTAAGATAATAGGATTAGGAATTTGGCGAATAATACTCTCCTCTCCAAAAAGTTTGATTTGGGAGGGTGTAACTTCGATTGGCGAGGTAATCTTGTAACCTTTTACTACCTTAATGCGGCTACTGTCTACTTTAAGATTAAAGATAGCGGATATTTTACGATTTACTTGTAGTTTCAGTCCTTCGGTGATTACTTCGTTCACTTTTATATCGGGCAAGAGGGATTGAGCTTGTTGAAGGATGGTGCTTTTATCTAGATAAGGTTCTCTTTGAGCCAAAATATTGTCTATAGGGCAGATAAGCGTAGTGTGATTCAAGAAGCCGATTCGTTTTTTAAGAATTTGCCAACCATTAGCACTGACGTAAAGCTTAATCTCTTGCGGAAGCGGTGTTTTGACATCATAAATTTTTTCGTCATACGAGAATTTAATTTTGTAGGAAAGTGTGCTTAAATAATTTTTGTTCATGGCTTTCAAAAACCAAAAGAAAGAAGCCAGCAACAGACAAAACAAAAAGGTAATTGTTTTGCCATTGGTAATCATTCGCCCAATTGTAACTATTGGGCTAAATGGCTGCTTTTGTATTTTCTTTTGCCTCTTTTTGTGCAATGGTTTTTAGGGATTAGGGTTTCTTGTTATTAAAACGATTGATATATATGATTTTATTATCTAGAAAATTTTTATTTAGAAAATTAGCTTGAAACCTCTCCTGCTTTTGCCAGTTTTTGTGTTATCTCCATAGAGATAGCTGATTTTTCAAAAGTCAATTTCGTATTTTTATCCACTTCTAATACCACTGTATTTTCATGAATAGCATAAATCTTACCGTGTAAACCGCCAATAGTAACTACATTATCCCCTTTTTTAAGGGATGCTATAAAATTTTGTTGCTTTTTTTGTTTTTGTTGTTGAGGGCGAATCATAAAGAAATAAAAAACTAAAAAAATACCTACGAAAAATAATATTTGTGTAAGGATTTGCATAGTAGGATTAGTCTGAGAAGTAGTAGTTTGTAGTAAAACAAGAGCTAAATTTTTCATAAATTTTCAAAGATTGATAAGAACTATAACAATATTTAGTTGTAATATATTTTTTTTCCACATTCTCAAAAAGGAAAGAGCCTTCTTACTCCACTCACCCATCTTTGTAGGACGCACCAATTGGCAAATTTTACACTCAACTATGCAAAAGTAATGATTTTTTTGAGAACTGATATTTACTTTTTCACACTTCTAATCACAAAATACACAAGCTAATTTATTCAAGAAATGGTTAAAGCATTTTTTTAAGGTATTTCTATTGAAAACATGCAATAAACTCAGAAAAACAAAAAGGGTAAAAGTATTTCAAGAAATTTACGAGTCAGACCGCTACTAATTAGACTACTCTGTAAAATTACTTAAAATAGTGATTTGATTTCTCCCTGCTACTAAATAAAAAATTCTTTCCTTATTTTTACATTACCTTACAAAGAGTCGTGAGGCTTTTAGTACTTATTTTTTTCCTTCTTGTTGTTTACGTTTTTGGGCTAATTGCTTTTGCTCTTGGGCTTGCTTCATTGCCTCTTCTAATCTTCGCTGGAAAGCTGATTTCTTTTTGTCTTTATTTTTTATCTTATTCTCTTCTAATTTTTTGCGGATTTGGGCTTCATCTACAAAAAATTTCATCGCATATTGCTGGGCAATAGAGGCAATATTAGAAATGAAATAGTAATAGTTTAGCCCCGCAGGAAGCGTATTTAGCACAAACATAAGCATAACAGGCATAAAATACATCATAAATTTCATAGTGCTATCCATATTAGCTTGTGTTTGACTATTAATGTAGGTAAGCAAAAGAGTGGAAGCGGTCATGAGAATAGTGAAGAGGCTCACGTGGTCGCCATAGAAAGGAATATAAAATGGTAAGCGAAGGATAGAGTCATAGGTAGAGAGGTCATTTGCCCAAAGGAAACTTTTTTGCCGAAGTTCAATAGCATTAGGCAGGAAGGTAAATAGGGCAAATAAAACAGGTAATTGTAATAGTAAAGGAATGCACCCACTCAATGGATTGACACCTACTTGACGGTATAGTTCCATTTGTTCTATTTGCATTTTTTGCATATCGCCTCCTGTACGTTCTCTTATCTCATCTAATTCAGGCTTTAATACTTTCATTTTTGCCATAGAGATGTAAGAACGAAAAGCCAAGGGAAAGATGATTATACGTGTAACAATCATGAGCAATAAAATTACGATACCATAATTAGAGGTATATTGCTCAAAAAAAGCGAATACAGGAATTACCAAATATCGTGAAACCCAATTGACAATCGGTAGCCCTGTATAAACGTTTTTATGAAAACCGTCAGTAACTGCCGAAAGTGTATAGTAGTGGTTAGGTCCGAAATAGAATTGAAATTTACCTTTGCCTTGTTGCAAATCTTTGAAGGGAATTTGGCATTGAGCTTCGGTGCTTTTTTCTATGTTAGGGTTGCTCTCATTGGTAATTTGCCTAAAATAAACATTATGTAGGTTATGGTTAGGAGCAATAAGAGCCGAATTGAAAAACCTTTGCTTAAAGCTAAACCAATGTAGGTTTTTCTCTACAAGTTTTTCTTGGGGGTCAAAATTAGTCTCACTTAAATAATCAAAGCTACCGTCTTTGTCATAAAAATTGATGGTAGCAGTGTATCGGCTTTGCCTTATATCATACTCAAAAGGTTTGAGGTCTTGTTTCCAGATGAATTGTGCATTTTTGGCCGTATTTAATAGGTTTTCTAAGTTGTTGAGTTTGAGGCTATAATCCAGGGTATATCCTTCTTTGGCAAGCGTGTAAATGTGTTCAATGCTTTGGTTATCAGTAAGTTTTGCTACAAATCTAAGCGTATTTTTCTCTTGCTGAATTGTATAAAAAAATGAATAAAGGTCTATTTGAGGTAGTTCTTTGAGTGTGGTATTAAGTTTAAGTTCAAAGGAATGATTTTTTTCGTCTAGTAAGAATAAAGGTTTTTTATCTGAGGTTTTATATTTTTTTAATTCAACTTGCTGAATGGTAGCTCCTTGTGAGCTAAATCTAATTTTTACATAGTCATTTTCTAGAACAGCACTTTTTTTCTCTCCTGTTAGCACTGAGGCAAAGTTGCCATACTTTTGTTGCCTAATTGAGTCAGGTAATTGGGTTGCTTCTTGTAAAAAAGTTTTTTGGGGGGGGTTAATTTGTTTTTCAGTGGGCTTATTTTGGGTTGGGTTTTGCGGTTGAGGTTTAGGGGCTAAAAACTCAAAATAAATTAAGAGCATTATAAATATGAGTAGCAAGCCTGTCAGTTGGTTTCTATCCATAAATACTTTGTATTCTAAATATCACTTCTAAATAAAAGTTTGCAAATTTCACACTTTTTTTTTTCAAATACAAGTTTTGTTTCAATTTTTGTTTTTTGGAAAATTATTACCGAATAATACTGCCATCTAAAAACTTTCCTTAAAGTATCCTAATAAACCTAAATAATTTACTACTTTTGCAAGGCATTTGACTTTACATTGCACTTGTGTCGCTTTTAATACCATTAAAAATATGACATAAAAATATGACAGCCGCAGAAATTGAAGCTCATAAAAACGAAGATAACCTAAAACAACTGCTTTTTCAGCTAAAAAAGAAATTAGAAAGAATTGCCCTTGGAGGAGGACAGAAAAAAATTGAAAAAGAACACGAAAAAGGAAAACTTACAGCACGCGAACGCATCGCCTACCTAATAGATAAAGACAGACCTTTTTTGGAAATTGGAGCCTTGGCGGGTGAGGGAATGTATCCTGAGGAGGGAGGCTGCCCTGCAGGAGGAGTTGTAGCAGGAATTGGCTATGTTTCAGGTAGGCAATGTATGATTATCGCTAATGATGCCACGGTAAAGTCTGGAGCATGGTTTCCTATTACAGGCAAAAAGAATCTTCGCGCTCAGGAAATTGCAATGGAAAATCGTTTGCCTACGATTTATTTGGTAGATAGTGCAGGAATTTACTTACCCTTACAAGCCGATATTTTTGCTGATAAAGAACATTTTGGACGAATGTTTAGGAATAATGCCCAAATGTCAGCTATGGGTATTACACAAGTGGCTGCTATCATGGGAAGCTGTGTAGCTGGCGGAGCATATTTACCTATCATGTCTGATGAAGCCCTTATCGTAGATGGCACAGGCTCTATTTTTTTAGCAGGTCCCTATTTAGTGAAAGCCTCTATTGGCGAAGACGTAGATGTTGAAACTTTGGGTGGAGCTACTACACAATGTGAAATTTCAGGAGTTACGGATAACAAATATCCTAATGATAAAGCTTGTTTAGATGCCATTAAACGCATTTTTGATAAATTAGGAGAACCCGAAAGAGCAGGTTTTAACCGCATTGAGCCACAATTACCCAAATTAAATCCCGAAGAAATTTACCAAATCATTCCCTATGATAGAACCAAACCATATAATATGCTGGAGGTGATTAAACGCATAGTAGATAATTCGGAAATAGACCTTTACAAGGAAAACTACGGCAAAACCCTTATCTGCGGAAGAGCACGTATAGACGGCTGGGCTGTGGGTATTGTGGCTAATCAACGCACAGTAGTAAAGTCTAAAAAAGGAGAAATTCAAATGGGAGGGGTAATTTATTCAGATTCGGCAGATAAGGCAGCACGTTTCATCATGCTTTGTAATCAACAAAAAATACCATTAGTCTTTTTTCAAGATGTAACGGGCTTTATGGTTGGTTCACGTGCCGAACATGGGGGCATTATTAAAGATGGAGCAAAAATGGTGAGTGCTATGGCAAATTCAGTAGTACCTAAATTTACAATCATAGTGGGCAATTCGTTTGGTGCAGGTAACTATGCGATGTGTGGCAAAGCCTATGACCCTCGGCTCATTTTCGCTTATCCTACAGCTCAGATTGCAGTGATGAGCGGAGCATCGGCGGCAAAAACACTGCTACAAATCCAAGTTTCTAGTCTTAAAGCTAAAGGAGAAAATATTAGTCCTGAACAAGAACAAAAACTTTTAGAGGAGATTACTAATCGTTACAATGCTCAAATGTCACCCTACTATGCTGCTGCACGCCTTTGGGTTGATGGCATTATAGATCCGTTGCAAACTCGTCAGGTAATTTCTATGGGTATTGAAGCGGCAAACCATGCTCCTATCCAAAAACGATATAACGTAGGAGTAATTCAGACTTGAAGTAGAATAAATATTTTCAAATTTTTTTAGAATTTAAATATAAAAACCCGTTTTCAAAAATTATTCTTGAAGATCAATGAGTTATAGACCAAAAAATTTTACACTCATATATTCTACAAGCAAAAGTCAAAGCCATTGCTAAAAGATTAGCATACATTACAAATAAGACCCAACTTATTTTATCTTGGTTTTTATTCTTTTTCTCAAATCTACTTAACTATGCAAAATATTCAACAACAGTATTTTACAGATCATAAACAACGCTTTTTAGACGAACTAATTGCTCTTCTGCGTATTCCTTCGGTGAGTGCAAAATCAGAACACAAGAGCGACATGCAAAGAGCAGCAGAATTTATTGTAGAAAAGCTTACACAAGCAGGAGCAGATAAAGTAGAAATCTACCCTACAGCAGGGCACCCCATCGTATACGCCGAGAAAATAATCAGCCCTGACTTACCCACAGTGCTCGTATACGGTCATTACGACGTGCAGCCTCCCGAACCTCTGGAACTATGGCATTCCCCTCCCTTTGAACCTACTATTCGCACTACTCCGATTCACCCCGAAGGGGCTATCTTTGCACGCGGTGCCTGTGATGATAAAGGGCAATTCTATATGCATATCAAAGCCTTTGAACTCATGGTACAAACCCAAACTCTGCCTTGCAATGTGAAATTTATGATCGAAGGAGAAGAAGAAGTAGGCTCTACCCACTTGGAATCTTTTGTAAAGAATAATAAAGACCGCTTACAAGCAGAGGTTATTCTCATTTCTGACACTTCGCTCATAGCCAAAGATACCCCAAGTATTGATGTAAGCCTGAGAGGACTAAGTTATTTAGAAGTAGAAGTAACAGGACCTAACCGCGACCTACATTCAGGAGTATATGGGGGAGCAGTGGAAAATCCGATTAACGCTCTTTGCCAAATGATTGCCTCACTCAAAGATGAAAATAAACGCATTACTATTCCACATTTTTATGATGATGTAATAGAGCTCTCTGCCGAGGAGCGTGCTGAGCTTAACCAAGCCCCATTTGACTTGGAAGCCTACAAAAAAGATTTAGGAATTGATGAAGTAGTGGGTGAGGCAGGATATACCACGTTAGAACGTACAGGTATTCGCCCTACTTTAGATGTGAATGGTATTTGGGGAGGTTACATAGGAGAGGGTGCCAAAACAGTATTGCCTTCTAAAGCGTATGCCAAAATAAGTATGCGTCTAGTACCTAACCAACACCCCGATAAAATTACAAAACTTTTTCAAGAACATTTTGAGCGTATCGCTCCCAAAGGAGTAAAGGTAAAAGTAACCCCTCATCATGGTAGCTTTCCTGCTTATACTCCCACTAATTCTACAGCTTATCTTGCAGCAAGCAAAGCTATGGAAGCCACATTCGGCAAAAAGCCCATCCCCACGCGAGGTGGCGGTAGTATCCCCATAGTAGCCTTGTTTGAGCGCGAGTTAGGCCTGAAGTCTATACTCTTAGGTTTCGGCTTAGACTCTGACGGCTTACACTCCCCTAATGAACATTATGGCATATTCAACTACTACAAAGGTATTGAAACCATATCACTCTTTTTCAAATATTTTGCAGAGATGCACCGAAAAGAGTAAAAAGTAATTACCTTATTAACCAAAATTTGTCAAAAATTCCAAGTATGAAAAAACAACTCCTAAAAAAAATGCATGGCTGAGACTTTATACATTCCTGATACCAACAAGCAAGGCATTTACGAAGCCCTCGCCCCACAAATAGAAGCCCTTTTACAAGGTGAAACCGATTTAATTGCTAATTTAGCCAACTTTACAGCCGTTCTCAAAGAGGCATTTGGCTTTTTTTGGGTCGGTTTCTATTTAGTGAAAAATAAACAACTCGTTTTAGGTCCTTTTCAGGGTAAATTAGCTTGCACACGCATTCCTTTTGACAAAGGAGTGTGTGGCGCAT
Organism: Microscillaceae bacterium; assembly: GCA_025054775.1. Taxonomy (GTDB): domain Bacteria; phylum Bacteroidota; class Bacteroidia; order Cytophagales; family Microscillaceae; genus JANWZA01. The sequence goes on from JANWZA010000026.1 coordinate 69,509, forward strand.
GTTATCGTGAACAAAAAACGATTATTGTGCCTGACGTATCTCAGTTTGTGGGACATATTGCTTGCAGTTCGCTCTCTAAGTCTGAAATTGTAGTACCTGTTTTCAAAAATAACAAGGTAACTATGGTCTTAGATATAGATAGCGATAAACTGAACGATTTTGATGAGATTGATAAAAACGGTTTGGAAAAATTAGTGCAAATTCTAGAAAAAACGCTCTAAATCTACCCTATGAAAATTATTACCTATAACATAAACGGCATCAGAGCGGCACTTAACAAAGGTTTTTTGACGTGGTTACAAGCTACACAAGCCGATGTAGTATGTTTGCAAGAGGTAAAAGCCCTTGCTTCCCAAATTCCTATTGCTCTATTTGAGCAGTTGGGTTATGAATTCTATCTTCACACAGCTGAGAAAAAAGGGTATAGTGGTACGGCAATTTTAACAAAAAAAACACCTAAAAGTGTAAGTAAGGGATATACCCTGCCCCACACTACCCCACAAACTCCTTGGAAGGATACCGAAGGAAGGCTTATTCGTGCTGATTTCAACCAACTTTCGGTACTTTGTGTGTATATACCTTCTGGCACAAGCGGACAAACACGACAAGACTTCAAAATGCTTTGGTTAGAGCATTTCTATCAATACATTCAAGAACTAAAAAAGCATATTCCTAATTTAGTAATTGTAGGAGATTACAACATCGCCCACCAACCGATTGATATTCACAATCCTAAAGCCAATATTAAAAGCTCAGGCTTTCTGCCTGAAGAGCGGCAATGGTTTTCTAACTTTTTAGAGTTAGGCTTTATAGATACTTTTCGTTATCTCAATCCAGAGCCGCATAATTACACGTGGTGGAGCAGCCGAAGCCCTAATACACGAGCAAAAAATTTGGGCTGGCGGATTGATTATCAACTTATTAGCCATTCACTTATACCTAACCTAAAGCGTGCCGTTCTTCTCAAAGAAGCTTACCATTCTGACCATTGTCCTGTACTTGTAGAAATGAACGTATGAAATCAATCTCCAATCACTTCAATGATATGCTTAATTGATTTATCTGTAAGCGGTTTAGTAAGAAAACCTTTTACAAAGGTATATTTTGCCACACTGTTCATATCCATTTTTGCAACAGATGAGGTAAGCACAAATAAATTTGTACTAGCTTGCTTTTCGGGAGATATTAAAGTAGGATATTTTTCTAAAAAGTCCCAAGCTCCCATTTCAGAATCAGGAAAGCGTAGGTCTAACAAGATAAGGTCAGGAAAATCAGTAGTATATTGCTGTTGGCTAAGAAATTGTATTGCCTCACTTATGCTGGTAATAGCTTGAATTTTACGGGCAGTTCTTGTTTTTTTAATAACACTTTCACAAATTAGGTTATTTACAGGATCGTCATCAATAATAAGTACAAAATCAAAAACTTTCATAAGAGAATAAAGCGTAAGTTATGAATGAAAATTGCGCAAAAATATAAAACAAAATTTATTTACGCTCTGATAGCCTCTCTGAAAAGCGATAATTGCTTAAATTAGCAAATGAATTTCGTCTAAACTCTTACTTACTATTTTTCTTGCTATGAGTCATAATTTCAAAGTATATAGCTCCTCGGCAGGCTCGGGGAAAACTTATACTCTTACCAAAGAATACATTAAATTAGCACTATATACACCACAAGCAGATTATTTTAAGCATATCTTGGCGATTACTTTTACTAACGATGCCGCTAATGAAATGAAAGAGCGTATCTTGAAAATACTACGTACTTTTGCCCAACCTGAAAGTATAGAAAATGAAATGCTACAAAATATCGCACAAGAATTAACCCTCCCACCTCAAGTGATACAACAGCGTGCTGAAAAAGTATTCCAAAAACTGATTCACAACTATGCAGACTTTGCCGTTAGCACAATTGACAAGTTTATGAACAAAGTTGCTAATGCTTTTACTCAAGAGTTAGACATTCCCTACAATTATGAAATTGACCTAGATACTGAACAATTAGTACAGAATGCTACTGATAGAATTTTGGAGCGTGTTGGTAGAGAGCAAGAGGAATCAATCTCTTCACTTTTAATAGAATGGGCGAAAGAAAAAAATACAAAAGGACAATCTTGGCAACGCATTGAAAAAGATTTGCAAAAATTCGCCAAAGACCTCATGAACGAAAAAAGTTATGACTTCGTGAAAGAAGTCAAAGAATTGTCTTTGCAAGAACTAGCAGAAATAAGCTACTATCTCAAACAAGAACTTAATAACTACGCCCAAGAAATACAAACGTTAGCCCAACAAGCCATACAACTTATTAAACAATATGGACTTACAGAAAAAGATTTCTACCAAGCAAGCAAGGGCGTATACGATTTTCTTCAAGAAATTGCACAAGGTAATTTCACTAAAAAAAGCAATACCTATGTGAACCAAACCCTAAGAGAAAATAAATGGACAAGTAGTACTAAAAATAAAGCAGTTGAAACTATACAAGTTGAACTTTCGCGCTATCTATCTCAAATAATTACAATTTCAGAAAAAATTACATGGCTTACTGCTATTACCCCCCATTTGTATCAACTCGCTTTGGTTCAAGAAATTGAACACGAACTTCAGCTCATTAAACAAGAAAACAATACCATTCACATTTCAGATACAAACCGAAAAATTGCTCAAATTGTAACCTCCGAACCTGTGCCATTTATTTATGAACGCATAGGTGAAAAGTACCATCATATTTTAGTAGATGAATTTCAAGATACTTCTATTTTGCAGTGGGAGAATATACTTCCCTTAATAGAAAATAATTTAGGGAACGGCTACTTTAATCTAATTGTGGGAGATGCTAAACAAGCTATTTACCGCTGGCGCGGCAGCGAACTAGAGCAATTAGTTTATCTTTACAGAAATGAAATGGATAAACTTGTCCAAAAAAGTAAACTTCCCACTCAATTTATTAAACCGCGCTACAAAACCTTACAACTCAATCATACCAAGACTGATTTGAGTATAAACTACCGTAGTGCCGAGCAAATTATTGATTTTAATAATGATTTTTTTGATTTCTTACGAAGACAAGAATTTGATATACCACTTTTTACCCAAGTTTATGACGAAAGATGCAAACAGTACCTACCTACGAACCAAAATCATAAAAATAATGGTTATGTAGAGTTTAATTTCTTACCTTGCGAAGACAAACAATTCTACATAGAAAAGACCCACCAAAAAATTCTAGAAACCATAGCCCAAGTACAAACTGAGGGCTTTACGCTCAAAGATATTGCTATCTTAACACGCAGAAACACAGAAGCCAGAGAAATAGCGAATTTCTTGAAACAGCACCAAATAGAAGTTATTTCCCAAGAAGCTCTTTTACTTGTGCAAGAGCCTAAAATCCGATTTATCGTAGCTATCCTTAAAATGCTTGACGCCCCAGAGGAGAAACTGCTCAAAACCGAAGTATTGTACCTCTTCTACACTATCGTAAAAAAGCAAGTAATAGACAGCCAACTCAACCGCCTCATTAAAGAAATCATTAACCAACCTATCTATGCCTTATATGACCTATGGCAAGCTGAAGGATATGCCACCTCACCTTATCAACTTTTGCAGCTAAGCCTTTATGAATTAGCTGAAAAAATTGTTGAACTATTTCATCTCACCCAAGACCAACAGGGACTTGCCTACCTCTTCCGTTTTCTAGATGTAATTCTACAATTTAGTCTACAAAAAAATACCACACTTACCGATTTTATTCAATATTGGGAAGAAAAACAACACACCCTTGCCATCAACAGCCCCAAAGATAAACAAGCTATTACTATCACTACTATTCACAAATCCAAAGGATTAGAGTACCCAGTAGTGATTTTACCTTTTGCTGACTGGGAAGTTACACCTAAAAGCGATATGCTTTTTTGGCTGCATATCCCAGAGAATCACCAACCCTCATGCCCTAAAAAACCTGAGAAAAAACTTACCTGCGTAGCACTCCCTTTTAGTAAGGCACAAGAACTGCCTCTGTTTGCTAATCAATGCAAAGAAGAAGAAGAGAAAACTTTTATAGAAAACATCAATCTCGTTTACGTAGCTTTTACCCGTCCCATCTACCAACTGTATGTATTTACTGAGAAAAATATTAAAGAAAACCAAGCGGCAAGAAAAAAGCTAAGTTATTGGTTAAAAAAATACTTAAATTACCTAAATATATGGCAAGAGAACAAGGAAAAATTTACCATACAACAGGCTAATATTCTAAAAAATTCAGTAATTTCCCAACAATCTACCGAGTATTTTATCATAAGAGATTTCATTAGTACTGATATACACAAAAAAATAAATAAACATGCTCTCAAGAAAAAAGTATAAAAAATTTTCTTAAAAATTTGGATATTTCAAAGAAAAATACCTATTTTTGCAACAAAAAAAATTTTTTATCCGTATTCATTTTTTACAAAATAAATTAGCCTAAATCTTAATACTCCTACAAGTAAAACTTTCTAATCTTTTCCAAAATAGTACTATGATAAAATATTTTATTGCTGATGACCATAACCTATTTAGGCAAGGTATTATCTTATTGCTCTCTAAACAAGGATTTGAGTGTAGAGGCGAATTCAATAAACCTCAAGAATTACTAAGCCGTCTAGCCATAGAACAGCCTGATATAGTACTCTGTGATATTACCTTTCCTGACTATGACGGCATGGAATTAGCAGAAACCATTAAAAAGAACTATCCAAACGTAAAAGTAGCTATCTTAAGTACGCATAAGGAGTACTTTTACGTCTCCCGAGCAGTGGAATTGCAATTAGAAGGTTACTTCCACAAAGATGTAGATTTACCTGAATTAGTACGTGGCATACAAAAAATCTTAAAAGGTGATAAGTTTTATTGTAGTATTACTTCACAAATTGTGATGCAAAATATTTTGAATACAAGTAAAAAGCAAATTCCTACGCTTACTGCTAAAGAAAAAGAAGTACTTAAACTTCTTTCAGAAGGGAATAGTAGTCGTAAAATTAGTGAAATCTTGAAAACCAGTGTTCGTACTATTGATAATCACCGTGCTGCATTACTCAAAAAATTTCAGTTGAGAAAAACTACTGAAATGGTAAAATTCGCTATTGAAAACAATATCATTTAAGCTAATTTTTACAGAAAAATACGGAGTTCATCAAACTATTAAGTTTGAGCGAACTCCGCATTTTTGGTAGCTTGTCCTTGTGTTAATTGCCAAACTGAAACCATTCGGTCATCACTAGCGGAGAGTAATAAATTTTCGTAGCTTGTCCATACAAGTTTATTTACTGAGGTCCCATGTCCTGCATGTCTTGCCCTATCGATTACTTTGAGTAACTGGAAAGTATAGCTATCCCAAATCTTAATGGTTTTATCCATGCTACAAGTGGCAAAATTTTCTCCGTCAGGGCTAAAAGCAATATGATTTAAGGCATAGAGGTGGGCTACAATTTCTTGATGCAGAGCGAAATTATTGTCTATGTCCCAAATTTTTAGCCTTGCATCTCTGCTACTGCTGAGCAAAAAGTTTCCTTTGGGAGCATATTTTACACAAAAAACAGAATTGAGATGCGAATTAGGCAAATTGGCTAAGGGCAAAAAGTCGTTTAGTCCAAAAATCCTAATGGCATTATCGCTATATCCTACGGCGACTTGTTGCCTTTCTGCGTGAATATCTATACACCTAGCACTTTTTTCAGAGGCTTTAATATGTTTTTTTACTGCCATGTTAGGTAAATCTACTATAATAAGTACGCCATCACCACAAGCCACCCAAGCTAAATTTTGATATATTTTAATATCAAAAATAGCTTGCGAAGTAAGTTTGATTGAGCCTACTTGCCGGTGAAGTGTTAAATCTATGAAATGTAATCCCTCAAAATTTTGTCCGATAATTAGGATATTTCTTTCTCTCCAATAGCAAAGAGCATACACCGAATTAGGTAATTTAGCTAACAACTTCCCTAAATCAGGAGTTCGCAAATCCCAAATTGCCACAGAACCACTTCCATCAGCCGAAAAAATTTCATACGGAGTTCTGCCTATTTCCAAAGCATATACACAGTCTTGATGTCCTGCTAAAATTGCTGTTTTATTCACCAGGATAGGTCGCTTTAACATAAAAAAATAGATTTTACAAATCGTTTTTAGCCATTAAGTAATAATCTAAATAAAATCAGCAGAGGAGCATTGAACGAACAAGGAGAAAGCGAGAGTCTTTCACAATTCTTATCTTTCGTAATAAGCATAAAAATATGGAATTGTAAGGCAGAGTCAAAAGAACGCTTTTACCTTACATAAACTGCAATTGTTGGAAAAAGTTTTGTATAATTGTGCTGATTACACAAAACATAAAACAAAATTTACTGATGAGTTTTTTGCTATATTTGCCTGCCCTCTTCGGTAAGCTAAAATAATCGCGTTGTACTTAGCTTTTTGCAACAAATTACTCTTTCGTATTTTCATTACACTTACTTATTATTTTGTAAGTGCCCTTGTTGCTCATAACAATCGTAGGTAATTCGCGACATTTTTCAAAATATTGGTAGCCTTTTTGGAGTGTTTCCCAAAATTTAATAATTTTGGATTTTTGAGCATATTGTTTTTTCATAACTTCAAAGTTAGCCTCAGTAAGGCGGTCTGGAAAGATGGAGACAGCAATTTTTCTTTGGCCTCCACTACGGGCTTTTACAGCAAATACATATAGTTCCTTTATCTTATCGTCTGTAATAGGAATAGAACCCACGGTAACACAACTACCGTGAATAAAAATATCTGAACCTAATCCTGTGAGCGTATCACCTAGAATTTTATCTACCTTATTAGGATAGTTAAGCCCAAGCGAGAGGTAGTAGTTACTTTTGGGGTTAAATCTGTCAATGAAATAAAACCCTTCAGGGATTTGCTTATCACCTGCTTTGAGTTTAGGTCCTAGCTCACCAGAAGTGGCACAGAAGTCATAGGTTTTGATAAATTGGTATTTCTTTGCTTTTCTGTTCTTTGCCCAAAGTTCTATGATTTTTTCGGCTTTAATTACACGAAGGTACATGTCAAATTCGGCAATGCTATCATTGATAATACCTTTCTCGGTTAAGATTTTTTTTACAGTATCTTCTTTTTCTTTATAGGCTGTGCGAACGCGCGAGAACTTTAGCTGTTCGGTTTCAAAAGAGGTAATTTTATTTTCTGTGTCGTTTTCTTTGTTTTTTTCAGAATTAGGAGATTTTACGAGTGTAAAGGTAGATAGTAGGTTAAGGGTAGGTATTGTATCTTGTTGTTTTTCAGTAAGGTTATCAATTTCTTTTTTTTTGCCGCTGCTAAAAAGAATGTTACGTGAGCAATATTCTATCCCCAAAAAAACGAATAATAAGAGTATAAAAAGGATAACTAATTTTTGTAGTTTCATATTATAGAGTTAGCTCAATTTAGGCAAATAAATCTTCACGGTCGGTTTGGTCATATACTTGGATAAGAATACTTACTAAGCAAATATAGTAAAAAAGAAAGCCTTTATTTGAGCTACACTCAAACAAAGGCTACAACGTATCTATGGAACGAAGGTAAATCTTTTTTCGAACTAAAAATCCTCATCCTCGTCTTCAAAATCTTCATCAAAGTCGTCTTCTTCGTCGCCTTCCTCGTCAAAATCTTCGTCATCATCATAAAACTCCTCATCGTCCTCATCTTCAAAGCCTTCATCTCCAAACTCTTCCTCGTCAATACTATCAATTTCCTCTTCGTCAAATTCAAAGTCTTCTTCATCATCAAAATCGTCATCAAAATCATCATCAAAATCATCATCAAAGACTTTGAAAGCATTTTGAGCCGAGAGGCTATTCCAAAGTTGGATACCTTCTGGGTTGTCTGTTGCTTCGGCAACCAGACTGTTGTTAAGCGTAAAATTTGTAATCATTGTTTTTTTTTTCGTTTTTTGAAAAAGTTAATTGAAAGGTTTTTATTCTATTGAATGAATAAAAAAAGTAATACCTGCTTAGCTTGTATTTGTGTTGCAAAAATAAAAATTTTAGAAATAAAAAAAACTTTTGCTCAAAAATATTCCCCTTTATACAAGGTCTTCTGCTTTTTTGGCTCTCTCCCAAAAAAAATTCATTTCTTCAAGGGTAAGGTCAGTAATAGCTTGGTTATTCTCTTTGGCGGCTTGCTCTATGAATTGAAACCTGCGTAAAAATTTTTGGTTAGTTTTTTCAAGAGCATCTTCTGGATTGATTCCTATGAAACGAGCATAGTTCACAAGAGCAAAAAGCAAATCCCCAAATTCTTGTTCGGCTTTGGCTAAATTAGTAGCTTTTCCTTGTTGAATATCAACACATTGCTGAAATTCGTTAAGTTCCTCTTGTACTTTGTTCCAAACTTCGTGAGCGTGTTCCCAGTCAAAACCTACACCATGTGCTTTCTCCTGCATACGGTAGGCTTTAATAAGTGCAGGAACAGAGGCAGGTATGCCTGCTAATACCGATTTGTTACCTTCTTTTAATTTAATTTTTTCCCAGTTTTCCTTTACCTCTTCTTCCGAATGAGCCTTCACTTTCCCGTAGATGTGTGGGTGTCGGTGTATAAGTTTGTCGCAGATGAAATTTAACACGTCAGCTATGTCAAATTCTTGAGTTTCAGAGGCTATGCGAGCATATAAGACCAAATGTAATGCTAAATCACCGAGTTCTTTTTTCAATTCAGACATATTATTTTGCAAAATAGCTTCCGAAAGTTCATATACTTCTTCAATAGTCAAGTGGCGTAAACTAGCTATGGTTTGCTTTTTGTCCCAAGGACATTGTGTTCGCAAATTGTCCACAATAGTTAGCAAACGTTCAAAGGCTTGTAATTTCTTTTGGGTAGTGTGCATATTGGTTTAGTCAATTGAATTGATAGGCTATTTGATTACTTGATTGTGTAGTAGCTAGATTGAGTTAGGGGGTTGGTAATTATAGCTTGATTATTTTGATTGAATAGTCTGACTTTCAAGGATTTACTCATCATAACAGAATACAAAAAAACGCTTTATTCCTTTTATTAGTAGTAAAAACAGGACAGAACTTTGCAAAGTTAAGAAAAGTAGTTAATTTTGGGCAATTTTTATACTCAAAAATAGTAAATTCTTTTGAAAGATCGCGAAACGGGTATTACTCGTCTAAATCCTCCTCTTTGGAATAGCCGTTACTATTATCTTTGGCAGCTACGCAAAGAAATAGAACGTGCAATAAAAAAATACCTCTCTTGTTTGGGTAAGAAATTGCGAATAGCAGATTTTGGCTGTGGTAATTCGCCCTATAAGCCACTTTTTGAACCATTTTGTAAGGAATATCTTGGGATAGATTTGCCTGAAAATCCGAAGGCAACTATTCACATTTTGCCTGAAGGTAAGATAAACTTACTTGATAATCAAATGGATGTGGTAATTTCTACTCAAGTACTGGAACATGTACCCAATCCTCATCACTATCTTTTAGAAGCCCATCGGATTTTAACTGCCGAAGGGTTGCTAATCCTGACTACGCATGGCTATTGGATATATCACCCAGACCCAACCGATTTTTGGCGATGGACCTCTGCTGGCTTAAAAAAAATTATACAAGAGACGGGCTTTGAACTCCTTGAATTGAGAGGTATTCTAGGCAGAAGTGCAATGGGGATGCAATTAGTGCAGGATGGACTAATTTTCAAGTTGCCCTCTTTTTTGCGTCCCTTTTTATCCATACCCATGCAATTGCTCATTTTTCTATTAGATAAAACTCATTCGCAAAATGCGCGCAACCAAGATGCATGCACGTTTGTAGTAATCGCAAAAAAGCAAAAATAGCAGTTAAACTCCAATTTGGAAACCATTAGGCAAAATAGCTCCTTTTTTCACTACTACAATTCCTTCTTTTACGGCATAAAGTTCGTGTTCAGTATCAGGTAAATGAGAACCTCCTTTAATAATAACATCATCTCCGATTCTACAATTTTTATCTATTATAGCATAATAAATCTTGCACCTTTTACCAATCCCTAAAGCAACTTTTCCTTCGATTTCAAGGGCTCTGATTTCATTGAGCGTTTCATAAAAATCTGCCCCCATGATATAACTATTTATTATTTCAGTATCCACGCCCAAACGAGTACGAATACCGATAACCGAACCTATCACCTTAGCGGCTTGCACAATACACCCATCAGCAATCATACTTTTTTCCAAATAAGTGCCCTTAATTTTAGAAGGTGGTAGCAAACGCGGTCGTGTGTAAATTGCATTGTCAGCATCAAATAAGTTAAAGGCAGGTATCTCCTCTACCAAAGCAAGATTTGCCTCATAAAAAGAGCGAATATTTCCGATATCTGTCCAGTATCCTTCGTACTGGTAACTAGCTACTTTGTAACGAGGGACGCTGTATGGTATAATTTCCTTACCAAAGTCAATAGCTTCAGGGGCTTCGCTTTGAAGCAAACGAAATAATAGTTCTCTGTTAAATATGTAAATTCCCATGGAAGCTAAATAATGCTTACCTTGGGCTTGCATGGCTTCCCCCGTGTCGCTCACCCAATCTTTCAAAATTTCTTTTCTAGGCTTTTCTATAAAAGAGGTAATAAATCCGTTTTGTACTTTCATGATACCGAATTCAGGGGCATCGCGTTCTACCACAGGAACAGTAGCGATGGAAATATCAGCGTTTCGTTCGATGTGATTTTGTAACATTTTTCTAAAATCCATTTGGTAGAGCTGGTCGCCAGAGAGAATAAGTATGTATTCAAAGCTATGACCTTCCAGATGGTGCAAAATTTGGCGAACTGCATCGGCTGTTCCTTGAAACCAAGTTTTATTTTTAGGAGTTTGCTCTGCAGCTAAAATATCTACAAAGGCTTTGCTAAAAGGGCTAAATTGGTAGGTAGAGGTAACATGCTTGTTAAGCGAAGCAGAATTAAATTGCGTAAGCACAAACATGCGCAAAACATCAGAGTTCATGCAATTAGAAATGGGAATATCCACCAACCTATACTTCCCACCAATCGGTACAGCAGGTTTAGAACGCTCTGAAGTGAGTGGTGCAAGTCGTGTACCTGCACCGCCACCTAAAATAACAGCTATCGTGCTTTTGCTAATATTAGGGATTTTAGTAGTCATAAGTAAAAAAATAGTTATTCTTTACAAAGAACTTTTGGTGACTCTCGTTTTGCTTACAAATATATAAAGTTTTCAAGTAAAAACTTAACTTTGTGATAGAGCGAAAAGTAAGATATTTTTTTGTGAAAGAAAAAACAAATTTAAAATACAACTTGTTTAAGTAATGTGCAAAAATGTTAAACAAAAAACTTTACTGAAATAAAAAAACTGAAAACATCTTACAATCTAAGTTTTTTTTATTTTCCATACGTTTTGAAGTAACATTTTTGCTCTTAACAAGTTTTGTTATCCTAACAAATATTAGTGAGGTATGGGTTACTACTCAATCAAAGATTTAGAGCATTTATCAGGGATTAAAGCACATACACTTCGCATTTGGGAACAGCGATACAACCTAGTAAAGCCGCGAAGAACCGATAGTAATATCCGCTATTATGATGACTACGACCTAAAACTTATTCTAAATGTCTCCTTGCTCAAAGACTATGGTTACAAAATATCTACCATCGCCAAAATGAGTGAGCAAGAGATGAGGGAGGCAATTATTAAAGTTACAGAAAAAAGTCAAAAATATTTTGAGCATATACAAGCCCTTACAATAGCTATGATAGACTTAGATGAGGCACGTTTTGAAAAAATCATTGCTACAAACGTGTTGCAGATGGGCTTTGAAAAAACTATGATTCACATAATCTATCCTTTTTTGGTTAAAATTGGCTTCCTTTGGCAAACAGGCTCCATCTCCCCCTCACAAGAGCATTTCATAACTAACCTGATTCGTCAGAAACTAATAGTAGCTATTGATGGGCAAACTAGCCAATATAAATCTGACGCTAAAACCTATATGCTTTACCTTCCTGAGGGCGAGTTGCACGAACTTGGATTATTATTTGCCAACTACCTTATCAGAGCAAGAGGGAACAGAGTAATTTATCTAGGGCAAACTCTGCCACTGAATGACTTACAAGAAGCATACAAAATACACACCCCTGATTATATACTTACTATCATTACCTCTTCTCCCACACAAGACCGTATTCAGGAGTATGTTGATAGTTTAGCACAATTATTCCCACAAGCAATTATTCTTTTAGGAGGCTACCAAATCGTTGGACAAGATATACGCATTGCTAAAAACATGATGATTATTAAAAAAATTGAAGATTTAATTGAATTCATAGAAACCAACGAAATTAAAGAGGAGGATTAAAGTTAGGAAAAAAGAATGTTTTTTACTTGTAAAGTATTGAGTGGTTTAGAGCTAATCCTTTTGTAAAAGTGTGTCTCTATGGAGTGTATAGTTTTATTGTTTTTATTATTTTTTTGCTCTAATTTGATTTTTTTGTACCCAGCCGCACTGAAAGGTCTGTTCGGCTATCCTGCAAAGTTGGTAGTATTTTTTTGGTGATAGATCAGGTGTGTTTTCTAGAATAGTTGAGCCATTTCGTTTCTTTATACAAACAAAAGCCCAATCATTAGTTTCTGCTAATACAAAGCCTGTGGCGTTTCTATTAAATTCTGCTGTAATATTTCCACGTAGAGTAGCTATTAATTCTGTTTTATCCGAATTTTTGCTTGTAATAGTTTCAGTTAGTTTACTGGGGTTGGCTCTCAAATAAAGTGTATCTACAATCACTTCAAAAGTATATAAAGATTGATAGCTCACATCGCTTGGGATAAGAGTTTGGGAAGTGTAAACAAGTTTGTTATCAAAAAAAGTACTTTCTTTGTTAATATGATATTGAATACTTAGAACGGCAAAGGTTTCATCAAAGTTAGTAGGTATAACTAAGAAACGAAGTGTTACTACATTATTTTTTTGTTCTACAGATACAAACTCTCCTACATTGTCAAAAATATACTCAAAAGTGCCATTTTGATAACCATAACAAGCAAACCCTAAAACAGGACCGAAATACACACGTGGAATAATCACCATATCGGTATGACCATCGTGATCAAAATCTAAAAGTGTAAAATAATTTTCTTCCCAAATAGAATACTTGGGCAAAGTGTCAGTTATGACTTCATAAAGACGCAATCTTATTTTTTCATCTTTTATTTTGAGGTCTTCTTGTATTTCTTCGGCAATATTTTTTCTTTGATAAAAAGTATAGCCTTCTAATAAACTTCTTACAGCGAAATAATAGTCGGTAGTATCTATGGCTTGCGAGTAAAGTGCTTTAATGAGGTGTTTTTTCTCATTCAAGTCTGGGTTAGCTAAAAAAGGCTTAAGTTTGTTTAATGGAGTTTGATAATACTCTGCCTCTTGAGAATTAGGTTTAGGAAACCAAAAAGAGAGACTTTTTTCTTGTGCAAGGGTAAAAGTATAAAAGCTGCATATTAACCCAATAATTACGAATTTGTATTTAATAATTCCAGCAGAAGGAAAATAAAACATAGTGCAAAAGGCTAAATTTGTTATAAAAAAAACGGCTTTATATTTATTTTTACGAATTTAATTAAGTAACTTTGCTTCAAAGTTTATTTTTATTCTTATCTTTGAAGCATAAAAACTCTTTCTTACCCCCCGTTGCGGGGAGTGTTTCGAACATATAAACTCTTCTGAACCCCTGACTCACCGCTATGGTATTCTCTCTTACCCTGAGAGGTAAGTTTAGAGGGTTTGGTTAAGCAAATGATAAAACAAATAACATACCTTACGTTTGTAAGCACTTAATAAGTATAGCAATTTTTACACCATGTTTTACAAATTGTTATGTTTAACAGAATAAATTTATTAACAGATACCCAAAACTCACTGATTATAGATAAAAATGACGCTAACTGGCAACATAAACTTGAAAAAGCTTACGAAGAAGCCTTTGAGCAAGTATATGCCTACGGCGATAGGGTAATGCAGGGCTTTATCCTTTTACACACCTTGCTGGCTTTTGCACTAGCGTGGGTACACCAAGTGTGGGCTGTTAGCATAGCAGCAGGGCTGTCTATTGCTTTGCTCTTTTTCGCTTCTGTTTACTTTATGCCACGCAGTTTTTTTACAAGACTAGTTGCCAGCGTTTGCTTACAACTATTTGTATTGCTGCATATCTATCAACTACAAGGCATAGAAGAATCACGATTTTTTTTCTTTACGGCTTTTACCATGATGATTGTGTACCGAGACTGGAAAGCCGTAGCAATAGGAGCCCTGCTTCTAATAACAGAGTACGTCGTGTTTAATTATCTTGAACAATATAATAGCTTATCGCCTGTAAGTAATCAGCACAAAGCCGTAGGAAATTACACTATCCAAGAGATGAACGCTTTAGGGGTATTTTTCTATTTTTTTATCTCCATAATGCAAGTAGTTTTAGCCTCTTGGTGGGCATATATCTTAAGCCTCTACACCAAGCGGAGAGTAGAAAGTAATCTCATTTTGCTAGAAAAGCGCGAAATTATAGCGAAACACAATGAAATCCTAGAGCAGAGCATAGCTGAAAAGACACAAGAACTACAACGTAGTTTGGAGATAGCCCGTGCCAATGAGGAAGAGTTAAGACAAAACATGGAGGAATTACAAGCTACCCAAGAAGAGTTAGAAAAACAAGCAAATCAAATTTTAGAGAAAAATATGCGACTAGAAATCGCAGAGAAAGAACTCCTAAGTAAGCAAGAGGAAATGCAACGCAGGCAGTGGATTGAAACTAATATTTCGCATTTTGATAACCTCATGAGGTTGAATTATGATAAGAGCCTACAAGAATTTTCTGAAATTTTACTCTCCCATTTAGCCGAACTATTAGGGGCTTTACAAGCGGCTATGTACGTCTATAATCCTGAAAATCAATTACTTGAAATGACAAGTGGCTACGCCTGTACCTCTAAAACCGTACTTAAACCCGCATTTGCCATTGGCGATGGCTTGCTAGGCCAAGCAGCTAAAACGCAAAAAATGATTTATATGGACAATATTAAAGAAGGTGCCGCTGAGGTTGCCTCTGCTTTGAATAGAATACGCAGCAAATCGCTTCTAATATTGCCTATGGTTTATAATGATAAACTACAAGGTCTCTTAGAATTTGCCCTCATACAACCCGTTAGTGATATGCACCTTGAATTACTACAAACTTTGAGCAAAAACATGGCGGCGGTGCTGCTCAATATTCAGAATATTTTACATACCAAAAAGCTACTCCTGCAGTCCCAAGAAATGGCAAAAGAAATGCAAAAAAATAACCAAGAACTTCGCCGCATCAAAGCCGAAATGGATAAGCAAGTAGCTGAATTAAAAAATCAGTATGAAGTAATTAATCGTGTGATGCTAGTTATAGAATATGCCCCTAATGGCTTGATTTTGAACGTAAATCAAAATTTCTTGAATCTCTCCAAATATACTAAAGAAGAGCTTATAGGAAAACACCAGAGTGTATTCATTGCTCCTGATTTCGTAGCTTCGCAAGAGTATAGAAACATTTGGGAAAGGGCAAAAAATAATGAACTGCAAAATGCAATTTATAAGTGTAGAGATAAAGAAGGTAATGAATTTTGGATAAAGTCTAACCATTACGTAGCAGGTGAGCAAGAGAACAGACGATTTATTGCTTTTGGGATAGATATTACTGCTCAAAAGCAAGCTGAGGAGAAATTAAAATATGCAGCATACAAATAAAATTAGAGTATTTGTAATTTTTTTCCCTTGAATGATTATTACATACAAAAATGCGCTAAGATAAATTATGGAAATTGAAATTAAACCCAAAGACCAAACAAAACGCCATTACCCTGCCAATAAGTTCATGTGGGCTTACCTAACAGCTTTGACACTTATAGCACTTATTTTTATCCTAAGCTATGTATTTGCCATGAATATGCTTCAACAAGAAGCTACATACTCTACTATGCTCAAAGCAACTAATCAGTTCAACTTGTTAAGTCAGAATATTGCCAAAACCAGTCTTCAAATTAGGCTTTGTACTGAACAAAAAAATTGTGAAGACCAAGTTAGCCTCTTAGAATATCTAGTAGCTCGCTGGAAACAAGCCTTCAAGGAATTAGAAAAAAACAACCTACTTGAAAACCCTACCTCACAAACTATTCAATTGGTAGAAAAAAGCCGGGATTACTATTATCCCATGCTAAAAGCCGCTGAAAAAATTATCTCCTATCGGCAACGAATATACTCTTTTAGAGAAACAAAAACCATTCTCCGCTCTTCACAAGTAATTCTCATAAATGAAAAATATCTCTCTCAAACACTCAATTGCATTACAGAAACTTATTACGAAGAGGCAAGTGCTAATATAGCACGACTTAAAAATTGGGAATTAGGTTTATTGATTTTTGCTATTCTACTGCTCGTTTTAGAAGCTATTTTTATCTTTCAGCCTGTAGTTTATCAAGCTAATTTGTATTTTGAATATTTTAAGAAAGCAAACCAAGCTATTGCCTTTGAACATGAGCAACTTTCAGAGATTTACTACCAATTGAAAGAAAAAGAGGCACAAACGCGTCGTGATGCCGAAATCATTGCTCAAAACAATCAAGATTTGCTATCTGCCCAAGAGGAGTTGATAGCCGCTCAAGAGGAATTAAGCAAAAAAAACGAACATTTACAAAAAGCCCTCTCTGAACTACAAAATAGTAAACGCCTTACGGAAAGCCGCTTCTTGGATATCAGCCTCGCTGAAGCTAACAAAATAATGCGTTGGCAAAATAACGAAACTCTAGAAAGTTGGTGTAACCGATTATTAGAATATATTACTCCCTATGTTAATGGCTTTCAGGCACTTATCTATATTTTAGAAGAAAAAACCACGCTTTCAGTGGTAGGAAGGTATGCTGTAAGCCAAGAAATGCTTTTAGAACGTGGTGAAATAGAGATAGGTGAAACTCACGTAGGGCAGGTAGCTAAAAGTTGTAAAATGATATACTTCCAAAATATAGAAATGCTTAACTATGCTGTACCTAACTCTAATAATGGGCAAAATAAAAACAGCCAACACATCTTACAAAACGGTATAGTCATTCCCTGGAAAACTACCCAAACTGCTACTTTGGAAATAATGCCTACTACCTTACTCGTATTGCCTTTAATGTATTATGATAATTTAGTAGGTGTATTAGAAATCAATGCCTTAGAACCATTTTCAGAGAGAAATTTGGAACTCCTGAAACGCCTGACTGAGCCAATTGCCGCTAATTTGCATGCCCTTAACGACCAGCGACACATCAACCAACTCTTTGCTGACTCGCAAATAGCAGGAAAAAAATTACGTAAAACTATTCTCCGCTTGCAAGAAAATGAGGAAAGATTTAGGAAAATGGTAGAACTTACCCAAGAAGGACTAGTCTTTTTGCAAGGTTATACAATTATCGATGTAAACCCTGCTCTCGTAAAGATGATGAAATACATCAATGCTATTGAACTTATTGGGCTAAATTACATTGAACTCATCGCTCCGCAATATCGCTTTGAGCTAGAAGATAGAAAAATTATTACCACTGAAACCGAACTAGAAACCGTAGGCTTGCGGAAAGATGGCTCTACGTTCCCGATTGAACTACAAGTTAGAAAAGTAACCTATAAAAATGAAGTTATTACCGTAATTTCCATTCACGATATTACTCTCCGCAAACAAACCGAAGAAGAGCTTGCCGAAGCTAACCGAATTGCCAGTTTAGTAAAAGTAATTGAGAAAAAAAATAAAGATATCACTTCAAGTATTGAATATGCCCAACGCATACAAGAAGCCATTTTGCCTAACACCGCACTTTTGGGCAAAGGCTTTTTAGAACACTTTGTCTTCTATAAGCCAAAGGATATTGTCTCAGGTGATTTCTACTGGTATGCTGAAAAAAATGAACACGCACTCATTGCTGCTGTAGATTGCACAGGGCATGGTGTACCTGGCGCATTTATGAGTTTGATTGGTTATTCACAATTAAATAAAATCGTAATTGAACAGGGAATTGTAGAGCCACATATCGTTCTCTCCAAATTAGACGAAGGAGTAGCTGAAGCTCTTAACCAAAAAGATAATAATTCACGCACTCGCGACGGTATGGATATTGCCCTCTGTTCACTTAATATTTATGAAAAAAAATTGAGCTTTGCAGGTGCTTACCGTCCTATGTATCTTATTAGAGAAGGAGAATTTATTGAATTTAGAGCTGACCCATTCCCCATCGGTGGTAACTTTAAGTACAAAAAAGAAAAAAACTTTACACCCCATACCATATATCTTCTGCCCAGAGATACTATATATATCTTCACCGACGGCTTCCCTGACCAATTTGGCGGCACAGAAAACCGAAAATACATGACCAAAAACTTCAAAAATCTTTTAATGCGAATACAAGACTATAATATGAACGAACAAAAAATGCTATTAGAACAAGAATTTGTAGCTTGGAAAGGTGACTACAAACAAATGGATGATATTTTAGTAATTGGATTGCGATTTTGAAACCTCAAACCATTTACTTCAATGATATATTTAACCTTAAAGAAAGTAACTGGGGCGATACTATTTTTTTTTCTTATATCTCAAATACCCGTATTAGCACAATGCTTCAAAGTAGATAGCTTGCAAAGACAACTCCTTCTTTTGCCTAATGACACTAACCGAGTAAATACGCTCAACCTCTTGGCACAAGAAGTGGTACAACATCAGCAAGGCAAAGCTATTTTTTATGCCAAGCAAGCCCAAAGTTTAGCAAAAGCCCTCAAATTCTACAAAGGTGAAGTACAAGCCCTTAGAAATCAAGCTTATGCGAATTTCTTAGATGAAACCCAACTCAAGCAAGATGATGCCCTTGAACTCTACGAACAAGCCCTTGAGATAGCCAAACGAGAGAATATACTTACTGAAATCGCCGCCTGCCACAAAGATTTAGGAAAATATTACTTTGAACTATGGTACCAAAAAGAAGAAAACTACCAAAAGTCATTAGATAATTATTTGCAATACCTGAAAATAGTAGAGCAACTTAAAGATAAACCTAGAATAACTGAGGCCTATGAAATCGTAGGAGAACTTTACAGCCACCTCAACCAAGATGACGTAGCTATAAAATACTTTCTTAAAGCCGTAGAAATGCGCAAAGAAGACGCTGACCTTATCACACCACAAGGCAGTACAAGTAGTTCACGATTATTTGCCAAAGCACAACAAGTATACGAACTAGAAATTGAAAATCAAAAAGTACGAAATTACCTTTTAATAGTTATTTTACTGCTCGTAACAGCAATATTAGTAGCCATCGTATTCTTTTATATTCAAAATCGACGCACCTATAAAATCTTAATGGCAAAAAATCAGGAAATTACTAACCAAAAACGCGATATAGAAGCTAAAAATGAGGAACTTGCCCTACAAGCCGAAGAAATTGCTCGACAAAACCAACAAATTATCCAAGCTAATGAACAAATCAAACAAGCTAACCAACGCCTCCAAGAAATGAATGAAAACCTTGAACAAATAGTCATTGAACGTTCCATTGAGCTTTGGAAGACTAATAAAGCCCTCATAAATAGCAATAAGGAGTTAGATTTACTTATTTACAGAGCCTCACACGATTTCAAAGGACCTGTCTCCACGCTCACAGGGCTAACTAACATAGGTAAAATGGTGAGCGAAGGTACAGAAAGCAAGCAATTTTTTGAAATGATAGAGCAAACTTCCATTAAAATGGATAAAATGCTCGAAAAGCTACACGCTATAAGCTATATCGTAGGAAAAAAAATAGATAAAAAACTTATCAACTTTGCACTAATATGCCAAAATGTTAAAGAAAAATTAGAAAGTCTTGCACAGGAAAAACAAGTAACTTTCTCTTATACCATAGATGACAATATACAACTCTATTCTGATGCTGAAATCATAGAAGTTATTTTAGAAAATTTAGTAGAAAATGCTATCATTTTTAGAAATCAAGACCCCAATGTTCTTGCTTATGCACAAGTACATGTAAGCCAAAAAACGGAACATACTCAAATTATTGTCAAAGACAATGGAGAGGGCATACACGACGAGCATAAAAAACATGTCTTTGATATGTTTTTCAGAGGTTCAGAAGCCTCTAGAGGTAATGGCTTAGGGCTATATTTGGTAAAAAAAGCCCTTTTAAAGCTAAAAGCAAAAATAAGCCTTAAAACTAAAGTGAATAAATATACCTACTTCAAAGTTAAAATTCCAAATCTTTATTCTTAATAAATGAGTTAGGCTCAAAGCCTAATTTGGAACAGATACAAAGGATTTAGAGGCAGAGGCAGACGCATTGGTAAATAAGAAATAGGCTTTCAACAGGTAAAGAAGTAATAATTAGATTGGGACTTTGAAGATAATAATACTTAAAAAACCGTGAAAAAAACGAAAATCTCTTTAATTCAAATTCAGTTACAAATAACAAACACAATTCTTTAATTTTTCTATGAAAAAGTTAGTATTTATGAAAAAGCTATTTTTCGCGAGTTTATTCAATTTTATGTTATACCTAAATTGCGGACTAATTAGCCACGCTCAAATAGTAAAGGAAATCAAACTTCCCGAGCTACAAAAAATGATAAACACAGCCGATGATACTACCCGGATTTTCAACTTCTGGTTTATAGGGTGTAAGCCCTGCGTTAAAGAAATGCCTTATTTTGAAGAAGTTAACCAAAAATACAAAGACAAAAAAGTAAAAGTAATTTTTGTGCATTGTAGCGAATTAGAAGATTTAGACAAAGTTGCCTACTTTGTAGAAAAAAAGAAAATTAAAGCACAGGTAGTGAAATTGAGCGAAAACAACCCTAACTATTGGATACCACGCATAGATAAATCTTGGCAAGGCTCTACTCCTGCTACTATTTTTATCAATCACCAAAAGAAAAAGCGACTATTTTTTGAAAAACCATTCACTTTGGCTGAATTAGAGCAAATCATCAATAATTTTTAAGAAAAGTTAAGTAGTACTAATTAATCTTTACTCACCTTTGTAGGTTAATCGCCTTACTAATTCAACCAAAGCATCAAAATTGATAGGTTTGGGCAAGTATTCATTGATACCTACGGCTCTAAATTCTTCCAAAGTATAGTTCTTGGCATTGCCTGTGATAGCTATAATAGGCATCGTTTGGTGCTGTGGATTGGTGGAGGCACGTATCTGCTTAGCACATTCTATACCATCCATCACAGGCATGCTGATATCTAAGAGCAAAATATCATATGTTTCCTTAGCTAATTTTTCTAATACTTCTTTGCCATTTTTGGCAGTTTCAATATTAAAATTTTGGAACTGTAACACTTTTCTAGCTATATTCTGAATTACAGAACTATCTTCTGCAATAAGTATTTTTTTATTTCCCATAGTGCTTGTAAGCGAAAATTAATAGTACAAATTTAGCTCTTTCTATCAATTTGACAAATTTGAGTAAAAAATATTCCTACCCTCAAGGCTTATACATTTAGAACTTTTTTTACTTATTTTAAGTTCTACTAATAAGTATCTTTTATACAATTTTGAACTTATGATACAAGTAACAGAAAAAGCTAGAGAACAAATAATAGACTTACGAAAAAAAGAAGGTTATAGTGATAATCACTACCTCAGAGTTGCTGTGAAAGGCGGTGGCTGTTCTGGACTCATGTACCACCTCTCTTTTGATGCAGAACGCAAACCTACAGACGAAATTTTTGAAGATAAAGGCATATCCGTTATAGTAGATAAAAAAAGCTTACTTTATTTGTTAGGTACAGTATTAGACTTTTCTGATGGACTGAATGGCAAAGGGTTTCAGTTCATCAACCCTAATGCTTCGCGTACTTGCGGTTGTGGTGAAAGTTTTGCTGTCTAGATATAAAGCAATAGACTAATTTATGCCATATGCTTTGTTTAAGTATATGGCTTTCTTTTTTATGTCATTGTTTATTACAATCTAAAAAGCAGAAAAAAACTATTTTTGCCTAAGAAATTAATTATTCAATTTAATCCAGTGAAATACATTATTAGCGGTGGAGGTACTGGGGGGCATATTTACCCTGCCATAGCGGTAGCCCAAGCCTTACAAAGCATAGATAGCTTAGCAGAAATTCTTTTTGTGGGAGCCAAAGGTAGAATGGAAATGCAGAAAGTCCCTCAGGCGGGATATCCAATAGAAGGGTTGTGGATTAGTGGCATAGAACGTAAACTAAGCCTAAAAATGTTTGGATTCCCTTTCAAATTAGTTTCTAGTTTGTGGCGAGCATATCGTATTTTGCAAAAATTCAAACCTGATGTAGTAGTTGGCTTTGGAGGATATGCCAGTGGTGCAGTACTATATGTAGCTCAAAAGTTAGGCCTACCTACCATAATTCAAGAACAAAATAGCTATGCAGGTTTAACCAACCAGTGGTTGGCAAAAAAAGCCCAAGCCATTTGTGTAGCTTATCCAAACATGGAAGCATTTTTTCCCAAAGAAAAAACGTTGCTTACAGGCAATCCTATAAGACAAGATATTTTGCATTTAGCAGAAAAAAAAACAGAAGCCTATGAATATTTTGACTTGTCGCCTAATAAAAAAACCCTCTTTATTATGGGAGGAAGTTTGGGAGCACGTAGTATTAACGAAACTTTACAAAACCAATTAACCCAACTCCTAAGCCAAGATATTCAGGTCCTATGGCAAACAGGTAAATTATTTTGGTCTCAAAACCAAGCATTTATAGCACACAATCAATCTCCAATGGTCAAGATTGTAGAATTTATTAACCGCATGGATTTAGCTTACAGTATAGCTGACGTAGTAATTTCAAGAGCAGGTGCCCTATCTATTTCTGAGCTATGCTTAGCAGGCAAACCTACTATTTTCGTGCCTTTTCCATTTGCCGCTGAAGACCACCAAACTAAAAATGTGCAAGCACTTTTGAGCAAACAAGCCGCAATTTTAGTGCCTGATAATCAAGTAAGAACACAACTAATCAGAAAAGTCATTCAGCTCATAAAGGATGATGCTCTACAGCAAAAACTTTCAGAGAATATTCACTCATTCGCTAAACCTAATGCTACAAATGAAATTGCACAAATAATATGGCAAATTGCTAAAAAAAGCAAATAAGTGAATTTTTTAATTCTCTTCTGGCAATCCACTTGCATGAGGGACATCACAATACCAATAACCCTCTGAAAACTTTTGTTCAGGAGCTACGCCATCTTTCAACATACGTATCACCAACCAAATAAGCACAAAAGGTGAAAATGCAAACAAAATCATAATCAGTTCCAAAGGAAATGAGGAACGACAAACAATTGTAAAAAATAGCACATACAAAGTGCTCACAATTACAGGAAATTGAATATTTTGCATAGGAAATAAATGTTCTAAGTGTTACGTACATAATAACACTTATTTATTTATTTTGTTTAATATTTTTTGAAAAAAAGTTAAACAAAAAAAAAGACTTACCAAAGCATTACGAAAGTTTTGATTTATAACCTCACTGATTTTCAAAACTAATTTTTCGTAAAAATCTTCTATTCATAAAGTTTGGTAAGTATAAAACTCTTTTTAAGGAGGGAGCTGTTAGCTATTAAGTAACACTTTGTAGCCATTTTTCAGCCTCTTCTACGGTATCAAAGTAGCGGGTTTCTATGGCTCCTTGAGTATCTTTTTGTTTTTGGGTTCCTGCTACTAAATTTTTGAGGCTTACTTCGCCAAAAATATTTTTAGCTAATATCACTGCCGAGTAGATATTTTTTCCTAATTTTTGTACCACGCGTGGTGTCCAGTCATTAACCACCCATTTTATATCATCGGGTGCTATTACACCTGCTTCGCGTTGGTCAAATATCCATTTTTTGACATAGTATGCGTCCATAATTTCTAAAGCTTTATTAAGAATGTTTCTATACTCGGGGCTTGGTGTAAAGTTATGCCAAGTGAGGTACAAGATATTTTTATCAGGCTGATACACAATATTTGCGTGTTTGGTTTGAAAAGACGTATTCACATTCATACCCTTAGGCAAAGTTTGAGGTAAATACTATTTCATACATCTTTAATATATGGTGCCTATATAGTATTGCAAAGGTATCAAAATTGTTTTAAGTTTACAATTTTTAAGCCAACGAACATATTATTTTTTGTCAGAAATAACAGTAGTTGCATTCAACTCATAAGAGTTGTTTAGGATTTATTTTTGGCAGTGGTATAACATAAAATGTATGATGTAAATAGCTACAAGATTGTATTAGAATGAACTAATAATTCGTTTTTGAATATAAACTAATACCTATAAATATAACTAATACTTATCATACAATTTTGAAGCACCTACCTAAAATCATTTAACCTAACTTTCTACCTCACTTAAAATGGTTGGTTCAATCCATCGGTTATCTTCTTTTATCAATTCAATTAGTTCATCTACGGCACGATGCGTAGGTACGTTCTTTTTTACAATATTTTGCCCTCTATAAAGCGTAATTCGGTCTTTACCTGAGCCTACGTACCCATAGTCTGCATCTGCCATTTCTCCAGGTCCGTTCACGATACAGCCCATGATAGCAATCTTCACTCCTTTCAAATGGTCAGTACGTTTACGAATCATGGCAGTAGTTTCTTGTAAATCAAATAAAGTTCTACCACAACTTGGGCAAGAGATATACTCGGTGCGTGTCATGCGGGTACGTGCTGCTTGCAAAATACCAAAAGCTGTAGAATTAAGCATTTTGATTTGTTGTAAGGTCTCATTTTTACTATCAGCGTATTTATCTAAACATATCAATACACCATCACCTAAGCCATCAATCAACAATCCACCCACATCGGTAGCAGCGCGAAGTTGCAACGTTTCAGTATCTAAATTTTGTGAATAACTACGCTTAATTACCACTGGCAAATATATTCCTTCACTTTGTAAAAGGAGAATTCTAGCGCGAAGGGTCTGAAGAGCATTAGGCATTTTGGTTTCTAATACCAACACACAAGGTTTAGTCTCTTTTCGTAAATGTTCTAAAAGTTTTTCGCAAATATCTGCATCAGACAAAACTAAAAAATTCAGCTCTTCAGAAAGATTATCAAAATTAAGATATTGCTCTCGGCTGAGCATTGGGTAAGATTTTACGGGCTCTTTTATCCAAGCACCATAGTCTTGAATAGCTTTTAAGCCATTAGGCATCATGAAAGGTACTGCTTGGTTGCCTAAATATACAAAATCAGCGGCAGTATCATTGCTCCCCCACTTGTCAGTAAGGGGCAGATAGGTATATCCAAAAGCCTTAAAGTCAGACATTTGTATATCTTGTATTTGCGAAAAATCAATAATTACACGCGGTACATTGTCCTTGCCAATATTTAATACTTCGCAAGTGGGGCGCTTTTTGTACTGAAATGGATTAAAGGTAGTATCTACAATTATTCGCTCCCTTTGAGAAAAATTTGCGCTTGGATTATAAGTGTATTGTTGTGTATATTTTTCTACTAGTTTGCGAGCTACGGGAATTTCAAATTCAGGCTCTTCAGTAAGCGAAACGCGTATGGTATCTCCTAATCCATCTTCCAACAAGGTACCAATTCCTACGGCGGATTTGATACGTCCATCTTCTCCATCACCTGCCTCTGTTACGCCTAAATGTAAAGGGTATGGTTTTAATTTCTCTGCTTCTAACCGATTGACTAACAAGCGATACGCCTGTACCATTACTTGCGGATTAGAGGATTTCATAGAAATAACTACATTATAAAAATTCATTTCCTCACAAATCCGAACAAACTCCAAAGCTGACTCTACCATACCCCATGGATTATCTCCATAGCGGTTTACAATACGGTCAGAAAGCGAGCCGTGGTTTGTACCAATGCGAATAGCGGTGCCATACTCTTTACAAATTTTGAGCAAAGGAATAAACTTATCTCTAATTTTTTGTATCTCTTCTTCATATTCAGCATCAGTATATTCTATCACTTGAAAGCGTTTCTTGTCTACATAATTACCTGGATTGATACGTACTTTTTCTACCAACCTTGCAGCAATTTCGGCAGCATTAGGTGTAAAATGAATATCAGCTATGATGGGAGTATTATAACCACGTTTACGTAATTCTGCTCTAATATTTTTCAAATTCTCAGCTTCCTTGATGCTAGGGGCAGTAATACGTACATATTCGCAACCTGCCTCTATCATACGAATAGACTGCTCTACGGTGGCTATAGTGTCCATCGTGTTAGTAGTAGTCATAGATTGAACACGAATGGGATTATTTCCACCAAGCGGCACATCACCGATTTGTACTTCAATTGTTTTACGTCTTTGATAGCTTGTAAGTGAGGGAGCGTATAAAAAATTTTGTAGTTTTTCAGTAAACATAAAATTGCAAATGAAAAAACGAAGTATACAAACATACAAAACTATAAACCATTTTAAGGTTTAGGTTGTTTGCAAATACTCCAAATGTGAAAAAGTTTACTTGTATTTTAATACAGATATTTACAAAATAAGTTGAAATTAAGTAGTTTTTTGAATTTGCAAAAAGCTGCTTAGGATTTATTTTTTGTTCATTCTGCATATAAAAATGGGAGCAGATATACTTAAAAATACAATTTTTGCCTAAGATTTCTATGAAAGGGCTATTTTAGATTAAAGCCCTAAAACAAACCTTTGATCAGAAATCTTATCTTTTACAATTCCAAGCAACTTCTCGTAGATAGCTTACCTGTCTAAGACATAGTGGCAATACCACCCAAATTTGTTAACCTAAACAGCTTTATGTAATTTTGTTTGGAGAGTTTAAAACCAACGTTTACCTAAACTTGTATTTATCATACGCAAAGATTATAAAAATACGTATTTTTGTGCCATCCATTGCCAAAAAATATTTCAATTATTGATTTTACATGAATACCCAACCAACCGAAGACGGCATTACTACCGTAACTACTTTCCCCTTTACAGATGTAATTTTGCCCGTACCTATTCCACAAATGTTTACCTATGCTATTCCTACTGAAATGCAAGGCGTGCTTAAAATAGGAGCGCGTGTAATTGTCCCCTTTGGAAATAAAAAGATTCTTACAGGCATCGTGGCAAAGTTTCATAACAATCCTCCCCAAAATTACACAGCGAAATATATTTTAGAACTATTAGATGAATACCCGCTTGTAACAGAGGGACAGATCCGCCTATTTGAATGGATGGCTTCCTACTACATGTGCTTTGTAGGGGAAGTAATGAATGTAGCTATCCCGTCAGGCTTGAAAATTAGTAGTGAGTCTACCATCCAACTCAAACCAAACTTCAAAACTGAAGGGAAAGACCTGACTGTCAAAGAATTACGCTTGATAGAGGCTCTACAAGAAGCCCAGTCGCTTAGCTATAATGAAGCAGCAAATATTTTAGAGGTGAAAAATATTTACCACATTATTAAAAGCCTGATAAACAAAGATATAGTTTTGGTTTTTGAAGAGGTAAAAGAACGTTATCAACCTAAAATTGTCAAAAAAATTCGACTTACACAAAACTATATCTCTAAAAGCGATTTAGAAAAACTTTACAAGCAACTAGAAAAATATCCTAAACAACTAGACGTCATTTTGTTTTACCTACGGCATGTACCTGTATTTAAGGACTGGACTCTGAATGAAACAGGCTTAGAAAAGAGCGTATTTACCGAAGATAGCACCTTGTCTGACTCAGCCCTCAAAACTTTAATAAAAAATGGTATTTTAGAGGAGTTTGAAGTTGCTGTTTCGCGTTTTGAGGAGTTTAAGCCTGACCCCAAAGCCAAAATAATACTCTCTGAGGCTCAAAAACGAGCCGAAGAGCAAATTATGCAATACTTTGCCCAAGGGCAAGATATTGTTCTTTTGCATGGCATTACAGGAAGCGGCAAAACTGAAATTTACATTGATTTAGCCAAAAAAGTATTGGCAAGTGGCTCTCAAGTGTTGTTTCTTTTGCCTGAGATCGCCCTTACCACGCAAATTGTAGCTCGCTTAAAACGCTTTTTTGGCAGCCAAATGGGCATTTACCATTCTAAATTCTCTGATAATGAACGTGTTGAGGTATGGCAAGGGGTGGTTTCAGGTAAATACAACATGGTAGTTGGGGTGCGTTCTGCTATCTTTTTGCCTTTTGATAATTTAGGGCTAATTATTGTAGATGAAGAACACGAAACTTCCTACAAACAACAAGAACCTGCCCCACGCTACAATGCCCGCGACATGGCAATGGTAATAGCCAAACATCAACAATGCAAAGTACTACTCGGCTCAGCTACGCCTTCTATTGAAACATACTACCATGCCAAAAATGGCAGATATGGTTTAGTACAACTCAAAGAACGCTTCGGAGAAGCCCAACTCCCTGACATTGAACTCTCCGACCTTACCCAAGAGCGAAAAGCCAAAACTATGCACGGGCATTTTTCAGACAAACTCTTCAAAGCTATCAAAGAAGCATTGGAACGAAAAGAGCAGGTAATTTTATTCCAAAACCGACGAGGCTATTCGCCTTATATGACTTGTAGAGAGTGTACTTGGATACCCAAATGTGCTCATTGTGCCGTAAGTCTTACTTATCATATGGCAAGTCAAGAATTGCGTTGCCATTATTGCGGATATAGCATTACGCCTCCACGAAAATGCCACGTCTGCGGTTCTACACGCATGGAAACCATCGGCTCAGGCACAGAAAAAATCGAAGATGACTTGAAACTACTTCTCCCCGAGGCTAATATCCAACGTATGGATTTGGACACCACACGCTCTAAAAATGCCTACCAGCAAATTATCAATGATTTTGAAAAACGAAATATTGATGTACTAGTAGGTACGCAAATGCTCTCCAAAGGTTTAGATTTTGACAATGTGAGCCTTGTGGGCATTTTTGACGCCGATAAAATGATTAACTTTCCTGACTTTAGAGCCACAGAGCGAGCCTTTCAAATCATGACGCAAGTAAGTGGACGCGCAGGACGTAAAGACAAGCGCGGCAAAGTGATTATCCAAACAGCCAACCCCACCCAAGAAGTTTTACACAAAATTATTCAAAACGATTACGAAGGACTTTACCTCATGGAAATTGAAGAGCGAGCTTACTACAACTATCCTCCTTTCTCCCGACTAATTAAACTCACTATAAAGCATGCCGATAAAAGACTTAGCTTGCAAGGGGGCAAGTTGTTGGCTGATGTTTTGAGCGAAAAATTAGGCAAAAACCGAGTCCTAGGTCCCGAGCCACCACTCATTAACCGAATAAGAAACAAATATTTGCATACTATCCTTATTAAACTCGAGCGTGAAGGTATTGATTTGAAAGCTATCAAAAAATTTATTGAAGAAAAAACCGAAGATATTATTACTAACCCTGCTCTAAAAAAAATTCAAGTGGTAATAGATGTGGATCCACTTTGATTTTAGACAAATACAAATAATAGAATTACTTAAAAAAAAACAGAAATTTTACGTTCTTCGGGACTAATTTTTTCAAGGTGAATATGTAAGCAGTTTTCAGGAATAAGACTCGGTATTTTAGAAGCCCATTCCACAAGGCAAAGATGTGAGCTAAAAAAGTACTCTTCATATCCTATATCAAGAGCTTCCTGCTCGTGCTGAATGCGATAGAAATCAAAATGATAAACAATTTGATTTTGGTTCGTAGAGTATTCATTCACTAAGGAAAAAGTGGGGCTTTGTACAGCTTGCCTCACTCCAAGTGCCTTGCAAATGGCTTTAATCAGTGTGGTTTTGCCCGCTCCTATTTCACCTTCTAATAACCAAATATTATATTTTTCACCCAAAGTAATTAGTTCTTGGGCAATAAATGGAATATCTACCAAATTGTATATTTTTTCTAAAAGGAGTTGCATTTTTGATTGCGTCCCTAATCTGTTTTTTTCTTCTATTATTGATTTTCAGCACTAATCTTTTGAAAAATAATGCTATTTACGAAACGCGCTACCCTTATATCAAATGTTTAGTTAAGTTTTCAAGTTCATTCATTTTTTCAATAGTAAAAGCAATGGCTATTATTTGATTTTCTATAACGTGTAAGTCCTCTAAACTTATAGTTGCACCTTTTCTTTCTCTTAAATATTTTTGCATAGGGTAATACGCTCCTATCTTAAAGTTCCAGATGTTTTCAGGCACATTGTCAAAATATTGATTACTGTTAATCCAAACTTTGTTCTTAATGAAATCTACTTTGGTTATTTCAAAATTCCCTTCTCCTATAAAATCCACTTTAGGGTATTTATCTTTAATGCTCTCAATGTAGGTATTATCCAAAAGGTGGGCTTTTATCAACTCGTTACCCATATTTGATAATTGTTGAAAAGTGGTTAAATCGGCTAAAAATGGGATTTTTGGGTAGTCAGTTTTTAAAAATTCGTTGTACTTTTCTCTGTAATTAGGGCAGTGCAAAATGGCATAAATATAGCCTAGAATTTGCTCGGGAGTTAGTTCAGTATTGTAGTGTGCATGGATATAATCCTCAAATTCTCTTGTAAAATTTGGAATTTTAACATAATCACTCTCTTGGCTTTGCATTCGTAACTCCTCATTTCTCAAAAGTTCTTTGAGTGCTTTCGCCTCCTCTACTTTTGCCAAATATTCCTCTAAACCCGCTTTATCTTTTCCTTCTATCGTTTTTGCTCTTTGAAATTCAGCCCAGGCTTTTTCAAAATTTCTATCTGCCTCCTCTATTGCTTTTCTCAATTGTTTTTCTGTTCTTTTAGCTCGCTTCTCAAAAATATTTTTCTCTTGAAAAAT
>JANWZA010000051.1 GCA_025054775.1 Microscillaceae bacterium
GATGGCAACCTATACACTTTTGGAATAAGTTTAGGAAATTATCCTGTAAGCAATGCTAATTACTCTAATCCTAACTCCAAGCAATTTTTGCAAAAAATTCGTGCCGACCTGTCGCAAGGAATTCTTTCTACCGTGATTGGCTCAGGGCGAAATAATGCCGACATCTCACCCACCGCTTTCCTTGTGAACGAATGTGGTAACATCTACCTCGGCGGATGGGGCGGAAGCATCAATATTCAAACAGGCAGTAATACTACAGGACTGCCTACTACTACTGATGCTTTTCAACGTACTACTGATGGTAGTGATTTTTATTTTATGGTATTAGAAAAAAATGCTAATTCTTTGATTTACGGCACTTTTTTAGGTTCTAACTCCACGCGAGGCGATCACGTGGATGGTGGTACTTCCAGATTCGATAAAAAAGGAGTTATTTATCACGCTGCTTGTGCCTCCTGTGGCGGTGACAGAACAGGCTTCCCAACCTTGAATCCTTGGTCAAGCACCAACAATAGCGAAAATTGCAACATGGCAGGATTCAAATTTAATTTGGAAAATCTAAAAGCCGATTTTAAGATCTGGAATAATACTAAAACCGAAGAAGTAACCTTCGGCTGTACCCCTTTTAGCCCTACTTTTGAATTTGTTGGATCAGGAGCAAGAAACTTGACGTGGGAATTTATACGCAACGGTAATGTAATTTCTACTATTAACAATCGTGCTGAATTTACCTTTACTTTCACACAAGCAGGAGTCTATACTATTCGCCTTACAGCTCGTAATGAAGCCACATGTATTAAGCAAGTGGTGGTAACTAAACAACTTACCATTTTTCCTTTTAATCCAGAAGTAAGCCCTGATGTTTTGATTTGTCCAGGAGCTTCTACTCAATTACAAGCCAAAGCAGAACCAGGCTCTACCTTTGAATGGACTCCTACCACAGGGCTAAACAATCCGAATATTCCCAACCCCATAGCTACTCCTGAAAAAACTACGGTTTACAAAGTTAAAATTCGCACCCCCGATGGTTGTGAAGCTGAGCT
Organism: Microscillaceae bacterium; assembly: GCA_025054775.1. Lineage (GTDB taxonomy): Bacteria > Bacteroidota > Bacteroidia > Cytophagales > Microscillaceae > JANWZA01. The sequence continues at coordinate 1,044 of JANWZA010000051.1, forward strand.
TCCTGTAAAAGTAACTGTTGATAGCCTTACCAAACCTGATATTCGCATTATTCCTATTAGTGAGTGTGGTAGAATGACAAGATTAGTCCTAAAAAACAACGTTGAGGCAGATTCTTACCTTTGGGACATGGGTGATGGAACTACTTTTGACACCAAAGAGCCTCCTGAATATACTTACCAAAAAGTAGGGCGATATGTCGTAAAACTTACTATGACCCTACGCGGTTGCACTTACGTATTTACCAAAGAACTAGTAGCTGAAGACAATACCTTGCCTATTCCTAATGTAATTACACCGAATAATGACGGAAAGAATGATTCATTTGTTATTCCTTACACAGATAGGCAGGTAAATATTTTCACGCGTTGGGGAAGGTTGGTTTACAAAAGTGCAAATTATGATAATTCCTGGGGCAAAGATGCCGAGTCTGGAACATATTTTTACGAAGCTATCTCACCCAATGGGGCTATCTGTAAGGGCTGGATACAAGTATTGAAATAACTCTCAAATTATTTTAACTTACATCAAACTACATTCAAAAATGCGTCTTTTCAGAACTCCTTTTTGGGTAAGATGGCTTTTTTCTCAATATGAGTGGAAGGTGCAAACCCAAGAAAAAGCTATTTTTTTAACCTTTGATGACGGTCCTATTCCTAACCTTACTGAATTTGTACTAGAAGAATTAGCTAAATACAATGCTAAAGCCACTTTTTTTTGTGTAGGAGATAACATTCGTAAATATACTTCTATTTTTCAACGCATTATTCAGGAAGGACATCAAGTAGGAAATCATACCTATAACCACCTTAACGGCTGGAAAAACGATAACAGTACTTACTGGCAAAACATTGAAAAATGTCAATGCCTAATTGCTCAAAATACCCCTCTTTTAATTCAAAAACCTTTATTCAGACCTCCGTATGGCAAAATAACAAAAACACAGGCCCAACAAATTTTACTTAACTACCGCATTATTATGTGGGATGTGCTTACTTACGATTTTGATACAGCTCTCTCTTCTAACAAGTGTTTACAAAAGGCTATTCAGTACACACAAAAAGGTAGTATTGTTGTTTTTCACGATAACTTAAAAGCTGAAAAAAATTTGAAATTCGCTTTACCATATTATTTAGAGCATTTTACTGCAAAGGGATTTCAGTTCAAAGTTTTGTAATTGTCAAAATTTTGGATAGTGTTGTAAAATGATAATATCGTAAGGTAGCTATGAAATTATAAATTTGAGTTGCTAATTTTTTAGATATGAAATTTACAAGTATCCCATATTTTGAACTATTGCCCGCTTTTGTATTTCACTCATGTTTATTAGGTACAAGTATTTATGGCTAAAAATCTATAATTATACATTCGGTTCTACGGTTAAGTTGCCTGCCTTCAGGGTTATCGCTACCATCTGGATTTTGGTTAGGAGCTATGGGTCTGTGAAAGCCATAGCCTTTGTAAACTAAACGCTCTTCTTCGATGCCATTGTCAATTAAATAATCCATAACAGCTTTGGCGCGTTGGGTAGAAAGGATAAGGTTTTTTTGGTCTGTACCAATATTATCGGTATGCCCTGCAATTTCTACTTTAATTTTAGGGTTATTTTTCAGAAAAGCTAAAAAATTCTCCATTTCAGGTTTAGATTCAGGGCGAAGAGTGGCTTTATCAAAATCAAAAAAGACTTTCAAGTTAGCAATAGCTCCTTTCTTTATTTTCGTAAGTTCAAAATCTGCTCTAAATATTTGGCTTTGCTCTACTTTGGGAATACTTACCACTTCGGAGTGGAAAAGGTAACCCTCTTTTTGAACACTAACTAAATAGCTTTGATTAGGTTTTACTACGGTTTCTTCATACTCACCAGTTTCCTTATTTGAAATGTGTACGGCTACTTCCTCGTCTGTACTAAGTTCTTTGATTTTCACTTGGGCTTCTAGTGGATTTTTAGTTCCTTTCTCGGTGATTTTTCCCATTAGAAATACTTCTATGGTATTTTTGGGTGTCTGAACTTCAACTGGTTTTATCTCAATCGGTTTAATTTCGATTGGTTTGGGTTTAGGAGCTTCTTGGGTTTTTAGGGCAAGGGTGTTGAGTTGAGGTTCAGGCATTTTGATAACGTAAATATCTTTTTCACCAAAACCACCTTCTTTGGGCGAGGCATAGTAACCGCGTTTTCCATTAGCAGCAATTACAAAGAATACATCGTCGTCAGCGGTATTGATAGGGTAGCCCAAATTTTCAGGGGTAGTCCATTTCTGTGTTTTTTCGTCCCACTCACTTTTGAAGATGTCATAACCTCCCATGGTTGTATGCCCACAAGAACTAAAATAAAGCGTTTTACCGTTATTAGTAATGAAGGGGGAGTCATCGTCATAGGGTGTATTGATAGTAGGACCTAAATTCACGGGTTCAGACCATTTTCCTTTCTCGTTAAGTGTGCACTTATAAATATCTAACCTTCCATAACCTCCTGGTCTATCGCTGGAAAAATACACGGTTTTACCGTCAGCAGTAATGGTAATGGAGGTTTCATGATACTTGGAATTTACAGCATCAAATTCCTTGATAGGTGTCCAAGAGCCATCTGGTTTTTGGGTAGAGTAGTAAATATCTCCTGTTCCTGCTACGTTATCTCTATAAACAAAGAGTTTTTTGCCATCAGGGGAGAGAGCAATGCAGGCATCGTGGCGGCTAGTATTGATAGGTTTACCGATGTTTTGGGCAGGTGTCCATTTACCATCTTTGAAATATGAAATGTAAATATCCTCACAAGGCAGACCATCATTTTCATCTTTACACTCACCCGTTGTGTCCTCTCTGCGAGAGGTAAATACGAGTACACTCTCATCTGCTGAAATAACAGGAGCATAGTCAGGGTGAACTGAATTGATTGCGCTTCCAATATTTTCTATTTGAGCATTTACAGGTGAGTTGATATATTTTTCACCATATTCGCACTCTTTCACAAGTTTATCAAAACGTTTTATTTCCTCTTCTAGTTCTTCAGCGTCTTTTTTATCTTTGGTTTGTTGTTTTAGTTTCTCGAAATCTCGTTTAAATTCAAGGTAATATTTACGGGCTTCGCGAAAAAAGTTATTGATTTGATATGCCTCTGCTAAATGGAATTTGAGGTTAGGATTATAAGCAGGATTTTTTTTGAATAGCTTTTGCAAGAAAGGTAGGGCTTTTTCTCTATGGCGTGATTTGAGATAACATATTCCTGCGCCATATAAAGCCTGTTCATTTTCAGGCTCTTGGAGAAGGACTTTTTGATAAATGTCAAGTGCTTCGGTAAAGCGAAGTTCTCCTTCTAATTCCCGAGCGTCTTTCAATAGTTTTTTTACTCCTTGGCTATAAGCTATTTCATTCAAGCATAATAAGCATAGGTACACAAAGATACTTTGCGCAAGATTTTTCTGTATCCTTTTTCTCATAGCACGAAATAGATTGGTATATGTTATGTTTTTAACAATGCAAATTTAAACAAAAATAATTATTTTAGGGAAGAAGACGAAATTAAGTTTTAATTTGTAGTCCAATTACCAAAATATCGTCGGTTTGTCGTTGTTCACCTTGCCAGAGATGTAGGTTTTCTAGGAGTTGGCGTTTTTGGATATTCATAGGTTGAGAGCAAATAGAAAAAAGTTGCTCTTTGAAGCGTTTGAGTGTATATTTCACATTAGGTTTATCACCAAATTGGTCTGCATAGCCGTCGGAGAAGAGATAAATAACATCTTTGGGCAAAACTTGTATCGTTTCTTGCAAAAAAGGTTCACTAATTTGTTGAGCGGGCTTATCACCGCCGATAGCTTTTTTATCGCCTTTATAGATGATAAGTTGCTCGTTTCTAAACAAATAAAGTGGTCTTTTTGCTCCTGCAAAGTGTATTTGATTAGCGTACACTTCCCATTGCATAATAGCTACGTCCATGCCATCGTGTTTATCTCCTAAATTATGAGTTGTTTTTTGTTGCAAAATAAGGGTAATCTGTTTGTCTAATTCTTTGAGAATAAGTGCGGGCTGTTCTATTTTTCGCTCTTTAATGATATTGTTCAGAAACGATTGCCCGAGCAAAGTCATAAAGGCGCCAGGAACCCCATGCCCTGTGCAATCAGCCACAATTAAGAGTAATTTTTCTAATTTTCCTTTTGCATCTTTTTGAGCATCAAGCCAATAAAAATCTCCTGAAACGATATCTTTGGGCAGATACAAAACGAACATTTCAGGGTAAATTTTGTGTATCTCTTGCTCTGTGAGTAACATAGCATCTTGTATTCGCTTGGCATACAAAATGCTGTCAGTGAGTTTTTCGTGATTTTCTGTAATAATAAGGTTTTGTTGTTGAATTTCTTGGGCTTGCTGTTGCACTTCTTGGGTGCGTAATTGCAAAATGGTAAGGGCTTCTTGTAGTTTTTGTGTGGTTTCTTTGTTGTGTTTGTACCTCCAGTAAATTTGTAGACCTAAAAATATGACAAGCAATAACACAATGCTGATAAAAAGCGTAAAATATTGGTTTTGAGCTAATTGCATTTCTTTAAGTTTAGATTTTTGCATACTCAATTCTAATTCTTTTTCTTTTTGGGCTAAAGTTTGGGCAATTTGCTCATCGGCTAATCGTTTTTGGATTTCAGTACTTATGAGGCTATCTTGCAAAAGTACAAATTGGTGCTCATAGTAGTAGGCTTGTTCAAAATCTTTCTTAGCTGCAAAGGTATTAGCCAGACTTTGGTAAGCGTCTAGAAGCAGTTCTTTATTTTGTACTTTTTGAGCAAGTTGAAACCCGCGTTGGTGAAATGCGAGGGCTTTTTCCAAATCATTAAGCAAAAGATAGGTATCCCCGATATTATCTAACACAATTGCCAAACCTGTAGCAGAGCCGATTTTTTCTTGTACTTTGAGCGTATGTTCAAAGTTGGCTAAGGCTTCGGCATATTTTCCTTGCCGTTTGTAGATAAGTCCGATATTATTCAATACTTTGGCTACGCCTAATTCATCTTTGAGCATTTTGCGAGTACTAAGGGCATTGTTGTAATATTGCAAAGCAGTTTCGTATTCTCCCATAAGATAATAGCAACTTCCGATAAAGTTCTCTGCATCGGCAATAGCTACCTTATCTTTTAGTTGCTCTGCAATTTGTAATGACTGCCGAAAATTTTGAATAGCTTTGGTATAATTTTTTTGGGAGCGGTAAAGCAGCCCAATGCTGTTTAACACTTTTTGTTTTTGCTGCTGGTAATTATACTCATCAGCAATTTGAATAGCTTTAAGCAAATATTGCGTAGCCTCAGAATATTTACCTATTTGCGAATATAGATTGCCCAAATGCGTGTAAGCCTGAATAGTGCCAAAATGATAGTTGTATTTTGTAGCTACTTCGAGAGCTTGTTTGCCATAGTCCAAACTTTTAGTAATATCGCGCTCTAAAAAAAATGTAGCTAATTGGTGTAAGGCAAGTACTTTGGTTTGATAATCAGTAATTTGTGAAAGTAATTTAGCCAAACTATCGGCACTCTGTTGAGTATGTATTTGGCTATAAGCAATGCGAAAAATAATCAAACAAGATATACAATTACTCAACAAATACCTAAGTTGAAAAAAGATAGCCATGCAAAAAAATAAGTGGCAAGCGAAAAATGATTTAATGCGTAGGTTTCATTACTCCAAATTTGGTACAAAAGTAGCAACTTTTCTGTAAATACATCTTTATTTGCTCATTTCCTTATAGGCATTGATAAGTCCATTAGTGGAACTATCGTGAGAACGTACGGGTTGGTTGTCCATGAGTTCGGGTAGAATTTTATTTGCTAGTTGTTTACCTAGTTCTACGCCCCATTGGTCATAGCTAAACACGTTCCAAATAATGCCTTGCACAAAAATTTTGTGTTCATACATGGCAATCAAACTGCCCAAAGTTTTAGGTGTGATTTTTTTACATAAAATGGAATTAGTGGGTCGGTTGCCTTCAAAAACTTTGTATAGCAATAGGAATTCAATTTCTTCGGCAGTTTTACCTTCTTTTTCTAATTCGGCACGTACTTCGGCTTCGGTTTTGCCTTTCATGAGAGCTTCCGTTTGGGCAAAGAAATTTGCCAAGAGCTTTTTGTGGTGGTCACCTATAGGGTTGTGCGTTTGGGCAGAGGCAATAAAATCACAAGGAATAAGTTTAGTACCTTGGTGAATGAGCTGATAGAAAGCGTGCTGTCCATTCGTTCCTGGTTCCCCCCATACGATTTGCCCTGTTTGGTAGTTTACTTTTTTTCCACTACGGTCTATGCTCTTGCCATTGCTTTCCATGTCCACTTGTTGGAGGTAAGCTGGGAGTCGGTGCAAATATTGGTCGTAAGGAAGGATGGCATAGCTTTCTGCTCCCCAAAAATTATTATACCAGATTCCCAGAAGGGCTAAAACTACAGGTATATTTCGCTCGAAAGGAGTTTCTTTGAAGTGCTTATCCATTTCATATGCTCCTTGCAGTAATTGCTCAAAATTTTCAAAACCGATAGCACAGGCGATAGACAAGCCAATAGCTGACCAAAGCGAAAAACGTCCTCCTACCCAGTCCCAAAAAACAAACATATTTTCAGTATCAATCCCAAACTCAGCTACAGCTTGGGCATTAGTAGAAATAGCCACGAAATGGTTTCTTACATACTTTTCGTCTTTTGCCACGGCTAAAAGCCATTTTTTTGCAGTATGGGCATTAGTCATGGTTTCCTGTGTGGTAAAAGTTTTAGAGGCAATAATAAATAGCGTAGTAGCAGGGTTGAGATGTTTTAAGGTTTCGGTAATATGCGTGCCATCAACATTAGAAACGAAATGTACTTTTACTTCGCGCTTGTGGTAGGGTTTTAAGGCTTCTGTTACCATGTAAGGACCCAAGTCTGAACCACCAATGCCAATATTTACAACATCGGTAATGCTTTGATTGGTAAAACCTTTCCACTCACCATTATGAATTTTTTGTACAAAATCCTTCATTTTTTGTAATACACTTCTTACCTCAGGCATTACATCTTTACCTTCTACATACATAGGTTGCTCACTGCGATTGCGAAGAGCAACATGCATTACAGCTCTTTTTTCAGTTTGGTTAATTGCTTCTCCATTGAACATCGCTTGTATAGCTTGAGGCAAACCTACTTCATAAGCTAAGGAAATAAGTAATTGTAAAGTTTCAGAAGTAATACGATTTTTAGAATAGTCTAAAAGAATATCTTGCCAGCGAATAGAAAATTCTTCAAAACGTTTAGGGTTTTGTTCAAAAAAATCTTTAATAGTTTTTTGAGCAATTTCGTGCTTATGGGCTTCTAATTTTATCCAAGATAAAGTTTTCGTAGGATTATGGCAAAGTAACATAGCAATGATAAGAAAAACTTACAAACACATTAAAAAAACATTTTGCAAATATAAATTTTTCTTTATTATTTTTTGAATAATTTTCCTGTTGTGTGTATAACGCACAAACAAAACCGCTTTTTTAAGTGTTTTTTTGACAAATCTAACAAACTTAATTTTTCTACTTACGAACTACTTTATGGAACAGAATCTTCTTGCTAAGAACAGTAAACTCTACCTTATCCTTGTTGGCATACTTTCAGTGGCTATTCCTGTGGTAGTAGCTTTGCTTTTACTCGTACCACAAACAGGCAAGTTAGGTAACCTTGATGTTTCGGCTTTGCCTACTCTAAATGCAATTTTGAATAGCATTACTTTTTGTTGCCTTATCGGAGCGTTTGTAGCTATTCGCAACAAAAATATCCGTTTGCATAAGAGGCTTATGCTGATTGCTTTTGTACTTTCATCTATTTTTTTAGTTTCATATGTAATTTACCATTTTCAAGCAGAAAGCACCAAGTTTGGAGATGCTAATGGTAATAAAATTTTAGAGGAAAGCGAAAGATTAGCAATAGGTATGTTACGATATATCTACTATTTTGTGCTAATTTCACATGTTATTTTAGCGGCAGTAGTTGTACCTTTTGTGCTTTTGGCTTTTTATTATTCACTTTCAGGGCAAATTGCTCAACATAAGCGAGTAGTAAAATATGCATTTCCTATTTGGGTATACGTGGCTTTTACGGGAGTAGTAGTTTACTTAATGATAAGCCCTTACTACAAATAAAGAATGAGCATATGCAGGCTTCTAACCATACATATATTTGAAGCCCGCATATGCCCCCACAGCAATAGAGATGAGCGTAGCTACAGCAATAGACATATACAAAATAAATTTCACACGAGTAGCCTGACGTTTAGCCTCTTCATACTTGAGCTCTCCCTCCTCTACGTGGAGCTCAGTCATACGTTTAATAGGTTCAGTAATATCCTTAAACTTCTTGTAGCTTTGCCCTAAAAACAACACCAAAGCTTGTTGTTTTTCTCCTCTACGGCTTAAAGAGAGCACAATTTGTTCTAAACTTTGGTATTGTCTTAATGCATTGCGGTAGCGGAGCAGGTTATTTTCTTGCGAAGTATTACCATATGTATCAGAGTAGAGCGTCATAAGGGAATCTATTTTGAGGCGATTATCTTTTATTTTTTTCTCAATGCTAGCGTATTTTGCTTTGCTTACCTCTGTAATATGCTCCTCAATAAATAAGCGGTTTTCAAAAATAGTTTCATTCAGTTCGGCGGTAATTACAGCGGGGATAAGTCTGCGTTTTGCTCCTTCAGAAGTGTTTATGATTTCATTGACACCTGTGGCACCTGTCATACCTACCCCCACAATAATTCCCATTAAAACAGCATAAATAGCTATTAAATAATTTCGTCGCTTGATGGTATAAATGAGTTTTGCCATAGTGCTGTTTTATCAAAAAATTTAAGATTTGAGAAATTTTTCTTTAATGGCTTTCTTCAAAAAAATAGTTATTTCCGAGATTGAAATAACTTTACTCTTTGCAAAAAGTTTGCTCAAATACTCCAAAGCCGCCAGAGGCTACACAAAAAAAGTAGTATAATAGCAAAAGGAGTAAGTACTTTCCAGCAAAGATACATCAATTGGTCGGCTCTTAATCGTGGATAGGTCCAGCGTACCCACATTTGCATAAATACCCACAAGAAAGTTTTGCTTAACAGCCAAAACATTCCCCAAAAAAAACCTGTCCACGTATGTAGCTCACCACTTGTATAGTTTGCCAAAGGCAAATAAGGCAAATTAGGCAAAGGAGTATTCCAACTTCCTAAAAATAAAATTACTCCTAAAAAAGCCACTAAGAGCATCATACTATACTCTGCCAACATCATAAATGCCCACCGTATGCCCGAATATTCGGTATGAAAACCTCCAATCAATTCAGACTCTGCCTCTGGAATATCAAACGGAGCACGATTGCACTCTGCTAACGATGCAATAAAATAAATTATCAACACCACTGTAAGCAAAGGCATTCGTACAATATTCCAAGTAAGAAAACCACCTATCTGCGTAACATCAACTCGCAAGGAAGCTAATCCAAATAAAAAATTCGTTTCTTGCTCATAGCCTCTATAAGATTGATAAAAGATACCTTGCTGATAGCTAATAGCTTGTAAATCAAGACTTTGACAAAAAGTAACTACACACAATACGCTCAACCCAATAGGCACTTCATAAGCAATAATTTGAGCCACAGAACGCATCGCCCCAAACAAGGCATATTTGCTATTTGATGCCCAACCAGCCATCAAAATCCCTATAACATCAAGCGAAACAATAGCTAATACATAAAATAAAGCAATAGAGATCTCTGCCGCTTGTGTAGAAGCATTGAGTGGAATAACGGCAAATCCCGCAAAAACCGAAACAAATACTATAAAAGGGGCGAGGCGAAAAAGCCATTTATCCGCTTTTTGAGGTATAATATCCTCTTTTTGCAGTAGTTTTAATATATCCGCTACGGTTTGTAGCAAACCATATTTGCCTACCTCCATAGGTCCTAAACGGTCTTGAATAAAAGCTGCTATCTTTCGCTCCGCATAGATAGCCCCCAAAGCGAATACGGGAACAAAAACCAAAAAGAATAAGAGCATGATTTATGCCTACACAAAAATGAAAACACAAGCAAAAGTAGTATTTTTTTTCTAATTTTACACTCCCCTATTGACTTTACAGCCAAACACCTTAGTTTCTAATGGTAGAAATCCGGAATTTGGTACATAGCTACCAGCAAAGAGCAGTACTTAACATAGCAAAATTAGACATACTGCCCAACTCCTCGTGGCTTATTTTAGGTAACTCGGGAAGTGGTAAAACCACACTTTTGCACATCATAGCAGGATTACTACCTTACCAACAAGGCTCTGTAAAAGTTTTAGATACAGAACTGAATACCTTGACAAGCAGGCAATTAGACAGGTTTAGAGCAAAAAATATAGGTTTAGTATTTCAAAAATCACATCATATAGGTACGCTTACAGTATTAGAAAATGTGCTTTTGGCACAATATGCTTTAGGCATAAAGCAAAACAAAACCAAATGCTTGGCATTGTTGGAGCAGTTACAAATTTCGCATCTAGCCAAACAATACCCTGCACAATTAAGCCAAGGTGAAGCCCAACGCCTCTCCATAGCACGGGCTGTTATTAACGAACCTAAATTAATTTTAGCAGACGAACCTACCGCTAGCCTTGATGATACAAATGCTCAAATCGTAGCTAATTTACTCTTCACCCACGCCCAAGCACATCAAGCTACCCTTGTAGTAGCTACCCACGACCAACGCTTAAAACCACTATTTGAGCACTTGTGGAAAATAAACTGAAACATTCCAATTACTTCTTAACTATTCTAAATCAAATCTTTGTTGCCTTTCACCATATCATATAAAAGTTCTTTGGCACGATGAAGTTGTGCTTTTACAGTACCAAGAGGGATATTCACTTCCTGAGCAATTTCTTCATAAGAAAGTTCTTGAAAATAACGCAAGTCTACTAATCTTTGATATTTTTCAGGCAGTTTACTTACTATCAATTGCATAAGTTCTATTTTTTGACTTCTAATTGTTTTTTCCTGAGGGTCAAGGTTATGGTCTTTGATGTCCATACCTACTTCATCGCCACCATCATCTTTGAAGGAAGCATTAATACTCATAGTTTCTAATCTCTTTTTTCTAATAAAATCAATGCAATTATTTGTGGCAATTCTAAAAAGCCAGGTGCTAAAAGTGTATTCCTTTTTGAACTTGTGCAAACCGCGAAAGGCTTTGGCAAAGGCTTCTATAGTTAGGTCTTCGGCATCATCGGCATTTTTTACCATTTTGAGCATCGTATGGTAAAGAGGCTTGCGATACCTTTCCATGAGTTCGGCAAAGGCTTTTTGGTCTCCTTTATCGCGGGCAAGGTCAATAAGTGCAAAATCTTGTAAGGCTTTTTCAGAAAACTGCTTGCTCTCCTCCTCGGTCAATTCCATGTAGTTTATTTATCGTATAATTCGCTAACAACAGGTATAACATTTTATGCAAAAATACTCAATAAATTTGAAGCAACCTACATAAGTTTGAAAAAAGTACAAAAAATAAAGTTATGGTTCAAATGTATGATAGTCAAAATTCTCTTCAAGGAGTAGGAAACGATTGAGTAATAGGGTAAAAACTGTCAAAAACCTAAAAAAAATAAAGTATGCTTTGGAAACTATAGAAGTAAAGCTACTGGTTCAACCTTTTCACTGCTAAATCATCGGCACAATTTTTTAATAAATACTCTTGTGTCTGCTCCAAAACAGGATGCAAGAAGTGAGGCATAATCTCACACAAAGGTACAAGAGTAAACCTACGAAAAGGAATAGCAGGGTGTGGAATAATCAAATTAGGGGTTTCCAGAACTGTGCCTTCGGCATACAAAATATCAATATCCATACTTCGTGCTGTCCATTTATTTCTTATAGTACGTCCTAATTTTTGCTCTATGGCCTGATTTTTTTGTAATACCTCCCAAGGAGAAAGTTCACTTTCTACATTCAATACTTGATTGTAGAAAGTAGGCTGTTGAGTATAGCCCCAGGGCTCTGTTTCATAAATACTTGATTGCTGAACGATTTTTCCTATTTCTTGGTAGATGTATTGGCACGCAGCTTGTAAGTTTTGCAATCTATCGCCTAGATTTGTGCCTAAAAGTAAAGTAAAAATCATCAGTTTGATGTAAAGCTAGTGGTGAAAAAAGTCTTAATATGCTGAATAATATAATCTAATTCGGTTTCAGTAAGTTCGTAATACATAGGTAATCTTACCAAACTGTCGGCAAAATAATCTGCATTAGTAAGTTCTTTTGTTTTCATTTGTGGCTGATAAGTAGTATAAAAAGGGCTTTTTTGTAAGTTAAGATAATGAAAAACAGCTTGAATGTGTTGTTTTTTCAAGTACTCTATCAAAGCAGTGCGTTGTTCTAAATTCTGACAAAGTAAGTAAAAAATATGTGCATTGTTAGTACTAAATTCGGGAATGTATGGGAGTTTACAAAGATTTTTTTGGGCTAATATCTCTAAATTTTGATAGTAATACTGCCATATCCACTGCCTTTTTTCTTGAATTTGGTCTAATTTTTCTAATTGAGCATACAAAAAAGCAGCAATCAATTCCGAAGGTAAAAAAGATGAGCCAATATCTACCCAACCGTATTTATCTATTTCTCCTCTAAAAAAAGCGGCACGATTAGTACCTTTTTCCCAAATAATTTCAGCACGTTTCATAAACCTTTCGTCATTGATAACCAACATTCCTCCCTCACCTGAAATGATATTTTTCGTTTCATGAAACGAAAAACACCCCAAATGTCCAAAACTTCCCAAAGGTTTACCTTTGTAAAATCCGTTAATAGCTTGAGCGGCATCTTCTACTACAAACAAATTATATTTTTGAGCTAATTCGCTAATTTTATCCATGTCGCAGGCAATTCCCGCATAATGCACCACCACAATAGCTTTGGTTCGAGGTGTAATGTAAGGTTCAAGGCTATCAGCGTTGAGGTTAGGGTGATGAGGGTAAGAGTCTGCAAAGATAATTTTAGCCCCGCGCAATACAAAAGCATTTGCTGTAGAAACAAAAGTATAGGCAGGTATAATTACCTCATCGTCAGGTTGAACATCTATCAAGATGGCAGCCATTTCTAAGGCATCAGTACAGGAATTGGTCAAAAGTACTTTCTTAAAACCATAGCGTTTTTCAAAAAAATCGTGACAAAGCTGGGTAAAATATCCGTTGCCTGATATTTTTTCGCGTCTTACAGCTTCTAAAATATAGCTTGTCTCTTTCCCTGTAAAGTATGGTTTATTGAAACCAATAGTCATAAAGATAAGTTTTTTAATAAGTGCCTGCTTTCTTGCAAGTTACAAAGATATGAAAAAACTAAAACAAGCTACATGCTATGCCCATGCTCAAAAAAGAGGGCTCAAGTTCGCTTATATTTTCTTCGTTAGCTTTTTAGGAATGCTTACCCAAGATTCTCTTGCTCAAAACTTCTTTTTTCAGTTAGATACCTCTTTGGAAGTATATCTACCTGATAACCAAAAACTTATGAATGCTTGGGCAGGAGGACTGAATAGCCCGCAGTGGTTTGCGATTGATTTGAATAGCGACAACACCCAAGACTTGGTTATTTTTGAACGTACCAATAGTAAATTTTACTGTTTTTTAGCAAAAAATCAACAATGGATATATGCCCCCGAATATGAGCCTTTTTTTCCTGAATGTAGAGGTTGGGTAGTATTTTTTGACTATGACCGCGACGGAAAAGTGGATATTTTTACCCATGGTTTTTTAGGAATTAAAGTTTTTCGGAATAATAGCCCTACCCCTGAGCGTTGGAATTTTGAACTTGTGGCGGATCCGCTTTTTTCACAAGGCTTTTCAGGAAATTTGAATTTGAATATTCCTATTACTGATATTCCTGTCGTGTTAGATATTGACAATGACTCTGATGCCGATATCTTGGCATTTGACGTTACAGGGACGTACATAGAACTGCACCAAAACCAAAGCATAGAACGCTATGGTAATGCCAGTCGGTTGGAATACCGCAAGGTGAGTGGCTGCTGGGGCGGCGTGCAATCTACCACAAATTGCAGTGATTATACTTTTGGGCTTTCGTGCCAAATTTTAGAACAAATAAAGGAAAACATACACCGAGGCGGTGGCGGTAAGCGTGTGAAACACGCAGGCAATAGTTTGTTACTATTAGATGTGAACAATGACCAAAAGTTAGACCTACTCACAGGGCATATCTCTTGCCAAAACTTGTATCTTATGCTCAATACCAACACGAACGAGCAAGCAGTTTTTCAAAATTTTCAGACTAATTTTCCTGCAAGCCGCCCTGTGGAGATGTTTGTTTATCCTGCCGCTTTTTGGCTTGATGTAGATTTTGATAACCGTAAAGACTTGATTATCAGTCCTAATCTTTTTGGTAATGAAGCCGACCGTGTAAATTTTTATCAATCGGCATGGCTATACAAAAATATGGGTACAAACGAAAATCCAAATTTTGTTTACCAACGTGAAGATTTTTTGCAAAACACTATGATAGATTTGGGGGAAGATGCCTCTCCTCTCTTTGTAGATATTGATGCCGATGGCGATTTGGATTTGCTTGTGAGCAATCGCGGGAAAGTGCAAGGGAATGAATTTTATGCAACTATAACCTTGTTTGAAAATATAGGTAGCAAAGAAAATCCTACTTTTAAGTTGAAAAATAGCGATTTTTTGCAACTTTCTGCTCGCAAATTGCAAGGAGTACAACTTTATTTTCAAGATTTTGACCATGACCAAGTGCCTGACTTGGGTTTTACCTCTACCACCGTTAGCCCACGTACCACACGTTTTTTCTTTTTTAAGAATACGGCACAAGCCAACCAAGCTCCGCAATTTGATACGCAAAATGCCATACCACTTAATTTGCCAATTAGTTTCAGAGATAATCCTTGCTTGGTAGATATTGACCAAGACGGAATAATTGATCTGCTTGTCGGTAAAGCCGAAGGAAATTTGGTGTTTTACAAAAATTTAGGCTCAAATGCAAATCCAAACTATGTGTTACAAACCGAAAGTTTGGGTGGAATAGAAGAAAATTCTTTTCAACGCGACCTCGTGCCTTTGGTAGTCGATTTGAACAAAGACGGAAAATTAGATTTGATAACAGGTACGAACAATGGTAAAATAAGTATTTATCCTAATTTTCAAGAGAAACTGAACCAAATTTGGACACCTGAAACTGAAATTATTGCCAATAATTTTACTCAAAACTTCAAATCCTACAAGTTTGGGGCTAAAATTAGCCCTACTATTGCAGACTATAATGCAGATTTTCGCCCTGATATTGCCGTAGGTACAAATACGGGTGGTGTCGTTTTGTTAAAAAATTTAGGAAGCAATATTTTTAGACAAGGCAATGCTAATAACCTAATTAGCTACCTTTATCCTAATCCTACCTCACAACTTTTGTACTTTCGCTTAAACGAAACGGCTGATATTCAGCTATTTTCAGTATTAGGGCAAATGGTACATCAACAAAAACAAGTAAGTGCTGAACAGGAGTACACAGTGAAAGTAGAAAATTTGCCTGCGGGTTTGTATTTGCTTAAAGTGCAAACTACTTCAGGGCGACAGGAAGTGCAAAAAATATTGATACAAAGGTAACTCTACTTCGGCATTTCGCTTTCTACATAGGCCTGAATATCAGGAAAAAAAGCTAAAAAATGGTGTTCTAATTCATGGTAATATTTTTCTAATAAATCAGTAGCTTGGGCAATATTGTTGGCATACTTGGCTCTCTGGGCTAAACGCATTAAAGCATGACGAATGTTGGCAATATCAGCATAGCCCAAGAACCAATTTTGTTTTTGCATATAAGGCAGTATCCTTTGCGGTTTCTCGGGTAAAATTTCTTTATGGTTTTCTAAAATTTGATAGGTTTTTTGTGCAAAATCACCTAGATTTTGTGTATTAAATTTTTCCCAATGAACAGCCAAAAAATGGTCATAAAACACATCTACTACTACAGAGGCATATTTGCCTAGGTTAGGTTGCAGGAGTTGGCTACTTGCTTTACAATATGGGTGTGTGTCTGCAAACATATCTATTTTACGGTGCAAATAAATTCCTTGCTTAATGTCGTCTGAATATAGCCCAATTTGCGAACCTCGCACAAAATCGGCAATAAAATTTCCTATCAAAATCTCCTCTTTCTCCCCTGAGAGGGCAGCATGGGCTAAATAGTTCATAATTTTTTTGATAATTTTTACGAAAAAAACCTACCATTAGCAAGCAAATGGTAGGTTCGTTGTTATTTCAAATGAGATGTGTAAGAGGTTTTCGTTTACTTGTAGCTTCTTTGTGTGAGTTTCACGTTTTCAAAATTTAGTTCCTCTTTATGGAGTATAGGAGGTTTATCTTTGCCCGTCCATTCCCAAGCGGCTACGTAAGCATATTCGCTATCATTACGCAAAGCCTCTCCGTCTTCAGTTTGGTACTCTTCGCGGAAGTGTCCACCGCAAGACTCGTTTCGGTGCAGAGCATCAATAACCATAAGTTCGCCTAGTTCTAAAAAGTCAGCCACACGCAAAGCTTTTTCTAAGGATTGGTTAAGCTCCTCGTTCTTACCTCCTACAATGAGGTTTTGCCAAAATTCGGCTCTAATTTCTTGAATTTTTTGTTGAGCATACTTCAATCCTTTTTCGTTGCGCGACATACCGCAGTAATCCCACATGATTTTACCAAGTGCTTTGTGGTAGTCGTCTACGGTTTTATCTCCTTTAAGGCTAAGTAAGGTTTTGATTTGATTTTTCACGTTTTCTTCTGCTTCTTTGAAAGCAGGGTGTGAGGTAGGCACTTTGTCAAAAGGCATAGTAGCTAAGTAATCTCCAATGGTGTAGGGAATAATGAAATAGCCATCGGCTAATCCTTGCATCAAGGCACTGGCTCCTAGGCGATTTGCCCCATGGTCAGAGAAATTTGCCTCACCTAATGCATACAAGCCAGGGATAGTAGTCATCAGATTGTAATCCACCCAAAGTCCACCCATGGTATAATGTACGGCAGGGTAGATGCGCATGGGGGTTTTATAGGGATTTTCATTAGTAATTTTTTCATACATTTGGAAAAGATTACCATATTTAGCGTCAATTACCTTTTCCCCTTCTATGCGCGAGAGTTCCTTCAATTTCTTTTCATAGGCTTCTGCATTAGAGACGGTTTCAGGGAAGTTTGAATGGATAAATCTACGTATGCCCTCTTCACCGTTGTAAGTAGTAGAAAGTACCTTCTTGCCTTCACGTAAAATAGCTTCTTCAAAATCTAAATAAACAGCTAATTTGGAGGCACCTACACCTCTGCCTTCATCACACACGTATTTGGCATTGCGAGAGGCTACATCTCGTGGCACTAAATTGCCAAAAGAAGGATATTTTCTTTCCAAAAAGTAGTCTCTTTCCTCTTCTGGAATTTCGTGGGGTGGTCGTGTATCTCCTGCTTTTTTAGGCACCCATACTCGCCCATCGTTACGTAATGATTCAGACATGAGCGTTAGTTTAGACTGATGGTCGCCTGTTACAGGAATGCAGGTAGGGTGAATTTGCGTGAAGCAAGGATTACCAAAGAAGGCGCCTTTTTTGTGTGCTCTCCAAATGGCAGTAGCGTTACTTCCCATGGCATTAGTAGAGAGGTAGAATACGTTTCCGTACCCTCCTGTGCAGAGCAGTACTGCATGGGCAGAGTGGGCTTCAATTTTTCCTGTAATTAAATTTCGTGTAATAATTCCTCTGGCTCTACCATCAATTACGACCAAGTCTAACATTTCAGTACGAGTGTGCATTTCTATCTTTCCTGCTGCAATTTGGCGGCTCATTGCACCATAGGCCCCAAGCAGTAGTTGCTGTCCTGTTTGTCCTTTGGCATAGAAGGTACGCGAAACTTGCGCGCCACCAAAAGAACGATTATCTAACAAACCGCCATATTCACGTGCAAAAGGCACACCTTGGGCTACACATTGATCAATAATATTTACGCTTACTTCTGCCAAGCGATATACATTGGCTTCTCTAGATCTGTAATCTCCTCCTTTAATAGTATCATAAAATAAACGAAACACACTATCGCCGTCGTTTTTATAGTTTTTTGCGGCATTGATACCGCCTTGTGCAGCAATGCTATGTGCTCTTCTTGGGCTATCTTGAAAGCAAAAGGCTTTCACATTATAGCCTAATTCAGCCAAAGTAGCTGCAGCAGAAGCTCCTGCCAGTCCCGTTCCTACCACAATAATGTCATATTTTCGCTTATTAGCAGGGTTTACTAATTTCACTGTGGCTTTATGTCTTGTCCATTTTTCTGCTAATGGACCGCTTGGAATTTTTGAGTCTAATACCATAAATTTCAGTTGGGTTTAATCGTGTTCAATAAGATGAATTGCCAAAATTTCTCTAAGGGTAAGAATTAAGATAGCGATTGTATGTACATAATAATCGGAATCATTGCATAAAGTAAAGGGACAACTATACAAAATACCTTTCCTACAAACTGAATAACAGGTGTATATTTCACGTGGCGAAGCCCCAGAGTTTGGAATGCACTCTGAAAACCATGAGCCAAATGATAAGCTAACCCCACCATAGCCAATACATAGAAAGCTACAATAACTGGATTAGCAAAGGCTTCTTTGGTCATGGTGTATAAATCCTTATACTCCACATTATCGTAAGTAACTTTGGCTACATAGCCAAACTTCATTTGAAACCAAAAATTTTGTAAATGCACTACAATAAAAATCAGTACAATTGTACCTAAAAGCATCATATTGCGAGCATACCAAGGACTGCTCGCTTGGGGTTGCACGTAAACATACGGCTGAGGGCGTGCCTGAGTGTTTAAGCGTGCAAGAATAATAGCATATACCACGTGCAAAAGGATAAAGGTAAAATTGACAACAGAAATGGTTTGAATAAGCGGATTATGCCCCATGAAATGAGCATACTTGTTGAAAGTTACACCATTATCCCCTTTAAGCAATTGTAGATTACCAAGCAAGTGCACCACTAAAAAGGTAATTAGAAATAGCCCTGTAAGAGCCATAATCAATTTTTTACCTATGGTGCTACTAATCATCTGAATGAACCAATTAGGTTTTGCAGTAGCGGTACTCATATTTTTGTTATGAAAATAAAACAGATGTATGATTTAACGATAAAATTTGATGTGAACAAAAAATGTTTGTCTAAAATTTGAAAAATTAAAAATTAGTTAGATTTTAGACTCTCCAAATATACTAACTTGAAGTTTGAAAAAACAATTTTTAGGCTAATTTTTAATAATTCTAAACAAAATCGTAAGATAACCTGTATAAGAGAATCCACCAAGGAGTAAATCAAGTTTGCAAGGTTATTGAAAAGTTTATACTATACACAAGTAGGTAATATTCTATAAAATTATTTTAATTGATGTTCTGTTTTTCAAATATCTGCTCCTTCTAAAACAGGAAAACCATTCTTCTTAGGCATAAAATTTTTTATTTAGTTATACTTGCATATTTAGGTTAGTTTAACCTCTTGGATAATGTTTGATGTATGAAAATTCTAGATTGGTACATATTTCGCAAATTTGCAGTAGCTTTTGTATTTGTAACCATAATACTTATGGCAGTATTGGTAGTGATAGATATCACTGAGAAGATTGAAGATTTTACACGTTCCAAGCAAAGTTTTTACCGAATAGCTACCGAATATTACCTAAATTTTATTCCCCACTGGGCAAATACATTAAGCCCTATTATTATTTTTATTGCAGCGGTCTTTGTAACGGCACGTTTAGCCAGCCATACTGAGATTGTGGCGATGCTTAGTAGTGGAGTAAGTTTGAGTCGCTTGTTAGTGCCTTATATTTTAGTATCATCTCTGATAGCGGTAATAGTATTTTTTATGGTGGCTTACGTCATTCCTGATGCCAATAAGATTCGTAAAAACTTTGAAAATAATTATTTGCGCAAGGATAAATTCTATTACAGTGATAGAAACGTACATTTCAAACTCGCTCCAACGCTTTATGTATATTTAGAAAGTTATGATAACTTTTCTAACATAGGTTACAAGTTTACCATAGAACATATAGAAGGTACAGAACTGAAACAAAAATTAGAAGCTAGTAGACTGATTTGGAACGATAGTACAAAAAAATGGAAACTGGAAAATTACAAAATTCGCACTCTCATGCCCAATGGCGAAAAAATTGAAACAGGTACTATGATTGACTCTACCATTGCCATTAAGCCCAAAGATTTTGAAAGCAAACATGAGTATGAAGAACAATTGCGTTTAGATGAATTAGAAGCTTATATAGCAGAACTTAGACTTCGTGGAGCAGATAACGTAATGCATTATGTTACAGAACGTTACGTTCGGTATGCTTACCCTTTTGCCATTATTATTCTCACCATTATTGGGGTTATCGTTTCAGCACGCAAAACACGTGAAGGGGCAGGTTTTCAAATTGCCTTTGGGTTTATATTAGCATTTTTGTATGTTTTGCTTATTCTGCTTAGTAGAGGGTTTGCTACACAAGGCTTACCACCTTTGTTAGCAGCCTGGATACCTAATCTTACCTTTTGCGTGGTAGGTTTAATAATGTACTGGCGCGTGCCAAAGTAGGTACAAACAAAGAGTAAATGGCAAAGTTTAGGAATACAAGATATTTTGAATCGTAGCTTAAATCAATCTTCAAGATTAATTTTTCGTAAAAAGCTTATACCTACAAGCCTTCTATTAAGAGGCTCTTCAAAAATACATAAAAAAAAGCCTGAAGAAATGAATTTTCAGGCGCTGTTATTGATTTATGCCGTATTTTGTGGTCTCTAAGGGATTCAAACCCCTAACCTTCTGATCCGTAGTCAGATGCTCTATTCAGTTGAGCTAAGAGACCTCGCCAAAAATTTGTGGTGGATTTTGAGGGATTCGAACCCCCGACCCTCTGCTTGTAAGGCAGATGCTCTGAACCAACTGAGCTAAAAATCCATAGCTCAATTATTTCTTATTGTTTTTTTAAGTGCTCTCTAGATTTTGATTCTAGTGGATTTTGAGGGATTCGAACCCCCGACCCTCTGCTTGTAAGGCAGATGCTCTGAACCAACTGAGCTAAAAATCCTTTCCCTTTATTATGGACTGCAAATATCTATGTTTTTTCTAAATTTAGCAAAATATTTGGACTTTTTTTTATGCTCCGCGCCTGTAAAATATTGATTTTCAAAGAAAAAACAATTTACTTCCCTCTAATAATAGCTATTGGGTCCACCTTGGCGGCTTTGCGTGCAGGTAAATAGCCTGCTAAAAAAGTAGAAAGGATGCCAAAACAAAAAGCGGCTAAATAGAAATACAAATTGAAATTGATATTTAAGTATTCCAAAGTTACAAAGCCTTTCGCATTAAAGGGTATACTGCTTGCTATTTTTGAGGCCGTAAATCCCACTACTAACCCTAAAATACTTCCCACAAAACCAATGAAAAGAGCTTCAATTAAAAAGATTTTTCTTATGTCGTTGTTAGTATAACCTACGGCTTTAAGTATAGCAATATCAGGCATTTTTTCGTAGATAATCATAGTCAGAATATTGAAAATACCAAACCCTGAAACAATAAGGATAGAAATAATTACTAAGTAAGTGGTAATATTTTGAATGCGAAAGATAGCAAAAACATTAGCATTAGCTTCTATCCAATTTTCAGCACGATAGCCAAATTGCATTTGATACAATTGGGCTTTTTCTACGGCTAAATCAATATTTTTGAGCTTAATGTTGATATCTGTGATAAAATTAGACTCTACTTCTAATAATTTTTGAGTAGTACTGATTTTCATAAAAGCACGATTGTCATCTACAGCAGTAATGCCTGTTTTGATTATAGCTACCACTTTGGCATCAATATTTAGCCCTTTGGGCGAGGTAACGGTTATGTTCTCGTTCAATTTTACATTCATTTTTTCAGCTAAACCACTCCCCAAAATAATGCTATTAGGTATGGTTTTCAGCTTCAAATACTCTCCTGCAATAATATCTTTGGAAAGATTAAAAAGTAAATTCTCTTTTTCAATATCTACCCCTACCACACGCCCACCCACTTGTGTAATTCCTGCTTTGAACAATACTTGTGCTGTAAGTGAAGGCGACACTCCTAATACATCGCTATCTTTTTCAAGAATTTCTACTATTTGAGCCGCATTCTTTATTTTTATATTCTCCTCTTTTCGTTTCTGCCCATGTACGATTATCCACGTAGGTAATTTATTTGACGATTTAGCATAATAGTTCTCATATTGTCTCAAAAGGCTAATAGGTAGGGTTTTCGTATCATTGAAGATATGAATATGGGCTGTAGTGTTAATGGTTTTTTCTACGAAATATCCTTGCAAGCCTGTAACTAATCCTGCTTGAAAAATAAAGACCGTGATGCCAAAAGTAACTCCAAGAATAGCTACTATGGTTTGGCGTTTTTTAGAAAATAAATGCTTAAAAGCAATTTGAAAAACAGGACTAAACATAACCTTAGAGAAAAAGTGAAATTTGGCAAAGCAAATGTAAAAATTTAATTACATTTTCAATTATAAATCATGCATTAGAATGTCATGCATTAGAATGTATTTCACCAAAAAGCACAAGCTCTTGGATTGACCTAACTGAATGTAGCTAATATTATATTTTCTTTACTAAAAGAGAAACATGATTGATTGACAAAAAATTATATTTTTACAAATGTTATCCAGCATCTTGTAGCATCAAAATTGTGAGAAGTAAGAAAATAACTATGCAACGCAAAGAACGTTTTGAAAAATTGATTACTTATTTTGAGACCCAATTTCCAGAGGTAAACACAGAGTTAGCCTATAAAAACCCTTTTGAGTTATTAGTAGCTGTAATTTTGAGTGCGCAGTGTACAGATAAGCGTGTAAACATGGTTACGCCTGCTCTTTTTGAGCAATTTCCCACACCTGAACTTTTGGCACAAGCTACTTTTGAAGAGGTTTTTACTCTAATTAAATCTATCTCTTATCCAAACAACAAAACCAAGCATTTAATAGGCATGGCTAAAATGTTGGTAGAACGGTTCAATAGTCAAGTACCTAATACAATAGAGGATTTACAAAAGCTACCTGGTGTGGGCAGAAAAACAGCGAATGTAATTCTTTCGGTAGTGTATAACCAACCTGCTATGGCAGTAGATACTCATGTATTTAGAGTTTCTAGACGTTTAGGGCTGGTAAACTCAAACCTTAAAACCCCACTAGAAGTAGAAAAAGCCTTAGTTAAATACATTCCCCCAGAAAAAATTGCCAAGGCACACCATTGGCTTATCTTGCATGGTAGGTACACTTGCTTAGCCCGCAAACCTAAGTGTGAAGCATGCGAGTTGAAGCCTCTTTGCAAATATTACGAACAGCACGGAAGCAGAGCCTCTAACAATCAATAAAAAAGAGGCGAAGCCTAAAAAACTTCACCCCTCTGATGTAAAACAGAAACGCAAAATCTTGTCGCTTATTTTTAGTTTATTGCGATGCTCTTACAGCAAATTCTTTTTTGATAGCCTCAATATCTATTTTTTTAATAGCGGGCTTTCTAGTCAAAAATTTCAAGACCGCTTTTCTTTTATCTGCATTAGCGGCATTTCTACGGTTTTTTCTTTTCAAACGAGTAATAGCCATTTTCTTTTGCTTTTAGTAAAAATGATGATTTTTTAGAAACGCACACTTGTCAAGTTTTTTGTAATGTAACTTGTGTACCTAAACTAATTGCTTTTGCTGGGTACAAATTTAAGAGATTATTCTCTAATCTACAAAAGTTCACGAAGTTTTTTATGCTATTTGAGAAAGGTTTTTTGTATGTGTTTGATATTCAATTTTTTACAAAATTGTCTTCTTAACCAAATTCAATACTTGGGCTTTGAATTGATTGCCTCTATCTTCATAGTTTTGAAACAAATCAAAACTTGCACAGGCAGGGGAAAGCAGTACAATATCCCCAGGCTGGACATATTGCTGGGCTATGCTTATACATTGCTCTATGCTCTCGGTATGAATAATTTGAGGCACTTTTTGAGCAAAAAAATCTTTGAGCAGCTGGTTATCTTTACCCAAAGAAATAAGTAATTTTACCTTCTGAATTACTAAACTTTCTATCTGTGTATAGTCATTTCCCTTATCAATTCCCCCTGCAATCCAAATAATATTCGGATAGGTAGTTTTTATGCTATCTAAGGCATAGAACACTGAGTCCACATTAGTGGCTTTGGAGTCATTGATATAAGCTACTCCATTTATTTCAGCCACTTTTTCTAGGCGGTGAGCAACATTGTCAAAATCCTGTAAGCCTTGTATAAGTATGTCAAAATCAGCACCTACACACAAACTTGCTAGTATGGCACAAGCCGTGTTGATAGCATTATGTTTGCCTTTCAAGGTGGTTTGGTTCAAATCAATATAGTAATTTTTACCTTGCCACAAAATTTGTATTTGCGCTTGTTCAAAATCAATGTAAGCCGTAGTAGATTGAGCGGTACGTAAGCTATCTGCTGAAGTGCTTACAGAGAGTTTTTGAGCTTGGATAGGAAGTTGCTTTTGTTCTATTTCTACAAAATTAGCTTCGTTACCTTGGTAATAAATGAAGTAATCCCGAGCTGTCTGTTGAGCTACGATTTTGAACTTAGCATTTACATATGCCTGAAAATCATAGTTATAGCGATCTAAATGGTCAGGAGTAATATTCAAGATTATGCTTACGTGAGGCTGAAAAAAATAGCAATCATCTAACTGAAAGCTACTTACTTCTAGTACCCACAAATCATGCTTATCTTGAATAATTTGTTTAGCAAAACTATCTCCAATATTTCCCCCTATCCCTACATTTAGCCCTGCTTTTTTGAGCAAGTGATAAGTGAGCAGAGTAGTAGTAGTTTTTCCATTACTGCCTGTAATAGCAATAAGTGGTTTTTGGGTAAAATAACTTGCAAACTCTATTTCAGAAATGATAGGAATGTTTAAGTTTTTGAATTGTTGAATAATAGGGACTTTATGCGGAATACCAGGGCTTTTAATAGCCACAGGCATAGTTCTATTGCCTTGCCGAATAGCTTGTAACTGCTCACGAACAGGTAAAGGTGAGGGAAGGCAATTAATCAAGAACTGCTCTACCCTTTGATGACCAAATTCTTCAAAATCAATATTTTGTATTTCTAAGATTTGCCTATAAGGAGCTTGTATTTGCCCTTTGTCCGATACTAATATTTGCGAAAAACCTTGAGCTTGTGCCAAGAGTGCGGCACCTGTACCACTTTCGCCTGCTCCTAAAATAAAAACCATAGTTCTAAAACAATAGAAGAATGATTGTAATGTGAAATGTAAGGTACGGGTTTTTAGCTTTACGTTAAGGTGAGGTAACTTACAAGTAAACCACCCTTATTGCCTTGCACAAAGGTAGTAAAAAATGATTGTAAAAAGACAGCACGTAAAACTTCTTGTAGAAATATTAGCAAACTAAAGTCAAAGCCTTACACTATACAGATGGAAGGCTAAATACTTGCTTAAGAGCAAAGAATAAGACAATTAGCCGAAAAGCCACTTTTTTCTCTAAAAAAAAATACTTATCAAGATGATTCTATTAAAATTTGTCTCAGCAGGGAATTCACACTATCACATACTTCTATGCTACCATTAATAAAAATAAAAAAAATTAAAAGAAAATTCTAACTACAAAATTACTTCAGAATTGGGTTGTATGTTTGTGGTGTAAGTTTTCAAACCATATACCCATGAATCCATGAACGCTTTTTTGAAGTATTTTTTCATCATTTTTGGGCTATGGGCAGGTACTATTAACCTGCTCCTTGCTCAAAATCCAAAAGGCAAATCCAACAAAGGACGTATTACAGGAAAGGTTATTGATAAAACCAAAAAGACTCCTGTAGAGTTTGCTACAGTGGTGCTTCGCAAGAGCGAAGATACGCTAATTGTAAGGGCTGTAAATACCGATGAGCAAGGAAATTTCACTTTTCAAGATGTAGAGTTTGGTACCTATAATCTCCGCTTAATGTTAGTAGGTTATCAATCTACCACGGTAAAAGGCATAAACCTTAGCCCTGAAAAGCCCGTGTATGCTTTCAAAGAGCTACCAATGGTAGAAGATACGAAACAGCTGCAAGAAGTAGTGATAGAAGGGCAACGTGAAGTAGTGCAAGCTACAGTAGATGGCTTGGTTATCAATGCTGACGCTCAAATAGCCCAACAAGGGGGGACAGCCGTAGATCTACTAAAAAATGCTCCCTCAGTAAATGTAGATGCATCAGGCAACGTTTCTTTGCGAGGGGCAGCAGCTAATATCCTTATCAATGGTAGAAATTCAGGCTTCAGCGGATTTGGACGTGGCGGACAAGGTGGGCTAGACCAAATCCAAGCTGACGAGGTAGAAAGCATTGAAATCTTTACTAATCCCTCTGCCCGTTTTGATGCCGAAGGAGCAGGAGGAGTAATCAACATAAGACTTCGCAGAGACAGAAATCTGGGGACAAATGCTAACGTAAATCTTGGATACGGCAACCGCAACCGCTTAATGGGCGGGGGACGCATTAACCACAGAACCGAAAAATGGAATATCTTTCTAGGCGGACAAGGGCGCCTAGACCGCAGACTCGGTGAGGGCAAAATAGAGCGTACCACCTTCGGAAATGAAACCACCTACCTCACACAAAGGCAACACTCCAACATCAGACCCACATTTGCTAATATCCGATTAGGGGGGGAGTACTACTTTGATGAAAAAACCTCCCTCCAAGCCGAAGCACGCATAGGACTTCGCCAACGTGATAACCAAGAAATACTAGAAAATTATCTTGATGATGCTACTTTTCAACTTCGCAACGGTACCCGCAGAACTAATCTAGAAACCAATGATAACAAAATCTTCAATTACGAAATCACCTTTCAAAAAGAATACGCTCGCAAACGCCAAGAACTCAATGTATCTTTCAACCAAAGCTATGGATGGCAAACAGGTACAGGACAACTTTGGCTCGACCAATTTGTGAACAACTATACCCCAAACAACACTCGGCTAAACCAACAACAAACCAATACTGCAAACTATAATATGCAAGCTGTTTTGCAAGCGGACTATACGCACCCCTTAGCCAAAGACGGACTAATTGAAACAGGCTATAAAGGTACGTACCGCGCACTGAATACTAATTTTGTTTTAGATAGATTTAACTTCTTAACTAATACCTATGAAAACGATTTCAATCTAAGTAATCGGTTTAATTTTTACGAGCAGGTTCACGCTTATTATTTGGCTTACAAAGGAAAATTCAAAAAATTTGAATACAGCCTTGGCGCCAGAACCGAATATGCAAATATGAATGGGCAAGTGAATGAAACTATCCACTTCGACAAAACCTTTTTCAATTTCTTCCCCAATGCGCGGCTCATCTATACAATGAAAGATTTAGAATTTATACGATTAAGCTATGCCAAACGCATTAACCGACCCGAATTTGGAGACCTGAACCCTTTCGTGGATATTTCTAACCCTGTAAACCTACGCACAGGAAACGCCGATTTGAACCCCGAACTTATACATTCTTTCGAACTCGGATATAATAAGGTTTGGAGAAAATATACTCTCACACCAAGCCTCTTTTACCGTTACAAAGAAAACATCATCCAACGCCAAACTACTATTGATGAAGCAGGAGTCGCCCTTACTCAACCTTTGAACGTGGGCTTCTCTCATGCAGGAGGCATAGAACTTTTCGCCACAGCACAATTACAAGAATGGTGGAACGTGAATGGCAGTTTTTCTTATTTTTATACTATTATCCAAACCAATAACCCCTTACTTAATAGTGAAAACCAAAGCTGGACTACACGCCTCGTGAATACCTTTAATTTAGGTAACAACTTCCGATTACAAGCCTCTGCTAACTATAACTCACCCGTGGCTATCGCCCAAGGTACACAATTAGAGCGTTTGTTTACAGATATTGGTTTGGTGAAAAACTTTAATGTAAAAACCGCTATGGGAAAAACCCAAAACGGTACTATCTCGCTTAACATAATGGATATTTTTTATACCTTGCAGTTTGGTGCTACTACCATAGGCACTAATTTCATACAAAAGAGCGTAATTAAACGCGATACAAGAGCCGTAATGCTAAACCTAAGATATAAATTTTAGGAAAAATCACCTAATTTGAAAAAAAAAAAATTGTAACTTTTGTGCCGAGTTTAATTTATTGAATTTATTGAGTTTTATTGTTGTAAGCTGCCTTAGTCTTCTAGACTTCGGGAGCTTTTTTTATTGCCGTAACTCCTCAGAGTTTAGCCCAAGACCCAAATGCTCTTGGCTAATTCCTTACATTTCTGCGCCAGCTGTTTAGCTCTCAACTCAATTAAACTTTTCTTTGCAACAATCCCCTCTATATTTCCAAATCAATGTAGAATTAGAAGTTTTTAGATAACTTTGCAGGTGTTTATCACCCATCATACAATTTTTCAAGACTTTATCAAACCCAAAGGTGTGCAATATTCACTTAAAACACCATACTAAACATGCGAAAATGCATCTTTTTAGACCGAGATGGTGTACTTAATTATGACAAGGTAGATTATGTATATCAAGTTGCGGATTTTAGGATTATTGAAGGAGTTATTCCTGCCTTGCATCAGCTTAAACAAGCAGGGTTTTTGTTGGTTATAGTTACTAACCAATCGGGCATAGCCAAAGGCATCTACAAGCGCCAAGATATGTGGGCTTGTTTTGACTATTTGCAGCAACAATGCAATGGTATTATTGATGCTCATTATTATGCCCCTTGGCACCCAAGCGTAACTAATTCCCTCATGCGAAAACCTAATTCGCTTATGTTAGAGAAAGCTATTGCCAAGTTTGGTATTGATGTAACGCAATCCTGGATAGTAGGTGATAGTGAGCGTGATATCTTAGCAGCAAAAAAAGTTGGTGTGAGAGGTATTAAAGTAAGCAATAAAGAGCAAGGTAAAACGCAAGCAGTGATATGGCTTAAAGACTTGGCACAAGCTACCGAATTTATACTTCAACACGATTTGCCCAATTAACATTACCCACTTGTTCATAACAAAAAACACCATGAAAGTATTTTATCAACTTGCAGACTTCCCTCACCTCCCCATGCCTATTGTTACCAGCGGTACCTTTGACGGAGTGCATCGGGGACATCAAGCTATTTTGGAACGCATTAAAGAAATAGCTTACAAAGAAAATGGGCAAACCGTGTTAATTACTTATGAACCCCATCCAAGGTTAGTACTCTCCCCTAACGAAAATTTACAGCTCCTGAATAGCTTGGAAGAAAAAATTGAACTTTTAGCCCAAAATGGAATTGAATATTTGCTAGTCATTCCATTTACACCTGCCTTTTCACAACTCAGTTCCCGAGAATTTATTCAAAAAATTTTGATTGAGACCGTGCAAACTAAAAAACTAGTAATTGGTTTTGACCATCGCTTCGGTAAAGGGCGAGAGGGTAGTTTTGAATACTTAAAAGCTCACGAACATGAATATCCGTTTGAAATTCAAGAAATTCCACGTCAAGATATTGAAAACGAGAAAATTAGTTCTACACGTATTCGCCATGCTCTCTCCGAAGGGCGTATTAGCGAAGCAAACAAATTGTTAGGAAGGTACTATACTTTGAAAGGGAAAGTTGTCAAGGGAGACCAACTGGGCAGAGCAATCGGCTTTCCTACGGCAAATTTACAAATTAGTTATCCACACAAACTTGTCCCTAAACAAGGAGTATATGCGGCTTTTGTTTGGGTAAATTCGCAACGTTATGAAGCCATGCTTTATATCGGAAGGCGCCCCGTATTGCAAAATAGTGAATTACGAATTGAAGCTAATTTGTTGAATTTCAATGGCAATTTATATGACCAATCTCTCACCATAGAAATTGTGGCTTGGGTGCGCGAGGACATGTCTTTTCAAAATTTGGAAAGCTTACAACACCAAATTCACCTTGATAAGCAACAAATCACTGCTTTACTTCAGCAAGAGGCTGTTCAGAAGTGAATACAATGCTACCAAGTCTGATGCTAAAATAAAATACTTGCTGAGCCAAGCAAAAGTAACATTAACTTATCTTTTATAGTTTCTTTTCATAAAATAAGTTTTCACACTCTATGAAATCTTTGTACGTTTGCTGTTTTAGGCTTGCAGTGGCAATACATCTTTGGGACTTTACGCTTTGCTCGGCACAAAAAATTACGTTGAGTGGTTATGTAAAAGATGCCCAAACACGAGAGGATCTGGTAGGTGCGGCTATCTTTTGGGCAGAGAAAAATATTGGCACAAATAGCAATGCGTATGGCTTTTATTCGCTTGCTTTGCCTATTACCTCTGATACTATTTACTTGAAAATCAGTTTATTAGGTTATGAAAATCAAAAAATAGCTATTCCCGTTAATGCAAGTAATATTACCCAAAATATTTACCTTGTGCCACTCAAAACTACTTTGGAAGAGGTAATTATTTCGGCAAATAGCTTAGAGGAGAAAACCAACCGAACCCAAATGAGTTTGGAGACCCTCTCGGCAAAAGAACTTAAAACCATACCTGCTATTTTTGGAGAATTAGACCCGCTCAAAGCCTTACAACTGAAACCGGGTATCAAGTCAGGTGGCGAAGGATTTTCAGGGCTGTATGTGCGAGG
Organism: Microscillaceae bacterium; assembly: GCA_025054775.1. GTDB lineage: Bacteria > Bacteroidota > Bacteroidia > Cytophagales > Microscillaceae > JANWZA01. Next base: position 31,718 of record JANWZA010000051.1, read on the forward strand.
CGGAGGACCTGACCAAAATTTGGTACTTTTAGACGAAACTTTGGTGTATAATCCCGTACATTTGTTCGGTTTTTTCAGTATTTTCAACCCTGATGCCGTAAAAAATGTAGAACTTTACAAAGGTGATTTTCCCGCTCAATTTGGCGGAAGGCTCTCCTCTGTGGTAGATGTAAAAATGAACGAAGGCAACAAACAAAAGCCCGCTGCCACAGGCGGCATTGGACTAATCTCCTCGCGTCTTACGTTGGAAGCCCCTATCCAAAAGGGCAAAGGCTCAGTGTTGCTTTCAGGCAGACGTACCTATGCCGATATTTTTACACGTATGCTCAACCGTGCCAACGAAGGCGTGAAAAACTACACGCCTATTCCTGACTATTATTTTTATGACGCTAACTTCAAAGCTAATTACGAAATAAACGAAAAAAATCGGATTTTTCTAAGTGCTTACTATGGGCGCGACATCTTTAAGTTTCAGCGAACAAGTACAAATATTCGCTTTAATTGGGGCAATACTGCTCTCTCTTTGCGCTGGAATATGGTAATTTCTCCTAAAATTTTTGCTAATTTTTCGGCTACCTTTTCAGACTATAACTATCAAATCACTAACCAATTCAATGACCTCCGCTTTGAGGCAGGCTCAGGCATAAGAGATTATAGCTTGAAAGCCGATTTTGACTTTACGCTCAACCCTAAACACACTATTCGGTGGGGCTATCAGCATACTTTTCATACTTTTCTTATCAATCGGATAAGTGCTAATTCCCAAGAGCGAGGTATCAATTTTAATACAAGAAATGAATTGTACGGACAAGAGTTAGGTGTGTACGTGCAAGAAGACCCACAAATTAACAAAAATCTACGGCTAAGTGCAGGGCTTCGGGCTTCGGGCTTTCTTTACAAAGAGCAATTTTATGCAGGTATAGAGCCACGTGTTGCTTTGCGTTACAAATTAGATGAAAAAAATACGCTCAAAAGTAGTTTTGCCCGAATGTACCAATATGTGCATTTGGTTTCTAACTCTGGGGCTTCGCTTCCTACCGATATTTGGTATCCTGCCACAAATTTTGTTCAGCCACAACTTTCTGACCAAGTTGCCGTAGGATATAGCCGTTTGCTTTTTGATGGAAAAATCCTATTTACAAATGAATATTACTACAAAAATATGCAAAACCAAATAGACCTACGCGACGGAGCGCGGCTTTTTGGGAATGATAATTTGGAAGAGGAATTGGTCTTTGGGAGAGGTTGGAGCTATGGAACAGAATTTTATTTGGAAAAAAAGGAAGGCAAAACCACAGGTTGGATTGGCTACGCGCTCTCGTGGGTATATCGGCAATTTCCTGATATTGATAACGGTAAGCCTTTTTTCCCGCGTTATGACCGCAGGCACGATGTAGCGTGTGTAGTTATGCATGAAGTTAGCCCGCGCATTTTGCTTTCTGGGGCTTGGGTGTATGGTACGGGAAATGCTTTTTCATTGCCTACGGGTAGGTTTTTGTTGCAGAACATACCAGGGGCGAATCCGATTATAGTGCCTGAATTTTTGCAACGCAATGGCTTTCGGTTGCCTGCCACTCACCGTTTGGATATTTCTTTGATTTGGAAACTCAAACCCAAACGCTTGCGTGAAGCTGATTTTACGTTTAGCCTTTACAATGCCTACAACCGACGAAATGCTTTTTTTATCTATTTTGAGGAGCTAAAAGATGAGCAAACTAACCAAACCATAGGTTTTAGAGCAAGACAGGTTACGCTTTTTCCAATTATCCCATCAATTACCTATAATTTCAAGTTTTGAGGTATATTTTAGCCTATTTTCTCCTCTTGTTCTAGTCCTAGCATCTCTTCTAATTCGTTTATTCTTTCGGTTATAGTAGATACTACCTCGTCAGTCTCACGAGCAGCTTTTTCTAATAAATCCAAATAGGTGTAAAACATTTCTTTGCCAAAGTTATCTTTTTCCATTTTGAGCAAATTGATTAGCCCAAGAATATTTGCCACAGGGCGGCGAATAATATGCGACTGCACAAAAGCAATTTCCTGCAAAAGCTTGTTTTGGGCTTTAATTTTCTCTTCGGCTTCTTTGCGTTCAGTAATTAGAAAACGTATAGAAAAAAACTGAACAATATTACCTTCAGTATCAAAAATGGGATTATTGACAGAGTGAACCCAATAATAAGAACCGTCTTTTGCTTTATTCTTTACTTCTCCCTGCCATACTTTGCCTTGGGTAATGGTTTTCCACATATTTGCCCAAAATTCTTTGGAGTGGTAGCCTGAATTTATAATTCGGTGGTCTTGCCCAAGCAATTCGCTGAGGGTATATTTGGAAATTTCGCAAAATTGTTTGTTTGCTTTAATAATACGCCCCTTTCGGTCAGTAATAGAAAGGATAGTACTATTTTCCAGAGCGTTCATTAAATTAGCAAGTTGTTGGTTTTGTTGCTTTATTTGTTCTTGCGAAGCCATTAACTCCTCTACATTCTGCCTCAACTCTTCCTCTGAGGCTAATAACTCTTCATGTTGTTGTTTGATTAAAATTTCGTTTTCCTTTTGTTGGTTAATATTTATGCCTGTTAATAAAACACCTAAAAGTTTAGGTATGTAGTCATTACTACTTGGCTCATAGGTAGGTGAGTAACGAAGTAGATAATAATTTCTTTTACCTTTGATATTAACACTCACCTCAGTAGCTACCTCTGTACCTGCCAGTGCTTTAGCAAAATGAATGGTAAAATCAACTAAAAAGTCTTCTTTGATATAATTCCAAATATTAGTCCCGACCTCAATTTTTGGCAAATCTAATAAGTTAAAAAAATTTTGTGCGGCACGGTTATAATACAAAACCTCAAACTCACGGCTAACTAGTATCATGATTTCACTACTGCTGTGAGCAATAGCCGAGAGTATAACTTGGTGAGAGGTCATGATTGCATTTAAGTTTGAAAAAAATTTAATCAATGCGTTTCAGTTATAGTACTGAATAGTTAAAAATTTTGCAAAAATACGAAATTACTTACATAAAAATTAACAAAGAAGTTGAATTTTAATCAGTTGGTAATTGTTGGAAAAGCTATAAATCTATTTTTTTGTCTTCACTTATATTATTCTTTTTTTACATTCGTTCAGGCACTTCAATTCCTAACAAAGCTAAGGCTTGTTGAATTACATGTCCTACTTGGTTTGCCAAACTTAACCGAAATTGTATTTGTGCTTCGGTCTCTGCCTTGAAGATAGAACATTCGCTATAAAACTGATTAAAGGCACGCGTCAAATCGTAAGCATAGTTAGCAATTTCGGCAGGTGAGTACCCTTCGGCAGCTTTTTGAATAACTGCGGGAAATTGATATAACATAAAAATTACTTTCTGTTCGGTAGGATGCAAAGGCAGATCGGTAGTGGCAGGTAATGTGGTAAAATTTATGCCCAACTCTTCAGCTTTGCGTTTGAGGGAATGAACGCGTGCAAAGGTATATTGAATAAAAGAGGCGGTATTTCCTTGAAAATCAATACTTTCTTCTGGATTGAAGAGCATACGCTTTTTGGGTTCTACTTTAAGTAAAAAATATTTCAACGCTCCCACTCCTAAAATTTGGTATAATTTTTCTTTTTCTATCTCCGAAAGCTCACTTACTTTACCTAATTCTTGGGTACGCTTTTTAGCAGTTTGTTTCATTTCAGCTATCAGGTCATCGGCATCTACTACTGTACCTTCGCGGGATTTCATTTTACCTGAGGGCAAATCTACCATACCATAACTCAAATGATAAAGCCCTTGGGCATAGTTTCGCCCTAATTTTTGCAAAATGGCAAACAATACTTTGAAATGATAATCCTGTTCGTTGCCCACGACATAAATAGACTTATCTATCTGAAAATCATTATATTTGAGGTCAGCAGTCCCTAAATCTTGGGTAATATAGACCGAAGTTCCATCAGCACGGAGAACGAGTTTATGGTCTAGTTTCTCTTCGGTGAGGTCAATCCAAACTGAGCCATCAGGTTTTTTATAGAAAATACCTTTTTGCAATCCTTCCTCTACAATATCTTTGCCCAAAAGATAGGTATCGGACTCGTAGTATATTTTATCAAAAGAAACATTTATTTCACGAAAAGTAGCCTCAAAACCGTCATATACCCATTGGTTCATAGTTTTCCAAAGTTGTATTGTTTCGGGGTGGTTTTCTTCCCATTTTCGCAAAAGTTCTTGAGCTTCCAGCAGAGCAGGGGCTTGTCTTTCGGCTTGTTCTTGGGTTAGCCCTTGCTCAATAAGTTGTTGTATTTCTCGTTTATAAATTTGTTCAAAGGCTACATAAAATTTACCTACTAATTTATCTCCTTTTATTCCTGTGGTTTGTGGAGTTTGCCCTTCTCCCATTTTTTGGTAAGCGAGCATAGATTTGCAAATATGTATGCCTCTGTCATTGATAAGATTTGCCTTAATAACCTGGTAACCATACATTTGCAAAATGCGGCTAATGGCATCGCCCAAAAAAATATTTCGTAAATGCCCTAAGTGCAGGGGCTTGTTAGTATTAGGTGAGGCAAATTCTACCATAATACGTTGATTTTTAGGCTCAAATTGCCCAAAGTTAGGGGTTTGTTGTATGGAATTTAGCGTTTCAATCCAAACTTTATCTGCAATTTTTAGGTTCAAAAAACCTTTGATAACATTAAATTTTGCAATTAACGTAGTATTTTTTTCTAAATAATCGCCCAGGAGTTGTGCAGTTTGTTCAGGAGATTTTTTGGCTAATTTCACAATAGGAAAAACCACGAATGTAAAATCGCCTTCAAACTCTTCTCTGGTTTTTTCTAATACAATAGTTTGGTTTTCAATACCAAATATGACTTTTAGAGCATCAGCAAGAGCATTTTGTAGTTGGGTATGTATGTTCATCATTGGAAAGTAAGCAATAAAAACAAAAAATTTTGCTCTGCAAAGATAGAATTTTGCTTGTAAAAAGATGAAAAAGATTAATTGCAGAGCAAAACAGATTTTATAGTGCTTCAAATTTGAGGTGATTTTTATACTCGTGCCAAATCTTGTTTAGAAGGTAAGCTATCATAAACAGGTTTGAAATCCACTCTATCAATAATTACTTTGGAAATAATTTCTCGCATGATTTCAGAGGTACCGCCTGCAATGGTTCCTACACGTGCGTCGCGGTAGGCTCGGCAGATGGGATAGTCTTCCATATAGCCATACCCACCGAAATATTGCAGACATTTATCTACTACTTTGTTAGCAAGTTCAGAGGCATACAACTTTGCCATAGAACATTCCTTTACCACAACTTCTCCTTGAGAAAAAGCCCAACACGTATTGTAAACAAGGTTTCGCGCAGCTTCAATTTCAGTGGCTAAGTCGGAGAGCGTGTGCCGAATAACTTGATAACGGGCAAGTTTCTTTCCAAAAGTTTCGCGTTCGTGTAAGTACTGGATGGTCATATCTAAAATAGCTTGTGCTGAGGGAACAGCCATAATGGCAGCAACTAATCGCTCTAATTGCAAACTTTCCATGAGGTAGTAAAAGCCCATGTTTTCTTTACCGATTAAATTTTGAGTAGGAACTTTCACGTTATCAAAGCTAATTTCGGCAGTATCAGAGCTATGCCATCCCATCTTGTTAAGTTTTGTACGTGTAATGCCTTCGCTCTGCAAGTCTACTACAATCAGGCTAATACCACCTGCCCCTGCTGAAGGATTAGTTTTACAGGCTAATGTGATAAAATCGCCGTAAGTACCATTGCTAATAAAGGTTTTTGCTCCGTTGATGATATAAAAATCTCCTTGTTTTTCGGCTTTGGTGCTTATATTAGCTACGTCAGAGCCAGCAACAGGTTCGGTAATGCCTAAGGCTGCTACTTTTTGCCCCTGAATAGCAGGCACGAGGTACCGTTGCTTCAAATCTTCGCTTCCTGCTCTAAAAATATGGTTAATTGCCATGTATTGGTGAACGCTCACCATAGTAGAAAAGCCTGCCAAATTGATACGCCCTAACTCTTCTAAAAACACCACACTGTACCAAAAATCTGCTCCAATGCCACCGTACTGCTCGGGAAAGTTTAGTCCTAAATAGCCTTGCTCACCCATTTTTTGCATAATACTTTTAGGGATACGCCTTTCTGCTTCCCAAGTATTGATATGAGGTACAACTTCTTTTTCAAAAAATTGTCTAACACTTTGCCTAAAAAGTTCGTGCTCTTCTTTGAAATAGATATATTTCATAGTATGATTGATGTTATGTTTTATGTATGTAAAGGAAGTTTACTATGCCTGCTAAACTTAAAAACGAACTTTTTTGTTATAGGCAGTTTGCAAAAATTTGGGGAAACAATTTTATTTTTTTCCGAATTTGGCTTTTCGCCATGCGAACCAAACTATACCAAAAAGTACAATTAGGCATGTAGGTAGTACCAAATTAAAGATTTGCCAAAAGGAGCGTTCTTCAATGATACGTAGTTTGTCCAAAGGGCGTAAAATAACTTCTTTATTTTTGGCAAGGATAATGCCTTTGTCATCTAACATATAATCTAACGCATTGATAATGAAGTCTTTATTAGAGAAATTAGTTTGAAGAATCGGATCTAGCCCAAGGGGGATGGGCTTTTGGGTTTTAGGGTGAATATCGTTTTTTATCAAATCCCCATCTCCAAAAATCAAGATTTTAGAAGGTTGCCCTTCAGGTATAAAATCTTTGAAACGCTTATCGGCATCGGTTAAGCGGTTTTTGAACACGGAAGTAAATTTTCCTTCTAAGAGCCACGCAACAGGGGTCATGCCTTTTTTGAAGGTTTGGGGATTAGGTTGTTTACGGGCTTCATTAAAGGTTACGAAAGTAGGAGTACCGACTTTTTTGGTGTATTTGGAAGTAAAAACAAGAGGGGTTTTGCGGATACCTTTGGCTTTTACGGTATCTACACTGCTAATAAATTTGGTATGCAAGGCTCCTAAGTTTTTTACGATAGGGTGCTTGCTAAAATTATTAAGCAATGGGTGATATACCCAAGGAATAAGGCGAACTTGCGGCTGGGTGCCCATATTGCCTACCACTAAGGGAATTACTCCTGCATTCAAATCTTGCAACAAATCGGTATTAACACGCACTCCATACCGAAAAAGCATATCCCCTAATTTGTGTGAATATGGAAACGTAAAGGAGCCTTTGTCTTTTAGTACGCTATCCATATACACACCTACGGCATCTAAAAAGAATAATGCTTTTCCCCCTCGCATGATAAATTGGTCAATCTTAAATATATCATTTTCGCTAAATGCTGAGTCTGGTTTAGCTATGATAATAGCATCCAGTCCTTCAATTACTTCACTTTGAGGTAAATTCACACGGTACACATCGTAAGTTTCTTGTAAAGTGTTCTGAATGTCAGCAATTTCTTTGCCTTGCAATTCTCCGTGCCCTTCTATGAAGCCAATACGTTTACGTTCTGTTTGGGTAATTTTTTTGATGGCAGAAATCAAATTATACTCTACATTCTCTACCGATTGATTGAGAATTTGCTCGGGGGAAGGGGCACCTTGGATGCGTTGGTCAATAGTTTTAAATAACATTAGGGGCATTTCATACTTATCGTAATATACTAAGGCTCCTGGAAAAATAATTCGCTCTACTCTCTGTCCGTTTTCTTTGTCAAAAATATTTGTAGGCACGATGCCTTTGTCAATAATTTCTTTGTAAAGTTTATTTCGTTTTTGTATATTTTTTTCCTCGTTTAGGTCAATAAAGCGGTATTTGAGGTTTTTGCCTGCATAGGTTTGAAACTCGTCAAGTGTTTCTTGGATGGTATTCTTAAGCCTTCGGAAGCCTGCAGGTAATTGCCCTGTGAGATAAATTTTGAAATAAACTTCTCCTTTCAGCTCGCGCAAAATCTTTTTAGTTGGCTCGGTAATGGTGTATCTTCGCTCTTCGGTAAGGTCAAGGCGAACAAAATAAAAGGCAGCTATTACGTTCAAAATAATCACTCCAAGGATATTAACAGTCAATTTTACCCAAGTTTGCTGAAACATAGCTTTTATCTTTTTCCTACAAAAAGCAGCTCGCTAATCTTAAAAATTGTTGCAAAGATAGTATTTTTGACTAAATTACAGCTCTAATATTTATTTGCTATTCTATGAAAACCCTTGGGAGAATTTGTGAACTTTATATTCCTTACTTAAATTTACTCAATAAATGTTCAGGCACAGGTACTTTTGTTAGCAAAATTTTGAGAAAACTTTATACTTTTGCAATAAGTCCCATTTCTTTTGCTTTTTTGAGCATGTAGTTGTATGCCTCGTTATATTCATTCCTGATTTCTCCCTCTAAAATAGCTTCACGAATGTGGTTTTTGAGTACACCTACCTCACGGCAGGGTTTAAGGTTAAAGGTTTGCATAATAATTTCCCCTGTAATAACAGGTTGAAAATTACGTAAGCGGTCTTTCTCCTCAATTTCGCGTAGTTTCTTTTCTACTTTGTCAAAATTTTGAATATGTTTTTGCACTTTATCGTGGTTTTTAGAGGTAATATCGGCACGGCAAAGCATCATTAAAGCCTCTAAATCGTTACCTGCTTCGAAAAGGAGTCTTCGGAGTGCTGAGTCAGTAACATCATCTTTTACTAGGGCAATAGGGCGTAAGTGTAGGCGAACTAACTTTTGGACGAAACGCATTTTTTCATTTAGGGGTAATTTGAGTTTTCGGAATATATGAGGTACCATTTTTGCTCCTTTGTCTTCGTGTCCGTGGAAGGTCCAGCCTATTTTTTTATCAAAGCGTTTGGTAAGGGGTTTAGCGATATCGTGTAAGATTGCTGCCCACCGCAACCAAAGGTCATCAGTCATTTTAGCTAGTTTGTCTAAAACTTGCAAAGTATGAAAAAAATTATCCTTATGCCCTTTGCCCTCTTGCATTTCTACGCCGTGTAGGGCAGCCATTTCAGGAAAAATAATATGCAATAACTCACTGAAAAACAATAACTTAAAGCCATAGGAAGGTACAGGGGAGAGAATTATTTTGTTCAATTCTTCGGTAATTCGCTCCTGTGATACAATTTCAATACGATAGCGGTTTTGTTTAATAGCTTCGAAAGTATCGGCATCAATATCAAAATTGAGTTGTGAAGCAAAGCGAATAGCCCGCATCATGCGAAGTGGGTCGTCAGAAAAAGTAATGTTTGGTTCTAAGGGAGTGCGAATAATCTTTTTTTGCAAATCTTGCAAGCCATTGAAGGGGTCAAGCAAATTGCCCAGAGTTTCTTTTTGCAAACTAATTGCAAGGGCATTGATGGTAAAATCTCTACGGTTTTGGTCATCTTGTAGTGTGCCATTCTCTACGATTGGTTTGCGTGATTCACGACGATAGGACTCTTTTCTTGCTCCTACGAATTCCAGCTTAAAGTCCTGAATTTTGAGCATAGCTGTTCCGAAGTTCTTGAAGATAGTTATGTATGGATTATGCTCATAAGCTATTTGGGCAATACGTTGAGCAAGCTCAATTCCTTTGCCCTCGCCAAGGCACACAATATCAATATCCTTGCAGGGGCGGTTAAGCAATAAATCTCTCACAAAACCTCCTATGAGGTAGGCTTCTATTTGGGCATCTTGGGCAGTAGAGGCAATAAGTTGTAAAATAGGTTGCTGTTCAAAAATTGTGGCAAAGTTCATATTAGGTTTTAGGTGTGGGGCTTTAACTTCGTTGTTCGTTACTTGCTTTGCTACGAAGGCACAAGTAAGCCTATTTCGCATATCAGGCAAATGCACTTTGCAATTGAGAAAATTCTGTGGTCAAACAAAGCCTTGCCTAAATTTTTCTGCAAAAATACAAAAAAATGTACATACTTATGCGTAAGTTCAAAGCAAGCCACGTCCTGATAATTGAACGAAATTTTCTTACTTTTGCTAGTCAATTTGGCACTTTTAGCATTCTCCAAGCTATGCATATTCCAATTGCCACTCCTGTTTTTTGGAAAGAATATGAGTTGATTGACTGTGGAAATTTTGAAAAATTAGAACGCTTTGGTAAAAATATTACCCTCCGCCCTGAACCACAAGCTCTATGGGAGAGGTCGCTCTCTGCCAAAGCTTGGCAGGAATTAGCTCATGCAACCTTTCGTAGAGAAAAGAACAATCCCGAGAAAGGGATTTGGGAAACTAAAAAAAGTTTTACTTCAAAGTGGATTTTACCCTATCAATCACCTCAACTTAATCTAATTTTTAAACTCTCGCTCTCATCGTTCAAGCATGTGGGTATATTTCCTGAGCAAGCCTACAATTGGGAGTTTATTGCCGAACAGGTAAAAAATTTACCACCCAAGCCCAAAGTCTTAAATATGTTTGCTTATACAGGAGGAGCCTCTTTGGCAGCAAAACAAGCAGGAGCAGAAGTTACACATTTGGACTCAGTAAAGCAAGTAAACCTTTGGGCAAGAGAAAATATGGAACTGAGCCATTTAGCAAATATCCGGTGGATTACCGAAGATGCTTTGAGCTTCGCTAAACGAGAACTACGGCGAGGCAACCAATACCAAGCCATTATTTTAGACCCCCCTGCTTATGGCAGAGGAACGAATGGCGAAAAGTGGATTTTAGAGGATAACTTGCTTGAACTGCTAAAAATTTGCCAACAACTTCTAGCCCCTAGGCAAAGTTTTCTGGTTATCAATCTGTATTCTTTGGGCTTTTCGGTATTGATTCTAGAAAATTTGCTTAAAGCTATTTTCCCAATAGCTAAAACTTTAGAATTAGCCGAGTTGTACATCCTTGACCGACACCAAAAGAAATTGCCGTTGGGTATTTCAGGAAGAGTAATTCTGTGAGCAATTAAAGATTACTGAAAATCAAATAACATATGATTTGCAATTTGATAATTTTGCTATCTTTGAAAGAATAGCAATAAAAAACTTTGCACAGCCAAGTCCTTATTGCCCTATATTTTCGTAGATAGCCCATATTGGAAAAAGAATTGATGGAATAAGGATTTGAATATCTGATTTTCAATTACTCAAAAAGCTAAACTCTGCATAGAAAATTTTTTGAGGTACTTGTAACTTGCATACTTACAAGAAAAGTACCTCAAAATTTTCAGAAATGCAAATCATTAAATGAACATGCGTTAATTTGCAAATTTTATTTACTCTCCCTTATATTCGCCTTACTCTGCATAATTACGCAAGGCTTCTAACTCTTCCTCAAACCCTCCTGAAAGGATAGGGAAACGGCACCAAGTTTTAGGGTCTAAATTCTTATCATCTACATGAAACGAGGGGGCATATCGCTCTCGTTTCCACTGATTACGGCACCAAAGTTTGAAAAAGCGTTCTGTCCAAAGTTTAAGTTGTGAGTCGCTATATTGACTGTATTTGGCTTTCAGGAATTGATAACATTGAATGGGCGTTTTTTTATCTCTAATTGCTTGTTCTTCAATATCATCTAATATGTGGTAAGGCATAAGGTCGTCCTCATCAGTTTGTTTACTTTCTTGGGGTCGTAATTCTGCGGTAGGGGCTTGTTTGGTAACGAGGCTAAGTTCGGGTAAAGTAAGTATGCCTTCTACTCCCTCTTTCTCTAGCCATACAAGCCATTGACGCAGGAAGTGCTTATCAATACCTGCAATAGGGCTTAGTCCACCGCTTGTATCTCCGTCCATGGTGGCATAACCTACGGCTGCTTCTGAGCGGTTGCTAGTAGAAAGAAGTAGTGCATTTTTCAAGTTAGCAATTAGCCAGATACTTGGAGAGCGGACACGTGCCTGTATATTTTGCAAGGCAATATCATCATAATCCCAGCTTAGCTTCCGTCCTATTTGATTAGAAATGAGTATTTTGTACTCTTCCACAATATTATCAATATCTAAATTCATAAAGGTAGCTTGCAGCCAGTTTGCTATGGTTTGAGCGGCATGGAACGTAGTTTGCGAACTATTTTTGGTAGCTTGATAAGCACAGGTAAGCAAGCGGTTAGTTAGTTGGGCTACTGTTTGAAATCCGCGAATATCAGGAATATAATCTAACTTTCTTATGAAGGCTTCGTAGCCAATATCAGCTATACCTAACTCTATGGCTAAATAACACAGACAAGCTACTGCTGTGGAATCTGCCCCACCACTTAAAGATACGACAAAACCTTGTGCGCGGCTTTTGCGAAGATAATCATACAAAGCCAAGCTAATAGCTCTTGTAAACTCTTCTTCTTTGAGAAAAGGGCTTTTTTCCCATGCCTCTTGCTTCATTTCAATAGGTTTTTCGGGTTTAAGTGGAGGGAAGTAAAAATCTACATTGATGCAAGCTTCTGCTTGTTCTACTTTGACAAATGGTGCACGGCTTTGCCCTTGTGCCATGCGGGTAAGCTCTACATCAATAGTAGCCGTAGTAATTTCAAAATCTTTGAACGAGAAGCGGCTTCCAATATTAAGCATTACTCCGTTAGAAGCTATCATTGCTCCGCCGTCATAAATGGCTCGCCCTGCTTCGTTACCTAATAAATTAGCATATAAATAACTTACGGCAAAAGCTCGTGAACCTTCTAATACAAAGCGTTTGCGAATTTCTAGTTTACCAAAAGCGAAATGGCTTGCACTTGGGTTGAGAATGATATCAATGCCATAGGTAGCTAAATCACGCCCTGGACGATTAGCTACCCAAGCATCTTCACAAATTTCAAAGCCAATCTTAATACCACCGCAGTTGAAAAAGTAATCCCCTACGGGATAGCTATATACTTTTTCGTTAATTTCAACTTCTATGGTAGCTTTTTCGCCTGCACGCCAAGGCATAAACCAACGAGGCTCGTAGTGTATGCCTTCTCCTGCTAAAAATTTTTTAGCTACAAAGCCTGCAATTTTGCCATTCACTAATAGACAAGCAGCATTGAAAATTTTGTTTTGTACTGTAATCGGAAGCCCTACCGAGACAATCATATTTCTAGTTTCAGGGGCAATTTCGTGCAAAATTTCCATTGCCTTTCGGTGTACGCTAGGGGCATAAAACATGTCCTCACAGCCATAGCCTGTAATACACAACTCAGGCAGGCATAAAATACTCACCTTTTTTTTGCGGGCTTCCTCTATGCTTTGTAATATATTTTGTTTATTATTTTTCCAGTCTAACGGGGTTTGATTTAGCACACCTGCGGCTACTTTGATTAGTTTGCTCATTTTTGATTCGCTTGCTCGTTAGAATTAGAAATTAAAATCTTAATAGAAAAAAATCTTAGTTAGTTGTGGTAGGTTAATTATAGCGAGCAAAGATAAGTAATTTTCTTATGTCCTCAAATTTACAATTTGAAGCGTGTTTTTTTTTGCTTGTAAAGAGTTTCAAAAGAATGGTATTACTTATTCCTTTTCACTTTGCAAAAGTTGAGCGTGCAAATAATAAGCACCTTTTTTTACAAATTGAGGATTTTCAGGCAATTCTTCTAAGGGAATAATTTGCACAAACCCCTTTTCTTTGTTTTGCAATTTTACTCCTATCTTTTGAAATGTGTACGGTTTTACTTGTACGAAAACATAGTACAAATCGCCTTCGCTTACAATAGCCTCTTCGGGCAAGCCATTTACCTCGTGGGCTTCTGTCCAAATATTCGCATTTACGAACATGCCTTCCATAAATTTCTCTTCTTTTTCTTTATCAAAGTGTGCATGAATGCCGATGGTTTTGCTTTGTGGATTAAAAGATTTTTCAATCAAATACACTTCTCCTTCGTATTCTTGGTTTCCTAAGGAAGGAACTTGGAAGGTAACCTTCTGCTTGGGTTTAATTTGTAGCACGTCTTTTTCAAATACTTGCAATTCAAGATGTTTGTGGTCGGTATTTATAATTTCAAATAAAGGTGTATTAGGGAGAACATTTTTACCCAAATTGATATGCACCGCTTTCACGTATCCAGCAATAGGCGAAGTAATATTGATTACCGTTTTTAGGTTTTGAGGGGAAACTTGTGTAGGCTCGATACCTAAGAGTTGGAGTTGTCGTTCTAAACTTGCTTTTTTAGCTTTTATGATTTCAAATTCACTCTGAATTTTTTGTAAATTTTTCACTGCGTTTACATTTTCTTGGGCTAAAAGCCGTTGGCGTTCGAGGTCTTGTTCTAAAAATTGATATTCGCTTTTAGTGATTAAGTAATTTTCTTGTAACTTTACAAATTGAAAATGCTCTAATTGTGTGAGGAGTTGCCCTTTTTGCACGAATTCTCCATTCAAAATATCCAAATATTTTACAAAACCCTCTACTTGCGAAGAGACGATAGCTTTGGCATTAGGCGGCACGTCTATCACCCCATTAGCTTTGATACTTTTACCAATATAATGCTTTTCCCAAGTGCCAATTTCTAATCCAATGGCTTTTTGTTGGGCTTCTGTCAAGGTAATGATTTTTTCGTCTTTTACTAATTTAGTTTTTTCATCAATAGAGTCTGTCAATTTTTGACAAGCGGTAGTAGCTATAAAGAGTAAAAATGCTGTTTTGCAGTGTATTGTCATAAATTTTTATTTGGTTTATAGCTGATTGTCTATTATAAAACAACCGGCAATATTACTATAATTTCGCTAAATTCTATGAATAGAGCCGCTGTTGCTTTGCCCAAAGTGTATTTTCCTCTTTGGTGAAAACCAATTTAGAAGAGAAATTTTAAGTATTTTTTGCAATTTTTAGTCTTTTTGATAATACTATTTCAGGAAAAAATGCTAACTTTACCAGAGGAAAAATAAGCAGAAAATGTTACCTCTTCCTTGTGTAAAGGAAAAAAACAGGTAAAAATACTTACCAAAAATACATTTTTGGCAAAAAAATTACATCGCTTAGAAAATAAACAACCTTAATATCATAAAATTACGTAATGAAAGAAACAAAAGCACTAAAAGATGATTTATTAGATATAGACTCTCCTCATGCTTGGCAAACTATTATAGAGCAAAGCATAGAGGGTAATCCTTCGGCACAAAAGAAAATATATCAAAGTTTTTACACGTATTCTATGAGCATATGTTTACGCTATGCTACCAGCAAAGCAGAAGCCCAAGAGATAATGAACGACGGCTTTCTTAAAGTTTTTCGTAATTTACATACTTACGACCATAGTAAGCCGTTTAAGATGTGGATACGGAGAATAATGATAAATACTGCCATAGATTATTTCAGAAAACGTAAAGAAGATATATTTTCGCTAGATGTGCAAGAGGTTCGCTATGTCCATAGTCATGAAGCTACAGGTCTTGACAATATCTCTGCCGAAGAGATATTAGAAATGGTGCAAAACCTTACACCTGCGTGCAGGATTGTCTTTAATTTGTATGTAATAGAAGGATATAATCACAAAGAAATTGCTGAAAAATTAGGCATCTCAGAAGGAACTTCCAAATCTAATTTAGCCAAAGCACGGCAAAAATTACAAGCTATGCTTGCTAAAGCAGCTAATGGACAAAACTATAAGCGTATAAGCGATGAATAAAGAAGAGTACCACATATTGACATTTGAACAAGTTATTCAAGATAAATTAAGCCAAATTCAGCCACCTTTTGAGCCTGAAGCCTGGGGCGCTCTAGAAGCCAAATTGTTTGCTTTAGCCCAAGAGATAGAAAATGCTCAAAAAGGGATTGATAATCTATTTGCAGAGAAATTAGCTCAGCTTTCCCCTGAATACGAGCCTTCGGCTTGGGAGGCTTTTGAGCAGAAGCTTGCCCTTGAAAATGCTGAACTTGATGCATTCTTTGCAGAGAAACTAGCTCAGCTCGCCCCCGAGTACGAGCCTTCAGCATGGCAGGCATTAGAAGCAAAATTATTTGAGACAACCACTGAAAAGCCTATCTTCTCAACAATCATTCCTCTATGGCGTTGGGCAGCAGCAGCTTGCTTACTCTTAGTGGGAAGTTGGCTATTAGCTAATTTGGCAAATTGGCTACCTAAAACAGCTAACAACTATGCCCAAACAAACCAACAAAAAAACACTATTCAACTTAATAAGCAATATCAACAAAAACAAGCAATTATACCGCCTTTGCCACAAGAAACACTAGCCAATCAGAAAAAGCCAAAGGCTAATGACAAGATAAAAGCAAACATATCACTTATTGAAGAAAGTGATTTACAAGTGGTTAGTCAAACCTCTGATAACAACTCAAAGGGCAGAGCAACCATACCTACAAATATAAAAATAACAGAAAAAAACGACTTCATAATTAATAATTCTACGGATATTGCACTTACAAAGTATAATCAAGAGGTGCAAAATTCTCAAATAGCTCAAAATAATCTATTAACATCGTTCGGACAAGCCTTACAACAACATTCAGATAAAAATAAAACAGATGAGAGTAATCAGCAGACTCACATTACTCTCAATCCTATGGCAGAAAGGTATATCTTAGAAACTTTGCAAATGCAGGGAAGCATAGGAAATACAAACAAGAGCCAAGCTATGCATTATACCGAACATTTACCACACATACAAAAACCAGAACCATTAAGACGTAGATTTGCACCTTCGTTCAAAGTAGGGCTTTTAGGAGCCTGGGAAGCTAATCTTATTAAAAATAAAGACTACAAATATGTTCACTACGTAGCAGGAGGGCTAATGCCCGAGGTAAGAATTCTGCCCAAAATAGCTATTGCTACAGGTGCTATATTCAAATATATTGACTACAAACTATCAGAATTAACAAGTTTGGAAAAGATAAAAAATAAAATCGAAGAACCATATTCAGAAGCATTACGCATCAACTACATAACACAACCCGATGCCCCTGAAATTTTACTCTATAACCACGTGAATACCTTTGCTATAGATATTCCATTGGAAATCAAATACGTTTCAAGGCAAAACAAAAAAACAGAGTGGTTTGTTTCAGCAGGTACGGTGGCTTCAGTATATATATACCAAACATTCTCCAAAGACTTACGCAAAGCTAATACTCACACGCGTCTCTTTTTGGACGTGAAAGATGCCGAGAAGCCTAATTTCTATTGGGGAGGCTTCCAAGTTTCGGCAGGAATAGAACATCAGCTCTCTAAAAATCTATATTTAACCGTGAACCCTTACTTACGCATTCCATACACACGTATGGGTATAGAAGACGTATACAGTTATACACTCGGCTTGCGTACTTTCTTTTCAATAGGGTGGTAATTTATTCTTTGCAGTATTTCTCTACATAATTTTGCATTTGCGTATAACCTAAGATTTGGGCATTTTTCCAATCTTGGCAGGCGCCTTCTCGGTCAATCATTTTAAGTTTTACGTATCCACGGTATGCATATGCTTCAGCATATTGAGCATCAAGTGAAAGGGCTTTGTTGAAGTCAGCTACTGCTCCTTGCATATCGCGCATTTTAAGTTTGGCACGTCCACGTAAATAATAGAGTTCGGCTTTGTCAGGGGCAAAGCGTGTGGCTTTGGTAAAGTCAAAGGTAGCTTCTAGGTGCTTTTTTAAGCTATCTTTAACGATGCCTTTATATTGAAGATACAACGCTGATTGTGGGTTAAGTTTAGAGGCTTGGTTAAAATCGGAAAGGGCTTTGGTATATTTTTTTTGCAATAGCCGATAAATACCTCGCTTAGCTAACAATTCAGGATTTTTCTTATCCATTTCAATAGCTTTTTTGATAGCTTTTTCTGCTTCTTTGTAGTTTCGGATTTGAAATTTTTGTTCGGCAATTTCTACCCAATTTTGAGATTTTACCTTAAAACTTTGGCACAAAGCCGAGCCTAATATAAAGCAAATAAATAGTCTATGTTTCTTCATGGCTTAATGCAACTTTGACTTTTCCTTACAAAAGTATAAAAAATAGTTAAAAAACTAATAGCTACTTACCTGCACGCAACTATTTAGCTACACTCTCATAAGTAAAGGCAAATTTGCAATCGTATTTACATCAATAAACCTTCCATAAACAGGAGTTTTATTTTTGGCTTGCTCTAAAAAGTTTTTGCTTTTCTTCTTTGGTGAGGCTTTCATAACCAGAGGCGGAGATTTTGTCTAAAATAGCATCTATTTCAGCTTGTGTAGGCATACCCCCATTAGTAGTAGTGGTGTTTTTAGCTTTATTAGGATTGGATGCTGGATTAGAATTAACAGCAATTTTGGTCTTAGAATAACTTACTTTCATTTTAGGACGTGTGCGGAAGGTAGGAGCGGCTAACCAGTCAGTTATTTTATTTATCCAGGTTCCTAAATCATTTCCTTTACGCAATTGGCTTATAAAAATATATCCTACCAAAATACCTGCTAAATGGGCAATATTTCCACCTGCATTAGGAGAAGGCAAGCCTACAAAGGAGACAAAAAAGACAAAAGCGGCGATATATTTAATACGAACAGCACCAATGAAAAGCATATAAAAAGTGTAATCAGGCAATAGAGTAGCCGCTGCCATAATGACGGCACAAACCGCCCCTGAGGCACCTACCATTTCAGAAGTGAATATACGCGTTTGGTAATAGGGTACAAGATTATAGATTAAAATATAGGATAAACTACCTGCCAAGGCCCCTAGTACGTATAGGCTAACTACACGTCGGCTGCCAACATACTCAGCTATTAACTTTCCAAACCAGTACAAGTTGAGCATATTAAAAAAAATGTGGAGTAGCCCTGCATGCATAAAAGCATAAGTAAGAAGGGTCCAAGGGCGGTAAATAAGGTGATTAACATAGGCAGGAACGGAGAATTGAAGTTGCAAAAGATTGTACCAATAGCCTAGCGTCAGAAATTCGGAGAATACCCAAAAAATGTTAATCACTACGTATACTGCTACATTTAAGACAATAAGTTTAACTACTGCATTGTCTTTACGTTGGAAGGTTTGTTTCAAGTCATCAAAAATGCTGCTCATATTTTTTGCAAGTTTGAAAATTCAAGTTCTATCCGAAGTTATCATATCCACGTAGGCCCCAAAGTTTCACTAAAAGGAAGCCAATTAGAGCTCCGCTTAGGTGTGCAAAATGGGCTACGTTGCTATATGGAGAAGGGTTTAACCCTGCGTAAAGTTCATATAAGATATACAAAGTTACTAAAATTTTGGCTCTAATAGGCACAGGAATAGGAAATAAAATTAAGGTTACATTCGGAAATATTAACCCAAATGCTATTAAGATGCCAAAAACTGCTCCTGATGCCCCTACGGTAGAATGATTAAGTAATCTCTTTTGATATAACTCCGTAGTTACCTTTTTACTAGTTTCAATATAATTTTTATCTTTTTCGTGGTAGCTAAATTCTTGTCCAAATCTTTTTACTTCTTCTGCATTTTCATACACGCGTGGTTCGTATTTGCTCATATAATACACGAAGGCATCAGGGTTGGGGTTGGCTAAATAGCTTTCTAAGGCTGCTCTTTGGGTTTGGTTTTCATACAAATTAACTAAACCGTACAAAATACCTGCTCCAATACCCGTAACCATGTAATAGGTAAGAAACCGCTGTGAGCCCATAACCTGCTCTAACCAAGGTCCGAAGAAGTAAAGGGCTAACATATTACCGAAGAGATGTACGAAATTGAAATGTAAAAACATATAAGTAAGTACTTGATAAGCAGCAAAATTTGGCGAGTCAAAGTTATAAAGTGAGAAATATTGCAAAAGATCTTGGCGTAAGAAATAACTACTTATAAATACTAGTATGTTGATAATCAATAAATTACGTACAACAGGGGTGATTGGCTGGAACATGTTTTTAGGGCTTGAAATGAAAAAATTGTTTTAGCAATAAAACGTTTTTTCTTCTATAATGTTTATGTACTAAAAAGTAACCAAAAAACTTTACAGAAAATACTAAAAGCTACATCAAGCGTAGTAAGAGGCGAGTCATTTGAGGATTATAGGTTTAGTCTTTCATCAAAGGTTAAGTAGTAAGGATAGCCCAAAGACGTCATGATCAGCCCTGCATTGTTCTCTTTGCATTTTTGCGTGATAAGTTCGCAGGCGATTTGAATGTTCACCTCATCTAAGTGGCTAAACGGTTCGTCTAAAAGTAGAAGTTCAAAAGGTTGAATTAAGGCGCGAATAATAGCGAAGCGTTGGCGTTCTCCGTAAGAAAGCGTAGCCACTTTCTTGTCGAGCAGATGCTCTACTCCTAAAGCAAGTATCATTTCACGAATTTGTTTTTCGTCTTGGCGTGGCAGGAGAAGTTGTTTTACTTGTAAGTTTTGCCAAGCTGTAAGTTCAGGTAAAAGCCTAAGGGACTGAAATACGATACTTATTTTACTTTGCCGTAATTTTGCCCATTGAGCGCGCTGAATAGTGCGCACCTCTTGCTGATTGATATAAAGTTTGCCTGTAAAATCTTGCCGTAGTCCATAGACAATATGAATAAAAGTAGATTTACCTCTCCCCGAAGGTGCATTAAGTTGATATTTTTTGGGCATCTCAAAGCGTACACTCTGTTTCCAAATTTGGGTATTAGGGTCTGTTATACCTGCCAAAGGTTCAGGTAGAAGGTGATATAGCTCAATGAGCATAGGCAAAGAAAAGGTGATAAGTTTTTATTGTAATACTTTTGGCTTCTTATCGGTTTTGGATAAAGTTTTAGAAAATTCTAACAAAGTACGAAGTGAGTTTTGACTTTTATTTTTGAGGGTTAGCGTACCTTCGAAGGCAATTATGTTGTTTTTCAGCGGTTTAGAAATTAAGCCTATGCTTTCTATTGGGTTGGTTTGAGGTATGCCATACTCATCTAAAAGTTCATTAGGTACTTTATTTTGTTCTTGCATATCTATCCACCAAGCAAAATAGCTATTTTTAGCTAATGCGGCTATTTTTGTATCTATTCGCTCTTTTTTATCGTCTTTTTGAATACTATTTTTTATACTCTCTTCGTTAGTTAGATACACTACCTTATCTTTTGAGATTACATATAAGTTCTGATTAGCTGATATAGGTGTAACATAAACACCTTCTCTTTTTTGAAACAATCGCATGTCGCCTTGTGAAAGTTCTTTAAGTATTTTTTCAATATTTTTGCTATTCCTTACCCCTAAGGCTAGTACTATGTTCATTGTGGGCTTTTTGACAGTGTAGCCATCCATTTCGCCTGTCTCTGGGTTGATAGTACTTACAGTTTCTTCTCCCATTTTAATTTCTTTACCTGCTAAAGCAATTTCACCTGTAAAAATATCTAACACTTGTGCCAAAGATAACCCTAACATAGTATTAGCTTGCTTGTCTATCATGTTGTCAAATCCTGTACTTTTTAGACCTTCCTTAATATACTTCATATCTAACCCAGCACTTACCCAAAATAGAGGTTTAGCAACGGGTAAATTTTCTATCAAAGTAGCACTCATGTCTTTTTTGAACAATTTTTCCATCTCTTGGTATATTTCAGCAGGGCAGTGGTATTGAGTTCGGGCAATAACTTTACCTTTTTCAAAATTGAGGGTACTGGTGATGTAGCTGTTATTCATGTTCAAATCAAATATTCCTAAGGCAGGTACTTCACGGCTTCCTTCTTTAAGTAGTTTATTAAAGTCGCTCAAATTAAGCCAAAAACTAATATCATAGCTTTCTTTTTGCAAATCGGCAAATTGTTTATTTTGATTTACAAGGCTATTTTTCTCCTCTGTATTGCGTAAAGCTTTGAGCAAAGCCACTGATTGTTCTTCGTTAAATTTTTTCAGATTAGACAAAATAATAGCTGTTTTATCTTTCCATGAAGCAACTATTTCTTTGGAAATAGCATATTTTACGCCTTCGTTAGTTTCTATGCGGAAAGAGTTTTTGTTATCCAAATTTTTAGCGAATTGCTCAAATTTCGCCTCGTCGCTCAATTGAAAAAGTACAGCCACATAATTTTTACTTTTATCGCTCATATTAGCATTTCCAAATAAATAAGCCGTTTGCAAAAAATCAATGCCTGCGTCTTTTACTTTGCTACTTTTATCTTTAGCTTCTCCGTTGCCGAAACCTTTGAATAAATCACTATTAAATAAATCTGTCCATGAAACTACTTTGGTAGCTATGTTAGTTGTGTTAATAGCTATTACAAAAGAGGCATCAGCAGGAATAAGTTTGAGGTAACGAGGGCTTTTGCCACAAGAAATGTATAAAAACGCAAAAATTAAGCACAATAAAAAACCAAAGGCTTGCAATATATTTCTTTTTTTCATGACTTTGAGCATATTGAATTCAAACTGGGATAGCTAATAACTTTCTTTTATTTACCTTTGATAGGGCATGCAATATTAAGGATATTTGTGTAAAATACGAAAAAAATTATGGTTAATTTTACGTAAAATGCTTAATTTAGAATCTTTGGTGATAATGACTCCTTGAGAGAGGATATTATTCTAACTCTGCCTCTTGTAAAATGTAAAACAATCTTTCGGGATCCTTTTCATTAAGTTGTAACCTGCCTTTTAAGGAAATACGTTTGAGGTAAAGTTTAATTGGTTTTTTCATTCGTACCTCTACTACTGACTCAGGTCCTGCCGCACCACAGAAGAAACAACTGCTTACAGGATAATAAGACAGTACAAAAACTCTGTGGGTTTCGCTTTCTTCTAAAGCATACATAAAACCTTTAAGTTCAATAATTTGGTTATGCAATTTTCGCTGTTCTTCTTCAAATTTGGGAATGAAAGTTCCACCCCAATTTCGGTATTTTACACTCATGAGGGTTTGCCAGGGTTCTTCTTTTCGGGTGTAAGGGCTAAAAAGTGTATCACTGGCAATAGAGTCGAGCTGGCTATTATACTTAGCATGAATGGTGTGGAGTTGTTTATTTCTTTCTTGTTCAATAATGTTTTTTTTGCGTGTTTCAGTAAGCCAAAGCGTATCTTCTAAGTTTACAGAAAGATTAGGATTTTGCGGTTCATTTGCTGTAAATGCTCTCAAAATGAGCAAAGTAAATATTGCTAATATAGTCAAAGCTAATGACCATTTAGTTTTCATTTTACATTTCAAATTTAGTTTTAAGATATTTTGCTGTAAAATTATTTTCTTGTTTAATTAGGTTTTCGGGTGTGCCTGCAAAGGTAATGTAACCGCCTTTGTCGCCGCTATCAGGTCCAAGGTCAATAATCCAGTCGGCACATTTAATGATTTCCAAGTTATGTTCAATTACAATAACTGAATTGCCTTTTTCTACCAGAGTCTGCAAAGCATAAAGGAGTTTTTGGATATCGTAGAAATGTAGCCCTGTAGTAGGCTCATCAAAAATGAAAAGCAGTTGGTTTTGGGTATATTTTTTATCTAAAAATGAGGCTAACTTGAGCCTTTGAGCCTCTCCTCCACTTAGGGTACTGGTAGATTGTCCTAATCGGATATAGCCTAGCCCTACCTCAGCGAGTGGCTTTATTGCCTCTACTATGCGAGGTTTATCTTTGAAAAAAGTAAGAGCCTCATCAATAGTAAGGTTTAGTATTTCGGTAATGTTTTTGTCTTGGTAGGTTACCTCTAAAATCTCTTTTTTGAATCGTTTGCCTTGGCAGGCTTCACAGGTAAGTTGTACATCGGCTAGAAACTGCATTTCTATGTGAATAATGCCTTCTCCTTGGCAGGCTTCGCACCTTCCTTTGCCCGAGTTAAAGGAGAAATGCCCTGCTTCATAGCCTCGTTGCTTTGCCAAAGCTTGTTCGGCGAATATGGTCCGAATAATATCATAGACTTTGGTATAGGTAGCAGGGTTGCTACGTGAAGATTTACCAATAGGGTTTTGGTCAATTAGTTCTACTCCTTTTACCAAGTGAATATCCCCTGTAAGACCTTGATGTTTAGGATGCGTTTCAGCTTGAATGTGTAATTTATGTAACAAAGCAGGATACAATACATCTTTAATTAAGGTAGATTTGCCTGAACCACTTACCCCTGTAACCACACAAAACACGCCCAAGGGGATTTCTACATCAATATTTTTTAGGTTATTAGCCCGTACTTGTGCTAGGCGAAGGCTTTTTGTCCATTGTCGGCGGCGTGTGGGAATAGGAATTTGTATTTTTTTGGTCAAGAAATCAATTGTATAGCTTTGAAAATTAGGATTTTGATTTGTTTCGGAGGGTTGTCCATTAGGGCTAATTTTTCCTTGAAAAACTACGTTTCCCCCTAGGGCGCCGGCCCCAAGCCCAATATCAATAATTTGGTCTGCAGCTCGCATAACCTCTTCCTCGTGTTCTACCACGATAACAGTATTGCCCAAATCACGTAAATCTTTTAACACACTAACCAAGCGTGCTGTATCGCGTGGGTGTAGCCCGATGCTTGGCTCATCTAACACGTACATAGAACCTACCAACGCACTGCCCAAAGCCGTAGCTAACTTAATCCGCTGATATTCACCACCTGAAAGCGTAGAAACTAAACGGTTTAGTGTGAGGTAGCCTAATCCTACCTTATTCAAATAGCTTAATCGGGAGTGAATTTCAACCAAAATGCGCTTGGCAATAGTTTGGTCATAGTCTGAAAGAGTAAGGTTTTCAAAAAAGGTGAGCAGCTCGTCTATCGGCATGAGCACCAAGTCAATAATAGATTTTTGGTTGATTTTTACATAGCCTGCATCTTTTCTCAGGCGTGTGCCTTTACATTCAGGGCAAGTGATACGTCCTTTGTAGCGAGCTAACATAACGCGGTACTGAATTTTATGCAGTTGGCTTTCTACATATCTAAAAAAAGCATTTATGCCCTCAAAATAGGGAGTACCGTTCCAAACCCATGATTTTTCCTCCTCAGTCAAATCTTTGTAAGGGCGATGAATAGGCAAAGGGTGGGGCATTTTTTTACTATTTTGAAGCATTTGTTTTTTCCACTCTTGCATTTTTTCAGTTTCCCAAGCCACGATAGCCCCTTCGTACAAAGAAAGGTTTGGGTTAGGAATGACCAAATTCTCATCTATGTCTGTAACGTTGCCCAGCCCACCGCACCGCTTACAAGCACCGTAAGGGTTGTTAAAACTGAAAAATGCCACTGATGGTTCTTCAAACGTTATGCCGTCAAGTTCAAATTTATCAGAAAAAATACGTTTTTCTTTGCCTACTATCTCCACAATACACGTGCCGTAGCCTTCATAAAAAGCAGTTTGCACTGAGTCGGCTATACGAAATTGATTGTCTTCCTCTTGGTGGTTAATAACCCCTCTATCTATCAATATAAAAACCTGACTATCAGGATTTAATGTTAGTTTTTGGTCTAAAAACTCCTCAATAAAAACGGTTTGCTCGTTGTAAATAATGCGTGTAAATCCTTTTTGAAACAAGATTTTTAGCTCGTCTGCCAAAGTACGTCCTTGCTGTACGATAAGCGGGGCAAGTACCAAAAAACGCGTTCCATTTTCAAAAGTCTGAATATAATTTACCACATCGGTAACGCTATCTTTTTTTACGATATTGCCTGAAATAGGTGAATAGGTTTTGCCAATACGTGCAAAAAGTAGTTTCAAGTAGTCATACACTTCGGTAGTAGTGCCAACAGTAGCGCGCGGGTTTTTGCTATTGCCTTTTTGCTCTACAGCAATAGCAGGTGAAATTCCTTTAATGTATTCTACGTCGGGCCTTTCAATTCTACCTACAAATTGACGAGCATACGAACTCAAACTTTCTACATACATGCGTTGCCCTTCAGCAAAAATAGTATCAAATGCCAAAGACGATTTTCCTGAACCTGATAAACCTGTGATAACTACTAACTTATTACGCGGAATAGCAACATCTATATTCTTCAAATTATTCACTCTTGCCCCTTTGACAATAATGTAGTGGCGGGCATCTAAGTTTTCAACCTGCTCGGGCTGTTCAGAAATGATGTACATAGTGGCGGGTTTAATTGTATGTAGCTAAATAAAATAACATGCAAAGATACGTTTTTGGTTAATTCTAGTAGTATGGCAGAGGTAATAGGTAATGAAAAGCTCAGACTCTAATGCCAAAAAACTTACCAAAAGTTCCAAACTTTTATTAAGAACTTATTGGTAAGTTAGTTTTTGTTACGCTGTGCAAGCTAATATTTGGAATAGAAAAAGATATTTGATTGAATTTTTGTTAAATTTTTGGGTATTTGATGATTATTAGGAGTTAGGAGCAGGTTATTTGATAAATTAAAACTTGTTTTCTAGGGCTAACGTGAGTTGTTTTATTTATTAATCATGCTTATCACTAATTTTCCAAATTGTTCGGCACGGTGCATGCGGTCGAAAGCAGAAATGGCTTCTCGCAGAGGTCTCACACTATCAATAATAGGTACAATGCTATGTTTATTTACAAAGTCAAGCATTTGCTCAAATTCCTCGTCTGTTCCCATGGTTGTCCCTTTAATATTTGACTGCGAAAAAAATAGGCGAGGCAGATGGATAGGAGAGGGAGTACCTGCTGTGCCTCCATAGACTACTAAATTAGCCCCAAAACCGAGCATTTTGGCTAGTGTGCCAAAATTTTCACCGCCTGTACCATCAATAATAGCATCAAAACCCATAAAAACTTGTTTTTGTAGTATTTTTTCCCACCCTTTTTCTTTATAGTTTACACCCATTTTAGCGCCCAATTCCACTGCTCTTTGAATTTTATCTTCACTTCCTGATGTAACAAAAACATTTGCTCCTACTGCCACTGAAAACAACAAAGCAAATTGTGCCACCCCCCCACCAATTCCTGTAATAAGGACATTCTTGCCTTTGCTTATTTCTCCCTTAGTAAATACAGCACGCCATGCAGTGAGGGCGGCAAGAGGGAGAGCAGCTGCTTCAAAAGCGGTAAGATGGGCAGGCTTTTCGTGCAAGCGGTGAGCGGGAATAATTAAATATTCTGCTAAAGTGCCGTCAGTAGGCATGCCTAAAATTGTGTAGTTTAAGGATTGGTAATTTGGGTTATCTCCCCAATTTACATTCGGATTAAAAATGACTTCTTTGCCTATCCAAGATTTATCTTTATCATCAAAAACCTCAATTACCTCACCACAACCATCAGAGCCCAAAATGGAAGGATATTTCATATTAGGATACATAGCTAACCTACACCACTGGTCGCGGTGATTAAGCGAAGCAGCTTTCATTTTTACTAAAACCTCTCCCTGTTTAAGAGAACGGATAGGAACTTCGGCAATGCTTATTCGGTCAGGTTGTTGGTCTTGTAACAAGACACACAACATTTTTTCTGGTTTCATGAGATTTGTGAATTATGGTTTAGAACTTGAAAAAGAGCATTTACAAATATATCTAATTCATATGGTTGAATAGTAAGCGGTGGCAATAAGCGGAGCGTGTGCTTTCCTGAAACACCCGTAAAAATATGATGCTTAAATAATAATTCTTGGCGTATCGGTTCTACGGGTTGCTCAAATTCTATACCAAGCATCAAGCCCTTACCACGAACCTCTTTACAAGGCAAATTTCGTAATTTACTCAACAAATATTCTCCTGTTTGATAAGCATTATCTATAAGGTTTTCACTCTGAATCACCTCTAAAACTGCTAATGCAGCAGCACAAGCCAAATGATTTCCACCGAAGGTAGTACCTAATAAGCCTTTTTTTGCCTCAAATTGTGGAGCAAGCAGCATGCCCGCCACAGGAAAGCCATTCCCCATACCTTTGGCTATGGTAATAATATCAGGTTGAATATCAGCCCATTGGTGAGCAAAGAATTTACCTGTTCTGCCATAGCCTGACTGAATTTCGTCTAAAATCAATACCGTTTGATACTTTTTACACAAACTTGCGACGGTTTTCAGAAAACCTGTACTAGGTGGGTGTATCCCTCCCACTCCTTGTATACCCTCAATAATAACGGCACAGACATCACCCTTTTGCAATTCAGTAGCTAATTGGTAGGTATCATTCCAAGCAATTTTAGTAACTTGATGCTGAGCGTTAAGCGGAGCAATAATTGCGGGGTTATCCGTGATAGCTACCGTAGCTGAGGTACGTCCATGGAAAGCACGTTCAAAAAAGAGCACGCGGCTTTTTTGAGTGTGAAAAGATGCCATTTTTAAAGCATTTTCGTTGGCTTCTGCCCCAGAATTGCATAAGAATAGTTGATAATCAGGATATTTAGATAATTCACCTAATAGTTGGGCTAATTCAGTTTGTAGGCTAATTTGTACGGAATTAGAGTAGAAGCCAATCTTTTGTAGTTGTGAGGTAAGTCTTTTTACGTAGTGTGGATGTGTATGCCCTATGGAAATAACAGCATGCCCGCCGTATAAATCTAAATATTTTTGTCCTTGTGTATCCCAAAGCCATACCCCCTGGGCGCAGGTGAGTTCAATATCATAAATCGGATAAACGTCAAAGAGTTGCATAAATAGATTAGCTGAATGATTATTTTCAAGGTAAATATACACATTCAAATCAGATTATTTGTAGGTTGTTTTTTTGTATATCCCGTGGCATAACTATTTCTTCAAAAATATGTATTACACTGAAATTTTGAGAAAATGTATTTTGTGTTTTGTAGTTTTTGTAGCTATTTAGCAATATATTTATGCAACGGCGAATATTCAAAAATAAAAAAACTTTCCAAAAGTTTAGAACTTTTAGAAAGTTTCGCTCTTAAAAGCTAATTTTCTAGGCAGGATTATATTTTGCATCAATCCCTGACTCGGTGTAGTGGGGTACCCAGCCTGAGGTATCAGAAAAAATACGAATGGCTTTTACGTGGGGATTTTCCTTACCTGCATCAAACCAATGCTTGGTGTTAGCAGGTACAGAAATTAAATCTCCTGCTTGGCAAAGCACATTGAATACAGGGCTACCTTCCAAATTAAACCAAAAGTACCCTTGCCCTTCTACAAAAAAGCGAACCTCGTCTTCAGTATGGCGATGCTCGCTCAAAAACTTATTTCGTATTGCCTCATAGTTAGGGGTATTTGCATTGATATTGATAACATCTGCCGTTTTATATCCATTTTTTTCCATGTAGGGGTACAGTACATGGGCATAGGCTTGCAAAATGGTCTCTTGGTCGGCATCAGAGGCGAAAGGTACAGAGGCTTCCCATTTTTCTAATAATATCCCACGCTCACTCAAAAAAGCTTTTATTTCCTGAAAATCAGTAATTTGTACATTTTGGTCAGGAATATTTAGTACAGCCATTTGGATAGAGTAAAGGAGTGTTAAACCATTAGATTTGTTGAAATTGTGCAAAATTAGCAAAAAAATAATTAGTCTATTGATTAAATAGATTTTTATGTTTTCTTTAATATTTTTTAAAAAATTTGAAAAAAAAAGTTGCTGATTTTCAGTGCTTTTTTCAAAGCAATGAAATTTTTTTTTGAAAAAAACTTGACTTTTGTTCTTATACAAATTATCTTTGTACCCCAAACTACAACATACCAGAAGTAAAAAATAAGCGAAAGTAGCTCAGTTGGTAGAGCGCAACCTTGCCAAGGTTGAGGTCGCGAGTTCGAGACTCGTCTTTCGCTCTTTTTTTATTCTCTAATGCTTAAACTATGCAAAATAAGCCGGGGTGGCGGAACTGGTAGACGCGCAGGACTTAAAATCCTGTGAGCTGAAAAAGCTCGTATGGGTTCGATTCCCATCTCTGGTACTAAATAATGTTTGTGAGACTTAACTTTGCAAACTTTTTGCGTTAGGTAAGTTTACTCTCTCTTCATAAAATACCTCGCTTACTATTTTCTTGAAATATATCGCCCGCTGTTTGAAATAATTAAGCAAATTTTGATATTGCAAATTTTCGAGTAAGATGGAAGGTAAGTGTTATTATAATATTGTGAACTAGCCAAAAATAAGAAATTAAACCTCCGATTGTATTTTTGGACAAAAATTTACACTTATCGTACACTGTAGGCTGCTCTAAGGATATATTCGTGAGGTTACTATTACTATTAAAATTCTCTTTCAGCAAATAAATAGCACTATCAAACCCCAAACCACTAACAACTAACTTAACAGCTTGTAAGCTAACAAAACATACATACTAATTGGCATAAGGTTGGAATTTTTTGTACAAGATAGATTTTTGTAATCAAAAAATTCTACCTTTGTAGCCGATTTTCGCTTTATTCCATTTTTTGCTATGAAAGTTAATTATGCACTCAAATACATACCGCAACGTACTGAAAAACCTCGCGAGCATGGACTAACGATGGTAATGGACAAGGGCTTGAGCAGTCAAGAAGTAAGTAACTTATTAGAAGTAGCTAGCGATTATATCGACATTGTGAAATTAGGTTGGGCAACCTCATTTGTAACTAACAATCTCAAAAAGAAATTAGCCCTTTACAAGGAAGCTCAAATTCCTGTCTATTTCGGAGGTACCTTGTTTGAGGCTTTTTTGGTTCGTAACCAATTAGAGGATTTTCTACGGCTACTAGATGAATACGAAATGACTTATTGCGAAGTATCTGATGGTTCAATAGAAATACCTCATGAGGAGAAATGCGAAATTATAGCACGTTTATCCAAAAATTTACGGGTATTGTCTGAGGTAGGCTCCAAAGATGCTGAAAAAATTCTAGCTCCTTACCAGTGGATAGAGCTAATGCAAGCCGAATTGCAAGCGGGAGCATGGAAAGTGATTGGAGAGGCGCGTGAAAGTGGTAATGTGGGATTATTCCGCGACTCAGGAGAGGTAAGGCAAGGGTTAGTAAAGGAGATCATACATACTATTCCTGCAGAAAAGGTTATTTGGGAGGCTCCTCAGAAGTCTCAGCAGGTATGGTTTATCAAACTAATAGGAGCAAATGTGAATTTGGGCAATATCGCCCCTCATGAGGTCATTCCTTTGGAAACCATACGTTTAGGGCTACGCGGCGATACGTTTATGCACTTCTTAGACAAAAATGAAATTAAATATAAGTGAAAAGTAATGGAATTTTTGAGCAGTTTTATTGATTTTTTTCTGCATCTAGATAAGCATATTGGTTGGATAATCCAAAACTATGGTACGCTTACCTATTTAATTCTTTTTCTAATTATCTTCGCTGAAACAGGGTTGGTGGTTACTCCTTTCTTGCCCGGTGATTCACTTCTGTTTGTTATTGGGGCCTTCGCTGCCAAAGGAGATTTGAATTTAGCACTTGTAATGATTTTGCTCTTTACAGCGGCTGTATTAGGAGATACGGTGAATTACTGGATAGGCAATTACATCGGTCCCAAAGTTTTTGAGCAAAATTACAAGCTACTCAAAAAGGAATACTTGGAACGTACTCAAATTTTTTACGAAAAACACGGAGGAAAAACTATCATTTTTGCTCGCTTTATTCCTATTATTCGTACTTTTGCCCCTTTTGTAGCAGGGGTAGGAACAATGAATTATCCAAGATTTATCTTCTATAATGTAATTGGGGGAGCAGTTTGGATAGTAAGTTTTATACTCTTGGGCTACTTTTTTGCCGAAATTCCCATGGTAAAAAAGAATTTTACTTTGGTAATTTTTGCTATCATTCTTATCTCAGTATTACCTGCTGTATTTGAGTATTTGAAAAATAGGAAAAAAACATAAACAATTTCTTGATACATAAACCGTGTAATGATTTAGCAAAATAGGCAATGAGTTTTGTATCTAATGGTTTGATCTAAAATGTATAATGACTATCTAGCGAAATAGACAACGAGTTTTTGCTTTTGCGTTACGTGTCAAGCAATGACAAAAGTAAGTTGCTCTCATCGCCTTGGAACAGAGTAAAAAGGATGAAACTCAAAACTTTTTGTGTAGAAATTGTGGTAAGCAATTTCAGAGCTAATACACGTACCTAAGAGCTAATCTAAAAAAGTCTAAACAACTTCAATATTATTAGCAAACGCTAACAGAGTAAGACTGCTTATTTCTTTATTTTATATCCTTCTTTGGCAAAAAAAGCAATATAAGCATAGCACAAAATAGGTAAAACGAAAGCCCACCGTAAGCCAACATTATCAGCTAAAACTCCTTGCAAAGCAGGTACTACGGCACCACCAACAATAGCTGTGCACAAAATACCCGAGCCTTGGGTGGTAAATTCTTTTAATTCAGCTACGGCAAGCGTGAAAATAGTAGAAAACATAAGCGAATTGAACAACCCAACAGCTAAAAGCGAGTACATCGCTAATTCTCCTGTATTGCTAATCCCTATGATTATCAAGCTAATAGCAACACAAGCATTAAAAAATAAAACCTTCGGTGGTGCGAATTTTTGCAATACCCACGCCCCAATAAATCGGCCTACCATCGCCCCACCCCAGTAAAAAGTGAGGTATTTCCCTGCTATCTCTTCATTTAGCCCTGCCACACTTTTTTCGCCCATAAAGCTAATCAAAAAACTACCGATAGCTACCTCTGCTCCTACATAACAAAAAATACCTATCGTTCCAAGAATTAAATGCCTAAATTGCCAAATACTTGCCCTCTTATGAGTACCTTTATAGGTTTTTTCAAAACGAATGGAAGGGAGTTTGAGTAAAAATACTACCAAAGCTATAAAAAAAAGTACCAAAGCTAACCCTAAATAAGGTAACTGAACGGCTTGTAAATTTTGGGCTATTTCTGAGGCAGATAGCTTTTCACCTGCTGCAGGTTTGACCATAAAGGCTAAAATAGTTATTGAGCCAAAAGAGGGAGCCAAAGTTGTTCCTAAAGAATTGAACGCTTGCGTAAGAGTAAGTCTGCTGGAAGCCGTTTCAGGGCTACCTAATACAGCTACATAAGGATTAGCAGCCACTTGCAATAAGGTAATGCCTGTGGCTAAAATGAATAATGCTAAAAGAAAAAGTATATATTCTCTGAACTGTGCCGCAGGCAAAAATAACAAACACCCTATTCCCGCTACCACAAAGCCCACAATCATAGCCTTTTTATAGCCCAAAAGCTCAATCAATTTCCCTGATGGAATAGACATGACCAAGTACGCCATAAAAAAGCAAAATTGTATAAGCATAGATTGAGCATAGTTAAGCGTAAAAGCATTTTTGAGAAATGGAATCAAAACATCGTTTAAGCAGGTAATAAAGCCCATCATAAAAAAAAGCAATATCAAAGAAAATAAAGCTACTTTGTTGTTAGCATTCTTGGTATGCGAAAAGGTATTTGACTCACCTGCCGAATTGGTAGAAAAAGAAGTCATAAGTAGGAAGTTTGGAGTAATTGATTTTTCAAAGATAGTTTTTTTGGTTATATTTGTGCAAATATTACAACTTTTTTCTTTAAGATAAAAAATTGCACAAATTTCGCATTTCTAATGATAAAGCTAAGCCTCAACGAAGAAGATTATTTAAAAACGATTTACCAAATTTCAGTCAAACAAGGCAGAAGTGAGGTAAGCACAAATGAAATTGCTAAACGCATTTCGCTGAGTGCCGCTTCAGTAAGCGATATGCTGAAAAAACTAGCTCAAAAAGAATTGATACATTACGTAAAATACCAAGGCGTAAGCCTCACCCAAGAAGGTAAAAATATTGCTATTGACTTGGTGAGAAAGCACCGCCTATGGGAAACCTTTTTGGTAGAAAAACTAGGCTTCTCATGGGATGAAGTACACGAAATTGCCGAACAGTTGGAGCATATCCAATCTGATAAGTTGATTGAACGGCTAGACGAGTTTTTAGGATTCCCTGCCTTTGATCCGCACGGCGATGCTATTCCAAACAGCCGAGGAGAACTGATAGAAAGACGTAAGAAAAATTTATCTCAAATTCCTGAAAATCAGATTGTAAAGGTAGTAGCAGTAGAAGAAAATTCAGCTACCTTTTTGAAACACCTCAATAAAATTGATATTCAAATTGGTACGGTGATAAAAGTATTAGAAAAAGCTGACTATGATAAATCAGTAGAAATAGAAATGCAGACCACAGGCAAGCGGCAAAATATTTCCAAAGAAATTGCTGAAAATTTGTACGTAGTGCAATATGTAACTCAAAAAGAACATGAAAATTAAAAAGCTATGAAAAAAAAGGTAGATGAGGTAATAAAAATTTGCAAAATGCTTAATATAGTGTGGCTATTCTTTTTGGTGAGTTTCCAAACACTACAGGAAACCGACCTTTGGCAAACGCTCATGACAGTCAAATATCGGTATGTAAATGATGTTTATATCCCAACTTTTAATCCACAAATCCAAGCCTTTCATAATAAAGAAGTAGTTATCAAGGGGTATATCTATCCTTTAGAAGAAGCACCACAACATAGCTTCTTTATGCTTTCGTACTATCCTGCAAGCAGTTGTTTTTTTTGTGGTGCTGCTGGTCCTGAAACGGTAATAGAAGTAAATGCTATCAAGCCTGTGAAATACTCACTCAAACCAATCAAACTGAAAGGCATACTCAAACTTAATGCTGACGATCCACAACGGCTTTTCTACATCTTAAACAAAGCAGAGCAAATTCCATAAAAACATTATCTAAAAAAAACAAAACTAAACTTGAAAATCAAAGAATTAGGATTAAAAACTTCTTATATCTACAGGCTAATAAAGTCTCCTAAGATTAAAGGATTAAATTGCAGGTTACAGCAACATAAAGGAGATTACACGTTTACTGCTCTAACTACCTTTACTTCGGGCACTACTCTTTTGATAGACTCTTCAATACCTGCTCGCATAGTCATTTGCGACATAGGGCAACTTCCGCATGAACCTAAAAGTTCCAGTTCCACCTCGTAATCAGGGGTGATGTTGAGAATTTTCACATTGCCACCATCGGCCTGTAAATAAGGACGAATGCTCTCAAGAGCAGTCTCTATGCGTTCAAAAAGAGGATGGGCTTGTAGGGTAGTTTCCATGATTTTTGGTAGCTATTTTAGGATAAAACGTTTCTATGATTGGTTTAGTTTGCTTGCAGTATAAAAATTGTAGGTTTTTTATCCAAATCGGGGAGCGATTGTTTTTTCCAATCCTTTATCTTTTGAGTACGAATCTGTTCATCTATTGTAGTAATATTAGTAGCTATGCAAAGCCACGTTTCAGGGTGGCAATGTTGTAGAATAGATTTCAAGAGAGCTTCATTACGATAGGGCGTTTCCATGAAAATTTGAGCTTGATTGTATTGCAAAGATAGCTTTTCTAATTGTTGTAATTTCTGCACACGGCTTTTCTCTTCAATAGGAAGATACCCCCAAAAAGCAAAATTTTGTCCATTTAGCCCTGAAGCAATAAGTGCTAACAGAATAGAAGACGCTCCGACCAATGGCTCTACACGCAATCCTATTTCATGTGCCAAAGCAACTAAAATATTACCCGGATCTGCAATACAAGGGCTTCCCGCTTCTGAAATCATACCTACCGAAAGATTATTCTGAGCAAGTTGCCGCAAAACAGGTTTTAGTTCTGCTCGGGTAGTATTTTTATTCAATTCATAAAAATTAAGTGTGTCTATTTTAATACCTAATTGTAAACTGCTCAAAAACCTGCGAGCAGTACGTATATTCTCCGCAAAAAAATGCTTAAGCGAAGCAATAACCTGTTGATTGTAAATAGGTACAGCCTTGTGCTGCGTATCTTGTGCTAATGGGCTAGGAATAAGATATACTGTAGACTGACTATCCATGTTTAGCTTTCTTGTATAAAGGAACTGTACTGCACGGCTCACCAAACATAAGCGATTGTACGATGGGTTGTAATTTAGCACTCAACTCAACATAGGCCGAAGTAGGCACCTCTACCTTGCTGCAACCTTTCACCACTACTTTGGCATTGTGGTAAGGAGTAAGGTCAAGATTTTCTATTTTTTCTCTAAATAATTCACTTTCAAGGGCTTGTAAATCCCCAAAGACAATTTTTTGAGCGTATGGTGCAAGGTGAACCGCCAAAAGCATATATGCCCAAGTAGGTACAATGGCATCGGCAGAGCAAGTAATAGCCACGTAGGCATCTTTGTACTGCGTCCAATCGTGATTTTTTAGAAATTCTCTGAATTCCTTTTCTCTCAAAACAAGCCCCTGAAAAAGATTTTCTTTCAAATCATACAGAATACGTTTCCCTTGGGGATAAAGGTTTTCTAAATCAATAGTTTGTAAGCTACTTTTTGCTACACGGTTAATAATCTCTTCCATATTTTTGCTACCAATCAGAAAGGGTTTTGTTAAAAATATCCAAAAATAATTGCTTGAAAATATTATCAATTAGTTCATTTTCTACTTGTGAAAGTGATTGATTCTGTGGGAAATCATTGTAAAAGGAGAACTTCTGTTTGAAGTCTTTGGTTTTATCTTGGGTGTTAGTAAATTTCACTTCCACTTCAATGGTTAATCTATTTCCACCTGACTGGTCATTACCCGTAGTAGCAATAGGGCTAAGGCGATAAGTAACTAAATTTCCTTCTAATATATAGTCTCCATTCGTGGGTACTACTGCTAGGCTTGAGTTGTTTTGATAGTATTGCCGTAGTCCTTCGGTAAAATTTTGTGCCATGTTAGGCGGTCCCCCGTTAGCTAAATTTTCAAAATTCTTTACCTGAATAGTTTTTATCCCCGGTGGAATATTTATACCTGAGAAGGAATAAATGCCACAGGTTTGTAAAGAAAATAAGATAATAATTGCAAAAAAAACTAAAATTTGAGGTCGCATTATGCTACAATCTGACGACTTTGCTTTTTATTCCTAACAAAATATTTGCTCAAAACGTTAGATTATTAGGTTAAATTATTTAGAATGGAACTAAAACAACAAAACCTCTCGATAAATGAGAGGTTTTTGCTTTTGTAGTCCATAGGGGAATTGAACCCCTGTTTCATCCGTGAAAGGGATGCGTCCTAACCCCTAGACGAATGGACCTTTTGTTAAAAGGTATTTTTTAGCTATTCTTAGTTTATGTGGTGCAAAGGTAAAGGCTTTTTTTTAATTGTGCAAATTATTATGCAAAAAAAATGTTTTTTTATTGTAAACAACTGAAAATCAAGAAAATATTTACATCAAATTAAAAGCCCTACAAATTAGATTGTAGGGCAGTTTTTTTGTTTTACTAACTTTAGAATACTACCATTTTCTTAGATAAGCGTTTTACCCCCTGACCTACGCTTACAATGTACATACCCGCAGGCAAGCCTTTGGTACTTAAATCATATTGATTAACACCCCCATTTACTTTTACTTCGGTAGTTAGGAAGCGATTACCCATCATATCTGTAATAATGATAGTAGCTAAGCCTGCCTCTTGGGCTTCATAATCTACACGAAGCAACGAACCTGAAGCAATAGGATTAGGGCTAATTTGCAAATCATTAACATTAAACATGGGTATTAACACGTCCGTAACAGGTCCGAACTCCCCTTGATTGCTCTTATTCATAATTTTGAGGCGATAGAAATACCTGCGTACAGAACGTTCAATATTGCTATCAGTATATTCATAAGAGGAGATACGTCCTGCCTCGTCAGGCTTAGCCTTAGCAATACCAATCGGTCCGAAATTCCTACCATCGGTGCTACGCTCTACTACAAAATGGCTTAAACTTGGCTCAGCAGTGTTTTTCCAACGTACATCCACTACTCCGTTATTATAGAAAGCTCCAAATTCTAAAATTTTTGCACTCAAGGCAAAACCAGGAATAGGTGCGTCTGCTAATTCACAGGTATTTCCTTTAAGGTAGTTCTCAAAAGTAGCTGCATCAGCATCTGTGCATTGGAAGAACTTAATACCATCTACTACAAGGTCATTACCGTTTTTGGTTAAGGAACGGTTTTCAATACAAAGGTTAATTCTAACATCTGTTCTACCTGTTGGCGGGCTAAAATTAGGCGATTTGTAGATACAACGAATAGGTATCCAGTTGTCAGGTCCTTCTGGCAAATAGATGTCTGTACCTAGGTATTTAATACGCTTGTCATACCCTTCACCGGGAAGGTTACATGAACGTGAGGCACCATAAAGCATTGGTGCATCTGTATTAAGTGTTCTGCGTCTAGCACGATTGGGTACATCTGTAAATGAAGGAGTAGTCAAAGGTGTTGCGGAAGTTAGGGCACCGCCATCAGTACCAGGATAGTTTCTACGGTGTGTAGTAACTACTTTTGTATCTGTGTAAGTTCCCCCACTTGGCGTAGTAAATGAAAAAGTGTGAGTAAAATTATCATCTGTATAAGTTTCTCCGGGCAGTTGTGGCTGAGGAGTGGGTGCGGCAGGTGGTGCAGGCACTGGATTAGCAGGATCTTCCATATCACAAATGGAAATAATAAGCTGTGGTAGGTCTAAATTTCTACCCACAGGAATCATATTTCCGAACCATGCATTAAATATAAAATATTTATTTGGCTCTACCGTAATTGTCTGGCACCAAAGCTTACCATTACCTTCATAAAGCAAGGCTTGGGCGGGTGTTTTCCACCAAGCATTTACCATAAGGAAGTTAGCGTCATTTGTTGTAGGTGTAGGTAGGGCTAGTACAGAACTACCTCCTGTTAGTCCTATACAAGCATCTTGCGTTGCTCTTACAGGATCTGCACAGTAGGTATTGGTAGCGGGGTCTTGTGTAGAGAAGGTAGTTGGCGCTAAATTAGGTCTATTATATGCACCTCCCCATCCCTTAAAACCAACCCCAAAACTGAAGAATGGCTGAAACCATGTTTGGGGATTTTTACCTACGGTATAGCGTCCCTCGGGTTCAAACTCACCATTATTTATCCAGCCACCATTATGATATACTTTATTAGAACCTACCACTGGCTGCCCTGTATTATTTCTCTCTGCATTAGTAGTACATCCTATAGTAGTTCCATCTACACAATACCAGCCTTTGGGTTCATCTAGTAAGTAACCGTTCATAGTCGCAAAGCGAGCATAGCGGTCTATCATAGTGTAATTACCTGCCGAGTAGTGCGTTGATGGGAAAGTAAAGCTATGAGTTGCTCCTACTACTATAGGATTATTTCCTCCACTTGGCACTATTGGTTTAGGTCCTGTTGGTCCCCAAGCAGTAAGTAAAGTATCTGAAGGGTTGGCTGAAGTAATATATTGAATAGCAGGAGTCGCAGGATTTCCGATAGGTATATTAGGATAGTCGGGTTGCTGGTTTCTTCCAGTATAATATCTGAACCCTCCACCAAGGTCATTATTATTAAAAGTAGCTCGCATGCCTACGGTTCCCCATTCGGCAAAATCTCCATCACGTACCAAATTAGGTCCTACATTACATTGAGCAAATTTGGTAATCCGAATTTTTCCTTGTACTGAAACATTTAAGCTACTTACATTCATCACACGTACGTAGTAAGTAGTTAAAGGAGCGGTAGAG
>JANWZA010000031.1 GCA_025054775.1 Microscillaceae bacterium
TGCCACTACCTCAGCTTTTGCCCAAACCATTAGCGGGAAAATAGAAACCAAAACAGGTGAGAAAATTGCGTATGCTCAAATTACACTCAAAGATTCGGTCAATACATTTCAAATCAAAGAGTTTGGTTTTGCCCATCAAGGTTTTTATCAAATTCAGCCTAAAAAAACTTACAAACAATTGGTGGTAGAAGTGAATGCTATGGGCTACCGCAAAGCCTTGTTTGTAATAGAGGATTTTCAGCCTATGCAAAACTACGTACACGATTTTGTGTTGGAGGTAGAAACCAAACTTTTGGACGAGGTGGTGATTACAGCCCCCAAACGCTTTGAGCAAAAAGACGATACAACTTCGTTTGTGGTGCAAGCATACAAAGACGGTACAGAGCGAAAAATAGAAGATTTGATAAAAAAACTCCCTGACGTAGAGGTAAATGACCGCACAGGGCAAATTAAATACAAGGGCAAACCCATAGAAACCGTAAAACTTGATGGTGATAACTTATTTGACGAAAACTATGCCATCGGCACACGAAACATTGATGTAGATTTGGTAGAACAAGTGCAAGTATTGGAAAACTACTCCGAAAATCCACTGCTCAAAGGAGTAGAAAATAGCGATAAGGTAGCCCTGAATTTGGTACTCAAAAAAACCGCCATGAAATATTCGGGCAACGCAGAGGCAAATTGGGGCTTGTTTTTGGCAGGACGCAACACGCGCCCCGCAGTCCATATTTCGGCAAATGTTTTAGGAATTTCTAACCGTTTCAAATCGTTTGCTACGGCAAGCTACAACAACATTGGTATCAACAGAACACCTTTTGACTATGCCGACTATGCCATTAAGTTAGACAATGCCCCCAATACCAACCTAACCGCCCCCATTTATATCCCTGATGCGTATTTCAATATTGGCATTGACCTACGGAGAAATAATTTCAACAATACCCTTTTTGGAAGTTACAATGCTCTTTTTAAGCCAAATAAGCGGTTTTCTATTAAAGTCAATTTGTTGTATTTGAACGATAAAATTAC
The DNA here is from genome assembly GCA_025054775.1 of Microscillaceae bacterium. Lineage (GTDB taxonomy): Bacteria > Bacteroidota > Bacteroidia > Cytophagales > Microscillaceae > JANWZA01. Next base: position 1,033 of record JANWZA010000031.1, read on the forward strand.
CTTAGAGCAGTTTAGCCGCAATGATTTAAGTTTTGGCAATGAAAAATTTACTACTACTGATACTTATAATTGGAGTAAAGTTCCTAACCGTTATGTAGGTAGGTTAGAATTACAGTATCGTTTTTCACAAAAAGCTCTTTTAGAATACAAAGTCAACTTTGATGCAGAACGCATTAACACTACCAACAATGTATTGCAAAACGATAGTTTGCCATTCAGAACGCAATTAGCCACACGTCCCAACTTTTTGAAACAACTACTCACTTACACGTATCGCCTTTCTAAAACGCAAGCCTTTCAATTTGTTCTAACTCAGGCTTTTCACCAAACGCCACAAGATTTTTTGTTCTCACCCGCAGTATTTTCACCTCAAATCTATGCAAATAATACCCAAAGAAGCCTTTTTGAAAAAAACTACATAGAAGCCAAAGCCCAACTTTTGGGCAAAAAAGGCAGAGAAACTTTGCTTGACCGCGACAAAAACAAATACGATATAAGTATAGGAAGTTTGTATTACACCACAGATTTTACTACTGCTTTGCAAGGAAATGTAGCCCAAGCTACACAAAATATCCCTAATTTTGACAACCATGGGCAGTACCAACGTTTTGCTCTTTATGCCAGCGGAAACTATAAATGGGTAATCAAACGTTTAGTTATTCAACCGTCTTTTAGGGCAAGTTCGCTCAAACAAACCTTGCAAAACAAACAGGATACGCAACTTTACGAAGCTAATAACCTCATTTTTGAGCCTTCCCTCTCTTTACGATACAAACTTACTTCTATTGCAGGCATTTCTGCTTCGGCGGGCTACAAGCAAAACCCATTTTCAGAAGATTATTTTGTACCTAATGCCGTTTACCTTTCTAACCGAAGTATCAGAGCAAATGAAATTAGCCTAAATTTGCAAAATCAACAGTTTTTGAGTTTAAGTTATGGTTTAGGTGATTTAGCCCACTTTTTTCGGTTTAGCTTGGGCGGAATGTTGAGTCAAAATGTGGGCAATTATTTCAATCGGTTAGAAATTCAGCCTAACAGCACCCGCACTACTACATTCTTTTTGCCTGAGGGCGTGCAAAATCAGTCGCTTTTTATGCTTACCGAAAAATATATCCATGCTTTGCAAAGTACGTTGCGGTGGCGTAGCAACTACACCATTTCAGACTATAAAAACTTTGTGGGCAATTCTGCTTTACGCCACAACCGAGCCATCACTTGGGCAAATGAAGTGTTTTTCAAAACAGCCCTGGACTTTAAGGTCAATTTTGAAAATGTATTTCGTTACAACCTCAATGCTACCCAAGTAGAAAATGGGGCATATTTTGAAAACCGTAGCCTTACCAATACATTGCAAATCATTGTTAAGCCTACAGAAAAAATGTTTTTACATTTTTCGCAAGATTTCTTTTGGCAAAATATTCAAAACCCAAAAAGCAAATATTATTTTGCAGATGTTTCGTTTCGTTATACTACCTCAAAAATCACGTGGCAGTTCTTGCTACGAAATGCTACGAATACATGCTTTTTTAGCCAATTTTTTGTGAACGATTTTTCTACTTATTTGCACCAAACCAATCTTTTGCCAAGACATTTTTTGGTAAATAGTTACCTAAGTTTTTAGGCACTAATCTTGCACATTAGCTATACTTTTCAGCAAACTCAGGTTTAGTAGGATAATTTTTTTACCTTTCAAATCCACGATTTTTTTCTCCTTAAATTCAGCCAAAGAGCGGATAAGCGTTTCAGTAGCTGTACCTACCATATTTGCCAAATCCTCACGCGAGAGGTTTGCTTTAATAGTTTTGTTGTCGTCCTCTAAACCATAAAAGTTACGTAGCATAAGCAAAGTTTCAGCCACTCGTTCTTTTACACTTTTTTGTGTCATATCTGCCAAACGAGCTTCGGCTATTTTTAATTCTTGGGAAAGGCTTTCCATCACTTTTTTGGTTAAGCCATTACTTTGTTTGAGCAAATTCATAAAACAACTTGACGAGAGAAAACAAACATGGGTATCTTCCAAGGCTTGTGCCGAAACTTCGTATTTTTCACCTGTAATCAGTGAGCGATAGCCCAACACTTCCCCTTCCTTGGCTAAACGCAAAATGTATTCTTTCCCGTTTTCAGTAGTCTTAAATATTTTTACCTTCCCCTTGTAAATAGCAAAAAGCCCAAGTGGGTAGTTATTTTCGTAGAAAATAGTTGCTCCTTTGGGATAGAAATTTATATTTTTAGTATCATTGATTTGATCTAAAAAACCTCGCTCTACGTGAGCAAGCATACAACAATTATCATTAAAGGCTTTGCAATTCTCACACCTTGGGACGTTTTTTAAATTATGCATAATTGCTTAGTTTTCTTAGTGGTTCGAAAATGTATGTGCTTAGTTCAATGTCAAAAGTACAAATAAAAAATAGAATTACCAAAAAAACATCTACTTTTTTTTATTTCTTTGATATTAGGAATGTTACTTACTAGTTTTCAGATTAACTACCTCTAAGTTAAATTTTTCCGTCGATTCTTGCATAGATTTTGCGGCGAAAATGATGCCCTACATTAGCATAACCTATGTTCATTGGCTACGCTTAAACAAATTTTTTATCTTCGTAGTTTAATTACAAGATTAAAACGGAATTTTAACTTTGAAAAACTAGAAAGCTATTTTTTCTTTTCAGCGTAAAACGAATATATACCAAGTCTGTATATGTTGAATAATTATCAAAAATTTTATATTGTTATTTTTCTATTTTTTGTAGTTCTGGATTTATTTGCTCAAACGGGTTTATTTCATACTTTTCATTACAACCCGGCCATAGAAAATTTTGATAGGAGAAATACCGCTGTTATACAAGGTACAGACGGGGTGATGTACTTTGCTAACCAACAAGGTGTTCTTATTTATGATGGTATTAACTGGGAGCTAGTAAAAACTCCCGCTACGCCGCAAGTATTAGCAATAGACTACGCTAATGATGGACGCATTTATGTAGGGTGTAAGGGCTATTTCGGTTACTTGAAGAGCAGCGAAAAAGGGCAAAAATACTATCAAAATTTGATTGTAAACAAAGAAGCATATATTAGCAATATAGCCATATTAGATAAAACCATTTACTTGTTGACTAATCGCGCTGTTTGGGTATTTTCTACTAATACTAACAAGGTGGAACGCGTAATTCCCTCACTTTCAGGAGAGCCCTTGATCGGTATGTTCGTATTTCAAAAGGCACTTTATGTAAGCATTCTTGGGCGTGGGTTACATATTCTAAAAGAAAATAATTTAGTGGCTGTACCAGAAGCCACCCAAGGCACACGGCAAGGTGTACTCTTAGCTATACCTTATGACGAGCAACTCCTATTAGGTAATGGTGAAAATGAACTATTTTTATTCAATGGCTCAAATTTGAAACCTTTTAGGACAGAATTTGATAAGTACCTGAAAGAAAAAATTTTAAGCGGAGCAGCAGCCTCACAAGGAAATCAAGTAGCAATAGGAACTATATCGGGAGGAGTAGTTTTTTTCCACAAACAAACTCAAAAAGTGGTTAATACGCTCAATGTTTACTCAGGGCTACCCGATGACGAAATCCTAGCTCTATGTGCTGATAGACAGGGAAGCTTTTGGATTTGCCATGGCTATGGCATTTCAAGGGTTGATGCTTACCTGCCTATACGCAACTTCTCTAATTACTGGGGACTAGAAGGTAACATCACCACAATTCTAAAAACAGAAAAAACGCTTTATGCAGGTACGAACTCTGGCTTGTTTTATCTTACTCAATTTACAAGTATGCAGGAGGTAGCTGCATCTATTCAAAAGCAATTCAAAATGATGCAACAAAAAGCTACTTCAAAAATTATTACACGTACTATTCAAACCCAACAAATAGAAAGCGAACCACTACCCGTAGATAATAAAAGCCCATCAAAAGAAAAAACGGAAAAAAAGAAAAGTAACTTCTTTAGAAATATTTTTGAAAGCAAAAAGAAACGTAAAGAACGCGAAGAGCGCGAAAATATACAAAAACAACAACGTGAAAAAGAAAAAATTACGCAAATAGAAGAGAAAATCATTCAAGAAATACAACCCGAAACTACTACTCTTTTAGAAGAGAACCTATCAAAAATAGACAATCCGCTCCTACTAGGTACTATAACGGCAGGCTCAGAAAAACCTTTTATCTATAAGCGAGTTGAAGGCATAGAAGCAAGGTGTAAGCAAATTATTGCTTACAAAAAATACCTCTTGGTAGCTACCAGCGTAGGACTTTTCGCTGTTAATACTGAAACCCAAACAGCCACTAAAATCATTCCTAATGCTTATATCCATTTCATTCGCCAGTCGGCTACGGAAGAGAATGTATTTTACATTGCTTCTAATCAAATGATTGCCTCTATTATCTTTGAAAACGATACTTGGCAAGTAGTAGAAAAATACACACGGATTAACAGTGAAATATATAGTTTGGTAGAATACGACAATATTTTGTGGGCAGGTGCCGATAACCATGTCTTTGCCTTAGCAATTGCCGAAAAAGGTACTTTCTCTGACTATCGCAAATTTACCTTTGAAGGTGATTACGCAGGCACTGTCACAGTAAGAATTGTGCAACAAGAGTTATTATTTTTTACTCTAGCAGGTGTCTATAAATTTGATACTAATAAAGGAACTTTTCAGAAGCAAAAAACTAAACTTGCTCAATATTACGGAGAAAGAGCAAAAATTTACACTAACCAACCTGCTCATACTTGGCTTAAAAGTGAACGCCATTGGTATGATTTGAACCAACTTTCTCAAAAAGATACCTTAAAAACTGCTTTCCTTAATTTGTTTAAGAATATCTCCGATATCTACCTTGATAATGAAGAGAACCTTTGGGTAGCTACCGAAGGAGCTATCTATTGTGTGGATAGACAAGCACAACTTAATTACCAAAAAACTTTCAATATCTTTGTAAAAAGTGTAAGTAGCCAACGAGGAATCTACTTCTCACTGCAAGATTTGACTATCGATAAAGAAGAGATTCAATTAGAATTTAAGTTTCAATTAGCAACTCCTTTCTATTTGAACGAAAATGATATTGAATATCAGTATCGTGTTGTAGGTATCAATACTGCCTCCCAATGGTCAGATTGGAGTAAGCAATCTGAAATTAAACTATCCTTTTTATCTGCAGGTTACTACACTTTGGAAGTCCGTGCTAGGAATGTACTTGGGCAAGTAAGTGAGATACAAAAGATAGACTTCCGTATTAAGCCCCCTTTTTGGGAAACATGGTGGTTCTATGTCTTACAAATTCTCTTCCTGCTAGGTTTATTATTGGGAAGTATCCTAATTAGGCAATCTGACAAGAATGCGCGTTTAGCAAATATCCTTACTATGCTTACAGTAATTACTGTTTTTGAGTTTATTATCGTATTCTTAGAACCTTATACCGATAGGTTTACAGGAGGCGTACCTGTATTCAAAGTTATTATGAATATTATCCTAGCCGCTTCGCTCAATCCTTTAGAAAAATTTTTACACCACTATATTTCTACAAGAAAAATACAACTAAAAATATATAAAATTAAACACGTTGAACGTGAACAACCTTCTACTATAGATATTGGAGATACGAAATAAGAGCTAGCTAAAAGAAAATAAAAAAATTGCACCTTACAATCAACTTTTTGAGACCTAAGAACGTATTTTATGTCAAAACATTACACCAAATTATAGTTAAATAAATCTTTTATGAAAAAAAATATTATTCTTATACTTAGTACAGGTATTCTTATCATTAGTTCTTGCCGATATGAACCCAACAAGAGCCTTACTCAAGAAAAAGGCACCGAGCCCAACATGATACCTGTAACTATACACCCCAATAAAGACACATCCTCTGAACAGCAAGCCAAACAAAAACACCAAACTTTTGCGGTAAAAAATATTGAAAATCAGCAAATTGTTAACGTAAAAATTACTAACAAACAAGCCGATATTATTGCTAAAATCAAAGCTCAAGACCCCCAAGCCAAGATAGAATTTGCCCCTTTTGATACACAAGCTCTTCTTTTTGATACCACCTTTCAAGGGGTAGATGCTCCCTTGGAATTGAAACTGAAAACCACTTCCATGAATGATAGCACCGTAGTCCAAGAAATGCTCTTGCTTGATGTGAGAACAACAGGTAAAAAAAGTTATTTGCTTTCACACAATTACCAAACCGAAGTACAATTACGCAAAGCAGGACAACTCATTGCACAACACCTAATTAAAAAAGAATTTTTTAAGGATTATATTCAAGCAGAATTTTTAGAAAAAGCTATCTTAAAACACCCTGAGCAAGTTGAGCTCAACCCTGTAACTAATACTGTTCAACTGCATTTTTTGATTGGTGTCCCCGCCACAGATTGGATGGTAATGGCTACTCTCGGTATTAAACCCACAGGCGAACTCCAAATCTTAAAGGTAGAATATTTGGGGCTTTAAGATTTCATTTGAAAATTATTTTTCTGCATAATAGGTGATAAACCATAAATGAGTAAACCTTCTACTTTGCCTAATTAGTTTCTGGCTAATCACACAAATTAGTTTTATTTTTTTATCTGAAAATATGTTAAAGGGAATATTGATAGCACTCGGAGTTATAATTGGAGTATTAATTTTACTAATCGTATTGGGTGTATATTATTTTTTACCAAGTGAAAATAAAATATTGAATTTCATTAAGAATAATCCGAGTAGGTCATCAATTCTACTTGTACGAAATGGTACTATTATAATGGGTAAAAATATTGATAAAATAATGCCCTTAGCAAGCACCGTAAAAATAATTCTTGCAATAGAATATGCAGAGCAAAGTGCTAACGGACAATTGAACCCTGACAAAATGGTGTCAATAAATGAATTAGACAAGTTTTATATTCCCATACCGATGGCGGCGCTCATTCAAGTTGGTTAAAAGCAGTCAAGAATAAGATTATTGATAATAAAATTTCTATTCGTGAAATTGCAAAAGGAATGATAAAGTATAGTTCCAATGCAAATACAGAATGGTTATTGAATGAACTTGGAATAGAAAAATTAAATAACAGACTGCATAGCTTGGGGCTAAAATATCATTCAAAAATCTATAATATTGTCTCGGCAATGTTTGTTGGTAAAGAGCTATTTCCTACCTCAAAGGGAAAAGAACTTGAAAAAAAGTTAAAAGAATTAAGCATGGACGATTATGTGAATGCAACAAACCGCATTCATCAAAAACTACTCACTGATACATCGTATAAAAAAGATATTGAAAATATAGGAATGAATATTCAGAAAATTTGGTCTGATAGATTGCTCTCCTCTACGGTGAGCGACTACGTGGCTGTAATACAAAAAATAAATAGCAGAACCTACTTCAATGAAGAAACACAAAAATACTTGGACGAGGTAATGGAGTACCCATTAGAGAATCCAGCAAATAGAGAATGGTTGGAACATTGTGGAATGAAAGGTGGCTCAACAGCCTTTGTATTAACCAAAGCCCTCTACGCTACCGATAAGGAAGGGAATAAAACAGAATTAGCCTACTTTCTTAATGATTTATCTATTTGGGAAATGTTAAAATTAGAAATGTCTATGAATGAATTTGAATTAAAGATTTTAACTGACAAAGAATTTAGAACAAAAATAAAGAAAGAATTGAACGATTAACAATAAAAGTTCATATTTTTATGTTTTTCTATTTGGCAAATAGATGTAAAACTTACTACCTTTTCCTACTTCGCTTTCTAGCTTAATGCTACCGCGATGAGCTTCTACCATAATCTTTACATAGTACAAGCCTAGCCCAAACCCTTTTACGTTATGTACATTGCCTGTCGGCACGCGATAAAACTTATTGAAAATCAGTTTTTTAGCTTGTGGGCTAATCCCAATACCATTATCTTGCACAATTATTACTCCATATTTATTTTCATTTTGAGTTTGTAAAATAATGTGCGGATTTTCATTAGAATACTTTATAGCATTATCCAAAAGATTGTAAATGATATTAGTTAAATGTAAACTGTCTGCATAAACCTGCACAGGCGTAGGGCTAAATTGGAGTTCTACGTGGGCGTTTTTTTGCTTAAAAGTAGCTTGCATATTTTCTATCACACGTTGTAAAATTTCATGAACATCAATTATTTCACGGTTTAGCTTGAAGTTCTCTTTGTCTAAAGTAGCCATTTGCAATACCCGTTCTACTTGATTTTTGAGCCGTTTGTTTTCGTTGTGAATAATAGTAGCATAGTTTAGCAATCGTTCAGGAGTTTGGATAATTTGTGGGTTCATCAAGATTTCGCTTGCAATAGCAATAGAGGCAATCGGAGTTTTAAACTCATGTGTCATGTTGTTAATGAAGTCAGTCTGAATTTCGGATAAACGTTTTTGTTTTAGAATAACAAAAATGGTGTAAGCAAAAAAGACAACCACTACTAAGAGTACAATGCTTGAAAAAATCCAAATATCTAATTGCCCTAAAAGGTACTCGTCGCGGTTAGGAAAATAGACACCAAAGTAATAGGTACGTCGTTTGAGTTTGGGAAGTTCAGTTCGTTTCACGTTATCAATTGTTCTTTTGGCTGTACTGGCATAATTGCCATATACTAATTCATCATTACGGCAATCATAAATAGCATACTCAAAATCGGCTAAAATTCCTTTATGTTCAAATTCTACTTTGAGGTACATCTCCAGAATATTTGCATCAATCATATCATTCACATTCACTATGTAGTAGTTAGAGGCGATTCTATCTACAGGGTTAAGCAACATTGAGGCGTTATTGTTGTAAAGCAAAATTTTTTCTGCTACGTTTTTGAGGGCAATCTGCACACTCTGGTTAAATTGTTTTTCCTTTAAGTCAAAAGCTTTGGATACCCAAAAAATTTGTATTACTATAATACCCACCAAAGAGATAGTAGCTAACACAATAAAAAGCCGAAAGGTGCTTTGTTTCATAGCTAGTGATTAGGGGAGGGGTTTGTCTAAATACACCAAAGAGGTCTTTGTATTCAATATATTCAATCCATATCTATCACGTGGCAATCAATGTAACGTTGTTTAGCATCGGAAACATCTGCTCCAGGCTCTGGTTTAGCTACACCACCACCTCTATACTTTAAGCGGTTGCGGTCAATACCTTTCATTATCAAGTAGTTTACAACGGTTTTAGCACGTTCTTCCGAAAGGAGTTGATTTTTTTCAGGTGTACCTGACTTGTCAGCATAGCCTGTAATTTCTACTTTGGTGCGAGAGTTGATGTGCATAAAAGCTACTAATTTCTCAAGTGCGGCAACGGCGTCGCGTTTTAGCGTGGCTTTATTGTAATCAAAATAAACTCTTATATCTAATTTAGCCCCAACTTTAATACGTTTGAGCAATATGGTAATTACTTTTTCAATATTACGGTTCTCTTTTGGGATTTCAAAATGCTCGGAGTGGAACAAGTAACCTTCTTTTTGTATGCTCAAGATGTATTTTCCTCCTGAATTCACCACGGTAAAGAAATTTCCCACAGGCACTACTGAATTGAACTCTTCTACCACTTCATTTTTCTCGGCATCGTACAAGGTCATGCGTGCGCTAATAACTTGGTTAGTAATTTCATCTTTAATGATGCTGCGTAGAATAAATACTGCTTTGTCAGAAGCATTAGCAATGGCAGGTAAAAAGCTAAGCGGCATTATTTTCGCTGCCATCTGAAAACTAATAGTTTCTACCTCTTCTGCATAATATTTAGGCATTGTAATTACGTAAATATCTTTTTCACCAAAGCTGTTAGGTTGTACGGTAGCGTAATAACCTCGTTGGAAATCAGCAGAAATTACAAAGTGTATATCGTCTAAGGTGCTGTTAATAGGATAGCCTAAATTTTGTGGTTTAGTCCATTGTCCATTTTCAAATTCGGTCATAAATACATCAAATCCTCCCATTGTATCGTGAGCTTCTGAACTAAAATAAAGAGTTTTACCGTCTTTATGAATAAAAGGTGAATCCTCATTATAAGGGGTGTTAATGGTTGGTCCTAAGTTAATAGGCTCACTCCACACGCCGTGTTCATTTTGAGTAACCTTGTAAATATCTAATCCACCGAAGCCACCTGGTCTATCACTAGAAAAATAAATTGTTTTACCGTCTTCTGTAATGCTCATGGAGGGTTCATGATATTTAGAATTGATATTATACCGCAAAGGTTTGGGGGTAGTCCATTGTCTCTCTCCGATTCGTTCTGATACGTAAAAGTCTCCTTCGTTACTATCTTTATAGATAAATAGTTTTTTACCATCAGGAGAAAGGGCGATGCTTGCCTCGTGGGTACGTGTGTTAAAAGGCATCGGCTCGGCGGGTGTCCATTCCCCATTCACACGGTAAGAGATGTAAATATCTTCGTAAGGTAATTTGTCCTCAATATCTAGGCGGTCTTCTTCTAAAGTTTTTCGTCTTGAAGTGAAAACAAGTACTGATTCATCGGCTGATACTACGGGAGCGTATTCAGCATAGGGCGTGTTAATATTTTTCCCTAAATTGAAGAGTTGAGCATTAGTAGGCTCTTGCAAATATTTTTTTGCATTTTTACACTCCTGTAGATATTTTTTAGCTTGTTGGAGAATAGTTTGAGCAGAAATCTTGTGTTCAAGAAAATAATATTCGTTTTGAGGTTTATCTTTAAGCAAATTGAGAGTATTTTCAAAATAATATTCGGCTTTTTCTATTTCTGTACGGGCTTGGCATGCTTGCCCTAAAAAGAAGGGCAGGAGCGTGTCAAAAATAGGACTCTGCTGTTCTACTATTTGCAAATAAGTTAAAGCTTTCTCTTTGTGTAAAGATTGCAAGTGAGCTACACCCAAATAATAAGCTATTTGTATATTCTTTTTATCTTTTTGCCAAAGGTTTTCAAAAATTTCTATTGCTTTAAGGTAATTATTTTCCATGCAATATTTTTTTGCCTCTTTCAAAAGATTTTGTTCTTGTCCAAGAGCTATTTGTTGAGCCAACAAGACAAAGAACATCGTTACCCAAAGTTTGTATTTGCATGAGGTCGTTTTCATATCATTAGTACCTATAAAGCTAACGAAACTCATTAGCTACATAGGTACAAATTTCATAAAAAATAAGCAAATAATAAAAAAAATACTTACCTTGTAAACAACTAGGCTAAGTATTATCCTTTAAGCAAGTTTCTAGATTTTACTAATTAGTAATTAGAAATTATCTTTTCCGAAATTTATTTCAGTGCTATCACCTACATTCAAACTTTGTACTACTCCTTTAATAGAGGTATCATTGCCAATAATTGAATTTTTGAGAATAACATCGCTCAAATCACTATATGAGCCGATAATAGTATTCTCTATAACGCTATGCCTAATACCAGAATTGTCCCCGATAGCTACATTAGGTCCAATGATGGCATTTTGAATAGCACAATTTTTTCCAATACACACAGGAGGAATAATAATAGTTTGCGGATATGGGGGGAACTTATTTTGCTTGTGCCTTGTGCGTAAAAGTATGGCATTAGCTTCTAGCAAGGTTTCCTTTTTTCCACAATCAAACCAGTTATGTACTTGAATAGTCTGCATCTTAGCTCCTTGCTCTATCATGAGCATGAGCGCATCAGTGAGTTGGTACTCATCATAACTGCGAATATTTCTTTCTAACATCTGCTCAATAGCAGAAAATAAATGAGTAGTATCTTTGATCTTATAAATGCCTACGAGGGCTAAATTAGATTTGGGAATGCGTGGTTTTTCTACTAATTTTTTTATATAGCCTTGTTCATCTAATTCAGCAATACCAAAAGTTTCAGGGCGTGCTACTTTTTTTACTGCCAAAATAGTATGTTCGTTTTGTTGCATAAACTTCAAATCTACGCTGGCAATGGTATCCCCTAGAACAATCAAAGCAGGTTCGTTAGGTTGGAATAAGGCTCTGCAAAGCCATACTGCATGAGCAATGCCCTGACGCGGTTCCTGTACAACGAACTTTTTTTGGATATTAGGGTAGCTTTCTTGAACATATCGCTCAATTTTATCACCTAAATAACCCACTACAAAAATAAATTCTTGAAAGCCCCACGCTACAAGTTCATCAACAATATGTGCCAAAATAGGCTTACCTGCAATTGGCACTAGGGTTTTAGGTTGTGTATGTGTATGTGGGCGAAGCCGTGAACCAACACCTGCCACAGGAATAATAACTTTCATGATTTTTGATAAATAAATACCCAATATCTGTAACGAAAATGCTATGACATAGATTTTTTTCGTAAGTATTCATGGACACAGCAATTCAGCTTTTCTCTTCCGTTACTTAATCAAACCAGTAGGTTTGTATCTTGTAATATTCTAATTACTCAAAAAGAATACTACTGATTTTTTACATATCTTTGCTTGTCAAATAAATTTTTATCATGCAAATATGTAATTTTTTGGGTAAAATTGCACCTTTTTAGTAAAAGAATTTTATACATTTACCTATGAGTCAAGGGGATATTATTCAACTTTTGCCTGATTCGGTAGCTAATCAAATTGCGGCAGGGGAGGTAGTGCAACGCCCTGCCTCCGTGGTTAAAGAATTGTTAGAAAATTCGGTAGATGCTCAAGCTAAGAATATAAAATTAGTAGTAAAAGAAGCAGGGAAAACTTTTATTCAAGTAATTGATGATGGAATAGGCATGTCTGAAACTGATGCTCGCATGAGTTTTGAGCGGCACGCCACCTCTAAAATTCGCAAAGCAGAAGATTTGTTTCAAATCCATACTATGGGCTTTCGTGGAGAAGCATTAGCCTCTATTGCGGCAGTTGCCCAAGTAGAAATGAAAACACGCCGAGAGATGGACCTTTTAGGTACGTTTTTGCAAATAGAGGGCTCAGTTTTGCAAAAACAAGAGCCTATTGCTTGCAACAAAGGAACGGTGGTTACAGTAAAAAATCTATTTTTTAATGTACCTGCTCGCAAAAATTTTCTTAAAAGTAATCCCTTAGAAATGAGGCATATTGTTGAGGAGTTTATCAAGGTGGCTCTGGCAAATACTACTATTAACTTTACACTTTGGAATGCTAATGAAGAAATTTTTCATTTGCAAGCAGGAAAACTACATCAAAGAATTATACAAATTTTTGGCTCTTCGTATAAAAATCAATTAGTACCTTGCCAAGAGCAAACTCCTTTTTTAAGTATTCACGGCTATATTGGCAAACCTGAATTTGCTAAAAAAACACGTGGAGAACAGTATTTTTTTGTAAATCAACGCTTTATACGAAATGCGTACTTACATAATGCCGTCTTAAAAGCTTACGATAAACTCATTCCTACGGATACGCACCCTTTTTATGTGCTTTTTTTGAAAATTGACCCAAAACACATTGATATAAATATACACCCAACTAAAACTGAAATCAAATTTGACGATGAGCGAACTATTTACGCACTTTTGCAGGCTACTGTAAGGAATGCCCTTGCCGCTCACAATCTTATGCCTAGCATTGATTTTGAGACAAATGCCGATTTTTCAATCTTTTCTATTCAACATCTTTATCCAACTATAAATAACTCAACCGAAAATATTTATACAGAAAAAAATTATCGTAATAAAAACCAGGCTAATGCTAACTACACACAACAAAATTATAATTTGCAAAATTGGAAGAAAGTATACGAACACCTGCAACAACAAGCCCCAGAAACTGAAAACACACAAGAAAGCTTTATTTTGGAAAGCAAAGTTAATACCATGAACAATCCTACAAAGTCTTATTGGCAGTGGATTGGAGAAAAAGACTTTTTACAAGTTCTTCAAAACTTTATTCTGTTACGAAAAAATGAAAATATACTACTCATACGGCAGGATTATGCTTTGGAACGCATTTTTTACGAAAAAATTATAAAAAGTATAAAAAACAATGATATAAAAACGCAAAAAATTCTTTTTCCGAATAAAATTGCTCTCAGTTATACCGATTTTGATTTGATAGCTGAATTAGCTAATGATATTCAAAAATTAGGTTTTGAATTTGAACTCCAAAAACCAAATTTCATACTAATTACAGGCATACCCAATGATGCTATCGAAGGAAATGAAAAAGAATTATTAGAAAACTTGCTTGAACAATATAGAAATGCTACCCTCCCCCAAGAGCAGGAGCGACACATAGTTTTAGCACAAAGTTTTGCCAAACGACTAGCTAAACAAAAAACCACGGAAATTTCTACAATTGAACTACAAACCCTACTTTCTCAATTATTTGCTACTCAAAATCCTAACTACACTCCTGATGGAAATAAGATTTTTACTTATTTAACCGAAAGTTTTTTTACTAATTTATTACTGTAATATTATGGTCCGTTCCGATTTTATTTGATTTAGAAACATTAAGCAATAATTTAGAAACATTAATAATAAATTAACTAACAATTTAGATGAGTAAGACTACTAACACACTTTCACAAATCTTAATTATTCAAACAGCCTTTCTCGGTGATGTGGTACTAGCCACCGTACTAATTGAAAAGCTAAAACAATACTACCCTGAAACCAAAATAGATTTTCTTTTACGCAAAGGTAACGAGAGCTTACTACAACAGCACCCTAAACTTCGTAAAGTATGGATTTGGGACAAGCAAAAAAATAAATGGAAAAATTGGTGGAATTTGCTTAAACAAATTCGCAAACAACAATATGACTTAGTAATTAACGTGCAGAGGTTTGCAAGCATGGGCCTATTTACGGCCTTATCAAAGGCAAAATATACAATCGGCTTTGATAAAAATCCTTTCTCTTGGTGCTTTTCTAAAAGCATAAAACACGAACAAGAAAACAAACACGAAGTAGAGCGGAATTTACAACTAATTGCTCAAATTACTGACAACCAACCTATTCGCCCCCGCCTTTATCCTACTTTGGCTGACTTTGAAGTCATAAAACCATATCAAACTCAACCTTATATTTGCCTTGCACCTACTTCAGTGTGGTTTACTAAGCAATTTCCTGCTTCACAGTGGGTAAATTTCTTAAAAGAACTAGCTACTTATCAAAAAAAAGAAGGAATTTCTTACAAAATATTTCTTTTAGGCAGCCCCGCTGATAAGCAAACTTGCCAAGAAATACAACAAAAATGCCAAATATTTAGTTTAGAAATAGAAACCTTGGCAGGTAAACTTACACTACTTCAATCAGCGGCTTTAATGCAGAAAGCAGTTATGAACTACGTTAACGACTCTGCCCCTGTGCATTTGGCGTCAGCTATGAACGCCCCTGTTTGTGTAGTGTACTGCTCCACGGTTCCCAAATTTGGGTTTTACCCACTTTCAGAAAAAAGTTTTATTGTAGAAAGTCAAGAAGAGTTAGTTTGTCGCCCTTGCGGGTTACATGGCTACTCGGCTTGTCCTCAGAAACATTTCGCTTGTGCGTTGAGCATTAGAAGTGAGCAATTGCTAGCTCCTCTTTACACCTAATGCAATATAAACCCAAAAGATTTAAGAAAAGAAAAAATTTTGCCACTTTTTTACTGATTTTAACGTTTTATCCATGCTAGAATTTTCAATTCTTAAAAAATCTTAAAAAATTTGAAAAAACTAAAAACTTTATCATATTTCTAATAATTAATAAGAAGTTATGAAAAAACCAAAGGTTGCTTTATTTCAGCGTTTACAATTATTCTTGTTTATTTTCATTCTCACTCTATCAGCTTGTAGCTCAGAGAGCCAGTCGCAAACCAAAGGTGATAAAAATACAAAAAATCAAGGAATTGCTAAAAAAATTATCATTTCTGGCACAATTAAAAATCCGCTTAAAGGAAACATTGTGCTAGAACGTATTTCAGGAAATAGTTTTCAAAAAGTAGACTCTACCCAAATAAAAGGCGACAAGTTTAGCCTTGAAGTAATGATAGATGAGCCTGATTTTTATCGCTTAAATCTTTTTGGCAATAAACAAACCATTATGCTTGTGCTAAATGATGAAAATGTAAACATACAAGCTGATGCAGGATTGCCGAATATTCCTTATACCGTTTCAGGATCGAAAGATACAGAGTATTTTCAACAAATAAACCAAAAACGCAATGAATTCCAGCTCAAAGCAGAAGCCTTAAATAACGAATTTATACAAGCAGCTAATAATAAAGAAGCCCAAGAACGCATACGAGAGAAATACATGCAAGCTCTTAGCCAAAATGCCACTGAAATGAAGGCTTTAATGGAAAAAATGATACCCTCTATCGCTATTTGGTATGGATTAGGTAGTCTAAACCCTGACGAAGATTTTGAATTTTTGGAAAAAATATCCCAAGCTTTTAATCAAAAATTACCCCACTCTAAATATACTAAACAATTAGCTGAACAGGTAGCAAAACTCAAGCCCGTAGCTATCGGACAACCCGCCCCAGAAATTGTATTACAAAACCCTGAAGGTAAAGAACTTAAACTCTCAGATTTGAGAGGTAAAGTAGTGTTGATTGATTTTTGGGCTTCATGGTGCAAGCCTTGTCGTATGGAAAACCCTAATGTAGTAAAAGTGTATAACAAGTTTAAGGATAAAGGTTTTGAAATCTTTGGGGTTTCTTTGGATAGAACCAAAGAAGAATGGGTACGTGCCATTGCAGAAGACCAACTTACTTGGCTACATGTCTCAGATCTCAAGTTTTGGCAGTCTTCTGTAGTACCCTTGTATCAAGTGCAAGGTATTCCAATGACTTTTTTGATTGACAGAGAGGGAAAAATCGTTGCTAAAAACCTACGCGGCGCCGCTTTAGAGAAAAAAATTGCTGAAATATTAAAAATGTAGAGCATTTTTTTGTCTTGCCCAGGAAGATAACCCAAATTAGGTATGAAAGGACACTGCTATTTGCTTGTATTGCTGTTTTTATTGCTTTCAATGTGTAAGGTATTCCTTGAACGTGTAGTATTGTTGCGTACTTCTCTAATTCACAAGAAAAACGATAGTACACTGATTTTAACAGCTCATTTGGTAGATTACAACCCTAAAATTCCTATCAAAGAAGTGGGTTTCATAATTGCAAAAGACGACTCTTCTCAGCTATATACCTCTCCTCGTAAAATCTATACCCGAGAACCTAATTCTTTGAGAAGAGGATTAATTACTTTACAATATACAGATACTAGCTTAGTTTACAAAAATCCAAATCTCGCTACCTTAAAGCCTATCAAAGTTTTTGCTCAAAGTTATGTTCAATTAAAAAACAATGAAATTATACGTAGTAATGACATACAGGTAATTGAACTTAATTGGGGGAATTTTGAAAACATAACCTCTACCACCACCAGTATTTCTTTTGATTACGTAATTAACCTAGACAGAGACTGTATTACTGCTGTAATATCTAACATGGGTATAGAATATGGTTTTTACTATCATACTCAGCCTACTCCTTCAGAAAACAATCATTTAGGAAAAATTACCAAATATTTAGATGATGGTCTTATCATGGCCTGTACTCTCGGATATGCTCGTTTTGTGGAAAATGTTACCATAAATGGTTTACAGCCACGCACTACCTACTATGTCCGCTATTACTTAAAGATTGGAAATGAAATCCGTTATGGGCAGGTATTTAGCGTAACCACAAAATAGCCTTATTCGATTATAAGTTTACTTCTCTTGTAGTTGCAAATTATTTGCATTTTTTCTAACCAAAGGCTTCAAAAAATGTTTTTTATTAGTAAATTCGTTTTATTTTTATTTAGACTCACTTTAATCAGTTTTTTTGTAATATGTATCCAGAGCATCTAGTAGCCCCTATGCGTCGAGATCTTACTGACGCAGGTTTTACAGAATTGAAAACCGCTTCTGAAGTAGAGCAGGTTTTGTCAGAAAAAGGCACAATATTAGTAGTAGTGAACTCAGTATGTGGCTGTGCAGCAGGTGCGGCACGCCCTGGGGTTAAGTTAGCACTTTCACAAGCTAAACGCAAACCTGATAAACTAACTACCGTTTTTGCAGGTGTAGATAAAGAAGCCGTAGAAAAGGCTCGCCAATATATGTTGCCTTATCCACCCTCCTCACCTTCTATTGCCTTATTCAAAGATGGTGAGCTTGTACATTTTATAGAACGCCACCAAATTGAAGGACGGACTGCTCAAATGATTGCTGCGCATTTAAGTCAGGTTTTTGAGGAGTTTTGTTAAATTTTGGTGATTATCGCAAATGTTGTTACGCAACATTTAAGGTAGGAGAGAGGAACACTCAAAAAATTCGTTAAATTTAGTATTAGTGGATCGATAGGTACGTTCTACCTATCTGCAGTTTGTGAATTGCTTTTTTCACTAACTTTTTATTAAGTTCTGAACTTTTTTAAAATTTGTGAGTGAACAAGGAAGAGTTGAGCAATGAGGCTCGTTAAGAATGGATTGCTAATTTGCAGAACCATTGATAACCTTCCTTGTTTCCTTGTAGTGTCTAATTTGAAAAGCTATACTAATTTATTCTCCAAAGAGAAGCGCACCAAGTCGGCATTGTTGCGTAAGTTAAGTTTTCGTAAGATATTAGCGCGATGATTATCCACAGTTTTGCTACTGATAAATAGCTTTTCAGCAATTTCTTTATGTGAATATCCTTTAACTAACATTTCTAATACCTCACGCTCACGGGCAGAGAGGTTGTAAGAAGCATTTTTGTTCATCATGTTTTGGATAATGATTTGCGAAACGGATTGGCTGTAATACTTTTCACCATTCATTACTCGTTTAATAGCATCGTATAATTCGGTTTCTAGTACATCTTTATGCAAAAAGCCATCTGCATTAGCTTCCACGGCTTTCAAAACATGAAACTCCTCTTTGTGTGTACTGAGTATCAACACCTTTACGTTAGGATATTCTTTTTTTACTTTCTTTGTAAAATCTATTCCGCTAATATCAGGCATGGTAATATCACAAAGCACAAGATCGGGCTGAAGAGTTGCCATTTGGTTAAGAAGTTCTTGAGTTGTTCCAAAATCGGCAATTACTCTAATCCCTTCAAATCGCGATAGTATTTGCTTAATCCCTAAGCGAACTATGGCATGATCATCCAAAAGTGCAATACGCGTCATTGTCGTATAGTTTGTTAGTGTTTTAAGTATAGGTGAATTTATTCTAAGTATAAACAAATTCAAGTTAGTAATTCAAAATTTTAATAAAATTTTATAGCTACTTTAATAGTAAATTCTTGTATCACTATTCTATTCATTTTTTAGCTGTATTATCGTATCTTGACAAATCTTTTTAATTTTTTGGATAACATCTTTAACTTTTTCGGGAGTGTTTTCCGCTGTATTGACTAATTTACGTCCCTCGGCGATTGCTTCTGCTAGTTCAGGTATTCCGAGCATTTCTATTGTAGGTTTAGCTTTGTGAGCAATGTCTCCTAAGCGTTTTGCGTCTCCTTGCCAAATAGCCTCTTCATATTCTACAGGAAGCTCGGTCATATATTCAATATTTAAGCGTAAAAACTCTTGCTTAAATTCAGGATTTTCTTGGCTTAGTTGAAAAATAGATTGAGCTAATTTCATATCTTTGGGAAGTTGATAATTAGAAGTATTAGGCTGTTTTTTTAGGTATTTTACGATAGATTTAAGTAATTGTTCAGGGTTGAAAGGTTTACTTAGATAATCGTTTAAGCCATGGAGTCTAATTTGTTGTCTGACTCCTGGTGATACATCGGCAGTAAGTGCAATAATAGGAATTTTTTGGAAATAATCCTCTTTTTTACTCCTAATTTTTTGGGTAGCTTCTAATCCGCCTAAGATAGGCATTTGTAAATCCATTAAAACTAAATGATATTTTTGGTTTGATAGTTTATCTATAGCTTCCTGCCCGTTACAAGCAAAATCCACTTGAAAGTGCCAAGACGTAAGAAATTCTTTGATAAGCAAGCGGTTAGCAGAGTGATCCTCAGCAACGAGTATCCAAATCTCTCCTAAATCTTGAGGCTTTTCTAAACTAGGTGCCTGCTTCTCTAGCACTTTTTTAGATTGGTCTTTTGCTTTAGAGAGTTGCAGGTAAAAGCTAAATGTAGAGCCTTTACCTTCTATACTTTCTACCATGAGCGTGCTTTGATGTAATTCTAATAATTTTTGTGTGATAGTTAATCCTAATCCTGTGCCACCAAACCTACGTGCCGTATCTATACTAGCTTGAGTAAAGGCCTCAAAAATAATATCTATCTTATCAGCGGGAATGCCTATTCCCGTATCTTTGACTACAAAATAAAGCATAATATTTTGCTCTTGTTCATGTTTTATGCTTATTTTGAGTTCTACTTCGCCCTTTTCTGTAAATTTTACAGCATTACCCACTAGATTAGTTAAAATTTGCCCTATACGCAGCGAATCTCCTAACAAAATATCAGGAATATTAGGATCTAACCAAACAGAAAACCTTATCCCTTTTTCTTTGACTTGTGGTTTGAAGGAAGTAGCAATATTTTGTATGAGTTCTTTAAGCGAGAATGGCTCATTTTCTAGTATAATCTTTTTTGCCTCCAACTTACTAAAATCTAATAAATCATTGATAAGCATAAGCAAGTTTCGAGCAGAGAAATTGATAACTTGTAAACTCTCTTCTTGCTCTTTGCGAGGCTTTTTTTGTAAAAGTAGGTGAGTTAGCCCTAAAATCGCATTAAGTGGTGTACGAAGTTCGTGGCTGATGGTAGAAAGGAATTGGGCTTTTGCTTGTGAAGCTTGCTCCGCCTTTTCTTTAGCAATAACTAACTCTTTTTCAAACATATTTCGCTCTATAGCAGCATTTACCCATTGTAAAATCATGCGTAAGAAACTCTCATCTTCAGTTTCAAACCGAACCTCTTTCCTACTAGACCAAAAGCTCATTACTCCATAACACCTTCCTGCTACCCAAATAGGTACGCCCACATAAAAGTTGATACCATACCTTTGTACACATTCGTAATCATTATAGATAGAATGGCTTACATCCTTTATTACCAAAATTCGATTCGTAAGTACAACCGCATGGCAAATCATAGCATGTAACGGCATGGTCATACCTTTTTGGAAACGATGTACTTGTGTAAAGCACTCTTCTACTACAAATTCATGCTCCTCTTGCCGCAAGATAAGCCCTGTTTCTACATTCAAGAGGTTGCAAGTTGCTTTCAAAACCTTGTAAATTTGCTCTTGCAGGTTATCAGCAATATTAGCAGTAAGGTGATAAATGGTTTCCGTACGAAGAAATTGTTTTTTGAGTTCAGTTTGCTTGAATTTCTGTGCCGATATATCTTGGATAATCCCCTGAATCTTACTTGGTTTACCTTGTAAATCATATTCTTGGCTAATGATAATATAAATATAGACCGTTTCACCATTACGTTTTGTGATTTGATGCTCACCCTCATACCTTTTATTTTCTTGTAAAGTTTTCCAAACAATATCTTGAAAGGTTCTATCTTTTAGGTGAACATATTGTAACAAAAGCAGAGGATTTTGGCTAATTTTCTTTATTTCCTTAGATTTGTTGATGCCAAATAGAGGCAAAAATCTATCATCATAGCTAAATTTTTTGTGCGTAATATCATATTCCCAAGTAACAAGATTGCTTAGCTCATAAACTTGACGTAATTTCTTTTCACTAATTTCTAATTGTGCTTTTTGTTCTTTCTCTTTATGGATATCTTGAAAGAGTAATAAAACAAATCGTGTAGGTTTTTGCTTATCAGAATTGAAGGCTTTAAATCGCACCCAATACCATTTGAAGCTACCATCTTTTTGCTTAATCCGAACTTCCACTCTTTGTATTTGCTCAGGATAGGTATAAATCTGACGAAGAGCTTCAAAAAATAGATTCTTATCTAGATCGTATACTAACTCCACGAGTTGCTCTCTAGCTAACATTTGGCTAATCTCTTGTAAATCAAAGCCATTGTTAAATACTTGCTTATTAGTATAAGCAATTTTTTTTTGGTCAATGTCTATCAATAGTAAATCGTCAGGGATAGCTTGCGAAATACCATTAAGCAAGTTCCTGTGTTTTTCTACCTCTTGTTGTTGCAATTTCTTATCTGTAACGTCAGTCATAACGCACAGAATTTCTAAATTACCATTAGCATTAAGAAAGCTTTTTTTGATAGAATGAAAGTAAAATACTTTATTATCAGCCAACCGAACAAATTTCTCTTCCCCTCGTAGTTCCATTTGTGACAGTAACACGGCATGCTCTATTTTCAAATAATCATCGAGTGGGACTTCGGTCTGAAAAAAGTGGTGAATTGTTTTACCTAATATTTGCTCTTTGCTGACCAAACAATATTCTGCTAAAGCAGAACTACAAAAAATAATTTTTCCCTCAAAGTCTCTTAACATAATCAAATTTGGCACTGTGTCCAAAATCTGATTGATAAAGTTAGTATTAAAATTAGTATTTGATTGCGGCATGATAGAAAGTTCCCAAAATACTTCTGTTGTATAGTCAAGTAGGAGAGGGCGTAGCTCAAGATTATAGAAAAGTTTTGTTTGGGTGTGTGGTTTATATAAGTTTAGTTGCAAATGATTGTGAGTGAAGGTCTTAAACTTGGTAAGTGCTTTCTCTCGTACAAGCTGAAAAAGATCTTTATAATACTCTTGCCAAAACTTAAATAGATTGAAAATGCTTTGTGTAGGTAAAAAAGTATTATCAGGAACTTCAAAAAAATCTAAATATGCCCTGTTTGCTGCTAATAGGTCGCCATTTTTATTCAAAAATGCTTTCGGTAGGTGCGAGTTTTCAAAGAAGGCTTTGAAGCTAAGGTGAGCAAGTAAATCGTTAGTTTTTTTTTCTATTTTTTCAGATGGGTTCATTTTGTATGATGATAATATGAAAATTACACAAATATAGTTAAAAATTTTGATTTTAGTAGTAAAAAGCAATTTTAAAAATACTGAAAAAAAGTTCTTGAATAATGTTCTTTTAACTTTATTTAGCTGGTTAAAATTAAATTGGCTAATGCTGTTAGTTAAGGTTTTTGGGTATCTTTAAAAACTTGGAAAAGTAAAGAGATTTTTTATATTAATTTAACATAATATTAATTATATTACTAACAATGCAGCTAAATAAATAATTTGAGATATTTTTTTTCAATAATTAGCTTAAATATGTTAAAAGATTGTACTTTTGTATCCCGTAACTTTACCTTATTTATTGCGTAACTAAAATGATAGTTTCTAAACATGTATTTGTTACGGGAGGTGTAACTTCGTCCTTAGGTAAAGGGATTATAGCTTCATCGTTGGCTAAATTATTACAAGCACGTGGTTTTTCAGTTACTATTCAAAAATTTGACCCATATATTAACATAGACCCGGGAACGCTCAATCCATATGAGCATGGTGAATGTTATGTAACTGACGATGGTGCAGAAACCGACCTTGACCTTGGGCATTATGAGCGCTTTTTGAACATACCTACTTCTAGGGCAAATAACATTACCACAGGGCGGATTTACCACAACGTAATCCAAAAAGAACGCAGAGGTGATTACTTGGGTAAGACCGTACAGGTTATCCCACACATTACTGATGAGATTAAGCGCAATTTTCTTCTACTCTCCGAAGAGAGAAAATACCAAATTATTATTACCGAAATCGGAGGTTGTGTAGGTGATATTGAATCCTTACCTTTTATAGAAGCTGTAAGACAAATGAAATGGGAATTAGGGCAAGACAATGTAATTGTAGTACACCTTACACTTATTCCTTATCTCAAATCAGCAGGTGAGCTCAAAACCAAACCTACCCAGCACTCTGTTAAACAACTTTCAGAAGCAGGAGTACAACCTGATATTTTAGTATGCAGGTCAGAATATCCACTCCCTCCTGAAATTCGCAAGAAGTTATCTCAGTTTTGTAACGTAGATTATGACTCAGTGATAGAAGCTTTAGATTCAGACACAATCTATGAAGTACCAATTTTGATGCAAAAAGAGAAGTTGGATAAACGTGTACTTCAAAAACTCCGTTTGCCTTATGATAACGAACCTAAAATGGATAAATGGAAAAACTTTTTGAAAAAATTACGTAATCCCAAACGGGAAGTACATATTGGTTTGGTAGGTAAGTATGTAAAGCTACATGACGCTTACAAATCTATTTCTGAAGCTTTTATACATGCGGGTGTAGCTAATGATTGTAAAGTGCATATTCATTGGATAAACTCTGAGGAGTTGGTTGAGAAAGATTTAGCTCAAGAACTTGCCGAATTGCATGGTGTTTTAGTTGCTCCTGGCTTTGGTGATAGAGGAATTGAAGGTAAAATACAGGCTATTCGGTATGTACGCGAAAATAAAGTTCCTTTTTTAGGGATATGCCTTGGAATGCAGTGCGCTACGGTTGAGTTTGCACGCAATGTATTAGGATTAGAGGGGGCAGCTTCTACTGAAATAGATAAAAATACCCCCCACCCTGTTATAGACCTCATGGAAAGTCAGCAACATATTACTCAAAAAGGTGGCACGATGCGTTTAGGAAGTTATCCTTGCAAGCTAAAAGAGGGAACAAAAGTTTATAAGATTTATAATAAAACGATTATACACGAGCGACATCGCCACAGATACGAATTTAATAATAAATATTTGGACATGTTTGAGCAAGCGGGTATGATAGCTTCTGGTATCAATCCTGATAATAATTTAGTAGAGGTAATAGAATTGTGTGATCATCCTTGGTTTATAGGTACACAATATCACCCTGAACTTAAAAGTACTGTAGATTCTCCACACCCTCTCTTTATTAAATTTGTAGAGGCAAGTATTGAATATGCAAAGAATAAAAACAAATCCGCTTTGGAAACTCAAAGAGTAGGATTGTAAAAGAAATTCTCTTAAAACTGTCAATTAAAAAACAGCTTTAAGAGAATTTTACTGCACAAAATTTTGCTTCAAAAAATTTGTTAATTTTTCCTTCTATTTTCACCCTCACGCTCGCCTGCCATAATCATAGCACAACGGAAG
The DNA here is from genome assembly GCA_025054775.1 of Microscillaceae bacterium. GTDB lineage: Bacteria > Bacteroidota > Bacteroidia > Cytophagales > Microscillaceae > JANWZA01. Next base: position 25,983 of record JANWZA010000031.1, read on the forward strand.
CCAATATAGGAACGTCTTTCACGCTTATCCAAGAAGCGTCGAGTGCCAGGCGAAGCCCAATAAGCTACATCTTTCCAAGAACCACCTTTATAGACCCTTGAGTCGTCGTTAATTAAAGAGTTGTTGGTAGTTTTCCCTCCTACTTGTGGGTTGTAGGGTGATTTATCATCCTGGTAAACAGACTTGGTTGAGTCAGCTCTTAGTTTTAAGCTATCTAGCCGTTGGCGGCGTACAGGATTGAGATCATCAACATCACGGAAGGCATTAGGGCGATACACATCTTCTACCCATTCACTTACGTTGCCTGCCATGTTGTATAAACCATAATCATTAGGTGGATAAGCGAAAATATATTCAGTAATCAAAGCACCGTCATTTAATTTACCTGCAATACCTGCATAATCTCCTCGCCCACGTTTGAAGTTAGCTAACATATAACCCATAGGATATTTTTTGGTATCGTAGGGGTTACGAACCGCATGTCCATCCCAAGGGTAGATACGTCCGTTAGATTGATTTTCATCGTTATATTGTGTACCAATCAAACCTTTGGCGGCGTATTCCCATTCAGCTTCGGTTGGAAGGCGATAATCAGGTACAACTACTCCTGATTCCAGAGGAACTTTTTCTCCTGCGGCAAAGTTAGGTAGGGTTTCTAATTTTCCTGCTTTTTGGGCTTCAATAGCTAAATTTTCATTTACTACCATAGTACGCCAACGGCAAAAATCTTGGGCTTGTAACCAACTGATTCCTACCACGGGGAAAAAGCGAAAGCCTGGATAGCGAAGATAATTAGCTACATATGAATCATTATAGGCTAATTCGCTTGCCCAAACTGTAGTATCAGGCAGGAGTACTTGCTGGCGATAAGTTTCTAAGGTAAATCCGTTAGGAATACGGTCTGCATTTTCAGCTCTTTCATAGTAATTCATATATTCCAACCAGTGGATATTGGCAATTTCGGTCTGATCCATAAAGAATGATTGGATACTTGCAGTACGTTCTTTGTTGTCTCTTGCGTGAATGATATCTTCCTCACTTGAGCCTAGGGTAAATCGCCCACCTTCAATAAATACTAAATTGGGAGCATCGGGTTGCCCTTCATACTCTTTTACTTTGAAACTGATTTTGGGGTTCTCGTCATCGTTGTACTTTACCCCTGTAACCATGCTTCTTTGCCCTTTTTTGTGTACGTTTTTACTGTTCTGAAATTCATCTTTTTTCTTAAAAAGGAAGCACGAACTAAGCATCACGCACAGGAGAGCTAATGATGCACCTTGAATAAGGCGAATTTGCTTTATCATACCTGTTTAACTTTTATATTAAGTGAACTAAAGATTACGAGTCTTTTCTCAAAAGTTATCTTCTTTTATTGTATTTTTAGTTTCAGGATTACTATTCGCTGTAAAAGCTACATTTTTTTACGTTTATTTTGTATTTTGGTTGTGTTGTAATGCAAAAAATGCAAAAAAAAGTGCATTTTCTTAATTTTTCACTTTACTTTTGGCAAAGCCAAAGCGGTAGATGAGATAAAACACCAGCACTAAAAGTGCAATAGCGACTAATTTTTTGAAAATCCAGTATATGACACCTATACCGATGATACCTACTATGATGTAGAGAGCTATTTTTGTGGTTCTATCCATAATTGTATTTAAGTTTGAAAAAGATAAAGAATAAATTCTTAGTTAGCTAAACGAAAAATAAATTAAAGGTTTTCTCTTAACGAATAAATTTTAATGATTTAACTTATTGCTTTCAGAACACTTATCAAAAATCATACCCTAAACTTACTTGCAACATACCTTTTTGGCTGACGGTATAGTCTTCGATTCGCCAAGCATAGTCAAATTTAAGATAATAGCCAAAGATGGTAGTGCGAACCCCAGTGCCAAAACTTTGCAAGAAAGGGCTTTTGAAGTCATTAACCGTAACTACGAAATTATTACTCCGGACTTCCCGCGTGTTCACACTGTTTTGACGTTGGAAAGGGTCTGCCCCTGTCCAGGCTGAGCCAATATCAGTAAAACCAATAAATTGCATATTTTTGAAAAAACTGGAGGTAATACGCTTTCCGAATAGATATTTGAACAAAGGTACGCGCACTTCGGCATTAAATAAGAGATAATTGTTGCCAAATAATCTGTTGTAATTAAATCCTCTTAACGGGGTTACGTAACGTACAAACAAAATATCGCTATTATCTAAATCAGAAGCGAGACGAAGTGGATTACCTTGTCTGTCTGTATCAGTACGATTACTAATCCATTCATCAACTCCTCCTAAAAGAAAATTTTTACGGCTATTACCTGCAAAAGCTCCATAGCCCAATCTAAGAGCTAGAATGATATCACGATGTAAGCGAAGGTTATGCCTTGCATCTACATTGAGGCAGGTAAAGTCGCGTCGCTTAATGCTAGTGATTTCACCACTTGCGGCAAAAGGTTGGTAGACTTCAAAGTACGCTTTGATGCGTGTACCCGTTTGTATGTTTGCACCATGGGTAATACTATTATCTACCACAAATTCGGCTCTGGCACCCACATAATGCATACGATTTAGCCCACCCACTACTGCCCCTAGGTTGACAAAAGTAGTGGTAGCATAAAAAGAAGCTAAACTCGCTCTTACAATATTATTGAAAGCATAAGAACCCACTGCTGAGGCTCGGCTTAAAGTATAACGTTGGGGGTTGATAAGTGGGTCAAGATTAAAGTGAATGTTATCGCGTTCAAACTTGAGTGAGTAATCTAATCGGTTTTTGAAATATTGGTATTCTGCATGTACAATATTATTTCGGAGATTTGAACCTAAAAACCAACCGCCTTTGAACTTGTGATTTTCTAGTAAATCAGAACTTGCAAAATTGATATAACTGCCAAATCCGCGTAGTGGATCTATCCGAAAGGTAGTAGCCAAATTTTCTACTTTAAAGCGTGGTTGATAAGGATAAGAACCTATTACTTTGATATCTCGCTTACTCCCTTTTTTGATTTTACTTATCAAATCTTTTTGTGTTTTCTCAATTGTTCCTTGCTTTTCTTTTACAATTTCAGGGTCAAATTGATAGTCGTCGGTATCAATATTTTCAGGGTTGTAAGGCTTTTCTATTTTTAAGGTTTGGGTGGTATCTATTTTGAAAGTAGTGGTAGCTAAAAAGAGTTTGTTAGAACGCATGGCTAATAATTCGGCTCTAATGGTTTTATGTTCCAAACTGTTTATAGGAAAACTTAGTTGGGCTTGATAAGCGGCGAAAGGGCGAGTCTTATAGTTCGTGCTAAATGCCCAGCCTTGATTTTGTGGCGCGATGTCAAAAGTAATAATGCTTTGCCTAAAATTAGTAAGTTTTTGATTTTCACCTGTCTTTAGGTCATATCTATACAATTGTTTAATTCCTGTTTCATCACTGAGGTAAAAAATTTGCTTGTCCAGTGTGTAAATTGGTTGCGAGGCCTCTCCGTAGATTTGCGTAATACGTTGAAAAACTTGTTTGCTTATTTCAGGTTGGTATAAAAATATATTGAAATCATTAATTTCTTGTTCATAGTTGCCAAAATCAGTTCGTAGAGTTTTTACCTGTATGGTATCAGTAATACGGTTAGAACTAAATACCAGAGCCGTATTACTATTTGGCAAAAAGCGAGGGTTGCGGTCGTCAAACCAATCATCAGTAATTTGTTTCATACGAGTATTTTTGAGGTCATAAATGAAAATATCGTTTTGCCCTGTTTTATAATCTACCTCTCCTTTTCTATCTACGCTGAGAGCTAAAAAATTGCCATCGTCAGAAAAATCAATATCTGAAATGTGGTTAAAGAAATACCATGTTCTTTTCAAGACTGTTTTTTTGTTTACATTAATGATTTTGAGTTGATTCTCACCGTGTTGGTTATAGACAATAGCTAAGTTAGTATTATTTTGCCAATCTATAAGAGGAAGTTCGTAATTGTATCGCTGACCGATGGGTCGGTATCGGTTAGAGAAGAGTAATTTTTTCTTTCGGGTATTTGTATTAAGGAGGAATACTTTATATTTCCCATCAAGTAGTTCGGTATAAGCTATCCATTGCCCATCAGGGCTAAATTTGATTTGATTGTATTGGCGTTTTTTGAAGTTGTTTTTTCTGAATTTGAAGTCATAACGAGGTAGTTCGGTTTTTTCAGAAGTAGGTTTTACCATTTCAGTATAGTACATTTGCCATTGATTCATAAAACTACTATACCGAATACCTAAACTACTTGAAATGCTATTTTTCTCACTTTTAATAATGCGTGCTAAGTTTAAGATATTAGCAATGTGGTTAGGTCCATATTTTTCAGCAATAAAATTCCAGACGGATTGCCCTACGATAATTGCCTCTTTGCCTGAAAGTAAGTGTGGGCGCTTGATTTGGCGGGTATTAAACAAGTCGCGAATATAATCGTCCATTTCTACACTCCATCCTTCGGCAACGTAGCGTGCTGCACCGAGCAAAAACCATTCGTTAAAGCCTCCTAAATAGGTATTTTGTAGCAAATCTTTCAAATTTCCACCAAACATCATTTCTTTGATAAGCAATTGTGCTAATCCCAAACGAAGTTCTTTCTTAAATTCCACTTCACTTCCTGTATAAGGCACTTCCATTTGGGACTTGAAGAAGTTAGTCTGCCCACCGAGTTGAATAGCGTTGTCATCGATACCTACATTACTTTGTTGCATATCAGCAATAGAATTGTAAATAAACAAGCGAATTTTGAGGTAAGGTGTAAAGCCGATAATATCGGTAATGCGGTCAAACTCAGTTTCTAGGAAGCGTGCAGAGAAATTAGCCAAACGTACGCCATCGTCATAGAAGTAAATATCAAAATTAGTGGTGCTGTAATATCGCCAATCAAATTTTTTATATTGTATGCGGTTTTTGCCAAATTGTTCGGTAGCACTTTGGGCATAAAGCACTACTAATGAGTAAGAGAAAAAGAGATAGGTAAAAGCTAATAATTTGAAATTTAGTTGATTCATTGGGTCTAAAAAATAGCTGAGGTTTATAGGCGAAAGGAAAATCTTAGAGAAAGAGTTTTATTTTTCTTGTAAAGTTAGTGTTTTTTTATCATTTATCAATTATTTACTGCCATACATTAAGAAAGATTTTTTTATTTGTTTTTTTCGTAGCCCTTAGGCATGCACTTTTTGTCAATACCTTGTGTGCGTATTAAATACACATGTTAAAATACCCAATGAAAATGAAAAAGTAGAAATGTCGCATTTTTTTTGTAACTTTGTGGCATGAAGAAAGTAGCTTTTTATACCTTAGGTTGTAAACTGAATTATGCCGAAACTTCTACAATTGCCCGAAGTTTTGAGCAACGTGGCTTCCGAAAAGTAGATTTTTTGGACACACCTGATATTTTTATCATCAATACTTGCTCTGTAACAGAAAATGCAGACAAGAAATGTCGTAAAATTGTAAAAGAAGCACAAAAGATTGCTCCTCATGCTTATATTGTAGTTATAGGTTGTTATGCTCAACTCAAACCTGAAGAAATTGCTAAAATTGAGGGTGTTGATGCTGTTCTAGGAGCTTCTGAAAAATTCAGACTATTAGACCTTTTAGGTGATTTTCAAAAAAATACTACATCTTCAAGTATTGAAACAACCCAAGAGAATACCTCCAAAGCTATCTTAAATGTAACTTGCACCCCGAGCACAGCTAAAATTTTTGTGCAAGAGGTTACCCAAGCTACTGCTTTTTGCCATTCCTATTCCATAGGAGATAGAACACGCACTTTTCTTAAAGTGCAAGATGGATGCAATTATAAGTGTACATTTTGCACTATACCATTAGCACGTGGACAAAGCCGGAGCGATACCATAGCCAACATCGTGCAGTCTGCCCAAGAAATTGCCAAAACCGAAGTAAAGGAAATTGTACTTACGGGAGTAAATATAGGGGATTTTGGGCTAATTGACGGCAAGCGCGTTCACCATTTTATAGATCTGATACGTGAACTAGACAAAGTACAAGGTATTGAGCGTATTCGTATCTCTTCTATTGAACCTAACCTCTTAACCGATGAGATTATTGAATTTGTAGCTCAATCACAACGTTTTGTACCGCATTTTCATATCCCTTTGCAGTCAGGTTCTAACCGAATTTTGAAACTAATGAAACGACGCTACCTCCGCGAATTATATGCTGACAGAGTACAAAAAATTAAGCAAGTCATGCCCGATTGTTGCATCGGGGTAGATGTCATTGTAGGCTTTCCTTCGGAGAGTGAAGAGGATTTTTTAGAAACGTATCAATTCCTTAATGAATTAGACATTAGCTATTTGCATGTGTTTACATATTCGGAACGTGAAAATACACCTGCTTTAAATATTAAACCAGTGGTAAGCATGGCAGAGCGAAACAGACGAAGTAAGATGTTACATATTCTCTCTGACGAGAAACGGCGTTATTTTTATGAACAGAACGTAGGTAAAACTTTTGAAGTTTTATTTGAAAATGATATTGAAAATGGCTATATGCATGGTTTTACCGAAAATTATATTCGTGTAAGAGCGAAATATGACCCACTTTTGATAAACGAACTCAAAAAAGTTCGTATTACGAGTATAAGCCCCAATATGTTGGCAGAAGTAGAAGAGGTTGAGGAATTAGTGTTGAAATAGTGGCTTATCTTTTACTTTCTCTCCCACTCTACTTGACTTGAATTAAAGCCTTAGTTTTTAGATTAGTATCTTTATTGACAGGTTTACCTCTTACACTTGTATTGAATTATAGAATGTATTGAATTTTCGAAAAATAGCAAAGGTTACCCTTTTTTTCTTAATAAGGATAACCTTTAGAAAAGTTATTTTTATTTCAAAAGTCTGTAAGCCAAAGGTAAGCTAAAGCTACCTCTAACTACTAATAGTCAGTATTTTGTGGGTCAAAATTGGCCCAACCTGCAGTCCAGTTCACGTTATTAAAAGCACCACGGAAGTTTGCAGTTTGGAAGAAGCCATCGTTAGGCAAAGAGAAAGCTCTTGCAGGATCTAACAATGGTGAGTCAGAGGCAGGGATAAAATTAGGATTCGCTAAATTGAAGGAATTAGCATTTAACTTTAAGGCACTAAGGTTAGAATGTGGAACTATTTCATTGTTACGACCCGCAGCATTAAAATAATTTTGAGCTTCGACAGCTGTTACACCATTAGCACCATTCACTGGTGTATTCATGTTAGCTAAAACAATACTTCTCAGATCCATAGTACCTGCATTAGCGTTGGCGAGGGTAGCTGTACCGTCCAAACGTAGACCTTCGGGGTAACCTACAATAAGAGTATTGTAGATTTTCATGGCAGAGTTTCTACGAAGATGCATACCTCTACCATAGGGACCTGAGCCAGCACTTGGAGTAGTAGCTGAAACAGGACTTACATTACTTGCAAAGATGCTTACATTAGAAAAAGTGGCGTTAGTAAGAGGTAAACCATTATTGGGACCAGTAGCGGGAGTACCTGGGTCAAAGTTATCACACTCAAAGCCATTGGAAGTAGATTGGTCAGCTACATTCACATCTCTTAAAGATACGGCAAATTGTACTTTTCCTACGAAGCCATGGTCAGTATCAAAGTCATCGTCAAAACCGCGATGGGCAATTAAATATTTAGCATTTACAGTACCGCCAAACCACTCAAAAGAATCATCACCACAGAAAGAGACTTGAATATACTCAAGCACGGTGCCAGAACCTACACCATACAAAGTGAGTCCGTTAATTTCACTATTAGAAGCGGGGGTTAGAGCTACTCCTGCAAATTCAATGCGTACATAACGCATGATTCCTGAGTTGTCATTAGGTTCATTGAAAGTGCCATAAGAGCCACGAATTCCGCCTTCAAATTGGCGGCTGCCTTGCTGATTGTGAGGAGCTTTTCCACAAATTACGATACCTCCCCAATCTCCATAGTTTCTTTGCCCTTTACGTTTAGGGGAAGTAAAGACTATAGGTTTTTGAGCTGTACCTTGAGCATCAATCTTACCACCTTTTTCAATAATTAGAGTGCCTTTGGTATCAGTATCCCCAAAAATGATGGTACCAGGAGGGATGGTCAAAGTAGCACCGTCAGTTACATAAACAAAACCCTTCAGAATGTATTTATTAGTGGCAATTAGAGTAACATTTTTAGTGATTTCCCCCTGAATGATGCGCGCGCCTGTAGCAGGGTCTATTTCGGTAAACTCGTCTTTTGGTCCTGAATCTTTCTTTTTACAAGCGTAAATAGTTGCTACAAAAGCTATCAGCATAAAAGCATAAAGTAACTTTTTCATAAGAAAACGAAAGTTAGTTTTGAAAATGAACGAACTAAGAAAAATTATTGTGAATAAAACTTTATATCAATAAAGATTTTTAAGTAAGTTCTTTTTATTACAATTTTTAATTAACTGCCATTCTTGTTGTATTTTTACCAATAATATAATTTACTCCTAATGAAAAGTATTGCCCTCTTCTGAATACATTAAAGGTCTTGTCATCAGCGGTAATTTTCTTATCTATGTTAGAGTCTTGTTTGAGTAAAAAAGGTTGGTTAAGCAAATCTTGAATACCGAACCTTACTTCTAACCCATTGCTAAGACGTTTGGTAAGAGCCAAGTCTATAATATTTCGAGGCATTTCATAGATAGTAGGATTATCAATTGTACCTACGGCAAAAATGCGTTGCCCAAATACATTATATAGAAGGCTTGCTTGCCAACCTGATTCTTCATCGTTGTAATATAGTCCTACATTTACCAAATAAGGAGATTGAAATGCCATAGGTCTATTTTTGTCTTGTGTTTCAGCAACATCAACCTCTACAATTCCACCATCTGTGTTAGGTACACGCACTCGCTTTCCTAAATCTACTTGGCTGAAAATGAGTGCGGCATTCGCATTTATACTCAAATTTTTTAAGAAGCGGCTGGATGTCTCCCCTCCTATGGCTTTTCTAAACTCTATTTCACCTCCAAAATTTTGAGCTGTTTTTGCATTCAGGAAACTATAACCGAAATTTGTTGCCCCTCCTACCGAAAGGAGCAGAAATGTTTCTATTGGATTGGTAAAGTATTTATAAAAAGCGCCTATGGAGATCAACTCACCAGGGCTGGGATAATATTCATATCGAATATCTGCATTTTGAATTGTTGCGTTTTTGAGTTCAGAATTACCTATTACAAAGGCATTGAGGTTAAAGTCATAATAATCAAAAGGGGCTAATTCCCTAAACTCAGGGCGGTTGATAGTCAAGGAGTAAGCTAAACGTAAGAGTGATTTATCAGTTAAATCATAGGTCAAGTTAAGTGAGGGGAGTGGTGAAACAATAGCATTACTTACATTTACAGCAGTGCGGTCTAAACGTCTGCTTTGGATTTGTTGCAGGTTATATTCAACACGTACCCCTGTGGATAAACCTAATTTTGAAGTTATAGGAATAGAAGTTCCCACGTAGCCAGCTAATAAAGTATTATCAGCTGTGTAACGGTCTTGTGGGCGAGTTCCTTCTTCCATTGTCAAGAATCCAGACTCTCCTGTAAGATTGCTACTGCTTAATGCTTGACTTATAGGCAAAGAATTGATATTTCCTGCATTTCCTACGACTTTATAGCCAAAAAACCTTGCTCGGAAGCTACGGTCTTTGCGTTCAAAATAAAACCCTCCACGGAGTTTAGCCCTTTTTTCTTCGGTTTTCTGTTCCTTATCTAAATTTAATTCTACATTAGTAGCGGCGGAGATAACCCCTTCGTAAAGGTTAGAATAAAACCTACCTACGTCAATAATATTAGGGGAAGGTGGAAATGAAATAAGGAAAGCATCTTCAGTTCCTAAAGTTCGGTTTGTTCTCACACGGCGCCAGTCAGGTTCTTGTTTGTTAGTGTAGGCATACCCTAATTGCCAATTGAGTTTTAAGTTATCATCTCTGAAATTGTGCCTTCCAATCAATTGTCCACTGTAAATACTTCTCTTCTCAAAACGTAACGAATAATTAAGATAGTCTACATCGTTACGAAAATCTTTTTGATTGCGTACTACCGTTTGTACAAAAGAAAGTTGGTTGAATAAATTTTTGAACTCTATGGTATGATTTTTATCAAGACGCAATAACCAATTGTGTAATACTCCTAAACGAATGTTATTGGTAATTACTTTATCCTTGTTGGTAATATCCAAATTAGTAAACCTGTCTCTATCATTAGGGTTAGAGGTAAATAAATTAACATCGGAGTCAAAATATTGTTGGGTATTGCTATAATTGATGGCTGTTAGATTTCCCACTACTGCTTCTCCGATATTAAACCTTCGTCCTAGGCTAAAGTTTAATCTTAAATCAGGGCTAATGCTCGTATTATTCAAATCCCAATTTGTTTTGAATTGTTTTGCTAGATTTGCGCGCTCTTGATTGCTCAAAATAGAACTCACAAAATCAGGAAAAGCCTGAGGGATGCGTCTTTTGCCGTCATCAATGCCTAAAAAGTCTAGTGTACCGCTTTGTTGGGTTTGTGCATTTCCAAAAGTTGTTCCTACTCTATACCCTGTACCAATACCAAAGTTAGTAAAATTTTGTTCAGGAGCAGTACGTGTATAAATCTTGACTACCCCTCCTGCAAAATCACCAGGAATCTCACTTGCTCCTGACTTATAAACTAACATTCTATCAATAATATTGCTTGGCACGATATCAAAAGAAAAAGCACGCGTATCTACCTCAGAGCTTGGTGTAATAATGTCATTCAGGAGTACGGTGTTATACCTTTGAGATAAGCCACGTACTATAACAAAACGATTGTCTATCAATGAAACTCCTGGAACACGGCGAATAGCTTGGGAAGCATCGCGGTCTTGGCTACGGTTTATTTGTTCGGCAGAAATTCCTACGGCAACGTTTTCTGCCATTTTAATTTCAGAAATAACCGAGATCTCACTAAATGTTTCTCTTTGGGCAATCACCACTGCTCCCTCTAACATTTGAGTATCTTCTTCAATAGTGGCATTCACTTCAGTAACTTTACCTGCATAAACCACTACCTTTTCAATTATTTTTTCTTTGTAACCTATGTAAGTTACTTTAATGGTATAGGTACCAGGCAATAATTTAGGAAATAAGAAATTACCATCAAGGTCGGTAGCAGTAGCAATATTTGTACCTTCAATTGTTACGGTTGCTCCGAAGGCAGGTTCTTTCTTTTCAGTGGCATCAGTTATCTTACCTCTAATACTACCTGTTTGAGCTATTGAGTAAGAGAATATAAGAAAAAGGGAGAGAGTTAGAAATAAGTATTTTTGTCGCATAGAATGTGATTTTATTCAAATATCCGCCGTTCTTTCTTTTTACACCTGCAAAATTAGGTGCTTACTTTTATGTGGTGTTTAATAAGAATTTAAATTATGGTTACGATTTGAGAGTAATTATTAATTTTTTTTTAACAATTTCTTAACATTGCAAGACTCAATCCTTACACGAAGCGAAATAAGCCTTTCCATTGAGAGAGTTGCTCTAGAAAATGTTGTATCACAGCAGGATAGGTAAAAATTGCAAAGGCAATCCCTACCAATGCTCCGTAAAAATGAGCCTCATGGCTAACACTATCATGTGAATTTTGAGCTGCATAATAAGAAAAAAGTAAGTACAATAATCCAAACAAAAAACTTGGCATACATAATACACCATACACACAAAGTTGGCTCAAGGGCATAAATAGAATACTTACAAAAATAACTGAGGCAATCGCTCCCGAAGCACCCAAAGAGGAGTAATTAGTATGTTTGTACTTGAAATAATTAGGCAAATCGGACAGAACCATACCTACTATATATAGTACAATCAACAGAATAGCCCCAAGCTCTATACCAAAAATACGCGCATAGATTATCTCTACATTTTTTCCTAAAAGATATAAACTTATCATATTAAAGATGAGATGTACCCAATCTGCATGGATAAGCCCTGAGGTAAAGAAGCGATAATACTCTTTCTTCCGCCAAATTTGGTTAGGTATCATAAGCCACTTTTGATAAATGTGAGGATTATTCCAAGCGTATAAAGTGGCTAATACGCTTATAGCGATAATACTTTCAATAATATACATTGGAGCATAGACTGAAATAACTTGAAACTTTACGATGCAAATATAAAAGAACAGATTGAGAAATATCTAAAATTAAATTTTAGTGTATATGGTATTGTTAATTTTGTATAGATTTTTTTTGCAAAAAAAGATTACTAAAACCCTGAAACTATGGAACGATGTCCAAAATACAAATTAACAAAATTTTGTAAAGATGGTATAGCTAAAGGCAAACAACGATCTAAAAGTTTATTCATTTAAACTTTTAATGTTTAAGTGGAATAGTGATTTATCTATACTATTTTAACAATGCCATGTATATGCTAATTTCACCTCTTACAAGGTCTTAATTAAGAAAAAATGTATCTTTGTATCTTAAAAAGCTTGTAATTAACCATTTCACTTTTTCACTTTTTACCTAAATTGGATTATGTTTGAGTCGCTTACTGCTCGATTAGATGAAGCCCTTAAAACCCTCAAAGGTACGGGACGAATTACCGATGTGAATGTAGCCTCCACTGTGAAAGAAATTCGCAAAGCTCTGGTAGATGCTGACGTGAACTACAAGATTGCTAAAACAATTACCGATAATATTAAAGAAAAAGCTATAGGTCGGAAGATTACTATTGCTGTAAAGCCCAGCGAAATGTTGGTAAAAATTGTGCATGAAGAATTAACCGAACTGATGGGAGGGCAAGCCCAAGACATAAACTTGAAAGGAGAGCCTGCAGTTATCCTTATAGCTGGGTTACAAGGTTCGGGTAAAACCACTTTCTCGGCTAAATTAGCAAATTATATCAAGAGACAAGGGCGTAGCGTGCTACTAGTAGCTTGCGATGTATATCGCCCTGCAGCTATCCAGCAATTACAATCCATAGGAGAAAAGGTAGGTGTAGAAGTATATGCTGAATTAGATAATAAGAACCCCGTGCAAATTGCCCAAAATAGTATTGAATATGCTAAAAAACATCACTACCGAGTAGTAATTGTAGATACGGCAGGGCGTTTGGCAATTGATGAGGAGATGATGCAAGAAATAGAAAACATAAAGAAAGCCATCAATCCTTCAGAAACGCTGTTCGTGGTAGATGCTATGACAGGGCAGGACGCCGTAAATACGGCTAAAACTTTTCATGACAGATTAAACTTTGATGGTGTAGTGCTTACTAAATTAGATGGTGATACGCGTGGAGGCGCGGCACTCTCTATCCGAACCGTTGTTAATAAACCTATTAAATTTGTAGGGATGGGAGAAAAGGTAGATGCTTTAAATAGCATTGATCGCTTTTACCCTGACCGTATGGCAAATCGTATTTTAGGCATGGGCGATATTGTGAGTTTAGTAGAAAAAGCCCAAAAAATTGCTGAAGAAGAGGAGAGTAAGCGTATTGCGGCGCAAATTCGCAAAAATCAATTTAATTTAGAGGACTTTTACTCACAAATCCAGCAAATCAAACGCATGGGTAACCTCAAAGATATGATTTCTATGATACCAGGTATTGGGAAAATGATAAAGGATATAGAAATAGATGACAATGCTTTCGTACCTATAGAAGCCCTTATACAATCCATGACTCCCAAAGAACGGCAAAACCCTGAGCTTTTGGCTAATCCAAGTAGAAAAAAACGCATTGTTCAGGGAAGTGGAAGGAGCATGGCAGAGCTGAATAGTTTAATTTCACAATTTTCTGAAATCCGAAAGATAATGAAAAAAATGAACGCGACTCAAATGCCTTCTATCAGTAAAGCCAGCCATATAAAAAACAATAAAAGCAATAAGAACAAGAATAAAAAAGGAAAAAAGCGGTAAAGCGTGTTAAAAATAGTGGTATGCTATCCAAATAATAGCACCTCATTTAGAGCCATGCTACGCTTGGATAGCATAAATTTACATACATTACTCCCCTACTACGGATAATTTAATAGTATTAGTACGCAACTTTTTTTCCAAAGGCATGCTTGCGAGATGAATCACTACATCACCTTTCTCAATTAGTTTGTTTTTGAGCAAAAAGTTTTGCAAATCTTGAAAGGTGTGTTCCGTAGGTAAGTTTTTGTCGTAATAAAAAACTCTTACTCCCCAAAGCAAGTTAAGGGTAGTAAGTAAACTTCTATTGGGGGTAAAGATAAAGATGTCAGCTTTGGGTCTTCGGCTAGATAGTTGATGAGCAGTATAGCCCGAGGAGGTAATTCCTATGATTGCTTTGGCATGGGTGGTCTCTGCCATGACACAGGCGGCAGCCACCACGCAAGAGTTGTAGAAGCTATGGGATTTGGGGTCAAGGGGTTCGAGTTTATTGTAAATTTCAGGTTGTCGTTCCACAATAGCTATAGTATTTACCATAGTTTCTACTGAGAGTTTAGGATATTTTCCTGTAGCGGTTTCAGCACTAAGCATAAGTACGTCTGCTCCATCAAAAACGGCAGTGGCGATGTCATTGGTTTCAGCACGTGTAGGGCGTGGAGAGTTAATCATACTTTCTAACATTTGCGTAGCCACAATTACAGGCTTGAAGGCAATACGACATTTACGAATAATCTCTTTTTGCAACATAGGTATCTCCCCTGCAGGGATTTCCACGCCTAGATCCCCACGGGCTATCATTACGGCGTCGGTAGCTTTAATTATCTCGTCTATTCTAGCAATGGCTTCGGGCTTTTCTATTTTTGCTATCACTTTGGTATTTTTCCCTTGCTGGCGGATAAGATGTTTAAGCAAAAGTACGTCAATTTCATTGCGTACAAATGAGAGAGCTACCCAGTCAATATCATTCTGTAGACCAAAATACAGATCTTCAGTATCTTTTTCAGTAAGCGAAGGGATGGAGACATTAGTATCGGGCAAGTTCATACCTTTCTTGGATTTAAGGATACCTCCGTATACTACTTCGGTTTCTACTTCAGTGGGGCTTATACTCGTAACTCGTACTTCAATTTTGCCGTCATCAAGTAAAATTCTATCTCCTATTTTAGCGTCTTTGGGTAAGGCGTGGTAGGTAGTGTAGGCTTTTTGTGCTGTACCCATCATTTTTTCTGTTGTGAAAATGAATTTATTTCCTGCCACTAATTCCACTCCCTCTGGGGGCATTTCACCAATCCGAATTTTAGGTCCTTGTAGGTCCATGAGCGTGGCCACGTTACAGCCATGTTCTTTATTCAATTCTTTTATCCGATTTATAATTTCTAAATGCTCTTTATGAGAACCATGCGAAAAATTAAGTCTAAACACATCTGCTCCTGCTCGAACTAATTCATAGAGCTGCTCTTTGGTACTGCAGGCAGGTCCTACTGTTGCAATAATTTTTGTTTTTGTGAAATGTTTTTCCATGATAAAGTAAGTAGTTTGTATAATAATATATAAACTTATTTTCTAATAATTGCTCCTAGCTCTTTTTCAAAGGTTTGCATGAGTTTCTCCATTGTTTTATCAATTATTTTATCGGTAAGTGTCTGATTTTCATCTTGTAGAATAAAGCTAATAGCATAAGCCTTCTTATCTTTTCCTATGCTCTCACCTTCATATACGTCGAAAACATTTATATTTTTAATCAAATGTTTTTCTTTGCTTAAAGCTAAATTTTGCACTTCCTGAAAAGTGACTTTTTTATCAAGTACTAAAGACAGATCACGCCGTACCTCAGGAAATTTAGGAATTTCTTGATAAGTTGTACTTGGCTGGTATAAATCAAAGGCTGTTTGCCAATCTATATCAGCAAAGAAAACTTGTTGCTTTATGTCTAGAAATTTCAGGATGGAATTAGTTAATAATCCTGCTTGGGCGATTAGTTTGTTGGCTACCCAAAAATCTAAGCCATATACAAGGTCAGGGTTTTGTGTAGGTATAGTTTGGGTGATTTTTAGATTTAATTTTTGAAAAATGATTTGCAAGATATTATACAAATCTTGAAAAGCTATGGCTTTGCTTTTTTGTTGCCAAGTCTCGGCTTGGCGGTTGCCCGTAAGAAAAATTGCTAAATGACTTTTTTCGGTGTATTTTTGCTCTACCTTATTCCCTTGGGGGTTAGTTTGTTTGTGGTAAGTTTTACCAAACTCAAAAATTTTTATATCTTTTTGTTTACGGTTAAGATTGTAAGCGATAACTTCCAAGCCTGAAGGAATAAGACTTTGACGCAGAGCTTCTAAATCTTCGCTTAATCTATTGATAATCAGTATATTTTGCTGTTCACTTATACTTTTTAAGAGTTGTGTATAAACAGGCTTAGTAAGTGAGTTGGTGTAAATTTCATAAAATCCGTTGTTTGCCAAGAGTTGCCCTATTTGGTATTGAATTTTGTGCCTGTCTTTGGGTTCAAATTCTGCTAAATAAGATGTTTGGGCAAAAGGGCTTAAAGGAATATTACCAAAGCCATAGAAGCGTGTTAGCTCCTCTATAATATCTACCTCACGTTGTACATCTATACGATAAGGAGGGACTTTTACCTGAAAGCCTGTATCCGAAATATGACTAACTTCTATTTCTAAATTTTGTAAAGTTTGGTGAATAAACTCTTTACTTAATGCTGTACCTATTAAGCGGTGAATATTTTTGTAACTAACTTCAAACTTAAAGGGCAAAATAGGTTGTGGGTAGATATCTATCAAAGGACTACTAATTTGCCCTCCTGCTATTTCTTTGATTAACAGGGCGGCTCTTTTCAAAGCAAACACGGTCATCTCAGGGTTTACACCTCGCTCAAAACGGAAGGAAGCATCAGTTTTTAGCCCGTGTGCTTGCGAGGTTTTGCGAATATAATCAGGATTAAAGTAAGCACTTTCCAAAAAAATACTGGTTGTTTCTTGAGTAATTCCAGACTCTAACCCTCCAAAAACTCCTGCTATACACATGCCTTCTTCAGCGTTACAAATCATTAAGTCGTCAGCTTTGAGTTGGCGTTCTTGCTTATCCAAAGTTAAGAAAGGTGTACCTTCGGGTAAAGTTTTTACAATTATTTGCTTACCTTTAATTTTTTGTGCATCAAAGGCATGGATAGGTTGTCCAAGTTCGTGTAAAACATAGTTAGTAATATCTACCACGTTGTTAATAGGGGTCAGTCCAATACTTTTAAGGCGATTTTGTAGCCATTGAGGTGAGTCCTTAACTACTACATTAGTTAGGGTGATACCTGCGTATCGGGGGCAGGCCTTGGTATTTTCAATTTTTACTTCTATAATCAAGTTATGATTATCTATTGCAAAATTTTGAATATCAGGTAATTGAATAGGGCGATTAAACAAAGTTTTCAAATCACGTGCTACGCCAAGGTGCGAAGCTGCGTCAGCTCGGTTGGGGGTAAGACCAATTTCAAAATAGGTATCTGTGATTAGTCCCAACAATTTGGCGGCGGGAGTACCGTTGGGCAAATCTGTTTGCAAAATTAAAATACCGTCATGCGAAGTTCCTAGCCCTAACTCATCTTCGGCACAAATCATCCCTTCAGAAACTTCACCTCGTATTTTAGTTTTTTTGATTTCCAGCGGTTCGCCCTGCGAAGGGTAAAGCGTTGTGCCGATGGTAGCTACTAATACCTTTTGCCCTGCTTGTACGTTAGATGCACCGCATACTATAGATACAACTTGTTCGTTGCCGATAGCTACCTTAGTGAGGCTCAATTTATCTGCATTAGGGTGTTTTTGGCAGGCAAGTACCTCTCCGACAACTACTCCCTGCAAATTACCTCTTATGCTCTCATAAGTACCAATGTGTTCAACTTCTAAACCCAGTTGTGTAAGTTTTTGAGCTATCTCTTCGGGAGTTTCGGGGAGGTGTATAAAATCTTTGAGCCAATTATAGGATATTCTCATGGATTTTGAAAAAATACGATCAAGTTTGGCACAAAGATAGTCTTTTTTTGAAAATGTTGCATTCCAACCCAAGAACTCATTTATTTTTTTAAGCCATAATGTTCAACTTTTTTTACTTTTTCTATTGTTGAAAATTGAATAATCATTTTTAGCCCTTGCTCTTGTCTTTTCAAAAGATTTTGCCATATTTGCACCCAGTATAGAATAGTTTAGCTTTTTATTCAAATCAAGAAATATAATCCACGTGAAAACAGTTAATCTTATTTGGAATATTGCTCTTACAGTAGCGATAATAGTAATAATTTACAATAACTACACCAATAATACCAAAAAAACGAATACCGAAGCTAAACCTATAGTAAAACCTGATAGGAAGTTAGCTCCTGCAAAAATTGTATTTGTAAATTCGGATACGCTTATGCTTAACTACGATTTCTTTAAGAAAGTGAAAAAAGAACTAGAAGCTAAACAAAGTGGAATAGATGCGGACTTGAATGCAAGAGCTAACTTATTACAAAACGAAATCACTTCTTACCAAAAAACTGCTCACACTATGACTCAACAAAAAGCCCTAGAAACAGAACGAGATTTAAGCATAAAACAACAGGAATTAGAACTTTATCGGGCTGATGTGGCCAAAAAATATTTGGAAGAGGAAAGAAAAATGAATGAAAAACTAAATGACGTCATTTCTGATTACCTCAAGCGGTATGCAGAAGCAAAGGGTTATGACTATATAGTAGGCTATTCTAAGACTAGTGGGAGTGTACTTTATGGAGCAGAGAGGCTAGACGTAACCAAAGAGGTATTAAAAGGACTCAACGAAGAGTATAACAAGAAAAAATAAATATCAATGAAAGGGATTATTTTGGCAGGAGGCTCAGGGACAAGGTTACATCCTCTTACTTTAGCAGTTTCCAAACAGTTATTGCCTGTATACGATAAGCCAATGATATTTTATCCACTTTCTACGCTTATGCTGGCAGGCATTCAAGATATCTTAATTATTACTACTCCTCATGACAATCCTCTGTTTGTCAAGTTATTAGGAGATGGCTCTCAAATTGGCTGTAATTTTCAGTATGCTATCCAAGAGGCGCCCAATGGCTTAGCACAAGCCTTCGTCATTGGAAAAGATTTTATTGGCAAAGATAGTGTAGCCCTAGTTTTAGGAGATAATATTTTCTACGGAGCTGGATTAGCAAAGACCTTGCAAGCCTGTACTAATCCGCAAGGCGGTATTGTTTTTGCCTACCATGTTTCAGACCCAGAACGATATGGTGTAATAGAATTTGATAAAGAAATGAGAGCCCTCTCCATTGAGGAGAAACCTAAACAACCTAAATCTAACTATGCAGTTCCTGGATTGTATTTTTATGATAACGAAGTGATAGAAATTGCAAAAAACTTGCAACCTTCTGCACGTGGCGAATATGAAATTACTGACGTAAATAAAACATACTTAGCAAAAGGCAGACTTTCAGTCAAGATTATGAACCGAGGTACAGCTTGGCTAGATACAGGAACTTTCGCTTCGCTAATGCAAGCGGGGCAATTTGTGCAGGTTATTGAGGAAAGACAGGGACTAAAAATCGGCTGTATAGAAGAGGTAGCTTACAAAATGGGCTTTATTGACGCCGCACAATTAGAACGCATCGCACAACCTTTGCTTAAAAGCGGATACGGACAGTATTTGATGAGTTTGTTAAAATAAAATAAGTAATTGAGAATAAGAATAAGAATAAGAATTGAAACTTTTGTATTAGATTTGAAAAGTTTTTACATCACTGCCAAAATACCTTATTTACCTGCAACTATCTAACCTAAATTATTATAATCTAAATGCAATCTAAATAAGTTTAAAATCCTTACTAAACCATAAACTTTTAAGGAAATGCAAAAAAAACACGTAGTAGTACTCACGGGAGCGGGCATTAGTGCCGAAAGCGGCCTTAAAACTTTTAGAGACTCAGGAGGCTTGTGGGAAAATTACGATGTGATGGAAGTAGCCTCTATCGAAGGTTGGCAGAAAAATCCAGAATTAGTACTTAAATTCTACAATGAAAGACGCAAGCAAGCCTATCATGCACAACCAAATGCAGGGCACCTCGCTCTTAAAGAATTAGAAAAATATTACAAAGTAAGTATCATTACCCAAAATGTAGATAATTTACATGAAAAAGCAGGTTCTACTAATGTTATCCACCTTCATGGTGAACTTTCCAAAGTGAGAAGCGAAAAATACGAAGACTTGATTTATGAATGGGGAGATAAAGAGATTCATTTAGGAGACAAGTGTGAAAGAGGTGCTCAACTACGACCACACATCGTATGGTTTGGAGAGGTGGTGCCTATGATGGAACACGCTATCAATGTTACACTTTCGGCAGACTATTTTCTAGTGATTGGTACTTCACTTAATGTATATCCTGCAGCAGGTTTGATCAATTACTTACCTGCTACGGCGGATATTTACGTTATTGACCCACATGCTCACGAATTACCTATTCGTAGCAACAAAAAAGTAAAACTTATTAGCGAAAAAGCCACCATAGGTGTTCCTAAAGTGGTAGCTCTTTTAATTGAAGAGGCAACTAAGCAAGAGCATTAACACTTATCCTCTTCAACAAGAGGTGTGTAGTTGTTGTCAAATTCATTTTCCCATTTGGCAATTACTACAGTAGCAAGGCAATTACCTAATACATTGACTGAGGTGCGTGCCATGTCCATTAAAGCATCAATACCTAGAATAATGGCAATTGGCTCAGTAGGTAGTCCAAAAGAAGATACTGTACCTGACAAGATTACCAAAGAGGCACGCGGCACTCCTGCTACTCCTTTGCTTGTAAGCATGAGTGTGAACACGATAAGCATTTGCCTCCCCCAAGAGAGATCTTGCCCTGCAGCCTGAGCAACAAAAATGGCTGCTAGAGCAAGGTAGAGAGTTGTGCCGTCAAGATTAAAGCTATACCCTGTGGGAATAACAAAAGCTACTATTTTTCGTGGTACCCCTATATTCTCCATCGCTTTCATAGCTTTAGGAAGAGCTGCCTCAGAAGTAGAGGTAGCAAAGGCAATAGAAACGGGTTCGGCAACAGCATTCAAAAATTTGCGAATGGGTACACGTACTATTAAAGCGACAGGCAACAAAACCAATAGCACAAAAGCAATAAGCGAAACGTACAAGGTAAGCAATAACTTGAATAAATTGAAAAAAATCCCCAAACCCATTTTGCTCAAGGTGTAAGCAATAGCCGCCCCTACAGCGAAAGGTGCGAAGTACATCACTACATTGGTAAATTTGAACATTATTTCTGAGAGGCTCTCTAATGCCGTAAGCATTACCCGTTTGTGTGACTCTGCCACCATAGACAACGCAACGGCAAAAATGATACTAAATACTACAATTTGTAAAATTTCGTTTTGGGCTATTGCTTTAGCAATACTTTCAGGAAAGATGTGCAGTATAATCTCTTGCCAAGTCTGCTCCTTGATAGTAGCTATTTTCTCCTGATTTTCAGAGGCTTTACTTAAATCAATACCCACTCCTGCTCGGCTTATATTGATAGCAATAAGCCCTACAAAAAGAGCCAAAGTGGTTACAATCTCAAAATAGACCAGCGACTTCCACCCTATGCGTCCTATCTGCTTCATGTCAGAGTGCCCTGCAATGCCTACTACCAACGTGCTAATCAAAAGTGGAGCAATAACGGTTTTGATTAGTTTCAAAAAAATATCACTAATCACCTTCAAATTTTGAGAAAAACTAGGAAAATCGTAGCCTAATACCGCTCCAATAACCATACTTGCTAATATCCAAGTGGTAATATCTTTACGAAACCACGCATAGATTGTAGTGCAAAGGAGCAGAGCCCACCGCACTACACCTAACAAAATGGGGGGAGCACTCCAAATTTCGTATAAACTAAACAAGAGCAGAATGGCTAATAAACTTAGCAAAGAGATACTTACTAAGGCAAAAGGTTTTTCTAAAGGGTGTGCTACTCGTTTTGGTTGATGAGGAGTTACTTCTAAAGGGAGATGTGCCATAAGTGTTTGAAGTTCGGAATATTCAACTCAATAGATTTTGCAAAGGTAAAAAACTCTTTTTAAGTTTCTGCAATAAAATGGTTTTTTCCGAAATTATCTCCAATATAGTTTGAAATGTTGTTTGGCTTGTTGCGGATTGAAAAACACTAATCCTACGTAAAATAAGTCTATGGTACAAATTACCTCCTCATGCCTTTGGATAGCTTGCCAAGCTTGTTGCATTTCTTTTGACCAATAAATATCATCAAAAACGAATACCGATTTTTCTGTTTTCTTCCTAAGGCACTGCTCAAAGTACCTCATCGTAGGCTCAAAACGATGGTTAGCATCAAAAAAAATGAAATCGGTAGTTGATATTTTGTTAAGGGTGGGTAAGAGCGTATTGTCAATATTTCCTAACACAATTTGAATATGTTGCCCTCCATAGCGGTTAAAGTTAGCCTGAGCTATTTGTGCTAAAGCAGGGCTACCTTCTAGGGTAATGCATTGTGCTTTACGCTTTGCCAAAGCAAGGTAAAGAGTATTTACCCCGAGGCAAGTGCCAAGTTCTAAAATGGTATTTGGTTGAAAATAGTTAACCAAACGGAATAGCAATTCAGACTTCCGTTCCGAAGAGACGCTATGGTGAAAAATCTCGCTTACACGTCGTCGAACTTGTTTATTTTTTTTAGAACCTGCCCCAAAGTCTTGCACTTCTACCCAATCGTGGCAGTGGCGCATCTCTTCGCGAAGCTCCGCCAAGTCAAAGAAAGCATAATACTGGTCATTACTACAAATGACTTGGGTGTAAAGCTTATATACAAATGGTGAATGAATATCGTGGGCATTGCCCGCAGTAAACCAATGTTTGAAGAATGCAAGAAGCAAGGTTTTGAATAATTTTGAGATCTTACTATTTTTCAAATTCTCAAATATACATATTTTCTTAAAAATATTATACGCACAGGTTTTGCACTTTCCCTCTACTCTTACAAAAGAGGCCCCTCTCCTATTGCAAATGCTTGTCTTATTTCTTTGTCTATATGAATGCTTAATAAAAATGCTCGTTTTAGTATACAAGGGTTTCCTACAATCCTAAAAGCAAGTAAGAGAGAAATTACCGAATTTTAGATAAAAGCCAAAACAAAACCTTTTTGCAAATTGTTACGTCTTTTCAAAGACAAACTTTACATTACATTCAATTTTGTTTTCTATGAGCAGAATAAAAGAATATTTCAAATTAGGTGAGGTGTTTACCTATTTTATACGTGTGTTTAGCAAACATAAAGAAGGCTATCCTATCAACTTTAATTTACGTATGATGCATGGTATAAATCGTATTTCTATTCTTATGTTTTTGTTCTGTTTAATGGTTATTATTACACGTTGCATAGCAAGAATGTAGTTGTTTGATAATCAATAAGTTAGCTAATCCTCTGGATATGGTATATACACAAAATTCATAAATTGAGGTTCAAGCACAAAAACACAACAAAACTCGTCAATATTTTTGTAAGTTTGTTCAAATAAACTTTGTTCCTTGATTAAGCCGCGTTGCACGAACTCCTCTATAAACGAAAGTGAATAATTCCAAGCTAATTGATTTTCTGCATTTTTAGCAATAAGAATTTTCCCTATTTGTGGTCTTTCTTTACACATTATCACCACAGGGTAGTTTGAAATATTACGTACTTTCACCTGATACGTTGCCTCTTGTAAAAAACGGGCTACTTTTACAAAATCACTTGTGATAGTTCCTAAGTATTTTCCATCTAATTCAGGGCTGTTCTCCATAGTTTTTTAGTATTTTTTCTTTGTTTGTAGTTGTAGAAAATATTAACATTTCATTAACAAAGTTTAAATTTTTATTAACAGCAAGCAGTTCCAAATTTACGTATTTTTGCATAGAAAATCAATGTAACTCATTTGTTCATAAGGCTGACTTAAAATATTCAAGATATATTGTTTTTTTAAGTGTTTTTTAGATTTTGAAAAAAGAACTTCCTTTGGAAGTTCTTTTTTTGTTTACCTATCATACCATGTACGTCTTCGGCTGATTCTGAGGTCTTTAAGTAAAGCTGATTTAACATTTATATCAAAATTAAAGGATTGAAATGTGCCGAAAGGTATCCATTGAAAACGCATTTCCCAGCAGTGTAAATCTTTGTAAAAATCAAGACTTGAAGTAGACATACGTTTAAGTTTGAAATCATACCCACTATTAAAGCCAATTTTCCAAGTTTTGGTAAGGCTCACATCCCCACGGACATTCAAAGTTTGTTGAATTTGGCTCGGTAGTAAGCCTGTTTTGTTGTAAATGAAATTATATCCTACTGCTAAGGTAAAAGGCACGTCAAAATCTACATAAGCATTAGGGTCCAAAAGTAGGTTATTAGGGCGTTTTTCTGTGGCTTGTCTTACTTTTTCTACTTTTTTTTCAGTTTTTTTACTAAAACTTTTAGGAGTAAGACTGAAAGAAACTGCGGCATTGAAAGTACTCAATGTACCTATACCTCCGCCGCGTTGTTGCCAAGCAAATTGGTTTATTTTGGTTTGGTTAGTGATTTGCCCGCGCTCATTCCGCTCTAATACCACATACTGATACGGGTCTAGTGAGCCGACAAAATTAAGGTCAAAAATTTTGAACAAATTAGTTCTTGTGGTAAAGTTAATAATAGAAAGTTTGAGTGAATCGGCAAAAAGATTATAATTTGTGGCAATATTTAAGTTATCTAAAATATTGATTTTCAAGGGCTTTCCTGTATCTCCTTTAGGGCGAACTTTCATCTCAAAAATATTATCCAAAGAAATGCTAATACTTCCTGAGGGAATAAGCACCGTAGGGGGAGCAGGTTCAAAGCCTTGAAAAACAGAAAAAGTACGTTTTCTACCCATGTTATCCACAGTTACGGTTTGTTGTGTGTTGCGCGAAGTAGGCTGATAGGTAAACCCAATAGTAGGCACAAGCGTATGCCGAATACTCTGAATTTTGCTACGTTTAGAAAAATTGAAAATTCCATACAAACGTGTAGTAACTCCCGCCCCCATGTTGTAACTTCCCACTCTTTGGAAACCGAACAAGGTATCTACTTTGAGAGCATTTTGGTTTTCGTCCCACCCAAAATTAAGGCGTTGTACATACCATGCCTCGCGATAATTAAACGTGGGGTTTAGGCTAATATATTTGGTAAGTTTGAGCGTAGTGGTGAATGGAATATTATGAATGACTCCAAATTTAGCAGTAGAAAAAATATTAGGTAAATTTCGCAAAGTAATTTCCCTGGGCTTGGTTAAGGTATCTGCATGGGTTACGCGTTTCACACCGAAAGCGGCAGCAGGGGCTAAAGGTCTGTTAGAGAGGTTATTAACCAGTTGCATATTATACTGAAAGTTAAAATTTTCCAATATACCTTTAGGGGCTTTGCCTTGTTTTTTGAAAGGAGAAATACGGTTCACAGCAAAATTCAAGTCAGGGAGAGAAATGTTAATTTCTCCTGTTTGCGAATTTTGGTTGTGCCTTACATTGAGAGCAAATGTTCCTGAAACGGTTTGTGAAATACGCCATGGACGTGAGTAGGAAATATTAGAAGCAAAGTTATTAGTCAAACGATTTTCAAATATAAAACTGTTGCGTGCATTATACCGTACCGAACCTGCATTCACACTTGCCGAAAAAGTACCTTCACCACGTTTTACAGGATTGTGTGTCCAGCTTACCCAGAAGCTACGCGTGATAGGGCGTTCAGGGTCTCCGCTACGTCCACTGATTTCATTCCTAAAATCAATTTTTAAATTTCCTTGAAAGTAATACCTCTTTGCATATTGTGAAGCCAAAGAAAGCCCCCACGTGCCGTTAGTGTAAATTTCTCCCGTAAAAGCGGCGTTAGCATAAGGGCTAATAGACCAAAAGAAGCCTCCACCACGTAGAAAATAACCTCGTTCTATGGTGCTACCATAAGTAGGCATAATTAGTCCTGACCTGTTTTTTTCGGTAAACGGAAACATACCAAAGGCAAAGCCAAGTGGTGTATTTATTTTGTCAATTACCAAATTAAATGCCCCTGTAATCACACTTTTTTCAGGAATAACCTTAATTTTATTAGCCCGAATCATGTAATGTGGCTGAGGTAAATCGCAAGTGGTGTAGAAGCCACGGGCTACATACATAATATTGTTAGGTGTTTTTTTTACGACTGTTCCTCGCAAAAGCCCCTCCCCTTGTTTGGTAGCCACGCCTGTAATAAAGGCATTTTGGGTTTTGAAGTTATATCGTATCTCTTCCGTTTGATATTGGTCATTTTTATCCTTAAAGAGAGGCTTATCCTCTATCTTGCCTGCCGTATCTTTTCTACCTGTGGCTTTTACCTCGCTATTTGCCCAATCAATTTGTGTTTCGCCTGCAGTAAGTTGCATTTGTCCGAAAATTACTTTTGTTTTCCGGTACAAATAGGCTTTACTTTGAGTCATATCAATCGTAATAGAATCCTCAGCACTATAAAGTACCGTAGTTTCTATATCGCCTTTCTTTTTTTTGACCTTCAACGTATCTGTTTTACTTTTTTTAGTGGTATCCATGGCAAGCGGCATTTGCTTTTTGGAGGTATCTTGTGGCAATGGCTTGGCAACATTTTTCTCAGAATTTGAGCTAATTTTTTTAGCTTTCGAAGGTTTTTGAGCTACTCCCTGCCACGAGAGCAAAAGGATAAAGCAAAAAAATAGAATTTTGTGTACAGAGAGGTAGGTTGAATGCATAGCAGGTAGATAATTTTTCATTAAAAAAATGTAATTTTACAAACCTAATTCGTATTTATATCGGCTTGGGTTGAATTTACAAACAGCAATTATGGAAAAACTCGTAAAATTACTTGCCTTATTTGCCTTTATAGAACGAATGAGTTGTATACTTATTTTAGCTCTCTTATTAGTCATGACTGCTTTTTCGCCCTTGGGCAAGCAAAAGTACAAAATAAAAACCATTGTGATTGACGCAGGGCATGGTGGACACGACCCAGGCAAAGTAGGTAAAAAATTCAAAGAGAAAGATATTGCTCTTGCTATTAGCCTGGATTTAGGCAGAATTTTGAAAAAAAACCTTCCTGATGTAAATATCGTCTATACTCGGCTTAACGACAAATTTGTAGAATTGCATCGACGTACAGAAATAGGCAACAAAGCCAAAGGTGATTTGTTCATTTCTATCCATTGCAATTCAGTCAGCCCTGAAATTGCCAATCAAATTACAGGCACAGAAACTTATGTAATGGGTACTCATGTAAGCAAAGAGAACTTGGAAGTAGCCAAGCGCGAAAATTCTGTCATAAAAATGGAACAGAAATACACCATGCATTACCAAGGTTTTGATTTAGACTCTCCCGAAAGTCTTATTTTACTTTCGCTTAATCAGCAAGTTCACATAGAGAATAGCATGAAATTAGCTACCAAAATAGAAAAACAACTCAAACAAACAGCAGGAAGAAAAAGCCGAGGAGTTAAGCAAGCGGGTTTTGTAGTGCTTGCCAAAACCAATATGCCTAGTGTCTTGGTAGAAACAGGTTTCCTTTCTAATCCTAATGAAGAAATTTTTTTAGCCTCTGCCCAAGGACAAATGCTTATTGCCTCAGCTATTTATCGTGCTATCAAAGAATACAAACAAGAGGTAGAAAAGCGATAACTCAAATTTGAATGTATGAAATCTAAATTTAACCATTGAAACTACGCAAAAAAAAAAACTGAAAATTCAATGTTTTAGAAATTTATCTACCATTTACTTATGCAAATCATTTCTAAACTTCCACAAGTAGGTACTACAATTTTTACAGTGATGTCGGCTTTGGCAAACGAGGTGGGGGCAGTTAATCTTTCGCAGGGCTTTCCTGATTTTCCTATTGATAACACCTTGGCTCATTATACGCATGAAGCCATGCAAAAAGGGCTAAACCAATATGCTCCTATGGCGGGGCTGCCCTTACTTCGTGAGGCACTTGCTCATAAATTAAGCCAAACCTATCATTTTAATTGTTCACCTGCAGAGAATATTACTATTACCTCAGGAGCAACAGAGGCACTTTTTGCCGCTATTACTGCTTTGGTAAGCGAAGGCGATGAGGTAATTATTTTTGAGCCTGCCTATGACTCGTATGTTCCTGCCATTGAGCTCAACAAAGGGGTGGCTATTCGCATTGCCCTTACTCCTGAGAGCTATCAAATTGATTGGCAAAAAGTAAAAGAAAGTATTAGCCCACGCACCAAAGCTATTTTGATAAACACACCACACAATCCTACGGGTACGGTATTGAGCCAACAAGATTTACTTAATTTGGTAGAAGTTGTGCGAAATACTAATATTTGGATTATTAGCGATGAGGTGTACGAACATATTATTTTTGACAATATTCGCCACGAAAGCGTATTACACTACCCCGAGTTGCGTGAGCGAAGTATGGCTATTTATTCCTTTGGTAAAACTTTTCATGCCACAGGTTGGAAAATCGGCTATTGCGTTGCCCCTGCCGAAGCTACCAAAGAATTTAGAAAAGTACATCAGTTTCTTACTTTTTCTACTGTTACTCCTATGCAGTATGCTTTGGCAATTTATTTGCAAAACCCTGAAAATTACCTCCATTTACCAAGTTTTTATGAAAAAAAACGCAATACCTTCGCTCAAATGATGCAAGAAACCCCTTTTCAACTTTTGCCTTGTCAAGGCACTTATTTTCAATTAGCTTCTTACAAACACCTCTCTGACGAAAAAGATACTGACTATACCATACGACTTACCAAGGAAGTAGGTGTAGCTACCATTCCTGTTTCGGTATTTTACCAAGAACCCCAAGACCACAAAGTGATTCGGTTCTGTTTTGCTAAAAAAGAGGAGACCCTTGCACGAGCCGTAGAAAAATTGATAAAGCATAAAGAAAAACTGTATCAACCACAAACTACTAAAGCCTAACCAATACACCGCACTATGAAAGCCGTTTTATGTAAAAATTGGGGAACTCCCCAAGATTTGGTAATAGAAAATATACCCGAACCTCAAATTTCGGGTGATAACCAAGTACTTATAGAAGTGAAGGCTGTTGGGCTAAACTTCCCCGATGTGTTACTTATTGCGGGTAAATACCAAGCGAAACCACCTTTTCCTTTTATTCCCGGTGGAGAGTTGGCAGGTATTGTCAGAGCAGTAGGAAAAGAGGTAAAGCACTTAAATGTTGGCGACCATGTAGCCGCTTTTTGTGGAACAGGTGCTTTAGCCGAGCAGATAGTTTTGGAGCAGGAACGAGTGGTAAAAATTCCGCAAGCTATGCCTTGGGCAGAAGCCGCAGCGTTTTGTGTGGTTTATGGCACTTCTTACTTGGCATTGAAGCATAGGGCTAATTTGCAACCTAAGGAAGTTTTGTTAGTACACGGTGCTGCGGGTGGCGTAGGTTTGGCCTCTGTGCAAATTGGTAAAGCTATGGGGGCTACCGTTATTGGAACAGCAAGCACACCTGAAAAAATTACTATTTTGCAACAAAATAAAATTGATTTAGCTATCAATTACCAACAAGAAAATTTTGCCGAAGTGGTAAAAAATTTCACGCAAGGCAAGGGAGCAAACGTTATTTTAGACCCCGTAGGCGGCGATGTAGCTGACCTTTCTATGAAATGTATTGCCTTTGAGGGGCGACTTTTGGTAGTAGGATTTACAGGAGGACGTATACAACAAATCCCTGCTAATTTATTCTTGCTCAAAAATGCCGCACAGGTGGGCGTATTTTGGAGTGATTATGCCAAGCGAAAACCAGCCCTCTTGCAACAGCTTTTAAGCGAACTTTTGCAAATGTATCAGGAACAAAAAATCAAACCTTTCATTTCTCAAATCTTTGATTTTGAAAACTTTGCTACCGCTCTGCAAACTATTGCAGACAGGAAAGCAATTGGAAAAATTGTAGTTAAACTTAAAGAATAAGTTCTAAATGCTACTCTAATTTGCACTTGACACTTGCAAACAAACATTACAATCTTTGCAACATTGATAAGCAGTAAAGTTACTTTTATCCTAACAGCACCATTTAGAAAATGACTCTATTAGAACTACTATAAGAATTGACTTTTTTCCTAGCTTAATACACTTGGCATATTTGTGCCAACGAACGATACACTAACTATTCGCTACTCCTTAACCAAAAAACTATGAAACTCACCCAAGACCTATATCGAACCTCACTCTCCTTGCTTACAGACCTATACCAACTAACGATGGCTTACGGTTACTGGAAAGCAGGAAAAGCAGACAGAGAGGCAGTTTTTCATTTATTTTTTCGCAAAAATCCCTTCCAAGGAGGGTTTACAATTGCTTGTGGGCTAGAATATGTAATTGATTATTTGAATAACTTTAGCTTCCAAGCTGAAGATATTGCTTACTTGGCTTCCCTTAAAGGCAATGATAATAAGCCCTTATTTGAAGTAGACTTTTTAGAATATTTACAAAACCTACGCTTTTCGTGCGATGTTTGGGCTATCCCCGAAGGAACAGTAGTATTTCCACACGAGCCGCTGCTGCGTGTTCAAGGTAGTATTTTGCAATGCCAACTTTTGGAAACAGCTTTGCTCAATATTATTAATTATCAATCATTAGTAGCTACCAAAGCAGCACGAATGGTAATTGCTACTAAAGGAGAGCAAGTATTAGAATTTGGCTTACGTAGGGCACAAGGCATTGATGGTGGTTTAGCGGCAAGCAGAGCAGCCTACATTGGTGGCTGTTCAGCTACCTCTAATGTATTAGCAGGCAAATTGTTTGGTATCCCTGTGAAAGGTACGCACGCTCATAGTTGGGTCATGTCATTTGATACCGAATTGGAAGCTTTTGAAACCTATGCACATCACCTGCCTAATAATTGTGTATTTTTGGTAGATACTTATGATACATTACAAGGCGTACGCCATGCCGTAAAAATAGGTAAAAAGCTACGTGAAAAAGGTTATGAAATGGTAGGCATTCGGCTAGACTCTGGAGATTTGGCATACCTAAGTATTGAAGCTCGTAAAATTCTAGATGAGGCAGGTTTTACAAAAGCGTCTATTGTAGCCAGCAATGATTTAGATGAAAATATTATTAGCAGCCTTAAAGAGCAAAAGGCTCAAATCAATGTTTGGGGAGTAGGAACAAAATTAGTTACTTCATATGATCAACCTGCTCTTGGGGGAGTGTACAAAATTTCCGCTGTCAAAAATGATAAAAATACTTGGGACTATAAGGTAAAGTTATCAGAGCAGGCTGTGAAAGTTTCTAACCCTGGAATATTACAGGTGAGACGTTTCCAAAAAGAAAATGAATTTATAGGGGACATGATTTACAACGTTGAGTTTGCATTAGCCCAAGAACCTACTATGGTAGACCCTATTGATATTACCCGAAGCAAAACTTTTGAAGCACAGCTCCCTTCTCACGATTTGCTCGTACCTATTTTTCAAGGTGGCGAATGCATATATCAAACTCCTGATATTGAAGCAATTAGGCAAAGAACACAAACTCAATTACAAATGTTTCATGCAGGGATAAAGCGATTCGTCAATCCACATAGCTATCCTGTGGGGTTAGAGGAGAAACTTAATCAATTTAAGTTAGACTTAATCAAAAAGTTACGTAAACAAAAGTAAAGAAGATTGAAGGCTATGGATTTGAATCACATTATTTGAGTTTAACTATGCCTCAGTTTCAAAAGTCAGACTACGTAGCCAAACTATAGCAGCTTGGCTGTCAAAAAAGTATTCCACCTCAAAAGAAAATATTTGTTGGAGTTTAGAAACTATTTTTTCTATTATCATTTCTACCATGTAGTCAGTGCTTACAATGATGGCTACTTTTTCTAAAAAATTAGCTGCAAAACAACCTTTACAT
The DNA here is from genome assembly GCA_025054775.1 of Microscillaceae bacterium. Taxonomy (GTDB): domain Bacteria; phylum Bacteroidota; class Bacteroidia; order Cytophagales; family Microscillaceae; genus JANWZA01. The sequence goes on from JANWZA010000031.1 coordinate 57,767, forward strand.
TTTTGGATAAGTAGCTTTTGATGAGTAGGCGAGGCAAGGTAATAAGCATTTGTAAAATTAGAAAGCAAGTGCGTAGGTTGATATTGGTTCAAACAATCTAAAAAAATGCTTACTGTTTTTAGATGCTCTTCTTCGGACATGTTTTGCGTAGTACGCCACTCTACATATAGCTCTTTATATTGAGCATAGAACTCAGTAGAGAGGTAAGGGGTTTTGTGCAAACTCATACGAAGTAGCATTTTATGGTACAAAGTTAGTAAGTTAGGTTGATATTAAAAAATTATTAAGCTCACTTTTTAGAAGTGTTAAAATTATCAACAGGTCATATATTACTAATTAAGTTTTTAATTTCACTATTTCAAGAATAGTGAATTAAAAGTTAGAGAAAAAAGTATTTAGGGAAGTTAAAATCAGGTAATTGAGTAAATAGTAGATAAAATCAGGAGTTGGTTTTGATGCGTGGGATATAAGAGTTTATCACTTTTCAGCATGATGTGGAGCATTAGCGAAGCGAAATAAAACAGTATGTCTTTTTTGCTTTTTGAGTAAAAGCAAAAAGACAAAAAAGAACAGCAGAATATAACTACTCACTACCTTATTATTTAGATAAAGAGCAAATACTTACTTCTTCACTCCTATAAAGTGCGTTTCACTTCTTTAATTTCAAAGACTTCAATAACGTCACCAATTTTGAGGTCATTGAAGTTAAGAATATTTAATCCACATTCATAACCTTGCTTTACTTCGGAGACATCATCTTTGAAGCGTTTGAGGCTACCAATAGTTCCTTCCTGCAAGATAACAATGCCATCTCTAATTACTCGGATAGAGCTATTGCGTTTGATATAGCCCTCGGCTACATAGCAACCCGCCACCATTCCCACTTTGGAAATTTTGAATACTTCGCGTACTTCTAAGTTACCCACGATCACCTCTTCGGTTTTAGGAGCGAGCATGCCGTTGATGGCATCTTTAACATCTTCAATTGCTTGATAGATAACTGAGTAAAGTTTGATTTGAATTCTATTTTGTTCGGCTAGTTTTTTAGAGGTAGCTGAAGGTCGTACTTGGAAGCCGATAATAATAGTATCCTTAGCGGCAATAGCTAGCTGTACGTCATTTTCAGTAATTTGCCCTACTCCTTTATGAATTACGTTAATGGCAATTTCAGGAGTAGAAAGTTTAAGTAATGAACCTGTAAGGGCTTCTACTGAACCATCGACATCAGCTTTGATAATGAGTTTAAGTTCTTTGAAGTCGCCTAGGGAGCGTCTGCGGGCAATTTCGTCTAGGGTAAGTCCTTTAGTAGCACGGATAGATTGCTCACGCTGTATTTGCTCTCTTTTAGCAGCTAATTCTTTGGCTTCGCGTTCAGAAGGCATCACTTTTAGCCTATCTCCTGCTTGTGGGGCGCCGCTTAATCCCAAAATTTGTACGGGGGTAGAAGGTGGGGCCTCTTTTATCTTATTTCCTTTATGATCGTACATTGCTCTTACTTTACCATATTGTGAACCAGCAACCACTACGTCTCCTACTCTAAGAGTACCGTTTTGTACTAGTACATTGCATACGTAACCCTTTCCTTTGTCTAAGGAGGAGTCTATAACTGTACCTGTGGCTCGTTTTTTAGGATTAGCTTTAAGCTCTAGTAATTCGGCTTCTAATAGCACTTTGTCTAACAGACTATCAATTCCAATGCCTTGCTTGGCTGAAATGAGTTCATCTTGGTATCTACCTCCCCAACTTTCTACTAAAATATTTTCTTTGGAAAGTTCCTCTTTTATTTTTTCAGGGTTGGCAGTAGGTTTATCTATTTTATTGATAGCAATAACAATAGGTACTCCTGCTGCGCGGGCATGGTTAATAGCTTCTTTGGTTTGTGTCATTACACCGTCATCAGCAGCTACTACGATGATAGCGATATCGGTAATTTTTGCTCCGCGAGCACGCATAGAGGTAAAAGCCTCGTGTCCAGGGGTATCTAAAAATACGATACGTCTGCCGTCGGGTCGTACTACATCATAGGCGCCGATGTGCTGTGTAATTCCTCCTGCTTCTTTGGCAGTTACGTTAGTTTTTCGGATATAGTCCAAGAGCGAGGTTTTGCCGTGATCCACATGTCCCATGATAGTAACAATGGGCGCGCGCTCAACGAGGTCTTCAGGATTTTCTTCTTCATCATCAATTTCGGTTTCTTCTATATTTACGAATTCTACATCATAACCAAATTCTGCAGCGATGAGTGTAATCAATTCTGCGTCAAGGCGTTGGTTAATAGATACTGTTACTCCCATGGATAAACACGTAGATATAACTTGTGCTACTGACACGTCCATGAGAGAAGCCAGTTCATTAGCAGTGGTAAATTCAGTAATTTTGAGCAGTTTAGTATTCTCCTCTTCATTAGCTTGATTATCGCGTTTATTACCCTTTACTACTTTTTTTCCTGTATTTTTCCTTCCGCTTATTTCTGCAAGGGTTTTTTTAATTTGCTCTTGAATTTCTTTTTCACTTATTTCAGAAGCGGAACTTTTTGATTTGTTATCTTTTTTGAATTTACTTTTTTGCTTATTTGATATATTTTCGTAAATGTCTATTTTTTCAACATCTTTTTTAAGTAATGCTTTTATTTCACTTTTAGTTATTTCTCTTACTTTACTTTTAGCAACACTCGCATCTATATCAACTTTTTCAGCACGTTTCTTTTTTCGTCTTTTTTTACGTTTATCTAAATTGTCATCAGAGGAGGCTACAGGCTTGCTGGTAGAGCTACTCTTTCTACTTTTTTCTATTGGTGGAAGCTCAATTTTGCCTAATACAGTAAGTCCTTTTAGTGTATCAACTTTGGTCTCTATGCGTTCTGGCTCTTTTTCTTTTGAGCGTATAACCTCGCTTTCAGGTTCTCCCTTTTTGCTAGGTGTATCATTTTCTTGTGTTTCCAGTTTGGATTGTGCCTCAGCAGATGTTGAAAGGGTTACAGGCTCTTTTTCTTCAAGCTTCTCACTTGTTTTAGATATTTCAGTGGGCTGTTTAGTAGAACTATCTTTTTCTTTGGATTTTTGCCCTTTTGTATTTACATTAGAAGTAGGCTCATTTTTACTTGTAGGTTGAGGAGTAGGTACAGGTGTAAATTTATTTTTTTCTTTTTGATTATTAGTTGATTCAGAGGTATGCTTTTTAGTTTGTTTATTTTTATCGCTCTTTTTGGTATGTGCATCTAGATCAATTTTACCTACTATTTTTAGCCCTTGTATCTTACGTTCAGGTTCACTGCTGTTACTCTTTAAGGTTGGGGGTGGAGCCTGCTCATTTACCTTAGGAGCTTCAGGTAAGTTATTTATTGTATGCGAAGTATCGTTCTCTACTTTTGTGTTAGTAATAGCTAGCGTCTCACTATTTTCTGCAGCCGTAGTAGGTAAAGACTCCTCTTTTTTAGAGGATTGCAAAATAGATTTTCTAAACTCTTCGGAAATAGGCACTCCCAAAGCCATTGATAGTTGCTCAAATTGCAAAAAGGTGATTTTTGCATTGGCACTATTACTCACTTCGGTGTTGATACCCATTTCTATCAATTTCTTACTTATGGTATCTACTCCTATACTTAATTCTTTGGCTGCAGCACTCAGCCTTATCATTTTTTCTTCGGACATTCTAAACTTAATTAAGGCTTAAGAACTTGGTTTTGAATAAGTTTTTATATATTATCAAAACATCCTGCAAATTTACAAAAAAAAGAGTAACTTTTTAATTTTTTTTGTTTTTTTATATTTTGAATAAAAAGTTTATTATATCCAGGAGCCTATTCGTAACTTAAAAGCTTTATTTATACGGAAACTCTATTATTGTCTTCAATGTATTTATCGTTTTCATATCTAAAAAATTATACCAAACTATTTTGATTGATTTTATAGCTTAACTTTATTGACTAGCGAATGATTTGGTTTTCAAAGACTTACTTACTACAAACATAACAAAAAAATTTTATTTCTAGTACTTTTTTATTTACTTTTATATGCTTGAAAGCGTATATAGCTATGGATTAGTTATTATATTTTCAGGAATTAAATTTATCTTCGGTCCTACTATGAGTTTTGGGCTGGGCTTGTCTTATTGGGAAGCAGTGTGTTGTACTACGGCGGGTATGATGTTGTATGTAGGAGTAGTAAGTTTTATGGGTCAGACTATAAGGCGATACATACAATTAAGGCAAAAGCGGAGAAAATTATTTACCTCTGGTAATCGTTGGAAAGTACGTTTTTGGCGAAAATATGGCTTAATTGGCACAGCTTGGGCTACACCTATTATTCTAACACCTGTGGGTGGTACTATGCTGGCATTATCATTTGGGGAGAAACCACTCCGAATAATCATACATATGCTTTTTAGTGCTATATTTTGGAGTATGGCTATTTGTTTTGGCATTTACCTTTTCAAATAACGAATAACTAGTTATGACAAAAAATATTCATATTTTATTGGTAGAAGATGATAATAGTTTAGGCTTTATTATGCAGGATAACCTTTCGTTGCAAGGTTACAAAGTAACCTTAGCTACTGATGGTGAACAAGCAATTCAATGCTATGAAAAAGAGCAATTTCATTTGTGTATTCTGGACATCATGCTACCCAAAAAGGATGGGTTTGCCCTTGCAGAATACATTAGAGCTAAAAATCAGCAAATACCTATTATTTTTCTTACTGCTAAAAGTTTGAAAGAAGACAGGATAAGAGGTTTCAAAGTGGGGGCAGATGATTATATTACCAAACCTTTTAGTATAGAAGAACTGCTTTTACGGATTGAAGTAATTTTAAAGCGAAGTGGGCAAGGCAATTCACAAGTATCTCAAGATATATATCTTTTAGGGAAATATCAATTTGATTACAAGAATCTACAACTCGTTTTTGGGCAAGAGAAGCGAGATCTTACACAAATGGAAGCTAATCTGCTCAAATTACTTGCTGATAATAAAAATCGTGTGTTAGAGCGTGATACTATTTTGAACTTAATTTGGAATCAAGATGACTACTTTACAGGGCGTAGCCTTGATGTATTCATTTCGCGTCTTCGTAAGTATTTGAGCAAAGATACAAATATTGAGATTAGTAATGTGCATAGAGTGGGTTTCAAATTTATTATTCGCGAATAACACTTCGGTTAAAGTTGAGGCTTCGCTTTCTATTCTCTAATTCTTTTAGGATTTTCCTGTACGAAATCAGCCCAAGTCTTTTTAGTAGTTACTTTTAATCCTTTTTGGAAATGGTGGCAAACGGCTACACCGAGGGCATCGGTAGCATCAAGCAGGTCATTTTCTCCAATGTTTAGGTTAAGCAATTTTTTAAGCATACCTGCTACTTGCTCTTTAGAGGCATCGCCATTTCCCGTAACTGATTGCTTTACTTTACGAGGAGCATACTCGGTGATAGGAATTTCACGCACCAATGCTGCTGCCATAGCCACTCCTTGAGCTCTTCCTAATTTGAGAGCAACTTGAACATTCTGGCTATAAAAAGGTGCCTCTAAAGCCATTTCATCTGGGTCGAACTCTTCTATAAGTTGAGTAATGCGTTCAAATATTTTTTTAAGTCTCAATGCCTGCGATTTGTATTGAGCAAGGTGAATAACACCGTACTGTAACAGCCCTATCTCATTTGTACCTTTGCATAAAATAATACCATAGCCTAAAATGCGTGTTCCAGGGTCTATTCCTAAAATAATTTTTTCTTTGTTATTTTGATTCATGATTCTTAATAGTTTTACAATTATTCTATTTTTTGCTTTCCTTGGCATTTATTACGCTCCTTGTTTTTCTAAGGAGCAAGGTGTTTCTGATTTTCACGCAAATTATACACTTCCCACGTTATAGTTCGCTGAAAAGTTTGTTGCCTGTGCTGGCACTCTTTTATTTGACAAATTGTGCACGAAAAAGGCAAACAAGGGTCTGTATGAATAAACACTTCCGTAGGATTATCAACTTTCTCTTTAATTATTCGCTCAATTTTTTTAATTTCCGCATGGCTTTCCTGTAAAGACCAGTACCATGGTAGAGTAACGTGGCAATCAATATGCCAATGATGTCCATACTGAATGATACGAAGGTTATGAATATCGATCCAAGCGACTTGCCTGTGCGTCTGTAAAACATCAATCACTTGTCTAAGTATCTGCTCGTCTGCCTCGTCCATGATTCCTGCTACAAATCTACGAACAAGTTGATAGCCTGTCCAAATAATGATTATAGCAAAAACAAGTGCTAATAGGTTATCTAACCACTGCCAGTTAGTAAGCCAAATAGCTAGCAAACCTGATATTAAGCCCAGGCTAGAATAGGTATCACTCAATAGGTGTTTCCCATTAGCCACCAAAGTAAGCGAGTAAGTTTTTTTTCCCAAACGTGTTAGATAATAACCTAACCCCCCGTTTACTACTGCTGAAAATAGAGTAAGGTAAATCCCCCAGTCGATACTATGAATTGAGGTATCCCAGATGAGTCCTGCCACTGCTTTAATGATAATCATTAGTCCTGCTGCTATAATCATTGAGCCTTCCAGACCTGCTGAAATGAACTCTATCTTTCCGTGCCCGTAAGGGTGAGAATTATCACGTGGCTGTGCTGCCAAACGTACACTGTACAAAGCAAACATACCAGCCACTACATTGATAATGGACTCCAAAGCGTCAGTTAAAATGGCAGTAGAATGAGTAATCCAATATGCCCCAAATTTAATAAGCATCAGGATAAAACTCACACAAAGAGTAAGCACTAAAGAAAACTGCTTGCCTTTGGGCATAAATTTAATGAATTTGATAAGTTATTCTGATTACTTCAATTAAAATTTACCTTCAAGGATTTAATTTTCTTTTTAATTCCTCTTAATATAAAAGAAATCTTACCTTTGGTAGCATTTCAAGAAAGAGGTAGCCGAATTCGAAATGTAGTGCTTTCGTGTGGTAGTATGCTATCTTGTAAAGTAATTTCACCTCTTAATTTTTGGACTGCCTTCTCTACGATATAAAGCCCTAATCCATTACCTGTCGAAAGTTCTGAACCTCTAAAAAACATCTCAAAAATAGATTTTTGATACCTTTTAGGAATACCTATTCCGTTATCACTTATATAGATATACACGGAGTGATGGTTTGTATCAGCTCTTACCCATACTTGCGGTATGGGGCTATTATTGAAGCGAATAGCATTTTCTATTAAGTTTTGGAAAATGAGTGTCAAGAATTCTAAATCGGAGTGAAGTATAAGTTCATCTTCAATTCCCCAGTGAATTTTTGTATTAGTAGGATAAATCAAATAGTGCAAATTATTGTAGATCTCCTCCTCTAAATAAGTCCAGTCAATAATCTCCTCTGCAGTTGGATTTTTGTAATTGATAGTATGTATCATAATCATCTTATCTAACATCTTATCCATTTTATTAGCAGTAAAACTCACACGTTCTACCAAATGGGCTATATTTTCAGGAGTAGGTTCCATCTTTACTAACTCCACTAAGCCAAGCATGGTGGTGATAGGGCCTCGGAAGTCATGAGAGATCCGATAGGTAAGCAAATCTAGTTCTTGGTTAGCTAATTGCAAATTATTAGTTCTTTCCTCTACAATAGCTTCTAGGTGGTCAGTAAGGTTGCGTAGCTCCTCGTTCAAAGTTTGCTGTTCTTCGTAGGCTTCGTGTAGTTGTTCTTGTTGCATCAAAATTTCATTATTTTTTTCTGCTAGCAAATTACGTTGTGCTAGAATTTCCTCGTTCTTTTGCAATAATGCTTGATTTGCCTCTTCTAAGGCTTGTTTTTGGCGCATAATTTCGCGTTCTGCTTCCATACGTTTGTTAGCCTTAAAGGTAATGGTAATCACCTGGCAAACGGACTTTACAAATAATACATCTTCGGCACTCCAACATTTAAGCTCTTGAGTTTGCTCACAACATAATACTCCTCCTAATTTACCATCTACGAAAAATGGAACATCCAACATGCTCCTTATATTATTTTGGGGAAGGTACTGGTTTTCAAATTCTTTGGTAGCAGGGTGAGCGTAGGCGTCATCGGCTTGAATAATTTTTTCGCTTTTCAAGAATTCAAAATAGATAGGATAGTTTGCAGCCCCGATAGCTGCTCCTCGGCTGTGGGTTTGTTTATGGTGTTCGTATAGGTCAATGCAAAAGATTGCGTCAAGTTCAGCGTCATATTTCCACACACTTGCTCTGTTGATTTTGAGTGTAATTGCTGTGGTTTCGGTAATTTGCATTAGAGCGCGGTCTAAATCTCCAAGTTGAATTTGCTTACTTTTCACAAGTTTAAGTAACACTTTGCCATTCTCTTCTATGCGTCTTTTCTGCTCCTCTAAGAGTTGTTTTTGGTAAATAATTTCATTATTCTTTTGTTTAAGTAGTTGGTTAATTTTCTCTTTGCGTATATTTTTACGATAGATAAAGTAAGTAATGGTAGATACTAATGCTAATAGAACAACAGCAATAATTATCCAAAGTTGTTGAATTTGCTTTTCTGCTTTGAGTTTATTGATTTGTATTTCTTTTTTTTCATATTCATAGATAGCTTGTACTTCAAATAAATGGCGCAGTTTCTCTTCGTTAAACAAGCTATCTTCTAAAGCGATTTGCCTTTTAAGGAAATAAGTGCTTTTTTCATATTCCTTTTTTGCCTCATAGATTTGAGCTAATACCTCACTTGCTTCTTTGGCACGTAGAGTTTGATGTTGGTTTTGAGCTATTTGGTAACTCTCTAGCCCGTATGAAAGGGCTTTGTCATATTCTTGCTTTTTAAGATAGATATATGCCAAGTTTATGATAGTACTGGCAAGAATAGTGCTATCTTTCAGTTCTTTTTTCAAAGCTAAGGCTTGCTCTAAGTAGCTTAGTGCTAACTCATGTTCTCCTTTTCTACGATATATAGAACCTAAATTATTGAAAGACGTAGCCATTCCATGCTTATCTTTCAATTCAGTATAAAGTTGATTACTTCTCATACATGCTTCAATGGCATGCGTGTAATCTTGTTGCATACTTAGGCAAACACCTAAACGATTAAAACAAAAAGCTATCTTACTCTTATCGCCCAGCTTTTCATAAAAGCTTTTAGCTTTTTGGTAATTATATGCCGCTTTTTCCCACACCTCGTGCTTTTCATATACTTTACCAATGCTCTGATAGCTTTGAGCAATTCCTGCTAAATCATTTTGCTTTTGAGCCAAGTCTAGAGCTTTTTGAGCATAACGTACAGCATCTTCAGCATCAATGCTTGGAAAGAGAATAGCAATTTTATTGTAAATATCTATTTTTTGCTTGTCAGGAGCTGTAACGAGGGCTTTTTCAAGGCTATCTAACGAATTTTTTATCTTGTTGATACGTTTTTGGGGCTGAGCGAACAAATTCAAGTACCCACACAACAACACATTACATAGAAGAGGGAAAAGAAAGGCTATCTTTTTCATGTAATTTGAATTAAGCGTGCAGGTACCTCTTGTAGAACATTATATTACCATAATACTTCACGCAAATATACGTATTTATTTGAGATAGTGAAAAGATAGTACTCGTGAATGCAATTTATTAGAATTTAACAAATATCCTTATTCCATTATGGTTTGAATTTCAACATTTATTATTTGGCAAATCAAATCTAATTTTGGATTTCGGAAAAATCCTACTTAGCAACCTTCATTTATTGCCTCTCTTTCCTTTCTTTTTTAATGATTTACCCAAATTATTACCTATCTTTGCAAGTATTACCCATTCTTTGAATAGATAGTACAAAACTTTTTTGTTGAAGATATACAAGAGAATGCAAATTATGCTCCTCCCGTAAGTCAGAATAGCTAAAATAAAAAAAAGTTCAAGAACAAGCCAAGAAATCTTATGCAAGCCAGAGAAACCAAGTTACAGGACATGCTAGAAGGAACCAAACAATATGTAGTTCCTCTTTTTCAAAGAACTTACAGTTGGGAGAAAAAAGAATGGAATATTTTGTGGGAAGACCTCACAGAATTATACGAAATGCCAGAGCCAAGAATACACTTTTTTGGTTCAATCGTTAGCATGCCTACTACCTCAGTGCCAGAAGGTGTAGCTAAGTATCTTCTTATTGATGGACAGCAACGTTTAACAACGATATCCATTATTCTAACTCTGTTGAGAAATAAAGCCAAAGAAGAAAAGCAAACTCGCCTGGCTGAAGAAATAAATAATACTTTACTTGTTAATCAATACAAAGACGGCATAGACCGATATAAACTACTACCTACTCAGATAGATAGAGCTACTTATCAAAATTTAATTGACAATACTAGAACCAACACAAGTAATCTATTACTTGAAGCATATAAATACTTTGAAAGAAAATTGAGACAAGCAAATTTAGAACTTGAAAGACTTAAAAAAATTATAACTAATTATTTTTCAGTGGTAAGTATTGTTCTTGATGCTAATGAAAACCCCTACGTGGTTTTTGAGAGCCTCAATGCCAAAGGACAACCTCTCACCCAAGCCGATTTAATTAGAAACTATTTCTTTATGCAAATTCACGTAAACGAACAGGAAAGAGTATATAGAGAATATTGGCTACCAATGCAAGAAGCACTACAAGAAGATTTGACAGAGTTTATCAGGCATTATCTTATCATGGAAAAAGGAGGTATTATTGGAAAAAATGATATTTACTATGTTCTCAAAGACAAAGTTTCAACACAAAATGCGATTGAATACTTATCTAAATTAACAAAATACGCTTCTTACTATCAAAAACTAAAACATCCTACCTCTGAGCAAGAGCCTAAGCTTAGAAAAATGTTAGAAAGGCTTAACCGAATTGAAGTAACCACTACTTATCCATTACTACTCAATTTTTACAACGACTATGCGAACAGCAGAATTAGTAAAAACGACTTTCTTACCATTCTCAAGTTACTAGAGAATTATCTCGTAAGGAGATTTGTATGCAATTATCCTACTAATCGGTTAAATAGTATTTTTTCGAGTATCTATCCGCAAATTCACCCAAATTATCCCATTGAAGGCCTTAAGAATATTCTTCAAGCGAAAGGCTACCCGAAAGATAACGAATTTTATCAACGATTTCAAGAAACCAAGTTTTATAGTAAAGGAGATGGAAGTATAAAAACTAAACTCATACTTGAAGCTATTGAAGAAAGTTATAATCACCGAGAAGTTGCTTCTTTTGAAAATTTAACTATTGAGCATATCATGCCACAAACCTTGTCTAAATGGTGGGAGGAACACTTAGGAGAAAACTGGCAGGAAGTCCACGAACTTTATTTGCATACAATCGGTAACCTAACACTTACAGCTTACAACTCGGAATTATCTAATAAGGACTTTAACACAAAAAAACAACGATTTATGGAAAGCCATCTTGAACTGAATAAATATTTCGCACAGGAATCTCAATGGACAAAAGCAGAAATAGAAAAAAGGTCGGAAATTCTTGCAAAAAAAGCCTTAGAAATATGGAATTACTTCGGTTCTGACAATTCTAACGAAGAGCCAAAAGACGTAACAAAAACCAAACCAAGAAGTTTACAAATTTTAGGGCAAAATTTCAAGGTAAATTCTTGGAGAGAGGTATTAGAGATAACCCTTAACGAAATTGCTGATTTAGAACCTGAAAAGTTTGAAGTCATTGCCAGCACTTTCAAAAAATATGTTGGTAAGAATGAAAACAAATTTAGAACTGCTAAAAAACTCAGAAATGGTTATTTTGTAGAAGTAAACCTTTCTGCTCAAAGCATAAACAAACTTTGTTACCAAGCTATTCAAACCATTGGACTCTCTTATGAAGACTGGAAAGTAATTACTGAATAAATGAAAAAAGAATGAAGTCTAAAATTTATGATACGTAAAGTCTTGTAAACTTTTAGTTAGATATAGTTAGATAGCTAATTTTTTGGCTTAATCCCTAAGTAGATCTTTGCGGATAAAGCACCGATAATCTTGTAATTCTACTAAATGATAACCTGCATTTATCAAGAAATTAAAGTCTTTTGTAGTATAATTTCTCATTTCTTTAAGTAAAATAACAGCGGCATACTCTTTTTGTTGAATGTTGTGCCTTCGGTTGAAATTGCGATAATGTATGCGTTCATAGAAATCAGGGTGAAGGAGACTCATAGTGCGTAATTGCTTAAATTGTTGGCTTTGAGCATAGAAGTTGAAAACATGATTACCATCTGCCAAAATAGGATAAGCTACACTTTGAGCCAAGCGAATCACAAAAGCCATATCTTGTTGAGCTTGTTGATTCTGTTGTAAAGTTTTTTGAAAAGGATAATAGTAAAAATGCCAAGCTAATTCGCATAAAATACTAATTGCCACTCCTGTTTTCAGTTGCAAATTCAATTTGTTTTGCTCTATAATTTGCCCACAACCTACTGCCAAACCTACCAAAGCAGGCACAAGATAGCTTGTATGGACAGTAAAAATAGCAATTAAAAATAGGTAAGCCGTATAGGTCATTAACATCACCTGAATATGTAAGGATACTTCCTTGTTTTTTTGTAAAAAAACTACTGAAATTATTACTAAACAAATAGAAAATACAAGATGATTAAGTGCAAAATGTTGTAAAACGCCTATCCAAGAAACGGTTTGGTAATCATCATTTTGAGCAAAAAAGATACGATAAACATAGTAAGCCCATGATTTGAAGCTGCCGCCACTTCGCCAAAAACCTATTTGTAAAATAGAAATAAACACTACTACTAACGCTAAAATTTGTATTACTTCCTGAAAATAACTTCTAAAAACGGTGCTTTTTTGCCTTATAAACCAATTCATTATATAACTTGAAGCACTAAAAGCGATTAGAAAAATGTATGTTTCCAAAGTAAGTATAAGGCAAGCTATTGAAAAAGCTAATAAAATACGATTTTTTACGTCTTTATGAAGTAAATATTTTTGTAAACAATAGAAAAAGAACAGTCCTACAACAGAAAAAAAACTATGAAAATTAGCTATTTGATAAGTTTCGTTCAAGTAGTTAGAAGTAAGCAGAAGGCTTGCAACAATTATTCGTAATTCCCAAGTTTGGAGGTATAAACAAATTAGCCCTAAAAGTAAAATAAGCAACAAAAAAGACTGTATTTCTACCCAGTGTGAAGGGGAAATTTGATAAATTAAAAGCCAAATGTAAATAGGTAAAACAGGGTGAAAATGGCGTAAAATGTGCAAATCTTGCTCTTCGGTAGGTAATTTTTGGATTATTTGAGCTATCTGCACACTATCTTTGCATGCTTTTGCCCAGCTATATTGAGCAAATTGTATAAAATTAGTTGTCTGACTTTCAGTCCAATTTGCCCAGAATCCTTTCTTTAAGGCTTCAAGATAATGCACCTCATCCCAAGAGAGTAAACGATTAGCCCTGCTTTGCAAGCTATACAAAAAAAAAGCAATACTGCCAACAAACAGCAGTACTAAAATACCAGCATAAAAATATTTGAATACTTTGGCTAACATACCTTCTACCAGAAAACGTTTTTCGGTTTTTACAGCACACAACTAAATTTTAAGTTCGGATTAGAATGAGCAAAATTGGCAAGTTCTCAAAAAAAACTCCTACTTTTGTAAGCATATTATTTATTTAATCACCTAAATCTTTCACAAAGATATGTCTTTATTAGTAGTTGGTTCGGTAGCCCTTGACGGCATAGAAACTCCCTTTGGCAAAGTAGATAAAACGATTGGCGGGTCAGGAACATACATTTCGTTCTCTTCGTCTTATTTTGCTCCCAAAGTAAATTTGGTAGCCATAGTAGGCTATGATTTTCCCAAAGAAGCCTTAGCAATGCTTAATCAGCATGGAATAGATACAAGTGGTGTGCAAATCAAAGAAGACCGAAAGTCCTTTTTTTGGAAAGGCAAATATTACCACGATATGAACTCACGCGATACATTAGTAACCGAGCTCAATGTATTAGCTGATTTTGACCCTATTATTCCTGAAAAATACCAAGATTGTGAATATTTGATGTTAGGCAACCTCGCCCCTAAAACTCAACAAACTGTCATAAACCGATTGCGGAAACGCCCTAAACTCATCATGATGGATACTATGAATTTTTGGATAAGTACCGCCTTAGAGGACTTGCTGCAGACCTTACAAATGGTAGACATACTTTCTATCAATGATGAGGAAGCCCGCCAACTTTCAGCAGAATATTCTTTGTTAAAAGCAGCAAAAAAGATTTTAACTATGGGACCGAAGTACCTCATCATAAAAAAAGGAGAACATGGAGCTTTACTTTTCCATAAAGACCAAATTTTCTTTACACCTGCATTACCCTTAGAAGATGTATTTGACCCTACAGGTGCTGGCGATACATTTGCAGGAGGCTTTATTGGCTATCTTGCTCAGACTGAAGATATTTCTTTTGAAAACATGAAACGCGCTGTTGTATATGCTTCTGCTATGGCTTCATTTTGTGTAGGCAAGTTCGGTACAGAAGGACTCATTGGGCTATCGCAAGAGGCAATTCTAAACCGTGTACGCGAATTTGTAGATTTAGTTCAGTTTGAAATTGTGATGGCTTAGTAAAATTTTAGTACCTTTCGTTAGTAAAATTTTAGTACCTTTCGTATAAGGACACCTCATAGCACTTAAAAATGCTTTGAGGTTTTTTTGTATTTTTTGTATAAAAATTTATACTTTTGTAAGACATCCCTCATTACTGTTGTGGATATGTTTGCAAAGTCATTAGTTTACAAAAAAATACTTACCTACTTTCAAAAGTTTTGGAGTGTTGCTTTCTACAATTTTCCATTACAATTATTGATTTTTAATATCAAAAAAAATCAAATTTTATTGCTTTTATGGCTTTTTTTAATAGGCATAGTAAGTGAGAGTTTAGGGAGAATTGTAGGCTTGCCCTATTTATTTTTAGAACCCGAGTATGTTAATGAAGTAAATTTTGTAAGTTTCTTCATTTTAGGAGTATGTTTAGGTATCTTTACTATGTGTTACCATATCACCTGCTTTTTGTTAGATGCACCTCGCTTTCGGTTCGTGGCTTGCTTACCTACTCCTTTCATTAAGTTTATTATTAACAACAGCACTGTTCCTGCCGTATTTATTGTAATTTATACTTATAAAGTAATTGATTATCAAATTATTGATAATGAATGGCATGAAGTTGTATTACGAATTTTAGGGCTAATTATAGGTTTTAATTTGAGTGCCTTATTCCTAATGGCTTACTTTATAAGTACAAACCGCGATATTTTTAAGCTACTAGCTACTAAAATAGACAAACGTCTAAAACGTACTAAAACACTAAAAGTGAATGTATTAGCCAACCTTAAAGGCGATAAACAAGAATACCTTCGGGTAGATTATTACCTAAATAATTGGCTCAGAGTAGAAAAAAATAACCAAAATTACTTGATTGACAAGGCCCTCATGTTACGGATTTTTAAGCAAAACCATATCAATGCAGTTATCATTCAAACTTTTTTATTTTTTACCATTTTGCTACTAGGTGGGCTAAGCGAATATACTTATTTTCAGTTGCCTGCGGCGGCAAGTTTAGTGCTATTACTCACACTAATTCTTATTGTTTCAGGAGCATTTTATTTTTGGCTTAAAGGGTGGGCTGTATCAGTAGCTATTTTGCTGTTGCTATTTTTTAATTATGCTTTTACTAATCATTGGATTGTGAGTACCTACCAAGCATTTGGGCTGAACTACAACATACAAAAAGCGGATTATCAAATCTATAACCTGAAAAAAATTACTCAAGATAGTATTTGCCAACACGATAAAAAGCAAATGCTTCAAGTACTAGAGAATTGGAAAAGGAAGTGCCAACGTGATAGCCTGCATAAACCTACGCTCATATTCCTGAACGTTACAGGCGGTGGGCAACGTTCTGCTATGTGGACCTTCCGAACTTTACAATATTTAGATAGTCTCTGGAAGGGTAAATTTTTTCGCCATACCGTATTAATTACAGGTGCCTCAGGAGGTATGGTAGGAGCGGCATACTTCAGGGAATTGTACTTACAAGCCCAAACTAATCCAAACATTCGCCCTTGGGAATATAAATACTGGGAAAATTTAGGCAAAGATAATTTGAATGCTGTTGCTTTTAACTTGATAATCAATGACTTGTTTCTAGGCTTTGATACCTTTAACTACAGTGGGTATGCTTATCGAAAGGATAGAGGATATGCCTTCGAAGAGCAGTTGAATAAAAACACCGAGTTTGTACTAGATAAGCCCCTGCATAGCTACCGCCAACCTGAAATGTTAGCACAAATTCCTATGCAGTTACTTGCTCCTACCATCTTAAACGACGGCAGACGACTCTATATTTCTCCCTTAAACTTTTCTTTTATGACTTTACCCGAACCCAAATTTACCAATCATAAAATTCATGGTGTAGAATTTTTACGACTATTTGAAGCTCAAAATGCCCCTAATTTACGTTTCTTAACTGCCCTTCGCATGAATGCAACTTTCCCCTATGTAACTCCTAATGTAAGCCTTCCTACTATACCTACCATGGAAATCATGGATGCGGGACTTTCAGACAATTATGGTGTAGGGGATGCTGTAAAGTTTTTGCATATTTTCAAAGATTGGATTGAAAAGAATACTTCCAGAGTAGTTTTTGTGGCTATTCGTGATACAAGAAAAAAGGCCGCTATTACTGCCACCATAGGTGAATCGCTTTTAGCACGTATATTTGCCCCATTGGGTAGTTTATATACCAATTGGGAAAACATTCAAGATATGAATAATGACAAATTAATAGAATATGCACAATACTGGCTCAAAATACCTATAGAACGCATTGATTTACAGTATATTGTAAAAGGCAGGAAAATCAATACCAAACATTATGAAAAACGTGCCTCGCTAAGTTGGAGACTTACCGAACGTGAAAAAGAGAGTATTTTTAGGAGTATTTACCTTCCCGAGAACCAAGAGGCAATTCGCCAGTTAGCCAAATTATTATCCCGATAGCCTACCCAAAAATAAACCTCCTAAGTGGGAGTGCTTTGAAAATAGATCCTACCTTCCTTTTTAGTCTAACTAAGAGCAATTTTTTTAGTAAATATTTTGCTTTTTAAGCTAAAAAAATTATTTTTGTCAAAGTAAAGATTATGTTTACTCTTCAGTATGATTGCCTAAAACCTTACCACCTTTTTTTAGGTTTTAATTTTAATTATATTATTTTTCAAAACTATAACTATCTCAATTCTACTTCACTCTAAAACAAAACAAGGATATGGAAAACGGTCAAAAAGTTTTATTTGGAGTTATTACAGGTTTATTAGCAGGTACGGTAATAGGGCTGTTATTAGCTCCTAATAAGGGCGAAGAGACACGCCAAAAGCTATTAGAGACTGCTAAAAACCTGAAATTAGATACCGAGAGTTTGAAGCCTACTTTAGAACGTTTAAGCGATTTAACTAAAACTGCAATAGATACCATTTCAGAATATGCTACAAGGTATCTATCCAAAGCACAGCCTTCAGAAAAGGCAGAAGCTGCAAAGACAGAAGCTGCCTTAGCAAAAGAAAATTAATTTCTTTTAACTTTTTAATTTTTAGCTCAAGCCTAAACATAGGCTCGTAAGTAAATTTTTACTAAACATACACTTTTACCCAAAAACTATTAACTTCTATGTCAAATTTTGCAGAAATTACATTAGAGGGCAAAACTTACCAGCTGCCTATAGTCATAGGTACAGAGGGCGAAAAAGCGATAGATATTACCAAGCTACGCGACATGACGGGATACATAACCCTTGACTCAGGCTACAAAAACACAGGAGCCACCAAAAGTGCTATTACCTTTTTAGATGGAGATAAGGGAATATTACGTTACCGTGGCTATCCTATAGAACAATTAGCCGAAAAGTCCTCGTTTTTGGAAGTAGCCTTTTTACTTATCTATGGCTACTTGCCCAAAGCCGAAGAGTTGAAAAAATTCGTTTACGAGGTTACTACACATACTTTGGTAAACGAGGACGTGAAAAAAATCTATTCAGGGTTTCCTGTAAATGCTCACCCTATGGGCGTATTATGTGCTTTGGTTTCTTCGCTCTCAGCTTTTTATCCTATTCCTACTGACATTAAGAATACAGAAATCGTAGATTTAACTATCTACCGTTTATTAGCCAAAGTACCCACATTAGCAGCCTGGACTTACAAAAATTCACAAGGGCATCCCGTAAACTATCCTAAAAATAATCTGAGCTATGCCGCTAACTTCCTTCATATGATGTTTAGCCTTCCTGTAGAAGATTATGAGGTAAATCCTGTAGTGGCTGATGCACTAGATAAATTACTCATCTTACATGCGGACCACGAACAGAACTGCTCTACCTCAACGGTTCGCTTGGCAGGCTCTTCTCATGTTACACTCTATGCTGCTATTGCAGCAGGAATTAGTGCTTTGTGGGGACCCTTGCATGGCGGAGCAAACCAAGAGGTATTAGAAATGTTAGAGGCAATACGAGCTGATGGCGGTAACGTGAAAAAGTATATTGAAAAAGCCAAAGATAAAAATAGTGGCTTCCGATTGATGGGCTTCGGACATAGAGTTTACAAAAACTTTGACCCACGTGCCAAAATTATTAAAAAAGCCTGCGACGATGTGCTGAAAGCCCTAGGCGTACACGACCCTATTCTTGATATCGCTCAAGAGCTAGAACAAGCCGCCTTGAATGATAGCTACTTCATAGAACGGAAATTGTATCCTAATGTAGATTTTTACTCAGGTATCATCTATAAAGCCATCGGTATTCCTACCAACATGTTTACTGTAATGTTTGCCATAGGTAGATTACCTGGTTGGATTGCTCAGTGGCGAGAGATGCGCCTTGATGGCGAGCCTATTAGCAGACCAAGACAAATCTACATAGGTGAAAAACAACGCGATTATGTACCTATTGATCAACGTTAATCAATTTTTAGCCTTGAAAAGCAATAAACCTCAGTAATTCTAATTGCTTCTATTTGTTCAAAAAAACCTTTGCAAATCTAATTTGTAAAGGTTTTTTTATCCATACCAACTACTAGTAATAACTCACTAAACTCAAATATATGGCATTGTTAAAATAGTATAGATAAATCATTATTCCATTCAAACATTAAAAGTCTAACTGAATAGAATAGCATATAAACAACTTGCAAAAATTCTATACAAAATTAACAATAACAAAATCAAAAAATGAGAAATTGCATGCTTTTTTCAAAAAAAAGTTTTATATTTGCTTACTTGATTAAAATCCAATTTTTTGTTTTATGGCGCTTAACCCTAATGTTTACCAAGAAGTAAAAGCTATTTTTACAGCGTACTTAGAAAGTAAACAGCTTCGCAAAACCCCTGAAAGATTTGCCATTTTAGAAGAAATTTACACGCGTAGTGGGCATTTTGACGTAGAAGACCTCTATATTAGCATGAAAAATAAAAACTACCGAGTGAGCAGAGCAACTGTTTATAATACTTTGGATATTTTAGTAGACTGTGACTTGGTAGTTAAGCACCAATTTGGCAAGAATTTAGCTCAATATGAGCGAGCTTATGGTTACAAGCAACACGATCACCTAATCTGCATGGATTGCCATAAAGTCTTAGAATTTTGCGACCCACGCCTTCAAAACATCCAAAATTTAGTAGGGGAACTTTTAGAATCACAAATCGTGCATCATTCTCTTATCTTTTACGGCAGGTGTAATAAAAAACAATGCGAAAATAGACCAAAATAACACTCATGGAATTTACTCATCAATTGAAAGACAATGTCTTAATTATCAACTTCATAGGTTCACTTATGGAACTTTTGCGAACCGAACCATTATTAGATATGATTGACCAACATATTGCCCAAGGTATTCTTAAATGTGCTATCAATTTAGAAAATCTTAACTTTATCAATAGTACAGGTATTTCTACGCTTATTGTTATTCTCACGCGTTTTCGTAACAAGGGCGGTGAAGTACTACTAGCAAAACCTTCGGAGCATATTCAGAAATTACTCATTATGACCAAGTTACAATCTATGTTTACCATTGCCCCCGATGTTGATACAGGCATTCGTATGTTGAATGGAAATGCTTAAAATTGTAAGCCATGAGAAACAAGAGGACTAATTTGAGTATCTTTTCGCTTATCGCTGTGTTGGGATTGGGTGCATTTTTTTGTCTAAATCAAAAAAATACACAAAATATATTGCAATTGCAGGAACAAGATATGATTTGGGTGCAAGGGGGAGAAACTAAAATCGGATTTGAGCAAGGACAAGATAATGAAAAGCCTGTATTTTACCAGTATATTAACAGCTTTTGGATAGATAAAAGTCCTATTACTGTAGGGCAATTTAAGAAGTTTATCAAACTTACGCGCTACGTTACTGACGCTGAAAAACAAGAGAAGGGTTATTTTTTAGATAGCCTTACACAAATCTTGGTACCTATTCCAAGAGCAAGCTGGCTCTACCCATGGGGAAGAGAAAAACCACAAGCCATTGATAGCCAAATAGTTACTCAAATTAGTTGGAATGATGCAAAAGCTTATGCCACTTGGCTAGGTAAACGACTTCCTACTGAATTTGAATGGGAACTTTTGTTACAAAATCAAAAAAAATATGCTGTACAATTTCCTAGCCACCATACTACTCTATGGTTTTGGTCTGAAAATTTTTTTAGAATGTACCAGGAGACAGGCTACCGCAAACATCGCTTAAACGAAACAAAAACCTTAAAAGGTGGAAAAATTTGGGACGCACAAGCCCAAAAATACCTACAACGCCCCTCACTACGGCTACATTTCTCACCTGAAGTAAGTTGTGCTAATTTTAGCTTCTTTTGTGCCAAAGATGCTGAGAAGTAATACTTTTGAGAATATGATATGAGTAGTTTAATCATTTTCACTAACCTCTTCTTCGTCCTTAACGGATATAAAGAATGGGAATACTTACAAGAAAAAGAGCGATACTAAGATAAAGAAAATAATCCTCTACGTAGTCTTTCTCGTATATTCGTACTACTAAATTGCACGATTGACGGTCTAAGTAAGCTCCCCAAGAAGTATTATTATTAAAGTTACTAGATTTTTCTACTAGTATTTTAGGCACAAAAGTACCCACGGTATCGGCTATAAGATAGTCGTAAGTTCTTTCTACAGTTTCGGTCCAATCGTAACCGTAGTCGTAGTAAAAATCCCCAATAAGTCTAAAATAGGGGCGTTTTAGGGTATCGCATAGTTCTAATTCTACATACACATCGTTACGTTCCTTGGTTGAAATGGAAGTGTACATCTCTATAAAATGAACTTTACCTTTTTTCGTAATCTCAAACTTGGGCAAAAAAACTTCTTGTGTATCAGGAGCAGTAAGCAAGTCAATAGAACGCTCTGCAATTTTATGTGCGTTTGTTAGGCTAAAAGTGTCAAGATACATTGCGAAACTTAAAAAAGATAGCAACCAGCACAATAATGCTAACCACTTATTATATCGAGCATTTTTTAATCTTTTTTCTCTCTCGGAGGCTATTCGGGCAGCGTGGTCTATTGACTTTCGCATGGGCTTTTCAAGGATTGCTTTCTTACAAAGATACACAAAAAAATTACAAGGGCAAATTTTTAGGCAGTGACGAAGCAAAAAAGCACAATTTTTCACTGATAGATTTCAAATCATATCCTAAAAAATAGTGGCATAAGGATATTTCTTGTGCAATACTTTTCGTACCCAATTTTCCTGCCAAAAAGCTATAGAGCAATACCATAAACGTGTCCCAATTGGCATCTACCCAATTGTTTTCTTTCCATTTATACCCATAGCGAGCATAGTACTGCTTGTCGTGTTGTAAAGCAGGAGAGGTATTTTTGGTAATTTTGCCCTACTTGTTGAAATGGAATAATGATTTATCTATACTATTTTAACAATGCCAAAACATCAAATAGCAGAATGCTTAGCTTTCTACTTCCTCACAAACTGTTGATAGTAGTAGCATTCACGCAAGGCTTCATTGTGGAATTGGGTTTTTGTATAATTTCGTTTCATGAGGTTAAAATATTTGCCAAAATTAGCATAGTCAGCAACACGCTCATAAAGATTTTGCTTGCAATTAGGGCTGCTAAAATAATTGTTTTGCTCACATTTTGCTGCCATAAAGCAGGCTTTTGCTGCAAGTTCTTTATTTTTTTCTTTTTCTGCCGCTTCTATGGCTTGTTGGTAAAATACCATAGCCGTATTGCAGGATTTATGCAAACGATTTTCAGCCATAATTTCACTTTGTTTGGGAAGTTCGGAGTGAGAGCGATAGTATGCCAAAAGTTGCCAATTTTTACCAAAATAGGTCATATTGTAGTACACATTCCCTAATTGGTAGTAAATAGAAGCCTTGTTATTTGCATTTTTGAGTTGATTTTGCAAATTCAATATTTGCTCTATTACATTTCGCTTATTGAAAGCAGTTTTTTGCTCATCATCACATGAGTAGCAATCTTTTATCAAAGCCTCAAAAGGGTTGCTGTCCAAGGTGGGCAAAATTTCATTCGGAATTTGCTTAAACAAAGTCAAAGCCTCTTGTAGTTGATTTTGATTGAAAAGATAGGTAGCTTTGAGTTCTAAAATCGTATTTTTCGCTCTATTTACATCGCTGTCTATATTAGCCAATAGCACTTCCTTTTCAAATTGGGTTTTATTAGACTTTTCTGCAAGTTGTAGCAAAGCCTCTATCAAAGGTAAATTGAGATGATGGTTTTGGCGCAAATCATACAAGTTGCCATCAACGGCTAAATAGGCTTTGGCAATTTGTTTTTGGTTGGTATAGTGTTTTTCAAATACATGTTTCAAGAGTTGCAAGATATATGGGTTTTGTAATTGTTTTATTTCTTGGTAGAGTTGGTCCTCGGTAGCCTCGTCCAAAGTTTTCAATTCAGTAAGTTGTATGGCTTTTTCAAGGATACGCAAGGTAGTTTGGGCTTGTGAGTTGGTGAGATTGTTTTGTAAATCTTGAGCTAATTGCTTTGCTTTTTGCATATTTCCTTGCAAATATGGCAAATACACTTGGGCTAATTGCCAGAGGTAAGGTGTTTTGAGTTTACCTGTTTGTACTACTTTTTGCACAAAAGTTTCTAATTTTCTTGCCGTTTGCACGGCATTAGCTTCTGTTTCTGATATGGGTTTTCCTGTAAAAATGTAGTTATCTTTGAGCGGGGCTTTGTTG
Source organism: Microscillaceae bacterium (assembly GCA_025054775.1). Taxonomy (GTDB): domain Bacteria; phylum Bacteroidota; class Bacteroidia; order Cytophagales; family Microscillaceae; genus JANWZA01. The sequence continues at coordinate 80,981 of JANWZA010000031.1, forward strand.
AGGTGGTATTCTAATTTATTGATTTCGCGCATTAAAAGTATTTCTAAATGCGTGCTATTAGCATCAAGTTGGAAAATATTTTCCATCTCTGCTAAGGCATGGTTAAGTGGGTGCAAGGCACGCAAAAAATATAAGGTACTTTTTTGGTGATTATTTTGGCACATAGTCATTACTTTGTTCCAATCACTCTCCGAAGTAATGCGAAAACTGTAATACGCTTGCACTCTTCGACTGGGGCAGAGGTCAAAAACGAGGCTAAACAAATAAGCAGCTTCGGCAGTTTTTCCTAAGGAACGTAAAGCCCCCGCTTTATGTGCCATTGCCCAATATTTAATAATACTTTTTTCGTTCAAGGGTACTACTAATTTGTCGTATAAATTTATTGTCTCTCGGTATTTTTGGGCGTAGTGCATGAGGCGAATGGCTTGGTAAGCATATCGCAGTCGAATAAAGTTATTATTTTTGGTGGCAAAATAATTCTTTTCTGCTTCTTGTGCTAAGTTTTCCATTTTTTTGAAATCCTCAGCAGTGCGTGTATTTTCCTGCCATTCATTTTCAACTACTACTAATGGCTCTACTTTTTTGGCAAAATACAAATAATCTAAAAAAGTTAGATCTCTGCTTTGACGCAAATAATTAACTAACGCATTGTTTTTGAGTAAATCATCTATATTTTGGCTCAAATTCAGCACGTATTTTTTGAGGTCTTGCACTTGTTTGAGAGTAGTTTTGAAGATTACTTGCTTAATGCTTTGCGTATCGGCTTGTTGCTTAAAATAGTTGTGCCATTCTAGTAAGTTATCCGCGTAGCGTGCCTGCTCGGTGTCCCATTCATAGTCTGCTAAACGTGAAAAGGTGAAGTGAAAAGGCTTATAATCAGCAGGTAAGAAAAGGGCTTTATCAAAGAAGTAGTAGTGGGTGAAAGGATCATTTATCCAGGCACAACTTTCGGAAAGGCGCGTAGTGCTTAATAAGCACACAAATAGTATAAACGAAAAAAATAAGTTTTTTGGGGTTTTCATAATGTTTTTTTAGATTAGTTTGCTACTTCTGAAAGGAACTTGATACGCATGAGCCTTATTTCTTCTTCTGTATAATCTTCTAATGCCTCAAGAGCGGCTTGAATGTCATCGCTTTCTGCATTCATAAAATACTCGTAAATTTCTTCTTGGCGTTCGGGTTCTAAAATTTGGTTAATGTAATAATCCAAATTAAGTTTTGTGCCAGAGTAGCAAATGTGCTCGATTTCATCTATAATTTCGCTAATATGTACATTTTTAGACTCTGCAATTTCTTCTAAATCTACTTTACGGTCGATTTGCTGAATAATATAGATTTTCATTTTAGATTTATTTACCATAGATTTGACTACCACTTCTGAGGCAGTTTCAATTTCATTGTCCTCTACATACTTGGCAATAAGTTTGATAAAAGGTTCTCCAAACTTGTTTACCTTTCCCATTCCTACCCCGTTGATTTGTGCTAACTCTTCTTTGGTAGTAGGGTAAGTGGTAGCCATTTCTTGCAAAGAGGTTTCTTGGAAAATGACATAAGGGGGTAGATTTTTTTCTTTGGCTACTTTTTTGCAAAGCCCTTTGAGCATTTCATAAAGTACGGTATCATAGGCTTTTGTGCTTTGGGCATGCCCAATTTCCTCTCTTTCCTCGTCCTCTTCAGTTACGTTGGCATATTGGTGGTCTTTGTAGAAGGTGATAGGGTAAGTATTTTCCAGATAGTCTTTTCCTTTTTGTGTAACTTTGAGTATACCATAACTATCAATATCTTTTTCTAAGAAGTTGGCTAACATGGTTTGCCTAATAACAGAGAGCCAAAAATCGTTTTCATAATCTTTACCTTTGCCGAAGTAAGGGAGTTGGTTATGGTTATAGCTAACCACGTAGCTTGAATTAACTCCTCTAATTACATCAGCTAGGTGCTGTGCAGTAAAGCGTTGTTCAGTATCTAGGGCGGCTTGTATGACTAGCCTTACAAACTTTTTAGCTTCAAATTTTTCGGTAGGGTGTTTGCAGTTATCGCAATAGCCGCAATCTTTTTCTAAAATTTCTCCAAAGTAGTGGAGCAGTTGTCGTCTTCGGCAGACGCCACTATTAGCATAAGCCATCATTTCTTGGAGCAAATGTCTTGCGTTATCGCGTTCAGTTACAGGCTTATCTTTATTAAATTTTTCTAGTTTGTAGATATCACTTGGGCTATAAAACATGATACAATCTGCCTCCAAGCCGTCGCGTCCTGCGCGTCCTGTTTCTTGGTAATAGCCCTCTAATGATTTAGGAGTATCATAATGAATTACAAATCTTACATCGGGCTTGTCAATTCCCATGCCGAAAGCAATGGTAGCCACAATTACGTCAATTTCTTCATTTAAGAAGGCATCTTGATTTTTCATGCGTACTTGTGCGTCTAAGCCTGCATGGTAAGGCAAGGCTTTGATATCGTTCACGCGTAAAAGTTCAGCAATTTCTTCTACTTTCTTTCGGCTTAGGCAATATACTATTCCTGACTTGCCTTTGTTTTGCTTAATATACCTAATAAGCTGCTTTTTAACGGCAACTTTGGGCCTAACCTCATAGTATAAATTATGCCGATTGAAAGATGCTTTGAATATCTGAGCATCTTCCATTTGTAAGTTTTTTTGTATATCTTGTTGTACTTTGGGCGTAGCTGTGGCTGTTAGGGCGATAATAGGAAGTTTACCAATACTATCTACAATTCCTCTGATGCGTCTATATTCAGGGCGGAAGTCGTGTCCCCATTCTGAGATACAGTGTGCTTCATCAATAGCAATAAAGCTCAACTTTGCTTTTTGTAGAAAAGCTAAATTACTCTCTTTTACTAGTGATTCAGGTGCCACATACAGCAATTTTGTCTGACCACTTAGTACATCCTTTTTTACTTGTGTCATTTCTGCCTTAGAGAGGGTAGAGTTCAAAAAACTTGCGTTCACCCCTAGAACATTGAGTTGATCTACTTGATTCTTCATCAAGGCGATTAGTGGAGAGATAATGATGGCAGTACCTTCGGACATAATAGCGGGTAATTGATAACACAGAGATTTACCTGCACCTGTGGGCATAATCACAAATGTATTCTTTCCGCTTAAAATGCTCTCTATGATTGGTTCTTGCATGCCTCTAAATTGATTATACCCAAAAACTTCTCTTAATTTTTCCCTAATTTTACTCATGTGTGCTATCAGTTTATTTAAGAGATAGTGTTTTTTTAGACTTTTGAAGAAATGTAGTACTTGTTGCAAGAAATAACAAAACAAAATTAAATAAAAAAAGTGAAGTCAAAAAAATGAGGTAAGAAAAAGTGAGAAAATATTTTCTTTCAAGTTTCGTTTCTAAACCGAGATCTACAAATACGCAAAAAAGTACAATTTGTTTACTTGACTATTACCCCAGTTTGTAAGATAGATGTAAATACAGCTTTTTCGGATAAATTACTAAAAAACATTCTCTTAACACATTCATAAACTTTTTGTAACACTTAAAAGCAGCAAACACTGCTCAACTTACGCTAACTTTGTGGTCTAAAAGTTTAACCACATTTTTTTTACATTTATATGAAAGTCTCTCAAATTATTTGGGTTGTTATTTTTGCTACGGGTCTTGCTATAAGAAGCATAGCACAAAACAAAATTGGCATTGGCGTTGGTACAGATATTAGCAGTTCGGCTCAAAGAAAAGAGTCTGCTGAGAAAATTGCTAACTATCTGGCAAACAAATTAGGTAAAACAGTAGAGATAATTGTTACGGATAAAAACACAGAACTTGTGCAACTCTTTCAGGAGAATAAGATTCAACTTGCGTTTTTCAATACTTTTGGCTATATTTTAGCTGCTAATGAAGTAGAAATAGAGCCTTTGGTAGTGATAGCCGATGAGGCTAAGCAACCTGTATCTTATAGTAGTTGTATCATTACTTACCCTAATTCTGCCGTCAAAACCTTGAAGGAATTGAAGGAATTGAAAGGTAAAATTGACTTTTTGTTTGTCAATCCTACCTCTACTTCTGGGCATTTAGTACCTCGTTTACTTTTTAATTCCATAGGCATGGATTATAGCGAAACTCACTTTAATAAGATAGAATTTGCAGGAAATCATCTCAATACTATCATAGCTATCAAAGAAAAGAAATTTGAGGCAGGAGCCTGCTCCTTTGACGATTTGCAAAAAGCCATCAAAAACGGAATACTCAAAGAAAATGAAATCCATATACTTTGGAAATCAGAACCTATTGTAAATGGTCCTGTTGCCGTAGCTAAAAATTTAGATAAAATTCAAAAAGAGCAGATAAGTAAAGCCTTTTTAACAATGAGCCAAGAAAAACCCGAACTCTTGGCAGACATACAAAAACTTTGGCATATAAGCCAAGAAGCGAAAAGTTATGATTTTACACCTGCTTTTGAAAAATTTTACGACAGCGTAAAAAGTATGGCGAATAGCATGGAAGAACTGATTCTAATTATCAATTACTATATTGATTAAAAGTCAATAGAGAGTCATAGCTCAAAAAAGCGTTGGGTGCTAAATTCAACGCTTTTTGTATTTTTTGTACTTACTAACAAATAAGTCATAAATTTATCAATCATTACAAAAAATTTTACTTTATTTTGTAGTTTTACAACTTAATTTCCTAAATTTGTAATTTAGTTAGATGTTTTTTAGTCTTTACCTACCATGAGTAACAACAGAACCAACGCCATACAACAACCCACCGAAGTCTTGTTACAAGAAATCGAACTTGAAAATCAAATTAGAAACTTATTGAATGATACACAAATTTATTTTGACTATAATACAATTGTGCAGAATGATGGTAATTTATTAGTCAAATTAGACCTTATTACCATCAATAAAGAGCATAATCAGAAATTTTTATTTCATTCTATTCAAGGCAAGGACAAAGTTTCTATTTTAGAGGAAATGATAGCTTATATTGATAACTATAAGCGTCATTTAGAAATTTATGAAATTGAGTGGCTCAATTTGAAAGCCCCTAATCCGAGCATTCAAACTTCGTGGTTTAGAGGAAATGATATTTTTGATGTATTGCACAAATTTTATTATGATAAAGAGAAAAGCCAATTCAAGATTTTCAAAATTAAACTTATGCCTATGGCATAAATTTGTGATTATTCTATAAATACTCCCATAGAACAAAATTTATTGATTCGTTGGCTAAGCAATTTTTTAGTAGGAATTTTAGCTAATTCTTGATAAGTTTCTAATAGATATTTCTTAAAAATCAAATACATTTCCTGGGGGTTAGTATGGGCGCCGCCGAGGGGTTCGGGAATAATCCCATCAATTAGCTTATAACCAAGCATATCTTGAGCTGTTAGCTTCAAGGCTTCAGCCGCTTGTTCTTTGTAATCCCAACTGCGCCAAAGAATAGAAGAGCAGGACTCAGGAGAAATTACTGAATACCAAGTATTCTCTAGCATTAGCACCCGATCTCCAACAGCAATACCTAATGCTCCACCTGAAGCTCCCTCACCAATAATAATGCTAATAATTGGCACTTTTATTCTAAACATTTCTTGAATATTGCGAGCAATGGCTTCAGCTTGTCCACGCTCTTCAGCTTCAATTCCTGGGAAGGCTCCTGGTGTATCAATCAAAGTAACGATAGGTTTATTAAATTTTTCGGCTAATTTCATTAAACGAAGGGCTTTACGATAGCCCTCGGGGTTTGCCATACCGAAGTTACGGAGTTGCCTTTGCTTGGTACTACGCCCTTTTTGTTGTCCGATAAACATAAAGGTTTGCCCTTCTACGGTTCCTAAGCCTCCTACCATAGCCTTATCGTCTGCAAAGCAGCGGTCTCCATGGAGTTCAATAAAATCTGTACAAATAGCTTGAATGTAATCCAACGTATAGGGGCGGTCTGCATGGCGTGAGAGTTGTACTTTTTGCCAACGTGTGAGGTTTTGGTAAGTTTCTTTTTTAAGTTCAAGGATATTTTGTTCAAAAGATTGTATAATTTTTTGGTTCGTGGGGTTGCTCAAATCTAAGGTTTTTTTCATTTGAGCTAACTTCTCTTCAAGTTCTACAATCGGTTTTTCAAAATCTAAAAGCATATGCCTAACGAGGTAAAAAATAAGAGATATTTTTTGTATAAATTTGAGTTCAAAATTAGAAAAAAAAGATTGAAATCCCGTTAAAATTTTCCTTTAAGTTATTGCAGAGATGAACTTTTTGCCATATCCTACTACCAAAGTACGTAAAAAAAAACCTCTTAATGGTTTTTTTATTAGTATTTATGACAATAAATCGCAAATCAAGTGGCTTTTTTGGCTAATAGCAGCCTGCTTAGCATTACTTTCTTTGGTTTATACAAACATCATTGTCAATGAATTAGAAGCAGAAGAAGCCAAACAAATTGATTTTTATTCCAAAGCCTTGGAGTTTGTTGTAAAGCCTGAAGTAAATGAAGATTTAACTTTTTTATTAAAAGAAATCATAGAAGCTAACCAAACTATTCCTGTAATTTTAACCAAAGCAGACAAAAAAACAATCATAAGCTACAAGAATATCCCACGAGCTGACAAAGCTACCTCTGCCGAAGAGAAGGCGAAAATTCTACAAAATGAATTAGCTATTATGCAAGACCAATACGAACCTATTTTGATTTATTACGGTGAAAAACAATATGTATTTTTTCGTAATTCAGAGCGACTCTTGCAATTGCGGTATTACCCCTTTGTTCAAATGAGTGTCATTGCTCTGTTTGGTTTATTAGCTTATCTTACTTTCAGTTACTCGCGCAAGGCAGAGCAAAATAGAGTTTGGGTAGGATTAGCAAAAGAAACAGCACACCAATTAGGAACCCCTATTACAGCACTCAGCGGTTGGATTGAGTATCTCAAAGCCGATGAGAGTTTTCAAGAGCATAGATACATCTTACCTGAATTAGAAAAAGATATTGAAAAAATCAAAATCGTGGCAGAGCGATTTTCGCACATTGGTTCAGAACCCAAACTTCATTCTCAAAACATTAGCCAGGTAATTCAGGAGGTTGTTAGTTATTTAGAAAAGCGAATGCCCTCTAAAATTAAACTCATTTTACAAAATCAACTCTCCTCTGATACAGAAGTACTTTTGGACAAATATCTATTTGATTGGGTAATAGAAAATATTTGTAAAAACGCCATAGATGCTATGCCCACAGGCACAGGAGGTATTTTGATTAGCTTATCTGAAAACACTCATAATGTAATTATTGACATCAAAGATACAGGCAAAGGTATGACTAAATCCCAAATTAAGCAAGTTTTTAATCCCGGCTTTACAACAAAACAACGCGGCTGGGGGCTAGGGCTAACTCTTGCTAAACGTATCGTAGAGGAATATCATAAAGGAAAAATTTGGGTAAAATATTCCGAACCGAACAAGGGAACTATTTTTAGAATTACTCTCCCTAAGGCAAATAAGAAAAAATTTCTCTTTGATTTTCAAAAATTTAACAAAAGTTAAGCAAAAAAATTAAAGAGAAATTTGCATAATATTTGTGTATATATTATATTTGCAACGCATTTGCTAACTATTAGCAGACTCTTCCTTAGCTCAGCTGGTTAGAGCATCTGACTGTTAATCAGAGGGTCCTTGGTTCAAATCCAAGAGGAAGAGCAAAATTAAAAACCTTGCTTAGCCCTTGCCTAAGCAAGGTTTTTTTTGTTTTTCTATTCTTCAAAGTTAATTATTAGAGGTCTTCTTGAGAGGTACCTTGCAAAAAATTAGCTCTGAAAAACAATAAGTTTTGATTAGAATTTCTTGGTGCTAATAACTCTACGTTATTACACTATTTTTACAAAAAATAGTACTATCTTTGGCAGGCTTTATCTCCCCTGCAGTTATTGCTACTTTAATAATCTTTTTTTGCTTGAAATGAATTTTTATTTTTTTTATGGAAATTATACATTTCGCCGCTGAGTGCTATCCCGTTGCCAAAGTAGGAGGATTAGCTGATGTGGTAGGAGCTTTGCCCAAATATCAATGCCAAGCAGGGCATTATGCCAAAGTGGTAATGCCTGCTTACGATACAAGATTCATGCACCAAAATTCGTGGCAAAACGATTACCAAGGATATATTTATTTAGGAAATCTTGAATTACCTTATACTATTCTCAGAGAATCTACTAATAAATTAGGGTATGATTTGTATTGTGTTTATATTCAAGGACTTACAGACAGGAAAAATATCTATTCCGAACATGATGACACAGAACGCTTTTTCGCCTTCCAATTAGCTGCTTTGGACTGGATAAACCAATGGCAACACCTTCCTGATATTTTGCACTGCCACGACCACCACACCGCTCTGATTCCTTTTCTAAAACAATATGCATGGAAGTTTCAAAAATTAAGAAATATAAAAACTGTCTTCACCATTCATAATGGTTTATATCAAGGATGGTTTAGTTGGAATAAATTGCACTACTTCCCTGCCTTCGATACTTGGAAGAGCGGCTTGTTAGATTGGGCAGGAACTATCAATCCCATGTCTTCGGCAGTGCGTTGTGCCGACGCCATTACTACGGTTAGCCCCTCGTACATGCGTGAATTACAGTATAGTTCATACGGTTTAGAAATTCTATTTCAGCAATTAAGCTACAAATGTTATGGTATCTTGAATGGGATTGATTATGAAGTATGGAATCCTGCCACAGATACCTACCTAGATAAACATTATACAATTGACAATGTAAATGAAGTTAAAGCCCAACACAAACAAGAAATTTGTGAAACTTTTAGGCTAAATCCTGATAATCCACTTATCGCTTTTATTGGTAGGTTGGTACACGAAAAAGGAGCAGACCTCTTGCCACAAGCCATGGGGCAGGCTATGTACGAAACCCAAGGAAGAATTTGTTTTATAGCTTTGGGTTCAGGAAGTTCGCAGATAGAATATGAATTAGAACGTTTGAAAATTTACTGTCCTGGAATTTTCAACTGTTACATCGGTTACCACGAAGCTTTAAGTCATAAAATTTATGCTGCTGCTGATTTTCTACTCATGCCTAGTCGCGTAGAACCCTGCGGGCTAAACCAAATGTATGCTCTTCGATATGGTACAATTCCCATAGTGAGACGAGTAGGGGGCTTGCAAGATACAGTCCAAGATATAGGCGAATGGGAAGGATTTGGCATATGCTTTCAACAGCCAAATGTATTAGATATTATTCATGCTACTCACCGAGCCACTTATTTATACTACTATAATTTTGACTTCTTGAAATCCTTACGCCAACGTATCATGACTTTTGACAACTCTTGGCAAAATAGCCAACGTAAGTACGAACAAGTGTATAGAAAGATACTACAAGAAGAATAAAAAACATTTTCATCAAGCTATGCTTACCCTAAATCTTTCACACTATACGCCTAAGACGCGACGATTAGCCCACAAAGTAGAAATTTGGGATATGGTGCGTAAGAAATTCGTGACTCTCACTCCTGAAGAAATGATACGCCAAGCTATGATACAATACCTCGTAGCAGAGAAAAGCTACCCCCCTGCTCTGATGAGTACCGAACAGCATCTACAATATGCCCAACGCACCAAACGCGCCGATATTGTAGCTTACTCTCCTGAGGGGAAAGTCCTACTTTTAGTAGAATGTAAAGCCCCCTATGTAGCCCTTTCACAGCAAGCCATAGAACAAATTTGTAACTATAATTTTGCTTTGCAAGCCCGCTATGTAGCCCTTTACAACGGCTGTGAGCTTTATGCTTTAGAAATGATTTATAAAACTCACACTTTTCAAGAAGTGCTTGAAATTCCTAATTATCATTCTTTTGCTTGAAAAATCTATACCTTTGTGAGAAAAAATTTTACCTTCTCTCAACTATTTATTTTCTTCAACTTTTCAACATTTTAATCTCATGGCAACAGGATTTTTCAAAGTTCCTTTTCCAAAAAACGAACCTGTATTGAATTACTTACCGAATTCCCCAGAGCGAATTGCCTTAAAGCAAGCTATTGAAAAAATGCGTTCTGAGGTAATAGATATACCTATGTACATCGGTGGTGAAAAGGTGTTCACTGAAAATAAGCGACGCCTTGCCCCACCCCACGACCATCAGCATACCCTAGGCTATTTCTCCGAAGGAGATGCCACTCACGTAGAGCAAGCTATAAGAGCAGCACTCAACGCCAAAGAATTGTGGGAAAATATGCCTTGGGAACATCGTGCAAGTATTTTCTTGAAAGCCGCTGACTTGTTAGCTACCAAATATCGCTTTACCGTGAATGCGGCTACCATGTTAGGGCAATCTAAAAATGTTTTTCAAGCAGAAATAGACTCGGCTTGCGAAATGATTGATTTCTTGCGGTTTAATGTCTACTTTATGAGTCAAATCTATGCTATACAACCTGAAAGTAGCTACGGTGTATGGAATAGAATAGAGCACCGCCCTTTGGAAGGTTTTATTTTTGCTCTTACTCCTTTCAATTTTACCGCTATTGCAGGCAACTTACCTACTGCCCCAGCTATGCTCGGAAACGTAGTAGTTTGGAAACCTGCTTTTAGCCAAATTTATGCCGCAAACGTACTCATGCAAGTATTTCAAGAAGCAGGTTTGCCCGAAGGAGTTATCAACTTAATATATGTCAGTGGTAAAACCACAGGAGAAGTTATATTTAGCCACCCTGAGTTTGCAGGTATTCACTTCACGGGAAGTACGACAGTGTTTCAAGAAATTTGGAGAACAATTGGCAATAATATTCATATCTACAAGTCTTACCCACGCATCGTAGGAGAAACAGGAGGCAAAGATTTTGTGATTGCTCATTACTCAGCTGATGCCAAAGCAGTAGCCACGGCACTCACGCGTGGAGCCTTTGAATATCAAGGGCAAAAATGCTCTGCTGCCTCAAGAGCTTACATTCCACACACGCTCTGGGACGAGGTGAAAACTTATCTTTTAGAAGACCTAAAATCTATTAAAATGGGAGGCGTAGAGGATTTTTCTAATTTTTTCAATGCTGTTATTGACGAAAAGGCCTTCCAAAGCATTGTAAGCTATATTGAAAACGCTAAAAAAGATACTGAAGTAGAAATCATTGCAGGTGGTAATTATGACGACTCCAAAGGCTATTTTATCGAGCCTACCATTCTTCTGACAAAAAACCCTACTTACGTAACTATGTGTGAAGAGATTTTTGGACCTGTGCTGACAATTTATGTTTATCAAGCCCAAAATTTTGAAGAGACATTGCGCTTGGTTAATGAAACTTCTCCTTATGCCCTTACAGGCTCTATTTTTGCCAAAGACCGCTTTGCAATTGACCTAGCAAGTAAAAAATTGACCCACGCTGCAGGAAATTTCTATATCAATGACAAGCCCACAGGAGCTATTGTAGGACAGCAACCCTTCGGTGGAGGACGTGCCTCAGGTACAAATGATAAAGCAGGTGGCATCCAAAATCTATTGCGCTGGGTATCACCGCGCAGTATTAAAGAAACTTTTGTACCTCCTACTGATTATCGCTATCCTTTCATGCAAGAAAGCTAAAATTTTAGATTTAGTCCGTAAAATTGCTCATGCTTAGGTAGTTTTACGGATTATTTCTCAAAATTAAAAAATGTCATAATTGAGCTTTATGAAATTGATTAGCTCTTCTAACTTTCAAAGAAAGCTTTTAATTACCAGTTCTCTTGATTACATATATGCGTAAATCGTTTATTACATATGCGTAAATCGTTTGTATTTATTGTCTTCTTAGGGTACACGATAGCAGGCTGCCGAATAGTGAGCACTAAATCTAAGGTTCAAAATTGTTTTAGCCCTGCTAATTTTGAACAAGTGAAAAAATATATTGAATATCGCATTCTCCATTCAGGCATGGGAACGAAATTTTATTTGGAATTCCCACCTAATTCCACCTCTAGTGGCAGAAAACAATTACCGCAAAATACTGAGAAAATATATGATATTCGCTTTGAGGAAAATTTGAAGCAAATTGTATTTACCAACATACACACGAAAATAGAGCATAATTTTCATGCTACACAAGGGCTAATTTCTAAGAAAGACTACACTGAGAATGATCTTACCGTAGCCCATGCGATTTTTTGCCACTTGCTACAATTGGCTTTGGAAAATGAAAGATAGAAAGGTGTTAAAATTAGGGCTGTAATCACAAACTTTTTTAGCTATCAAAAGCCGTGGGTTCGCCTTCTGTCTCTTCCCACGAAAGATATTCTTCGCTTTCAAAGGCACTTTCATCAAACTCATCAAAAGGTGTAAAATCAGCTTGATTGTAAAAATCTTGCTTTTGCCAATAGTACCAAAAATATAAATCGGCAGAGTTGTCAAAGTTTTCTTTGTCAGGGATATATCCTTGCTGTTTTTTAAGGATAGCATATTGCTCTTTGCTAATAGTCTTGCCCTCAAATTCCACAACACAATCTTTGCAAAGAGGTTTATGCGTAATAGCACAACGATAACGTGCAGGTTTACCACAAGGCTTTTGCACGAATAGCCCCACACGCATGGTGCATCTTTTTCTCTCGGTGCGGTTGGAAGTTTTCATATTTTTTTCAGAAAAATAACATCCAAAAATATGCATTTTTTCTTTGTAACCAAAGTAATCTTAAAAAAATGACGAGCCTAAAAATTTATATAATTGCAAGTTTAGGAATTAGTAGCCCGTTGCAAACTATTCCAAAATATATTAACTTTTATTTGAATGAATTTTGCATATTTTTTGCTAAATTTGCGGAGGAAAAACTGAATACGAAATAAGATTTACATATTCAAAAAAAAATTATTACACACCAAACTGATTTGAAGTTGAAACTATATCCAGAGGTTTTGTATTCTTGATTACATAAAACACAAGCAAAACATGAGAAAATTATTACTTTCTTTTGTTTCATTTTTATTTTTTTTGCCAAGTTTTGCTCAATTATCTACCGAAGGGCGTGAGTTTTGGGTAGGTTTTATGGATATAATCCCCAACGGAGTTCCACAACAAAAATTGTATATCACCTCACGCACAAACACAATAGCAACGATTACTGTAGGCAATATTTTAGCTCCTTCGTACACCGAAACAGTAAACATAACTGCCGATGCTATTACTACGGTTACACTTCCGCAAATAGAAGTTACTAACACAGAGAACGAACAAATTGTAAACAAAGGAGTACGTATTGTAAGTCCAAATTTAATAAGTGTATTTGCTTCTCACGAGGACAACGCACGTACCGAGTCTTCTGTAGTATTGCCTGTTAATTCCTTAGGGAATAATCCTGAATATCTTGTAACTGGCTACTTTGCTGCGGGACCTACGGCAGGTAATGCGTCTGAGTTCTTAATAGTAGGAGTAGAAGATGGAGCGCAAGTGCAAATTACTCCTAGTTGTACTACCTCTACAGGCAGACCAGCGGGACAGCCCTTTACCATTACACTAAGTCGTGGGCAGGTATATCAAGTGCAAGCCCAGGTTACTCCTAATGGTACTCCTGTTAGCTCTCTTAATTTATATGACCTTACAGGTTCACGCATAGTTACCACTAATTGCAAACGAATAGCCGTTTTTGCAGGAGTAAATGCTACTTTTATCAATCCTTCCTGTGGTACACCTCAACACGTTTACGAGCAGATTTTTCCTTTACAAGCTTGGGGACGCGATTATGTAGTAGCTCCTCTTGCAACCTCTACCAACGGATACGTATGTAGGATAATGGCTTCAGAGAATGGCACAAACCTAACTTTTGATGGCGCGCCATATACCTTACAAAGTGGACAGTTTCTAGAATTTGATGTACCGAGTGCCTCTCCACGTTGCATATCAGCTAATAAACCTATTGCCGTAACACAATTTATGAAGGGTACGCAATGTAACGGTGCTAATGGTGGCGATCCTGCTATGGTTGTGCTAAATCCTGTTACCCAAACAATTAAAAAAATTACCTATCCCACTATCCCACGAGGTACTACAAGCGTAAACCATTACATTAACGTCATTACTAAACAGATAAACAAAGATAAGATTAGACTTAATGGAAATTTGATTCCTGCTAGTAGCTTCACGAATGTTTGTAATAATTATGCTTATGCTTCTATCAATACGCAAAGCGGTATAGGTTCGCAAGCCTTCACTTTACAGTCTGATAGTTCCTTTATTGCTTATGCCTATGGTTATTCCCCTAACGAGGGGTATGCTTTTAGTGTAGGTGGGGCTTTTGAAAACGACCAGTATAATTTTTTAATCCCAGAACAGGTATGCGTTAATACCCCACTGAATATTAGAGGGTTTGGAATTAACATTTCAAGCTACTCTTGGGATTTTGGTAATGGACAAACCGCTACAGGACAAAATGTAACCGTAACTTATACTACTCCTGGCTTTTATGACATTAAAATGACCGTAACTATCATTGGAGCAGTTTGTATAGGAGAGGTAACTAAAACCATACAAGTAGTACCCTTTCCTGTAGTAAACATTGGAGGAGATAGAGTGGCTTGTCCTGGTGGTACGGTTACGTTGAGTGCAGGTACTCACCCTTTGGGAACAACCTACCTGTGGTCAAATGGAGCAACTACTCCTACAGTGAATGTGGGAGTAGGAAGTTACTTTGTGATTGTGCGAAGCCCTGCGGGTTGTGAGACCATTAGTAACACGGTCAATGTAACGCCCTTACCTTCGCTTACGCTCACCATGAATGTAGGTACAAATTACTGTACTTCTTCCCCTCCCTTTACAATGGTAGGCACTCCCGCAGGAGGTGTTTTCAGAATAAACGGAGTAATGGCTACTGTATTTAACCCGGCCTTAATTGGTGTGGGAACACATACCGTTACATACACTATCCCTGGCGGTGATGGTTGCGACCATGTACTTTCACGGCAAGTACAAATTTCTACTGTGCCGTTTGCGAATTTCAGCCTAGCCTCTACTTTTTGTCTGAATAGTAACCCTGTAACACTTGTAGGTACACCTGCAGGTGGAGTTTTTACGATAAATGGTGTACCCGCTACTGTATTTGACCCAGCAGCAGTAGGGGTAGGTTTGCACGAGGTAGTTTATACTATCAATCCTTCACCTGGATGTAGTAGCTCTACTATACGTTTGGTAAGAGTAAACGATGCACCAGTTATTACTTTTACAAATGTACAACCTCAATACTGTATCGGTGCTAATAGTTTTACCATACAAGCTACTCCTGCTGGAGGGGTAATACGCATTAATGGAAATGTAAATAACGTTTTCAACCCTACCGCTTTGGGTATTGGTACGCATACAATTAGCTATACCATTCCACCTGCCAATGGTTGTGCAGCAGCTACTCGCGAAATACAAGTGCAAATAGTCAATACACCCGAGGTGGATATTTTAGGGCTAAAAGCTAGTTATTGTACTAATGATGCAGACTTTTTACCCACAGGAAGCCCTGCAGGAGGAGAATTTTACATAGGAGGAAATCCAATTACAAGTATTAAACCTTCAGTATTAGGTCCAGGAAACTTTACTTTGGAATATCGTTATACGAATATCACTACCCAATGTCAAGGGAAAATTACTAAGAATTTTCAAATTTTTGCCGCTCCTACTGACAATAATGTTAGTTTTGTAGGTTTGAATGATAGATACTGCTACAATTCACCTGCCATTACTTTGCAAGCCTCACCTGCAGGAGGAACTTTTAAGGTAGAAGGCGTAGTCACTAATGTTTTCAATCCTGCTCTCTTCGGCTCGGGAGTTCGAAAAATAGAATATACCTACCAAAATGCTAATGGCTGTAGCCACACCATTCAAAAAGAAGTAATAATTACACCACAAGTTACTTACACAACTAATATCAAAAACATTCATTGTACTAATGATGGCATAATTAAACCTACTATCTTACCGAATGTTGCAGGAACTTTTACCTTAAATGGTGAAATCATTACAGAAATAGACTTTAGTAAACTTACCGCAGGTAATTACATCCTAAAATTTGTAGCAAATAATGACCAATTAGCTTGTAATGTATTTGAAAAAAGTTTTCAGGTAATACAGGCTCCACCCTCACAGGAAATACCCGCCATAGAGGTTTGTACGAATAAAGGCGACATAGCTACTCTGAAAGCCCCTGAGGGTGGTACCTCTTATCTATGGAATACGGGAGCTACTACTCAAGAAATCACCGTAGACAAGCCAGGCAAATACCGGGTAAAAGTATTTACAGGTGTGGGCGACTGTTCTGCTGAAACAATCATTGAAGTGAAAGAAGTATGCGACACGCAAATTCACTTACCTACTGCTTTTACACCTAATGGTGACGGACTGAATGACACACTTGAAATCTTTGGCTTCGGCTTCGATAGCCTTGAAGTCTGGATTTACAACCAATGGGGTGAACTAGTATTTTTAAGAAAAGGTATAGACCAAAAGATTATTTGGGATGGAACAGTAGGTGGTAAAGAGGCACCTGCAGGTGTATATGTGTGCAAAGTTCGTTATCGTGAGTTTCAAAATAAGTTCCTTTCTGAAAAAGTGCAAACACTTACCTTAATACGATAGTTCTCAATTTTCCTTAAATACTATTTCTACAAGCAAATCGATAGCTGAAAAGCGAAGTTGTAAATAAGAAACTTCGCTTTTCTTTTTTTGTGGGCAAACTTTCGCATTAGCATAGTAATAAATATAAAATTTTTGTGTTCTATCACCCAAATTTACTGCATCAGGTTTACCTAAAAGGGCTAAAATTTGATTTTGAGAGGCTTTAAGCAATTTATCTTTGTATCTTTGTAAAATAAAGATTTGCTTTTGCCGATCACCCTTGCAACCGTTTTTGTCATTTATCCAACTTTTACTATCAAATTCAGGAATAGAAATCTCAGCTGTGCAGGCAAATGGAGCAAGAACTATACCTAAAAAAAATATTTTGAAGAATTTGGTAAAAAATGACATGAATCGAAATGTAAGTGGCATAGAATAAATAAATGGCTAACCAAAAATTTGTATTTTTGTTTTTATTCTGTTCACAAAAATAGTGATATATGCAGAATTTTGTTAAGAAAACTATTTATTTAACAATGATAAGCTTGTGGGCAGGTTGTGTGCCTTTTCCTACACAAACCGTAGAAGAGACGCAAAAAATAGCCCAAAAGAAAATGCAAATGGACAACCACGTGTACGAAGATAGTATCTATACTGTACTTTTACAGTATGACCTTCCAGACAAGAAAACGCATTTGCAAGTAGATGCTGTTCCCCTCTCCCAAACTATACCATTAGTTCTCCGTTTTGATGAAATTGGCAATAAGCAACAAAATTATTATGCCCGTATTATCCATTGTACTGCCGAATGGCAACCCTCTACACTTAACGAATTTGAATATCTGAATGATTTTAATGACTTCTTGCCGCAAGAAGTACAACTTTCCTTGAATACAAAAGTACCTTACATTCATTACAAGTTTGTTATTCCAAAGCTGAAAATTTCAGGTAATTACTTAATCGCCATCTATAGAAATGGTAATCCACAAGATTTAATTCTCACCAAACGCTTAATCGTATACGAAAATCAATTAAATATAGAGTCAACAGTTCGCTTCTCCTCAGGTATTGAAGAACGTAAAACGCATCAGCAAATAGACTTTCGGATAGATTACAAGAATTATCCACCTAATACCCTCATTGATGCTCGCAATGACTTCAAAATTGTTATTCGCCAAAATATGCGTTGGGACAAGGTAATTCAAAACTTGAAGCCTTTTCAAGCCAATGATTTTGATAAAGTACTGGATTTCAACTTATTAGACTTAAGCAATAATTTTCTAGGGCTAAACGAATACCGCAGATTTGAAATGCAAAGTATTCGGTTTTTAGGTTTCAATTTAGCACAAATCAATCTATTAGGTGAAATAGGAGAAGCACGTGTTAATCCTGATGATATTCGCAAAGGTATGGCTTACGTTCAATATCCTGACTTCAATGGCTATTTTATTGTGAATAACTTTGAAATGAATGCAGGCAATCGCGAAGCTGATTATATGAATGTAATTTTTACACTTAAAGCCCCACAAGAGCTAGAAGGGCAAGTGTATGTAATGGGGGCCTTCAACCAATGGAAAGCTACTGCAAAAAATAAGATGCATTACAACCCCACTAAGAAAGCTTACGTAGCCCAAATTTGGCTTAAACAAGGAATTTATGATTATAGCTATGGCTTAAAAAGAGCTGATAGCAACATCGTTGATGAAGCAGAAATAGAAGGCTCACATCAAGCTACAGAAAATCAGTATGAAATTTGGGTATATCACAAACCCGTAGGTGGCAGGTCTGATTTAATTGTAGGCTATAAAGCATTTAGCTCACGGCAAAATAATTAAAATTTGCATAAATATTGTGCTACTTCTATTCAAAACTAAATTTTGCTTCTATTCAACTACTAATTTAGTATCAAAGCCTGATTAATTCTTATTTTTATTTACTATGAGTAAAAAAATTGTTCTAGTAATTTTTCTTTTTCTCTTTTTAACATCTTGCGGTAGATATAGACCATCTAATCAAACTTGGGTACCTAAACACCATAAGAAGGTAGACTTAGCTAAACCTCCTAAAAATCCGAGTAGAAGATAGTCCACCTGTTTTGCTAAACTTAAAGCAAAGCAGATTTATTTCTTCTTATCCAACGTAATGAATGTGTGATGCGCGTGGTTTCATATTCTAGTGTAGCTCAATATCATACATTTGTATCATTATTATTTTTTATTCTTTATGACAGGGCTTTGTAAATTTTTTATCTTTGTAGCTGTACTTATTTTACCCTAAAATCGCCTTAGTGAACTATGAAAAAACATTTTGTCATTTTTATAGTACTTTTTACCTTTTTAACTAAAACTATTGCCTTTGCTACCCCCCCTGACGAGGGAATGTGGCTTCCTATCTTTTTGAAAAGTTTGAACGAACCTGACCTCAAAGCACGAGGTTTGAAAATTAGTGTTGATGATATTTATAGTGTCAATAAATCTAGTATTAAAGATGCAGTGGTACTTTTTGGAGGTGGTTGCACGGGGGAAATTATTTCTAATGAGGGCTTATTGCTTACTAATCACCACTGCGGTTACAGTTATATTCAGTCGCATAGTACGCTAGAAAAGGACTACTTAAAAAATGGCTTCTGGGCAATGAAACGCGAAGAGGAATTGCCTAACCCTGGCTTGACTGTTACATTCATCATCCGAATAGAAGATGTAACTAAAGAAATTTTAGCCGAAGCCCAAACCGCTAAAACCGAACAGGAACGCCAACAAAAGGTAAATGCTAAAATTAAGGAAATTTCTAAACGAGCTACCGCAGGCACGCATTACGAAGCTCAAATTAAACCTTACTTCTATGGCAACGAATATTATATGCTCATTACCGAGACTTTTCAAGATGTACGTTTGGTAGGCGCACCTCCTGATGCCATAGGTAAATTCGGAGGAGATACTGACAACTGGATGTGGCCCCGGCATACAGGAGATTTTTCTCTATTTAGAGTTTATTCTGACAAGAATGGTAAACCTGCCAAATACTCTAAAGACAACGTACCCCTTAAACCACGCTATTTTTTGCCTATCTCCCTAAAAGGCATAAAAAAAGGCGATTTTACTATGGTCATGGGTTTTCCAGGACGTACCCAAGAGTATATTACTTCATATGCCGTAAAACTACTTTTGGAAACTTCCAATCCACACAAAATCCGAATAAGAGATAAAATTTTGCGTATCTTAGAAAACGATATGAAAGAAAGTGATAAAGTGCGCATTCAATATGCCGCTAAACAAGCCTCTATTGCTAATGCCTGGAAAAAATGGATAGGAGAAAGCAGAGGGCTTCGCAAAGCAAATGTTATTGCTAAAAAACAAAATCTAGAAGCTCAATTTACTACTTGGGTACAAGCCGATACTACCAGACAGCAAAAATACGGACAGGTTTTGCCTAACTTAGAAAAACTATATGCACAAATTACTGACTTTTCTTTACTTACGGATTACTTTAACGAGGCAGTATTTGGTTCGGAAATCATGGATATTGCTTATGAGGTAAGCAAAAAAATTAATCAAAATAATTTACTTGACAATAAAATCAAAACTGAAATCAAAAATACACTTGCGGGGATTTACAAAAATTACAATACTGAGACCGACAAAAAAATCTTTGCTGCCTGTATGCGACTGTATTATCAATACATTAAACCCCAATACCAAAATGCTACTTTTACTATGCTTGTAAAAAATGCTAATCAAAATTTTGATAAACTTGCCCAAGAATTTTTTGAAAAATCTGCATTAAGTTCACAAGAAAAAGCCTTTGCTTGGATTGATAGTGCCAAAGATATACAAACCCTTGAAAATGATATTGCTATAAAATTATTGCGTGCTTTCATGGAAAGCTACCAAAATGATGTTGCCCCAGAAATGACTAAATTTCAACAAGAAGTAGAACAAAACCAACGGTTATTTGTGGCAGGTTTGCGTGAGATGCAACCCAATCGCAAGTTTTATCCTGACGCTAACCTTACGCTCCGTTTAGCATTTGGACAAGTAGATACCTACACGCCTGCTGACGGTGTGATGTATGACTACTTTACAACCTTAGACGGTGTGATAGAAAAAAGCCTTCAAACAGAAGTGGAAGATTATCAAATTCCTAATAAACTCAAAGAGCTATATGAGAAAAAAGACTATGGTATCTATGGAGTAGATGGTAAATTGCCTGTTTGTTTTATTGCCTCTAATCACACTACTGGTGGCAATTCAGGAAGCCCTGTTATGAATGCAGAAGGGTATTTGATAGGTACAAACTTTGACCGCAACTGGGAAGGCACTATGAGCGATATTTACTACGACGCTTCCCAAGTGCGAAATATTACATTAGATATTCGCTATACACTTTTTATTATTGATAAATTTGCAGGAGCAGGCTATTTGCTTAAAGAAATGAAAATTATTAGATAAAACATAAACAGTAGCAAAGGGAAAAAACTTTCTATTATTTCAAATTATCTTCTCAAAAACCCATATTCATACACCTTAGGAGCGATCTTTTGGGCTAATGCCTCTAACCGCTGACGTAAAACCTCTATCAATTTGTTGTACCTCTCGTCCTCACTTGTACTTCTCATTCGCCCTTTTTCGTTCCTAC
>JANWZA010000009.1 GCA_025054775.1 Microscillaceae bacterium
TTTTGGTGAATTAGCTGTTACAAAGATAACTTGTATTCGTGAGGCAAAAACTTCAATATTTGTAGCGAGAAGATTGTTTAATTGCTTGTCTGCGAAGGTTTTTATTCGCAGTTTGACTGACCCCATCTAATTTTTTTGTAAAATTGAAGTTGAGTTAGGGTAAATTTCAAAATCTAACCTTGGGATTAAGCTCACCTGCTAACTCTTTCATCAGTAGCCATTCACTTTCAGAAAAGGTATTACTGCTCACAACGGTAGGAATATTGAAATCTCCAAGTACCTTTTCCTCAAAGCCAAACTCTGCTTTCTGTTCATAGAGTTTAGTTCCTTTTAGAAGCATTAGTGGAAAGGCGGCAATATTTTTTACATTCCTCTGCAAAAGCCATTCTATACCATAACGAAAGCTGTCCAAAGTTTGATAGGGCAAGCCATAAATCATACTTATTTCATAAGAAATGCCTCTATTATTCAACTCTTGTATAATTTTTTCAACCACTTCAAGATTATTAGGGCGTTCTATGGCGTAATATTCTTTCTCAACAATCGTTTGTAATCCAAATTCTAAATTTATATTGATTTTTTCTGCCAAATTCAAAAATTTCTCTCCCAACGCATTCTTAAAGTTTTCAAAGCGAACTTGAAAAGAGAAAAGCGTATTCATTTGCAGGCGGGCAATTTCTTCTAAAATCAGATTGGCATTTTTACTTCCGTTGAATATGGGGTCTAAAACATTGACTTTCTGCACATTTTTTTCTTTGAAAAAAGCTAATTCTGCAAAAATCTTTTCTAACTCGTGTTTATAGACTTTGCCTCTTTCCAAATCTCGGTGAGCACAAAATGTACATACATACGGACAGCCTCGTTGGGTTTCCCAGCGTATCATTTTGGCATTTGGCTCAATCGGAAATTCACCTGTCAAGTACACCGAAGGAATTTGCGAAAAATCTACTTCTCCTTTCAAAATTATTTTTTCGGTGGGGCGTGGCATTATGATAGCCTCTAAAAGGCTCTTTTCACCATATCCTTTGATGTAAATATCCGCTTCAGGGTACTCGTAGAAAAGTTGTTCGGGGCGATTGGTGTAAGAAATTTGATACCCTCCAAGTACAATTTTCCCCTGAAAACCACTTTTACGAATAATTTGTAAAAAATCTCTGATGAAATACTCATTCCAAATGTAGCAGGAAATAGCAACGGTATCGTATTGATGCAAATTTAATTCATCTATTAAACGCCACAAAAACTTATCGGAAATGCTATTTCTGTAATACCACATATTTACACTTTTAGCCTCGGCAACAAATTCTGAGCCATAGCGTATATCTTGCTTCAAGTAGGCAAGTAGAGAGGCAACTGCCAAAGACTTGGACAGTTCGCCTTCTCTGATGAGGTCAAAGGATAATATAAGAGCTGTTTTCATCGGGGTTTTCAAGGTTCAGAATGAAACAAGGTTCTTGCATTCGAATTTTGATAAACTTTTCAAGACAAACCCAGTAAGCAGTAATCAGAAATTGCTTTTTTCTGACAAGCACCAAATAAGGTCTGTAAGGGTTAGGAATAAAATAGGAAGGCGGTATAACTAAAATTTTGTCTTCTTCGTAAGAAAGTCTATGAATATGAAATGCTATGTCTGAAAAAAGATTGCGTTCAACCAT